>CAMYVO010000032.1 GCA_947302485.1 uncultured Clostridium sp. | reverse complement strand
ACTTCTGTATCTTCATATTTTATTTCTTTCATATTATTATTCATATCAATTATTTTACCATATTTGTAAGATAATAATATTGGCGAATGTGTTGCAATTATAAATTGTGATCCATTCTTTGCTAAATCATGTATATAGCAAAGTAAAGTCATTTGCCTTTGTGGAGATAAAGCTGCCTCTGGTTCATCTAAAATATATAGTCCTTTATCCCAAAATCTGTGTTCTACAAGTTTCAAAAATGATTCTCCATGTGAACAAGAGTGTAAATCTTCTCCTCCATAGGTTGTATAGACTAAATCACTATTATTACTAATATCAGTTGCAACATTATAAAAAGATTCTGCTCTTAAAAAGAATTTTGTTTTAGGAACTCCAAACTTACTAATTGTTAAATGTTTATATAGTTCTGAATAGTCATCATAATTTGAAAATTGCATATTATTACTACCACCTTCAGGATTTAGTCCTAATGCAATGGCAATAGCCTCTATAAGTGTAGATTTTCCAACTCCGTTTTCTCCATAAAATAGAGTAACAGAATTATCTATTTTTAGCTCATCAAAACTACTTAAACATTTTATATTAAAAGGATATTTACTATTATCTATATTATCTTTATTCAATCTTACTCTATTTACAAATAAATTTTCCATTTAACCTCACTTATATTTTAAATTCAACTTGTTAACAAGATTACAAATTTGTTAACAAGACCAAAATCTTGTTAACAAGTTGAAACCTCATATTTTCATATTACTTTTGGTATTTTTCTGGTGCTATTGATATATCTCTTATCATGTCACCATTAATTAAACGAACCTTATTCTTTTCTTCAACTTTTATCCAATTATCTTCTACTGCTACTATTTTTCCTTGCACACCAAAAGATTCATTAAATAATATAATTGTGCATACTTTTCCAATAAACTCTTTCATTAATTCTTGTGGCATTTTTCTTTTCCTTCCTTTCTTTTTTCTATTCATTATTCCTAAATATAATTTATTACTTCGTGGTATTATTATACAACAAATAATTATTATCATAAACCAAATATACCAATAATTTATTTTTACCACCTCCATTGTTAATTAATAAATTATTACCAAAAATTATACAATAAAAGACTGACAATTTCAACTATTTATCAGTCTTATTCGTTTATTAATTATACGGAATATCAAAATATTCTATACTAATTTTATTATTTCTATTACATATTATCTTTTTTTAATATAGTTCCAACTATACCGCACAATATTCCACCAACTGGATATACTACCCAATTTATGTACCACATATTTAAAGTAAATCCCCATACCAAGAAAATAATTGTTGTTATTAACATTATAACTCCGCATATTCTTCCAATTTTGTTTTCTACTCTTTTGTATTCTTCCGTATTTTCATTATTGTATTTTTCTATATCAAATTTTTCCTTCATTTTTCCAGAATATATAATAAGTAAAACTCCAATTGTAACAAAATACATTAAAGTAGCAACTGGTATAGTACTTTCTTCTCCAAATGTTTTCAACCCTAATAATAACATCATTATTACTACACCTAAAAGTATAATAGAAATTCCAATTGCAAGATTTTTTGTATATTTAGAATTACCTTCTTCTACCTCATCTTCTGAATATACATTTGCAATTTTAGGATTTTTCTTTTTGAAATTTTCTATCTTTGTACCATGTATTATAAATAATGGTACTGCAAATATTACTCCTGTTAATACTGCAATAACCCCAATTAAAGCGTATTGTTCTTCTGCTTGTTCATTAGAGGCAAATCCTAATATAGTTAGCATGATAGATACTCCTAATAAAATCAATGCAACGCCTAATGAAATTCCTTTTGCTGCTTTCGTCATCATTAAATCATAATTGTTTTTTTCTGACTTAATATCATTTGAAATTTTACCTTTTACTAATTGATCCATACTACAATTAAATATTTCACATATAGAAATAATTTTTTCCGTTTCTGGATAACCATTTCCACTTTCCCATTTTGAGACAGCCTGTCTTGATACATTTAACTTTTCAGCTAGTTCCTCCTGTGACATATTTTTAATTTTTCTTAAATTTTGTAAGTTTTCTGATAAACTCATTTTTATGCACCTCCTATAATCCATTTTAAAGTTGCGGTGCATATTTTTCTACCAACTTACATTTGCAACTTAAAATTTCTTTGCAACTTTGAGTTGCAATAAGCTATTTTGTAATATTTTATTAACATTAACTAAACTATATATTATTTTTACGCAATATTACAATCTGTTATACAAATTATATAATAAAAGACTAATAATGGCAACTCATCATTAGTCCTATTTGTTTTTTTGTTTACAATACCAAAATATTGTTAACATTAAAAGAAAGATATTTGTTCAATACTTGCATTATCTTTTTTGTATGCTTTTATAATGTCTTCCATTTTATAAAGTATTCCATACTTATTACATTCTTCAGCAAATACTTTAAATAAATATTTATAGTTTGGAACTACACAATTATATCTTTCTCCATAAGTTTTAATATATCTATCTTTTAATCCTTCAAAATGCTCTTCCAATCTGTCAAAATAATAATCTCTTTGATTTTCTCTTAATGTCATTCCCATATAAGTCTGAATAAATTTAGCACCATATTCATTTGCAAGTCTAACTAATTCCTTTATATCTTCCTCTTTATCAGTTATAAATGGTAAAACAGGATTCATCATAATACCTGCAAATATTCCATTATCAGTTAATTCTTTTATTGCTTGTAATCTTTTAGAAGATACACATACATTTGGTTCTATTATTTTTGATAATTCATCATTGGGAGTAGTAATAGTAAATTTAATAATAACATTATTTTTTGAATTTATTTCTTTTAGTAAATCCATATCCCTTAATATTAAATCACTCTTTGTATCAATACTAACTCCAAATCCATATTTTGATATTAGTTTTAATGCACCTCTAGTTTGCTCATATTCTTTTTCTAATGGATTATAGGTATCCGACATAGATCCTATTCCTATAACTCCCTTATTTCTCTTTTTAATTAACTCTTGCTCTAAAATTTCAAGTGCATTTTCTTTACCTCTAACCATATCAAAATCTTCTATATGGTAACAATTACTTCTACTATCACAATAAATACATTTATGAGGACAACCTCTATATAAATTCATATTGTAATCTATACCATACCAATCATTACCATAGTTTACTTTGCTTAATATAGTTTTAGCCTTTACAAATTCCATACCAATACCTACTTTAATAGTTTTTCAAA
>CAMYVO010000031.1 GCA_947302485.1 uncultured Clostridium sp. | reverse complement strand
TCAGATAGATTTATTTCATTCTTACTTGAAGAAACAAAAGGAAATTTACCTTTCTGGGTTGCACCAAAACAAATAAAAATACTACCAATTGCAGATAGACATTTAGACTATGCAAATGAAGTAAAAGAGAAATTACAAAAATTAAGATATAGAGTTGAAGTAGATTCAAGACAAGAAAAGATAGGATATAAAATTCGTGAAGCACAACTTCAAAAAGTTCCATTTATGTTAGTAGTGGGAGATAAAGAAGTAGAAAGTAAGACAGTAGGAGTAAGGAAACGAGGAGAAGGCGACATTGGAGCTATGACATTAGATGAATTAATTGAAAAACATATTAAATAGAAATTTAAGAAAGTAGCAATATAAATGTTTATTGCTATTTTCTTTTTTTATATTTAATTTTCTTTTTATTTTACAGTTGAAAAAATACAATTAATCGTGTATAATACCAGCGGGAGTGATAAAATATATGAGAAAACATTATGATGTAATTATTGTTGGAGCAGGCCCTGGAGGAGTTTTTACAGCATATGAATTAATAAAACTTGGGATTGCAAAAAACAAAAAAATACTAATGATAGAACAAGGAAAAAGTGTAGACAAAAGACATTGCCCAATAGAACAAACTGGAAAATGCGTAAAATGCAAACCATATTGTAATATAACAAGTGGATTTTCAGGAGCAGGAGCATTTTCTGATGGAAAATTGACACTTCCAAATAAAGAAAGTAGCACTATTGAAGTTGGCGGAATTTTAGATAAATATTTAGGTGTAGAAGAAACAAAAAAATTGATGTTCTACACAGATGAAATATATTTAAAATTTGGTGCTGATCCTAAAGTTGAAGGACTAGATCATAAAGATAAAATAAAAGAAATTTCAGATAGAGCTAAGAAAAATGGCATTACACTTGCCAATTGTCCAATAAGACATTTAGGAACAGAAAAGAGTCATGAATTATATAAAAAAATACAAGATTATCTATTAAAACATGATATTGAAATTCTATTTGAAACAAATGTTAAAGATTTAATTGTAGAAAATAATGAAGTAAAAGGTGTAATTGTAGCAAAATCTGAAAATAAAGATGAAGAAAGAGAGTTTTATTCAGATAAAGTAGTACTTGGAATAGGAAGAAAAGGTGCAAATTGGCTTGCTAAAATGTGCCAAAAACACAAAATAGAAAACCAAGCAGGAGTTGTTGATGTTGGAGTAAGATATGAACTTCCAGACTCTGTTATGAAAGATGTAAATAAATACTTGTATGAAGGAAAATTTGTAGGATACCTACCACCATATAAAGATAAGGTAAGAACATTTTGTCAAAATCCAAGTGGATTTGTTGCAAATGAAGTATATGATAATAATTTAACATTAGTAAATGGACATTCATACAAAGATAAAAAGAGTACAAACACAAATTTAGCGATACTTGCATCACACCATTTTAGTAATCCGTTTAAAGAACCTATAAAATATGGTATGAATATTGCAGAAAATGCCAATCAATTAGGAAGAGGAAATGTATTAGTACAAAGATTAGGTGATATATTAAATGGAAAAAGATCTTGGGATAAAGATTTAGAAAATAACAGTGTTGTACCAACACTTAAAACTGCAGTTGCAGGTGATATAACTTATGCAATTGGATATAGAACGATGGTTGATATACTTGAGTTTATAAAAGCAATGGATAAAGTAATTCCTGGATTTGCACATCCTGATAATTTACTTTATGCTGCAGAAATAAAATTTTATTCAAACCAAATAGTTATAGATAATAATTTTGAAACAAGTATAAAAGGACTATATTCAATAGGTGATGGAGGTGGACTAACAAGAGGATTAATTATGGCATCTGCAAGTGGAGTCCAAATGGCAAGAATTTTATCAAATATTTTGTAATTTAAGGCAAATATAAAATTAAATAAAAAAACTATAAAGAAAGAATAATTAAGATAAAATACAAAAATACAAGATAAAGGGGAATATGAATATGACAAATGATGAAAAAGCAGTAGAACACTTGAAAAAACTAGATAGAATAGTTGAAAAATATGGAGCAAGTCAGTATTTAAGAGACTATATTGACAAGGAATTTATTGATAATGATGGAAATGCAGTTGTTGAAATAAATTTATATGATGGAATAAAAATGTTTGATAAATTATCAAGAAGAGATCAATCAGATTTAAATGAAGAAATATATGAATTTATTGATAGAAAAGTTAATATTATTCCACCTCATATACCAATAAAACTAGTTTTCTACGGAGCAAATCTTAATGATGAAGAAAAAGGTAGAGTAAGACAGCTAATTAAAGAACACTATTCAATAGAATTATTTAATCAACAAAAAGATAGAAGAATTGTAAGAAAAAAGACTAATCGTTTAGTACTTATTGGAATAATTGTATTTTTATTAGTTTTCTATTTAGAAAGTATAGAAGGATATAAAGTATTAACTGATATTTTAAGTATAGTTGGAACATTCACTCTTTGGGAGGTTACAAATACTTTAATCCTTGCTAGGAAAGATATAAAATATGATACACTTCACAAAGCAAAAATGTTAGCAGTAGATGTGGATTTTATTGACTAAATTATAGAACAAATTGGCAAATGCTATTATCCGTAGAAAAATATTAAATATATAAAAGAAAAGTTAAGAAAAAGCATTGACATATATGGAAAAAAATGATAAAATAGTACCGTTACGGAATACTTTAAAAGTATTGTTTCCGTAGCGGTTTTTGAATTTTTATAAACAGGAGGTGAAATTTAAGTGCCAACAATTAATCAATTAGTAAGAAAAGGAAGAAAAACAGGAGTTACAAAATCAACTGCACCAGCTCTTCAACATGGATATAACTCAAAGAGTAAAAGACAAACTAATGCAAGATCTCCACAAAAAAGAGGTGTTTGTACAGTAGTTAAAACAGTAACACCTAAAAAGCCTAACTCAGCTTTAAGAAAAGTTGCCAGAGTAAGACTATCAAATGGTTATGAAGTTACATCTTATATCCCAGGTATAGGACATAACTTACAAGAACACAGTGTTGTTTTAATAAGAGGAGGAAGAGTAAAAGACCTTCCAGGTGTAAGATACCACATTATTAGAGGAACATTAGACACAGCAGGAGTAAAAGACAGAATGCAAGGACGCTCTAAATATGGAGCTAAAAAACCTAAGAAATAAAATTAGGAAAAACTAAATAGTAGTGCTTGTATCTTACTAATTTAAGAGGTACTTAAATTTATAATATATAAACACTATACGGATAAGTAAAAGCTTATCAGAGTAACTTTGATACTTACAAGTTAAGTATCTATCTGAGGAAAACCTCAAAAGAAAGGAGTGAAGAATAGTGCCAAGAAAAGGATTTATAGCAAAAAGAGATGTATTACCAGATCCAATGTATAATAGCAAAGTTGTTACAAAATTAGTAAACAATATAATGCTTGATGGTAAAAAATCAATAGCTCAAGGTATAGTTTATGATGCTTTTGATATCATAAAAGAAAAAGAGCAAAAAGATCCGCTAGAAGTTTTCGAAGCAGCATTAGAAAATGTAATGCCAGTACTAGAAGTTAAAGCAAGAAGAGTAGGTGGAGCAACATATCAAGTTCCATTAGAAATTAGACCAGAAAGAAGACAAACTTTAGG
>CAMYVO010000030.1 GCA_947302485.1 uncultured Clostridium sp. | reverse complement strand
CGAACCTCCGACCGTCAGATTAAGAGTCTGCTGCTCTACCAACTGAGCTAATGGCCCATATAAAATTAAAATTTTTTTTATAAATGCACTTTATTGTCGCAGTTTCTGCAGCTATATTTTGCGACTCATACTAATGCTGTAACATGTATTATTATATTTCTTTTTTATAAAAAAGTCAATAAAAAGCAGATTTTTATCTGCTTTTTATTGTTATGTTTTTTACTTTTTATATTTCTATAGTTATATCTGTTGCTTCCCCGCTTCCTGATGATGTTCCTCCTGAACTACCTCCTTGGTTTTCTCCTCCTGGATTCTCATTGCTTTGTTGTGGAGTCTCCTGTATAGGTTCGCTTGGCTGCATGCTATTTGGAACTACTTCAGTCGTATCTGGTGCTTGATACCCTCCAGTTCCTCTTTCAATTTCTCTTACTTCGGCTCCATATGTATCACTTGATAATAAAGTTCTAGAAATCACCTGACCATTTTGTTTTAAAACTTTATATGCAACACTTTTGTATCCATTTGCTCCTTTAGAAATAACTTTTTCTGTTCCCATAGGTAAATTTGGATTGTCTATATATCTTATAGTTACTGGTATACTTGATGTTTGCCAACTTTCAATTTCTACTTCATATTCATTTGCTTCTTTTACACCATATATTTCAATTGTAAGTGCAGAACCGCTTGCTCCTGCTACAATCTTAATTGGATATTTTCTTGTATTTTTAAATTTAAAATCTACAGCTCCATAATAAACTGTCGCATCTCTACTTGCAGGAACATATCCAACTGGCAATGAATGGTTAGATCTTGATATTATATCTAAGTTTGCATATAAAGCTGCATTATATAAAGTTGAAGATACTTGGCAAACTCCGCCTCCATAGCTATCTACATGCTTACCATTTGCAAATCCTGTTGCTAGTCTATATCCGTTAGCCTGAGATGGATTTCCTATTGTCTTGTTATATGAAAAAGTTTCCCCTGGTAAAAGTGTTTTTCCATTAATAGCTCCAGCAGCCTTTGCTATATTATATTTTCTATTTGAAGAACTACTAGAATAATATGTTGTATATTTACCAAGTAAATTTGGAAATGCTTTTGTTCCTAACTGATCTGTTGTAACTTTAGGAGTTGTAATTTTTAAAGGAATTGTATATGTCTCTGAATTTTCTGATATTATTTGTTTGGCTTCTTCTATAGATATATTAAAATCTACTCCTAAAACGTGTGGGAACACTTGGAATGGCTCTTCTACATAATATGCATCTTTTGCTTCTTTATATATTTCTCCGTGAATCTTCTCAATATCTATTTCTTGAGGCTCTGATTCTAATACAGGTATTTGAATTTCATCTATTGCTACCTTTGCAATATTTCTTTCACTTTCAATAATTATTTTCTTAAATTCATCATAATTTACTTTTAATCCTCTTTTTCCTTTTGAAATTATAAGGTTCTCACCCTCAATTACATATGAACTTTCTTCAACTGCTCCTGGTATATTGGCTTGAATATTATTTACAAATTCAGCTAATTTTTCTTCATTAATATTAACAGGGACTTCAATATTATTATTTACAAACAATAATTTTATTATATTAAAATTATTCATAAACAAATTACTATTTCTGCCAATGTTAAATGCTTCATCTACTGCTTTTTCTAAATCATATTTAAGTTCAATTTGATCAGACACAAGTTCTATTTCATAATCTTGATATCTTAATTTTATATTTTTCAATTCTTCTTTATTAATACTGCCATTTAATTTTTCAACTGCTTGTGCCTTAGTAAGATTTGAAACATCTATACTACTAATAGTAACTCCTTTTATTATTTTATTACTTTTAGAGGTCATTGTAGAAACAACTAAAAACTCACAGGCAATCATTAAAAAAACTAGTATAACTATAACTAAAATAAAATATTTCTTGTCTTGTTTTTCACTTTTTATATTATCTTTTTCTTCCTGTTTTAAATCATTTTTTTGTACTTCAACCTTTTGTTTTGATTCTGTTTTATTGGTATTCTTATCTAAGATTTCCTTAACCTTTTGTTTTGGTTCTGTTTTATTGGTATTCTTATCTAAGATTTCCTTTTTTTCTTCTTGCTTAGCCTCTTTAGTTTCTTGTTTACTCATTATTTATTCCCCTTAATAATTAAATATAACAAAATTCTATCACAAATCTCAAAATTTTACAATACAATTTTTTTCGTAAATGATAAAATAAATATTTATTTATTATTATTCTGAAAAGAATATATCTAGAACTGACTCTCCTAATTCATTTGCAATTTTTTTCATTATCTCCGTTGAAGGATTATTCCTCGTTCCTCTTTCAAGATGACATAAATATCCAGTTGAAATTCCCACTAAACTTGCTAATTGTTTTTCAGTCATTTTTTTCTTTTTTCTATATTCTTTAATCTTATTATTACTCATTTTATCCTCCTTATTTTTTTGTTTGTCAAAATGTTATCATATTACAAATTGACAAGTCAATAGTTTGCTTTTTGTTTTGTTATTTTTTAATTTACTAGTAGACAAATTATAGGTTTTCTTGTATAATAAGTAAAAAATATGGAAAAAGAGGTAAAAAATATGATTGGAGATATGATTGCAAAAGCAAGAAAAGAAAAAGGAATGACAAAAACCGAGCTTGCAAGGCTTACAGATATCAATATTGGTCACTTAACTCATATTGAAAAAGGAGAAAGAAATCCAAGCCATAAAGCACTAAAAAATATTTGTAAATCTTTAGACATTCCTTATCAACAATTAATGTTTACATATGATAAAACGATAAATGAAGAACAAGAAAGATATAATGTTGTAGAACATATTTCATATAATAAAATTATCGCTGTTGATAAGATTTCAGATTTTATTGATTGTCCTTCCAATGTTCCTAGCTCTGCAATTGCTTTAAAAATATCTGATGACTCAATGGAAAAAACTTTTAATAAAAACTCTTATGTTTTTGTAGAATTTAATACTCCTCTTAATAGCAAAGATTATGGTTTATTTAATTATAATGGAAAGATTTTAATAAGAAAATTTATTACTAAAAATGGTAAAATAACTTTAAAAGCAGATAATAGTTCTTACGATATTATTCATGTAACAAAAAATGACGATTTTTATATAATAGGAAAAATTTTAAATAAATAATATCTTTTTTTATCAAAAATACTTGAATATGAAAAAATTTAATATTATAATGTTACTATCAAAAGATAAAATAAGGAGAGATTTCGGATGGAGTTAACAAAGAATATATTTTTTAATACTGATAAATTAGTAGAAAATACAGTTGTAAAAATATCATATACAGGAAAATTTTTTATAGATTCTGTAGAAGAAGTATACATTCACTATGGATTTGGTGTTAATTGGGATAATGTCGAAGAAAAGAAAATGGAAAAAACAGAACTTGGGTTCCAAACAGAAATACAACTACAATCATCAGAAACTCTTAATTTATGTTTCAGAGATAATAACAATAATTGGGATAACAATGATTCAGCAAACTATATTTTCCAAATTGAAAAAAAAGAACAATCTTTAGTTGTACAAGAAGAAGACTTATCAATAGCACCTGCTAGAAGATTAAGAAGATCTTATATTTGGAGTAAAAAAATTAGACTTGCAGTATATAAAATCATTACCTATGTTCCAAGAATTATTTCTGGAAACTATAAAAGAAAATTAACAGATAACTAATTAAAAAATAACATATAAAATAATAAGAACAGGAATTCCTGTTCTTATTATTTTATATGTTCCATCCTCCATCTATTCTTATAACTTGACCCGTTGTATATTCATCCTCAATTAGCCATTTTACGCATCTTGCTATATCTATAGTTTTTCCTATTCTTTTTATTGAAAATTTCTCTACTAATTCCTTTATATCTTCCTGTGTAAAGTCTTTATTCATATCTGTATTAATAAATCCTGGTGCTATCGAATTAACTCTTATATTTGATGGACCTAACTCTTTTGCAAGTGCTTTTGTCATACCATCAACTCCTGCTTTTGAAGCAGAATATACCGTCGCGCATGAACCTCCATTAGTTCCATAAATTGAAGAAATATTAATAATGCATCCATTTTTTCTGCTTATCATTTTTGGCAATATTTCTTGAATTGTACAAAAAACAGAATATAAATTCGTATTTATAACATTGTTCCAATCTTCATCCGTTATATCTTGAATTTGCTTTTCATTATCTACCCCAGCATTATTAATTAAAACATCTATATGCTCAAATTGTTTTATTGAAAAATCAATTAGTTTTTTTACTTCATCTCTTTTAGAAACATCTGCTTTAAAAATATCTATAATAAATCCTTCCTGTTTTAATTCTTCTTGTATTTTAATTGCTTCTATTTCGCTATTATTATAGTTCAGTACAACATTATGTCCTTGTTTTGCAAGTTCTTTTACAATACATGCACCTATGCCTCTTGATCCGCCTGTTACTATTATATTTTTCAAATTAATCTCCTCTGAATTTGCCAAAAGGGACGGAGCATTTTGGCAAGTTCTATTTTTTGTTTTTAATTTGCCAAAATGCTCCGTCCCTTTTGGCAAATTCATGTATAAAAAAAAGCCAAGAATTAAGAATTACTCAAAACTCTTGACCTTAATTTGGAGCCACTTCTCAGATTCGAACTGAGGACCCCCGCATTACAAGTGCGGTGCTCTGGCCAACTGAGCTAAAGTGGCATTGGTGACCCGTACGGGAATCGAACCCATGTCTCCGCCGTGAAAGGGCGATGTCTTAACCGCTTGACCAACGGGCCAAATATATAAGAATACTAAATTTAATTTTAGTATTCTTACTGGTGAGCTATCCGCGACTCGAACGCGGGACAACTTGATTAAAAGTCAAGTGCTC
>CAMYVO010000029.1 GCA_947302485.1 uncultured Clostridium sp. | reverse complement strand
TAATTATAATGTTATTAATAATGAAGATTTATTTAAATTTAATAGTTCAATTAAATTTGAAGAACAAACTAAATATTTGATAAAAATAATATCTTTTGGTGAAAAAGAATTTGAACCAAAAAATGGAATTTTACAAAAAAAGTATGAAATAGAAGATGGAATATATAATATAGATCATACATTTGTAGATGATTCATTAAGAGGACAAGGAATTGGAAGTAAACTTGTGGAAGAGGCTGTAAATTATATAAAAGGAAAGGGTGCTAAAGTTCAAGCTACATGCCCGTTTGCAAGCAAATGGTTAACTGAAAATGAATAATTAAATTTTGTTAAGAGCTAGAAAATAGCAATATATTGACATGCCATGATGAATGTGCTATAATAAAGCTTGTCGCAGATTAAAAATCTGTCCAGGGAAGAAGTTCTAATATACAATTATTATTCATTTTTACATATGTAAAATGAAAAATGTATGAGAAAGGATTAAGTTAGCATATAGAACTAGTTTTGCTAAATGAAATGTTTAGCATGTAGATTTATAGGCTTAGTAATCGCCCAGTTAAATGAACTTCAAAAAGGGTCTAATTACTGATTATATATAAAGTAATTAGGCCTTTTTTATTATCAAAAACATATATATTTTCAATTTGAAAATTAAACAATTTTATGATATTATATGGATATAAATTAAAAAGGAGGAATAAATATGGATAAAACAGATTTTATTGCCAAATTAAAAGAATTAACTAATTACGATGAAGAAAAATGTAACATGATAAATGATGTAGTACAAAACAATTTTTCAATAGGGAAAGATGCAAAAGATAAGATAGTAAACGCCTTAAAAGAAAGATTACATATAAGTGATGAAGATGTAGAAAAACTATATAATATTAGTTTAAGCATTTTAGGAAGCGGAGTTATGGATAAAGTAAAAAATTTTTTTAATTTGAAAGGAGAATAGAAATATGAAAAAACAAACAGCTGGGAGAGATCGTTTAGGACATTTAGCTCCAAAATTTGCAGAGCTAAATGATGATGTATTATTTGGAGAGGTATGGAGTAGAGAAGACAAATTATCTTTAAGAGATAGAAGTTTAATTACAATTTCAGCTTTATTTTCAGCAGGACTATATCCACAATTAAAATCACATTTAATAATGGGAAAAGAACATGGACTTACAAAAGATGAAGTAGTTGAAGCTATTACTCAACTTGCATTTTATTGTGGATGGCCAAAAGCATGGAGTACTTTTCCTATGATAGATGAAATTTATGGAGAAGAGGAGAAATAAAAAATATGAATGAAGAAGAATTTAGTAAAATAAATGTATTTGGAAAAGGAGAACCAAATAGATTAGGCCAATATTTTATAGGAAATTCATTTTTAAATCCATTAACAGATAAAGGCGTAGCAATGGTTAATGTGACATTTGAACCAGGATGTAGAAATAACTGGCATATACATCATGCTAAATCTGGAGGAGGACAAATACTTATTTGTACAGCGGGAAGCGGATGGTTCCAAGAAGAAGGAAAGGAACCTATTAGTTTAGAACCAGGAAAAGTTATATCAATTCCAACAGATGTAAAACATTGGCATGGAGCAAAAAAAGATAGTTGGTTTTCTCATATATCTGTTGAAGTGCCAGGAGAAGAAATATGGCATGAATGGTTAGAACCTGTTGTAGATGAAGTATATAACGAATTATAATAAAAACAAGAATCAAAATGTTATGTGCTAAATTTATTATTTTAAGCAAGTGGTTGAAAAACTACTTGCTTTTATGATAATATATAGTTGATATTAGATTTATTTTTGGTTAATAGGAGAATTATTATGGATGGATATATTCACAAAGTATGTTATTATGAAACAGATAAAATGGGAGTTACACATCATTCAAACTATATAAGATGGATGGAAGAAGCAAGAGTAGAATTTTTAGATAAAATAGGATTTGGATATAAAAAACTCGAAGAAGATGGCATTATCTCTCCTGTAATAGGAATAGAATGTGAATATAAAGCTCCAACTACTTTTAATGATTTAGTTGAAATAAAAGTTGGAGTAGAAGAATTTAAAGGAGTAAAATTAGTTATAAAGTACATAATGACAAATTTAAATTCAAAAGAAATAGTTTTAAAAGGTATAACAAAACACTGCTTTTTAAGTAAGGATAATAAACCGATTGCTTTAAAAAAGAATTTTCCTAAATTAGATAAAAAACTTAGGGAACTTGCAAATAATAATGAGATATGGAGGAATTGATATGGAAAATGAAAAGAAATTAGGATTTGGATGTATGAGATTACCTATGAAAGATGGAGAAGTTGATTATGATGAATTTAACAGAATGATAGATTACTATATGGAACAAGGATTTAACTATTTTGATACTGCTCATGGATATATTGGAGGAAAAAGTGAAACTGCAATAAGAGATTGCTTATCTGCAAGATATCCAAGAGATAGTTTTGTACTTACAAATAAGCTTACAAGAAATTACTTTAATTCAGAAGAAGATATAATTCCATTTTTTGAAAAACAATTAGAGCTTACTGGTGTAGAATATTTTGACTACTATTTGATGCATGCACAAGACAGAGATATATTTGAACATTTTGAAAGATGCCATGCTTATGAAGTAGCAAGCAAATTAAAGCAGCAAGGAAAAATAAAACATTTAGGAATATCATTTCATGATACAGCTGATGTATTAGAAAAGATTTTAACTAAGCATCCAGAAATTGAAATTGTACAAATCCAGTTTAACTATATTGACTTTACTGATGCTGGAGTACAAAGTGAAAAAGTATATAATGTGTGTAGGAAATTTAATAAACCAGTTTTAGTAATGGAACCAGTTAAAGGTGGCGGGCTAGTACGTCTTCCAGATGAAGCAAAAAAGGTATTTGATAGTATAAATATTGATAAAAATTTTAGCTATGCAAGTTATACAATTAGATTTGCTGCATAATTTGATGGAATGTTTAAAGTTCTTTCTGGAATGAGTAATTTAGAACAATTAAAAGACAATGTAAGTTATATGAAGGAATTTATTCCATTAAATGAAGAAGAATTTGAAGCAATAGAAAAGGTAAGAGATATTTTAAAAAGTTTGGGAGGAATCCCATGCACAGCATGTAGATATTGTGTGGATGGATGTCCTATGAGAATATCAATCCCTGATTTATTTGCATGTTATAATGCTAAAAAGCAATTTGGTGATTGGAATTCAACCTATTACTATAATGTACATACAAAAGAAAATGGAAAAGCATCAGAATGTATAAAATGTGGGCAATGTGAAGGAATTTGCCCTCAACATTTACCAATAACCTCTTTATTAGAAAAAGTAGCTGAAACATTTGAATAAAATGTTTAACAATATGTATACTTATTATTGGAAAGTGATAAAAAAGTGTTGATAAACAGACTAAAATCAATGTAACAAAATTGTCATATTTTTGTAATGCAAAAGATATAAATCTTTCCAAAGCTAGATAGATTTGAAAAAGAAAAAAAGCACTTAAAAACTGTTGCAATTGCAACAGTTTTTGCATGCCCTAATGCTATAATTACAACATAAGCGAAAGGAGGATGTCCCATGAAAATAGTAAAAAGAGATGGACAAATAGTAGATTACAATTCAGATAAGATTAGAATTGCAATTGGAAAAGCTAATAATGAAGTTAAAGGAAAGGAAAAAGCAACTAAGGAAGAAATAGAGGAAATAATAAAATATATTGAAGATTTAAACAAAAAAAGAATATTAGTTGAAGACATCCAAGATATAATTGAAGAAAAATTAATGGAATTTGATAAATATCAATTAGCCAAAAAATATATAACATATAGATATACAAGGGAATTAGTAAGAAAAGCAAATACAACAGATCAATCAATAAAAGAATTGATAGACGGAGAAAATGAGTACTGGAATAGTGAAAATTCAAATAAAAATGCAACTGTTGTTACAACACAAAGAGACTATTTAGCAGGAATTACTAGTACAGACATAACTAGAAGATTTTTACTTCCAGAAGATATAGTAAAAGCACATGATGAGGCTATAATACATTTTCATGATGCGGACTATTTTGCCCAAAACGCTTTACACAATTGTGAATTAATAAATTTAGATGATATGTTGCAAAATGGTACTGTAATAAATGGAGTTATGATTGAAAAACCTCATAGATTTTTAACAGCGGCTACAATTGCTACTCAAATAATACTTGCTGTAACATCATCAAGCTATGGTGGTGCAACAATTTCTGTTTCACACTTGGCACCTTTCGTTAGATCAAGTTATGAAAGATACTATAAAAAGTATAAAGATAGAAAATTAAAAGAAGAAGACTGCAAGAAATTTGCAGAGCAAGATACCAAAAAAGAAATTGCAGATGGAGTACAAACATTTAATTATCAAGTAAACTCAATGACAAATACAAATGGTCAAGCACCATTTCTATCAGTTGCTATGTATTTAGGAGAAACCGAAGAATATAAAAAAGAAGTTGCTATGATAATTGAAGAATTTTTAAATCAAAGATTACTTGGATTTAAAAATGAAAAAGGTGTATATATAACTCCAGCATTTCCAAAACTTCTTTATGTATTAGAAGAAGATAATATTCATGAAAATAGTAAATACTGGTATTTAACAAAACTTGCTGCTAAATGTACAGCTAAGAGGATGGTTCCAGACTATATTTCTGAAAAAATAATGAAACAATTAAAAAAGAATGAAAAAGGTGAAGGAGAATGTTATCCATGTATGGGATGTAGATCATTCTTAACACCAGATAGAACAATGAGTATTGGAAACATTGCAAAAGCTAAAAACTATGTTGAAGGTAAAGGAAAATATTATGGAAGATTTAATCAAGGGGTTGTAACATTAAACTTACCAGATATTGCTTTATCATCAAAGAAAGATATGGATAAATTCTGGAAAATATTTGATGAAAGATTAGAATTATGCCATAGAGCATTACAAATAAGAAATAAGAGATTAGCAGGAGCAACAAGTGATGTAGCACCAATACTATGGCAACATGGAGCTTTAGCAAGACTTGAAAAAGGAGAATCAATTGCAGAATTATTAAAGCATGGATATTCAACAATATCACTTGGATATGCAGGACTATATGAATGTGTAAAATATATGACAGGACATTCTCATACAGATAATGGTGAAGGAA
>CAMYVO010000028.1 GCA_947302485.1 uncultured Clostridium sp. | reverse complement strand
ATGGTTCAATATCTCCAATGAATGGAATAGGACCAGATGATATAAAAATAAAAGAATTATTAAATAGACTTGCAGATGCATCTAGTATAAAAGAAATAATTATTGCAACAAATCCAAGGGTTGAAGGAGAGGCAACTGCAATGTATTTATCAAAACTAATTAAACCATTAGGAATAAAGGTAACAAGAATTGCACATGGAATTCCTGTTGGAGGAGATTTAGAATACACAGATGAAGTTACTTTAAGTAAAGCATTAGAAGGTAGAAGAGAAATTTGAAAAAAGGAGTACTTATGAAAAAATTAAAAATAACAAAAGAAGAATCTATAATCTTATTTTCAATAATTGCTTTTTCTTTAATTATATGCAATGCATTTTTAAAGATGCATTATTCTTCAGATACATTTTGCCTAATATATAGAGGATATTTTGACTATCCATCACATTATTTTTTATTAGATGCTAGAATAGTTTCTACAATAGTGTGTTACATAGGAGGAATATTACATCTTCCCTATGAAGTATATCTTATAGGTCTGGATTTCATAGGAATTATTTTATTATCTATAAGTGTTTTCATATTATATAAACTGGTAATAAATCAGCTTGAGATAAAAGATATAAAACGTAAAATATTAGTTTTACTTGCTTGTTATGTAACAATATTTAACCATGTTACTATAGAATATTTGCTATATCCTGAATCTGGAGTAATGTGCTTAAGTATTTTACTAATGGTAATTGCAACTAAGATATATATAACAGGGGGAAAAGGTAAGTATATAAAAACATTTTTATTAATGGTTTTTGGAACTCTATGTTATCAAGGAAATATAAATTTATTACCTGTCTTAATTGCTGTAATTACATTTCTAAGAAATAGAAAAGAGTTTAATCTAAAAACTACATTAAAAACATATATTTTAGACATGTTAAAAATAGGAATAATGTTCATAGTAACTATGCTTATGAGTTATGCAATTACACAAATAGCAGATATTATTTTAAATGATACAAGTTCAAGACTAAGAGCTGGCAGAACGCTTTCAAATGTTATACATTATTCGGTAGAGGTATTATGGAGGCAATTTGAATTAATTCCACCATATTTAAGCACTATAGTAATACTAATAACTTGTATTCTAATATTTGTATATTCTTCAAAAAGAATTAATTGCATTCAATATTTATTAGTAGTTTTTGCAGCTTATGTATTTACAATGCTTCCAATACTTGCATGGGGATATTTGATGGCAAGAATGGCAATGGGAGTTGGAGCTGTAATGGGAGTGTCACTTCTATTTATTATAGTATTATTTGAAGATAAAAAAACAAACATAATTGCAAAAAAAATAATAGTATTACTAATTATTATCTATTTTATTTTTAACAGTATAATTTTCTTAAGAAATGCAAATCAACATATTGCGGCAAATAAAGTAGATGAAAATATAGGAATGACAATAAATTCTATGATACAAAGATATGAAAAAGAATCTGGAAATACTATAACAAAATTTGAATATAAATATGATAAAGATCCACAACAATATGCTGTAGGAATTAGACCATTATTATCTTTAACAGAAAGAAAAACAATGGTACAATGGTGTATAGTAGAATCATTATACGTATACTGTGATAAGTATTTTGAAAAAGATGTAATAATGTCAGACGAAACTTATGATAAATACTTTAATGGAAAAGAAAACAATGTATTTTCTGAAGATAATATTGTATTCGTAGGAGATACGATGTATATGTATGTTTATTAAAAAAGTTGCCAATGGTATTCATTGGCAACTTTTAATTATCTAATAGTATTTTACAAATATCTTTACATGAATTCTTTTTTGCAAATAATCTTGCATTTACTTTCATTTTCTGTAAAAGATTTGAGTCTCCAAGTATTTTATTTAAAATATCTTTAGTATTATCATCTTTTTTTATCCAGATAGCAAGATTATTTTTTTCTAAAAATTCCGCATTTTCTTCTTCTTGTCCTGGCAAAGGGCTTATTACGATAATTGGAAGACCTGATGCTAAGCTTTCTGTAGTAGTGAGACCACCAGGTTTGGTAACTACTAAATTAGAGATACTCATCAGCTCAGCAACTTTATTTGTATATTCTATAATTTTAATATTATCTTTTTTATGATATTTATCTACGATTTCTTCAAAATTTTTCTTCATCTTTGGATTTTTACCTGAAATTGCAACTACTTGTATATGATCAAATTCTTTTGCTAATGTGTGAAGCATTTCATATGTTTTACTTTTTCCAAGGCCAAATTTTCCACCAGCAAAAAATAAAATTGTTTGTTTATTGGCATCTAAACCAAAACAACTTAAAATTTCGTCTTTATTAAAATGCGCTAAAAATTTTGTAGATAATGGAATTCCTGTAGCAAATATTTTGTTTTTATCAATTCCTTTGTTTATAAGAGCTGTTTTCATTCCTTCGTGAGCTACAAAATAATAATCTACATAATTTGAGCCAATTAACCATTGTTCATGTGGAGCATAGTCTGTCATTATTGTAGCAATTTTTGTATGTAGCCTATTTTTTTTCTTAAGATAAGCACACATTTGACTAGAAAATGGATGAGTAGAAATAATGAGATCTGGACTATAATCTATAAATAAATTATTTAATTTAATTGCAAATAATTTATTTGAATTTTGAGAAATTTGTGAAATAACACCATTTTGTGATTTAGAATAAACTTTACCCCATACCCATGGAGCTTTTTTTGCCATTTCGATATATGCAGTAGTTGTTACCTTATTAATAGATTTATTTACATATTCCATACAGTCCACAAGTTTTATTTCAATATCTGAATAATTATCTTCGATATATTCTTTAATAGAATTTGCAGCACTTAAATGTCCACCACCATATGATGCATAAAATATTAATATTTTTTTCATAAAAACCTCCGCTTAAGAGATATTCCTTTGCAAACTATTTTATCATAAATGTGAAAAAATAGGAATAAATTTCATAAATAAATGCAAAATAAATTTAAAATAAAAAATTAGGAGGAAAAGTTGAAAAAAATAAAATTGATTTTATTTATATTTTTTGCAATCTATATATTAGTTATTCTAATTAATTTAATTATAAATAAGTGTAATATAAAAACACATGAAGTGCAAGCCGCAACTACTGCAAGTACATCAGATATTCAACTTTTGGCAAGGACAATAAATGGAGAAGCAAGAGGTGAACCCTATGAAGGACAAGTTGCAATCGCAGCAGTTATATTAAATAGAGTAAAAAGTTCAAATTTTCCCAATACAGTTGCAGGTGTTGTTTATCAAAAAGGGGCATTTACTGCAGTACAAGATGGTCAAATAAATATTCCAATATCAGAAGGATCAACTGTATATAAAGCTGCTGAAGATGCTAAAAATGGTTGGGATCCAACAAGTGGAGCAATATACTATTTTAATCCCAATACTGCAACTAACAGTTGGATATGGTCTAGACCATATATAACAACAATAGGGAAACATAGATTCTGTAAATAAGAAAATTGCCATTAGGGACGGAGGATTTTGGCAAAAAAGGAGGAATTTAAATAATGAGTAAAATTAAAGAAAAGGTATATGATTGGAAAGATAGATTAAAGGATAGACATATGCTTTCATTAGTTGTAACATTAATAGCTATAATAATTATTCTTTCTTTATTTATATATAAAAAGCAAACAGAATATAGACAGCTTTCAGAAAATTCATATAATATGGCTTTTTATGAAGTTGTAAATTATGTAGAAGAGGTAGAAACATATCTTGCAAAATCTTTAATATCAGCTTCTCCAGAACAAGGAGCTCAAAACTTAACACAAGTTTGGAGAGAATCAAATCTTGCACAAGCATATTTATCTGAACTTCCAATTTCTAATGAAGGCCTTTCAAATACAGCTAAATTTTTAAATCAAGTAAGTGACTATAGCTATAGCCTTTCTAGAAAAACGATCAATAACGAAAAATTATCTAATGAAGATTTTGACAACTTAACTATGTTACATGACTATAGTAATGATTTAAAAAATACATTAAATCAATTATCTAATGAATTAAATAATGGAAGAATATCTTGGGGAGAACTTACTAAAAAAGGAACACCTGTATTTGCACAACAAGTTGATAATATATCAAAAGATAGTTTTAGCAATTTAGAAGAAAATTTTCATGAATATGCAGGATTAATATATGATGGAGCATTTTCTGAGCATATGACAAATCCTGAAAGAAAAGGTCTTACTGGAGAGGATATAAACGAAGAAGCGGCAAGAGAAAAAGTAAAGGATTTTATTGGAGAAGAAAATATAAAAGAAATAACAGAAAATGGTTTATCTGAAAATGGAAATATTCCTTCATATCAATATTACGTAACAAAAAATGATGAAAATAAAACGGGAGTAAGTATCGCTTTTTCTCAAAAAGGTGGACATATTGTATATATGAATTCAAATAGAGAAATAGGAGCAGAAACAATTTCTTTTGATAAGGCAAATGAAATTGGTAAAAACTTTTTAGAAAGTAAGAATTTTCCTAATATGAGAGAAACATATTATTTAAAACAAAATGGAATTGTTACAATAAACTATGCATATAATCAAGATAATATAATTATGTACCCCGATTTAATAAAAGTAAAGGTTGCATTAGACAATGGAGAAATAATGGGAATAGAGACAACAGGATATTTAAATTCTCATTTTGAAAGAAATATACCAAATATACAAATATCTTCAGAAGAAGCAAAAAGAAATATAAATCCAAATTTAGAAATAACAAGTGAAAGATTAGCCGTTATACCAACAGAATATCAAACGGAAGTATTATGCTATGAATTTAAAGGAAGAATAAATGAAAGAGACTTTTTAGTATATGTTAACGTTGAAACAGGAAAAGAAGAAGATATATTGGTTATTTTAGAAACACCAGATGGAATACTTACTATGTAAGAAATTACTAATATATATAAATGAAATTTGTTAATACTAAAATTAGAAAAGAAAAATATTCTTTTCTAGATGGAGGTATACAAATGTCAAGAACAAAGAGTATAATGTCCGAAAACTTAAAAGAGGAAATTGCAAAGGAACTTGGAGTTTACGAACAAGTAAAACAAGATGGAGGTTGGCAAAACGTTTCATCTAAAACTTGTGGTAACATTGTTTCAAAAGCAATAGAAATTGCAAATCGTAATGTTGAATAGTTAAAAAAAGCATCTCAATTTTTGAGGTGCTTTTACTTTATTCCCTAAGGATTTTTATGTATATCGCAAATTTTGACATAAAAATGTAATA
>CAMYVO010000027.1 GCA_947302485.1 uncultured Clostridium sp. | reverse complement strand
AAGCAAATACAGGAGAAAAGGATATAGTATTAAACTATATAAATAACAAAACAGAGCAAGGAGCAACAGGAACAAAAACAGCAAAAATAAACATAGAAGAAAAAACAATACCAGAAGTAAAGAGAAATATGAATCTATTAGGAGCACCAAATACAAATGCAAATTCATACACAGGATATTCAAACTCTGAAGGATTAGAAACAAAGATAATAGCAACAGTAGGAGAAGATGTATTACAAAATAATGATGAAGTAAAATCGGGAGAAATAATAAAATACAAAATTTCAGTAAAAAATACAGGAACAGAAAAATTAGAAGGAATAACAATTACAGGACAAGTACCTGAAGGAACAACTCAAGTTATAATAAACAAAGCAGCATGCTATGCAGGAACAAATGATGAGATCGAATATGATGAAAATGCTGAAAGATACTATAATGAAACTGAAAATAGAGATATTTCTATACAGACAGACTTAGATGTTGGAGAAACAAAAAATCTAGAGT
This sequence comes from uncultured Clostridium sp., assembly GCA_947302485.1. GTDB lineage: Bacteria > Bacillota > Clostridia > TANB77 > CAG-508 > CAMYVO01. The sequence continues at coordinate 5,067 of CAMYVO010000027.1, read as the reverse complement.
ATGAAATAAGAGTAAATAAAGACATTGAAGACAGTAGTATAATAACAAATAATATACAAGTATTAAAAAATAGTGAAAAATTGGATGAAATCGCTATTACCCATAAATTAAGAAAAGGAGATATATCTTTAAAAATATTTCCTGTAAATAGAATGTTATCAGAAGAAAATATTGAGTCAGGAAGATCATATTTATATGATTTAGAAATAAAAAATAACTCTGATGAACTCAAAGAAAATATACCAATAGAGATTTTAACAAATGGTATTTTGGAAACAAAAAATATAAGAATAGCAAAAGAAGGACTAGATGATATGATAGATGTTGATGATACAAATACTGTCATATTAAACAAATTACCTGCAGGAGAATCAATAGGAGCTAGAATAACACTATATACAAATAAAATAGAAGAAATTTCTGACATTGCAACAATAAGTGCTATATCAAACTATAATAATACTATTTATAGATCAAATCAACTAACTGAAAATGTTAAATCTATAAAATTGGATGTTAAATTAACTGGATCTAACGAAGAAGAGTATATAACATCAGGTGAAGAGATTATATATGAATTGACAATTAAAAATATGGGAGATGCTGATACCGATGTATTAAGAATTATAGAAGAACTATCAGAATATTTAGAAATAAAAAAAGTAATTTTGAATGATAAAGAACTAGATGAAACAGAATATACAAACTATAAAAAAGAAAATGTACAACAGATAATAATAGAAAAGAAATTAGAAAAAGGGGAAGAATTTAAATTAAAAATTATTACCTTATTAGATAGTGACTTTATAACATCTGAAGAAATCAAACTTGCAAGCAGTGCGAAAATTATAATAAATTCATTTGAAGAACAAAGTAATGAGATAGTATATAAGGTAAAAGCTACTGTAGATAATAATGATGATGAAGAGAACAACAATGAAGACAACCAAGGAGGAGACAATTCAGAAACGAATAATAATGAGGAAAATAATTCAAATGACAATGAAGGAAACAATTCAAACAACAATGAAGGAAACAATTCAAATGACAATGAAGGAAACAATTCAAGTGAGCCTAAAGAAGAGATAATTAAAAGAACAATATCAGGAACAGCATGGCTAGATGAAAATGAAAATGGAATAAGAGAATCAAATGAAGAAACATTTTCAGATATAGAAGTAAATTTAATAAATATAGCTACAAGTGAAATAGTAGATACAAAACAAACAAGTGCAGATGGAACATATATATTTAATAATATTACAGATGGAAATTATGTAGTAATGTTTAAATATGATACTAATAAATATACAACTACAATTTATCAATCAGATAAAGCACAATCAAATAACAATTCAGATGCAACAACTAAAAAAATAAAAATAGGTGAAGATATATTATCTGCAGGAGCAACAGACACATTGGTAGTCAATAAAAATATGAGTAATATAGATATAGGATTGGCTATAATAACGAAACCAAATTTAGTAATAGAAAAAACTGTAAGTAAAATAACAGTAAATAATAAAAAAGGAACATCAACATATAATTATAATAATGAGGATTTAGCAAAAGTTGAAATACCATCAAAATATTTAAAAGGATCAACAGTATTAATAGAATATACTATTAAAGTTAAAAATACAGGAAATGTTAGTGGACAAGTAAATACAATTGTGGATAATTATCCAAGTGTATTAAAATTCAAAGAAGGAATAAATAAAGGATGGTATCAAAATGGAAATAAACTATATAATGAGACTTATGCAGGAGAAGAAATAAAACCAGGAGAAACAAAAGAAGTAAAATTATTACTAAGTATAGTAATGACAGAAAATAATACAGGACTTGTAAATAATATAGCTGAAATAGATAATTCAAAAAGTTCTGCAGATGTAATTATAGGAATAAGAACAGGATCTTTGGAAAGTTATTTAATAATAACATTTATAATAACAGCATTAATTTCAATTGTACCATATATAACATATATAAAAATATTGAAAAAGAAAAAATTCTAATAGAAAGGAGGTAAAGAAATGATACAACCAAATAAATTAAAAAAGATACTAATGCTTATAATATTTTTAATTATTATAACTATAAAAACTACTGTTTTAGGAATACATTATTTTAACTGCGGTAGTCATGGAATGGGAAGCGATTATGATCTTATGAGTGAAGGAACCTATTGTTTAGGACCTGGAACTACCATATATGAAGAAAGGTTATATTATCGAAAATATTTAATAGAAATTGAAGGAGACGAAGCAGTAGTATATGATAAGAATGATAAAAAAATAGGAAGCTATCAAGCGGATATAATAGCAAAAATAGGATATTTATTAGGATTTGATGATAGTAATTATTATAAAGGCTACCATGCTTATACAACCGCTATAATACATGAAGGTGCTGCATCTGAAAGACAAAGATCTTTTTGGTGTAGGCAAGGAACATTTTTCAACACATTAAAAATCTATGGTTTTAGCAACTATACTGGCTATGGAGATCCACTTAGTGATGAAATTAGTAATTACAATATAAATACATCAGATACAATGTATAAGGCAACAATTCAAGTACTTGAGATTGTAGATAGCAATTCGCCTAGAAAACAACCACTGATGACTGTAACTACATCGTCAGAAAAAAGACCAGCTAATCTAGAAGTAATAAAGAAAGATAAAGATACAAATCAAAACATGAATATGAAATTCAAGGTCCAAATTCAAAAACCTGGCCAAAATGGATGGCTTTCAGGAAGTGATGGAAATTATGTATATAATTGGGTAACTACTGAGAATAATTTGAGTGTATATAGGAATACAGCAACAACATACAGTACAAATTCTGGATCAAAAACTTTTAATGATCTATCTCCAGACTATTCATATAGGATTTGGGAAGTTGAAACAAATGGAGCAGGATATATATTAAAATACCAAGAAAATTATTTTGCAGGATATAATGCAGCTCGCTTAGATGACAATGGAAATGATGGCTGGTTTACTATAGAACGAGGCAAAACAATAACAGAAACAAGGACAAACAAAAAAGCAGGAAATCTTTCAGTAGAAAAGGTTGACAAAGATACAGGAAAAAAATTGAAAATGGGATTCAAAGTCCAAATTCAAAATTCTAGTGGAAATCAAAATGGATGGCTTTCAGGTAGCGAAGGAAATTATGTATATAACTGGGTAACTACCGAAAATAATTTGAAAGTTTTCAATGAAACAGCAACAATATATTATACAGATTCAGGAGTAAAAGCTTTAAAAAATTTATGTAGAGACTATAAATATAGAATTTGGGAGGTTGTTTCACCAAATGAAGATGTATATACATTAAAAGAGCAGGCTGATAATGTAAATTATGTGTATTTTAATGGATATAAAGGATTGAGAATAAATAATAGTCAAGAAGGTTGGTTTACATTAAAAAGAGATGAAACAGAAACATTTAAAATGATCAATACAGAAATAACAGGACCTATTGAAGTAATAAAATTGGATAAAGACACAAAAAAACAATTAGAAATGGGATTTAAAGTGCATATAGATCAAAAAGGCTGGCTTTCAGGAAATGGTAAAGATAAACCATATGTATATACTAATAGATTTGAAGATGGAGATACATATTATACAAAAGATGGCTATTGCAAATTAGAAGGTTTATTAGTAACTAACAAAAAATATAGAATATGGGAAACTGAATCACCTGATCCTATACGATATCCATTAAATAAACAAATAGATTATGGAGTAGGAATTAAATATGATTCAAAATTTGGACTTCTTTTAGAAGATTATTTTACAATAAAGAAAGATGAACCAACAACAGTAAAACTTGAAAACGTAGAAGTTCCAATATCAATTTCTGGATTTGTTTGGGTAGATTGTGGAACTAAAGGTGTCAATAATAGTTATGATAATGTATATAATAGCAGCGATGACGTTACTCTTAAAGATATAAAGGTAACTTTATTTAAAAAGAATAGAGAAAATCCTGAATCACCTACAGAAATTGCTTCAACATATACAGATGAAAATGGAAAATACACATTTAAAGAAGAAGAATTAAAAGAAACAATAAAAGATGTAACATATGATAACTTAAAAGATTATTTTGTAGAATTCTATTATTATAGTTATACTAATGAAAGAATTCCAAAGGTAATTACAGAAAAAAATGGAGGTCAGAAACTAGGAAAATACTATATTCCAGTAGTATATAATGACACAAATCCAAATGGATCAAGAGCTTTAATATCAGATATGCATGGAAATGATGATACGGTATTCTTACAAGATGAAGAGACTATACAAGAAGGACAAAGATGGGGAAGAATAAGAAAAGCAAGAACATATAGAAGATATGACGATACTAACAAATACGGACTAGAAGTATTTGCAACTAAACAAGATAATAATAACAATTACATATTCTTTAACACAAATACTAGAACATTAGAAAACATAAACTTAGGTATTAGACAAATATATGACCCAGATTATTCTATAGCAGAAGACTTAAAATATGTAATTATTAAGATAAATAATTATCAATATACATATGAATATGGAAAAAGAACAATTGATTCTAATGCTGGAGTACCAAAAGTTAAAGTTGAAAATAAAGAACTAGGTATGTATACAAGACCAATTTCTCCAACAGATATATATCATTTACAAAAAAATCCAACAAATGGAATAGAAGTATATGCTATATATAATATTATGATAAAAGATGATGAAGTTCATAATGAAGAAAATCTATATGTAGAAAAAGAATTACATGTAACAAGTTTAACAAATACATTTTCAACTGAAAGATATGAACTTAATAAAGAAAAGATACTTAACAAAGAAGATGTTTCAGGTGGAATTAATGATGATATTGAAAAATGGTCATTAACTGCTGGAAAAAATGGAGAAGCAACATATAATGATAATAATATTGTAATTGGAAAAGATAAAATGGTTGAAAAATATATACAATTTAAAGTAAAGCCTGATGAAATACAAAGAATATTAAATATACCAGAAGATCAAAAAGTAATAGTAG
>CAMYVO010000026.1 GCA_947302485.1 uncultured Clostridium sp. | reverse complement strand
AGGAAGTTTTAAAGGTAAAGGAATAGGAAAAGAATTATTAGAATATGCAATAAATAATTCTAAAGAAAAAGGGAAAAGTGGAATTTGCACTTTGGTTTCAAAAAAGAAGAAGCCATTTATAGGAGAAAAGAAATTCTTTGAACATTATGGATTTGAAGTTGTAGATGTTATTTCCGATTATGAGTTGATGGCACTAAAGTTTGAAGAAAGTGAAACACCTAAATTTAATGATAGTGCTAGAAGCATGAAAATAGATAATCAAGATTTTACAATTTATTATAGCAACGAATGTCCTTATGTAGAATATGAAGTAAAAGAATTATCAGATTACGCAAAAGAAAAAAATATTAAATTGAACTTTGTAAAAATAGATTCATTAGAAAAAGCAAAAAATGCACCTTGTATTTTTAATAACTGGGCTAATTTTTATAAAGGAGAATTTATATCTAATACAATATTAAATGCTAATGCCTTAGAAAAACTATTAAAATAATATATTACAATTTCTATGTAAAAATTAGATACGTTTTTAGATACTAAAATTAAAAATTATGTCAAATTTTGCATGGAATTTAGTGCTTTTAAATTGTTTGAAATGCAAATAAATTGGCTAAAATGAAGAAAAGTGCAAAAAAGTATAGCTTGAACAGAACACCATGTGGCAGTGGTAAGAAGTATAAGGCGTGTTGCGGTAGAAACCTGTAATTATAACGGATTGCACGATTTTTGAAAACTGCAAAAAACGAAAAAAATTGCATTTAGATACGTTTTTTATAGAAGATTTGAAAGATTATCTGGATACCTGGATAATCTTTTGTTTTTATAGTATAATCAAATATGTAGAAATATTTAGGAGTTGAAGCTATGAATAAATATATAGAAATAAAGAAAATATTTGAATCAAAGGAAGATAAAGAAAATGCTATTGCTATGTCAAAGTATATGAGGAATATGTTTGAGTTTTATGGACTTCCTACTCCAAAAAGAAAAGAAGTTTATAATGACTTCATTAAAAAAGAAAAGAAATCAAAAATTATCGATTGGGATTTTTTAGATAAATGTTATGAAGATGACCATAGAGAATTTCAATATTTAGTTTATGATTATTTATTAGCAATGAAACAATATGTTTCCTATGATGATATATTTAAAATTAGAGAATATATAGTTAATAAATCATGGTGGGACACAATTGATTTTTTATGCAAAGTTATTGGTGATGTAGAATTAAGAGATTATAAAGTAAAGGACTTAATGTTAGAATGGTCTAAAGATGATAATATCTGGATTAAAAGAACAGCTATTGAGCATCAATTAAATTTAAAAGACAAAACAGATTACGAATTATTAGAAAAAATTATAGTTAATTGTTTTGGAACAGATGAGTTCTTTATAAATAAAGCAATTGGTTGGGCTTTAAGAGAATATTCAAAAACAGATCCTAAATGGGTCAAAAATTTTATTAATAAATATAAAAACAAAATGGAATCTTTAAGTATAAAGGAAGCAAGTAAATATATTTAAAATTTAACAATTATTAGGTAGAATTTAGATACGTTTTTAGATACTAAAATAAAAAATTTCATCATTTTTAGAGTGCTTTTTAGTGCATTTTAGTTGTTTGAAATGCAAAGAAGTTGGCTAAAATGGAGGATAGTGCAAAAAAATACAGCTTGAACAGTACACCATGTGGAAGTGGTAGGAAATACAAAAATTGCTGTGGTAGAAATCAATAAGACTTGTAAAGCCCTTAAATTAAGGGCTTTTTATTATAACATTCACAAGACTATTTTTTACATACGTTATTACATACGTTGTGAGAACGTATATAAAACGTATGTAAATTGCTTTTTGAAATCTAAAAGCCAGTATTTTCAGAGGTTACAGAATATATGTACCACTGCCACTGTGGTATGGGTAAGTATTGAAAAAAATTAAGAATAATGATAAAATAATTTAAATAAAGGAGTGAATAATAATGAATATAATTTGTAAAATAACGGATAATGATATAGGAGAAAATTACATCGAAATTAATAATCCCAAAACAAGATTAGGTGCAAGAGGAATTGTTATTAGAGATGATGGAAAAATTGCAATATTTAACAAAACTAATAAAAACGAATATAAACTTCCAGGCGGAGGAATCGAAAATGATGAAACACCAGAAGAAGCATTTAAAAGAGAAGTTTTAGAAGAAACCGGTTGCATTGTTGAAATTATAGAAGAATTAGGTATTACTGAGGAGTATAAATGCCAATCTAATTTTAAACAAATTTCAAATGTGTTTTATGGAAAAGTAATAGAAGATACAAAACAATTACATATTACTCAAAAGGAAAAAGATGAGGGTGCTGAATTATTATGGGAAACACCTCAAAAAGCATTAAAATTAATAACTGAATGTTATGATAAATTGGTAAAGTCTGATTATGAATCAGTTTATTCAACTAAATTTGTGGTTTTAAGAGATAGAAAAATATTAGAATACTATATTAATAAATATCAATAATATATATAATTTCACATACGTTTTTACATACGTTCTGCTAGTAGTGCTGAGTGAATTTGAGTGTTCCTAAGTGCAAAAATATGCAAAATGATGGGCTAAAATGCTCAGTAGTGTAGTAGAATATAGGCAGAATAAAAGCCATGTGTCAGTGGTAAGAAATATAAGAATTGTTGCGGTTGAAGCCAATAGTATCAACAGTTTGCAAGATTTTTGTAAAACCTAAAATATGCACAATTCTGCACTTAGATACAAATTAGATACAAGTTACAAAATCTGAAAACTATTGATAAATAAGGAAAAACTTATATTTTGAATGATCTTTAAGGAGCAGACATAGAAAATTTGCTCCTTTTGTTATATAATAAAGAAAAAAATAAATAGTAATGAACAGGAGGATTTATGAAAGATTTATTAAAAACAAATGTATATGATATAAGCGATAATATTGTAATAGTAGGTAGTTGTTTATCTAGAATGCAACCAGAAGCTTTTGAAAAATTAAAAAAAATATCTGATGATATGTATGAACTTTGTTTAGAAAAATATCATTTAAATATGGCTATAACTAAAATTATAGGAATGTTGTCAAGAGTAAATGTTAAGAAAATTACATTTGCAACTGTAGATAAATCTCCACATTGTATACAGGTTCATTATATAGAAAATGAAATTCAAAAAGCAATGGATTTAAGTAATATTGAAATAGTGCATTATGTATGCGTAAATAATGAATTAGTGAAAATATCAAAAGATACTATCAGTAAATCAAAATCTCTAGCAAAATTGGAAAAAAACATCTAAGTTTTTAGATACAAATTTAGATACAAATAATTACCAAAGCCGAGTGGAGCAGAATGTAGCTAAATGCAAAAATGCATGAAAAAGTGGGATAAAATGCAGTAAAGTGTAGCCAAATGAACGAAATCGAAAAGCCATGTGGTTCGGGCAAGAAATACAAGAACTGTTGCGGAAAGAACGCATAACTAGCTAATTTCAAGACTTTCAAAGAAATAAAAAATGGGCGTCAAAAATTAACTTGTCACCCAAAACAGAAAAATATAGTTGAAAAGCATTGAAAATTAAGGAGTGTATCCATGAAAAATTGGGTGACACTTCTTTTTTTATTGAATATTGTTCAATTATATTTCATGTACAGAAAAAGATTAAATACAAGTTGCAAAATCTTTTGAAAATAGTTTAAATATATTTAATAATATTATATAATATTAAATGAGAATAAACTTGTTTACAAAATAAGGAATATTGTTAACAAGTAAAAAAGGAGATTGAGAATATGAAAGATGGAAAAATACCAAATCCAAATACAATAAATCCAATTGCAGGATATGATAAAGAAATATATATAAAACCAACAATAAAGAATAAAAATATTATAGTAGGAGATTTTTCATATATTGCAGATTCCAATTTTGAAAGTCATGTAACACATCATTATGAATGGAATAATGATAAATTGATTATAGGAAAGTTTTGCCAGATAGCTTCAGGAGTTGAATTTGTTATGAATGGAGCTAATCATCAAATGAATGCAGTTTCAACATTTCCTTTTTATACTTTAGAAGGATGGGAGCAAACTCCACCAACACAAAATGACTTACCAATTAAAGGAGATACTATAATTGGTAATGATGTATGGATAGGACAAAATGCAACTATACTTCCAGGAGTTCATATTGGAGATGGTGCAATAATTGGTGCTAATAGTGTTATTGGTAGTGATGTCGATCCTTATACAATAGTTGTAGGAAATCCTGCAAGACCAATAAGAAAAAGATTTGATGAGGAACTAATTGATATAATGGAAAAATTAAAATGGTGGGATAAAAGTATTGAAGAAATAAATAATTTAATACCACTATTAACATCAAGTGATTTAGAAAAGGTAAAACAAGAATTATTAAAATTAGTTTAATAAATAGTAATTTTTAGGGGGAAATTATGAAAAAAATATCAATAATAAGTATTATAAGTATATTGCTATACTTTAGTGCAGTTGCAATGTTTCTTATAACTAAAACAGATATGGCGTTAACGCTATGGGAATTGATGACTATTGAAGGAGCTATAGTTTATACTATTTTATTAACAAAAATATGTGATGTATTAAAAAGCAATGATGTACATAAAAGATTAGTTAGTATTTTTCTTGCGTGTTCATGTGCACTTACAAGCGTTGCTCATATTGTAAATATAACTGTTACAAGAAATTTGATTTCTCAAGGAGTAAATGTACCAGATTATTTTAAAATTGGATGTTGGCCATCAGTTGAAATGGCTGTAGATTATTTGGCGTGGGGATTATTTATGGGCTTGGCATTCTTGTGTTTAGGTATATCAATTAAGGAAAAATTAAATAAGCTTATAAAATTTTCTTTGATATTAACTGGTATATTATGTATATTTGGATTTGTTGGAGCATTAGCTATTAATGAAAATATGTGGTATTTAGCACCTATGGGGTATGGAATTATTCCAATCATTATTTGTATTAAAATGATGAAATTAGAAAATAAATAAAATATAGTAAGTTATAGTGGAGGTTTATTATGGCAACATCAAAAGAATATAAAGATTTTATATTAGAACAATTGGATTTATTAGATAATATAACTTGCAAAGCAATGATGGGCGAGTTCTTATTATATTATAATAATGTTTTATTTGGCGGAATCTATGACAATAGATTACTTGTGAAAATAGTTGATACCAATAAAAAGTATAATATGAATGAACAAATCCCTTATGAAACTGCAAAATTAATGTATTTAGTAGATGATGTAGATAATAAAGAATTATTAAAAGAAATAGTAATTGAAACTTGTAAGGGATTATCAAACAAAAAATAGTAATTTTTAGGGAGTATTTTAAATGAAAGAAATATTTTTTGCTACTATGAATAAAGATAAAATTATGAAAATGAAAAACAGATTAAAAAATTTAGACATAAAAATTGTTACGCCATATGATCAGAATATAAAAATAGAAATTCAAGAAAATGGAAAAAGTGTTATTGAAAATGCAACTTTAAAAGCAAAAGCATATTTTGATAAAATACAAATGCCCACTATAGCTACAGACTCAGCCCTATATGTAGAAAATTTCGATATTCAACCTGGATTATTTGTAAAGAGAATTAATGGAGTAACTCTAGAAGAAGATAAATTAGAAGAACATTATATAAATGAATTGAATAAAGTTGGTGGAAAAAGTAAAGCATTTTATATAACAGGAATTGTGCTTGTACAAAAGAATAGTATTAGCTCTATCAAAATAAAAGAAGAAGATTTTATTTTTACATCTAAAATATGTAAAGGGGAGAGAAACTATGATCCACTAAGTAGATTGGAATATGATGAAAAATTAAAAAAATATTTTTGCCAATTAAATGAAATCGAAATAGATAAAAGAGGATATAAATTTGATGCTGAAGCAAAAAAATTTATAGAAGATGCTTTAATGAGATAGAACTATAAATTACAATTTATAAAGATGAGTAGAATATTTTGGATATTATGCGCAAGTAAAATTTGATTTTTACACATTTTACTTTTTAATTAAGTAATGATATATTGTATATGTAAAATATATCATAGGTAGATAAAAATGTTGGCGACTTTGTTGCCAA
>CAMYVO010000025.1 GCA_947302485.1 uncultured Clostridium sp. | reverse complement strand
TACTCCTGCATTTTTTAATTCTTCTCTTTTCATGATCTTCTCCTTTTCATTTGTTGTTTTTTCTTTTGTTTCGTTTGGCATGTTTTTTTCTCCTTCCATATGGCTGTTAGCCTTCTTTACGTTATTTTCTTCTTGTTTTAATTTTTCTTTAGTTTTATACAGCATTTTTATTTCTCCCTTCCTACATGACCCACATTTCATATTTTCTTACATTACATATTACACGTTTTCATAATTTAGTCAATAGTACTTTTTTCCATATTTCCTTTTATTACAAAACTTGTTTTCTAAAGTGCTAGGGAAACTCATTTTAAAGGATTTGATGCTCTAATATTAAATTTATATTACATTTTTATGTCAAAATATATCGATATACATAAAAATCCTTAGGGAATATAATGAAAGAGGATACATTCTATATAGAATGTATCCTCTTTCATTTTTATATCACTATATAATTCCTTCTTTTATTCACTTATCTTTTCATTGTTAACTATTTCTTGTAATCTATTTTTTAAATCTATAATATCATTTTGTAATACATACCAAATGCTTTTTAAACTTATTCCTTCATAGTCATGTACAATTCTATTTCTTAATCTTTTTATCATGTTCCATTCTATGTTAGAATACTTTTTCATAGTTTCTTTTGATATATTTTTCACTAGTTCTCCTATCTGACTAATAGAAAATATAGTTGCGTCTATAGTTTTATCATCTTTGATAAATTCTTCAAATGTATATCCCTTAGTATATTCTAATGCTCTTTCTATATACTCAATCATTTTTAGAAAAGTCATATATTCTTTATTTTTCATAAACAACAACTCCTGTTTTTTTTATTTCGTTATCTATTTTTGAATTTTCTATTATTTCTGTTTTTTCAAATGCATCAACTTGTTTATTAAATTTTTCTTCTATTTGAGTTATTAGACTGTACAATTTAAATCCCATTAGTGTTTCTTTACTATCAATTACTAAATCTATATCACTATTTGGAGTTGCTGTGTTTTTTGCATAAGATCCAAATAATACTACTGTATATACTGGCATATTTTCTAATATTTTTTTTAGAATTGTTTTAATCTCTTCTATTGTATATATTTTTTCACTCATACCAATTCTCTCCTTATGTTATTTTTATTCCTCTTCTTTATCCTCAGGAATTATTGTTTCTATACTTACTACTTTTCCTCCATCACTTGTTCTCATTAATGTTACACCTTGTGTAGATCTTCCAAGAACACTTATATCTTTTACTTTTAATCTAATAACTGTTCCTTTATCTGTAATTAGCATTACATCTTCTTGGCCACTTGCTATTCTTATTCCAACTATTCTTCCAGTTTTGTTTGTTATTTTATATGTAATAACTCCTTTTCCACCTCTTGTTTGTACTCTGTATTCATCAAGTTCAGTTCTTTTTCCAAATCCATTTTCTGTTATAGCAAGTAGTGTAGCATTCTTACTATTTGCAATTACAGATTCCATTCCTATTACAGAGTCTCCTTCATCCAGTCTTATTCCAATTACTCCTTGTGCTGTTCTTCCTATTGGTCTTACATCTTTTTCATCAAATGTTATACTCATACCATTACGAGTAACTAGTACAACATTATCTTCGCCATCTGTTAATCTTACATCTATTAATTCATCATCTTCTTTTAATGTAATACTTTGAAGTCCTGTTTTTCTACTACTATTGTATTCGCTAAGTGCTGTTTTCTTAATTAATCCATTTTTTGTAGCCATAAGCAGATATTTTCCTTCTGCAAAATTCGAAATTGGTATAACTGCTGATATTTTTTCTCCATTATCAAGTGCTAGTAAATTAACTATAGCTGTTCCTCTTGCTGTTCTTCCCGCTTCTGGAATCTCATATCCTCTTAAATAATATAGTTTTCCTTTGTTACTAAAGAACATAATTGTATCATGTGTTGAAGCTGTAAATATTTGTTTTACAAAATCTTCTTCTCTTGTTGCAATTCCTGTAATGCCCTTTCCTCCTCTTTTTTGACTTCTATATGTATCGATTGGCATTCTTTTAATATATCCAAAATGAGTTAGAGCAATAACAGTTTGTTCTTCTTTTATTAAATCTTCTACTTCAAATTCGCCTTCTGCTGCAACAATTTTTGTTCTTCTTTCATCTCCGAATTTTTCTTTGATTTCTGTTAATTCTTCTTTAATAATATCAAACACTAATTTTTCGCTTTCAAGTATTGCTTTTAAACGTGCTATTAATTCCATTATAGCTTTATACTCTTCTTCTATCTTTTCTCTTTGTAATCCAGATAACGTTTTTAATCTCATATCTAATATTGCTTGTGCTTGTATATCTGTTAATCCAAAGTGTTTCATTAATCTTTCTTTTGCGTCATCATATGCAGAACGAATAATATTAATAACTTCATCAATATTATCTAAAGCAATTTTCAATCCTTCTAAAATATGTGCTCTTGCTTCTGCTTTTTCTAAATCAAATCTTGTTCTTCTTAATATAACATCTTTTCTATGTTCTATGTAGTAATGTAAGCATTCTTTTAATGTAAGTATTTTAGGTTCGCCATTAACAAGTGCTAACATTATAATTCCAAATGTATCTTGCATTTGAGTAAATTTGTATAAAGAATTTAAAACAACTTGCGCATTTGCATCTCTTTTTAATTCAATAACAATTCTTACTCTTTCTTTTCTGTCTGACTCATCTCTTACACTAGAAATTCCTTCTATTCTCTTTTCTCTAGATAGTCTATCTATATTTTCTATAAGTTTTGCTTTATTTACTTGATATGGCAATGAAGAAACAATTATTCTTTGTTTATTTCCACTCATTTCTTCTATTTCTGCTTCTGCTCTTAATGTAATTTTTCCTCTTCCAGTTGTATATGCTTCTTTAATGCCTTCTCTTCCAAGAATCATAGCTCCTGTTGGAAAATCTGGTCCTTTTATAACTTCCATTAATTGTTCATCTGTAACATTATCTTCTTCAATTAATTTAATTATTCCATTAATAACTTCTGTTAAATTATGTGGTGGTATATTTGTTGCCATACCTACAGCTATTCCTGATGAACCATTAATTAATAATGTTGGAAGCTTAGAAGGAAGAACTGTTGGTTCTTGCAATCTATCATCATAGTTTGGCATAAAATCTACTGTATTTTTTTCTATATCAGCTAACATATAGTTTGAAATCTTAGCCATTCTTGCTTCTGTGTACCTCATTGCTGCAGCTCCATCACCATCTATAGATCCAAAGTTTCCATGTCCATCAATTAACATATATCTCATAGAAAAGTCTTGTGCCATTCTAACCATTGCATCATATACCGCTGCATCTCCATGTGGATGGTATCTTCCAAGAACAGATCCTACTGTGTTTGCACATTTTCTGTATGGTTTGTCTGATGTTATTCCATCTTCATGCATAGCATAAAGTATTCTTCTATGAACTGGTTTTAGTCCATCTCTTACATCTGGTAATGCACGAGAAACTATAACACTCATAGCATAGTCAATATATGCCGTTCTCATTTCAAGTTCAATATCTCTATCAATAATTTTTTCATCTGGTCTATCCATTATTTCCCTAACCTCTTTTCAATTATTTTCTTATTGTATTATACTAAACTAAAAAAAATATTGCAAGCAAAAATCGCCAAAATATGGCGATTACTTGTATTTTAATATATGTTTTTTCTATGACCAATTTCTAAAACCAAAACAACAACTTCTTTATCATTAATTTCACATATAATTCTGTAATTTCCAATACGATATCTCCACTGACCTGATCTGTTTTCTACTAATCCTTTTCCATATGTTCTTGGATTTTCTGAACCATTTATATTTTTTTCTAACCATGCTATTATGAATAAAGAAATATATTTATCTATTTTTTTAAATTGTTTTTTTGCTCTTTCTGAAAATAATACTTTATATTTCAATCAATTTCCAACTCCTTTTTTACTTCTTCCATAGTATAAGTTTTTGGATTATTTTTATATTCTTTCATTGCTTGATTGTAGCTTTCTAAATCAAATTCATTTTCTATTTTTTCTAATACTGCATTTCTAACTAAGTCTGATAAAGATATATTTTTAAGCTCCGCATATGCTCTTATCAGTTCTGTATCTTTATCACTTAATCTTACTGATATAGTCATAATAATCAACTCCTTATTCTTATTGTACTACATTGTAATACACGTGTCAATATTATTATACTATTTTTACATATAATTTATTATTATATACCGATTTCACATAGTTTTATCAAATATTTTAAGCCAATTTTTTTGCAAGTTCTATTTCCTCTTGTGATAAATCAAATGTATTTCCTTTACTTTTAATTAAGGTTTGTATATTTTCTATTTGTCTTGCTTTTTGAATAGTACTTTCTAAAGGAATAACCTCATCTATTTGACTTTTTATTTTTTTATACTCTCTATTCATTCCTTCAAGATCCTGATTTTGATAATAACCATCCCAATTTTTGGTATACTTTCCAATTTTTTCTATTGCTTTTAATTGACTTAAAAAATTTTCTTCTATGTTTGACTCTACTGTATCTAATATTACATTTTTTCCTTTTTTTATTAAATTTGAAATATTTTTATTTATTATTCCATTTTTAGTAGTACTTTTAAGTACTGTATCTATAGTCGATGATACACTATCTATTATTCCTCCTTTTTTTATTGCGGTTTGTACTTGTGATATATTTTCAAATTTACCTGTAAAAATCCCAATAGCACTCTTACCTAAATCTATTGCTGAGCTTATTGCAGCATTAATTCCTTCCTTAAACCCATTATTTAAGATAGCATTTTTTATATCGATAACTTTATCTTCTATAACATTGGGTAAAATCATACGAAGGCCTACATCCAAACCTGTATTTATAACTTTTCCAAGATTTCCTTGTAAAAAGCTTTTTTGTTTTTCTTCTAATAATTCTGTTTCTTCAATTTCTAAGCTATTTTCATGATTTTTCACTAAATTATTTTTTTGTTCTGATATTTCCAATTTACCACCCCATTTTATAAATTATATTTTATTAATAATTCTTTTTAGTTCTTTTTCTATTTTAGGATAAAATTTAAAATTATTAAAATAATTATTTATTAAATTATCGTAATTAATATTAAAGCTTATTTGTCCTAAATATTCTAAATTATTTAATATATTTTTTATAATTTCTGTATTAATTGTGTTTTTATTTGTTTTATTTAATAGAATTTTTATATTTGCTTTTTTTATTTTTAATATAGTCTGGTAATATTCTAATAATTTTTTTGCTTTTTTTAATTGCAATGTATTTCCCTCTGTTATAAATATAACTAAATTACTATTGTTTAAAATATCTTTAATTTTATAATTTCTAATATAGCTTGCTAAATCTATTACAATATATTTATAGCTTTTTTTATATTTATTAATAATATTATTTATTTTAATTAGTTTATTACTATCAATATCTGCTAATAAATCTACATTGTTTTTTATTTTATAAATATTATTGTTTGTTTTCTTTTTTTTTACTTTGTATAATGTATATAAGCTATTCTTATCTTTATCTAAATCAATTATTAATATTTTTTCTTTTTTTAACTTTGTAAATATTTTTATAAATGTTGTTTTTCCAACACCACTTGGGCCTGTTGTTGTAATTACAAAACAATTACTATTTTTATATTTTTTTAAAACTTTATATTTAATTGTTTTATTTAATTTAATATTTTCTATTTTTATATATTTTATTAAATGATATATATTTTTTTTATTTAATGTTAAATAAAATTTTATATTTTGATTTTTTAATAAATTGATTAAATTATTATTTCTTTTATCTATAATAAATATTATTTTTATTTTTTTATTTATTAAATTTAATTTATATAATAACTCATTATATTTATCATCTTTTACTAATTTTGAAGATATAATTATTAAATTAACATCTTTCTTTTCTTCTAGTTGTTCAAATATACCTTCTAAATATTGAATATCTTTTCCAAAAACTTTAATCTTTTCTTTTCTTAATTTATCATTTAAATATTTATCTCCCATTGCAGTAATAACATTTTTCATTTTATATACCTTCTTAATTATTTTTTTAATTAATGTGCGAGCTAATGAATTAGCCTCTACATTTCACTGTCCAATAAATTGTTTTCGATGGAATTTTTTTCTATTGGGGAACATTCAATTTTCGCTAGAATATGTTCATCTCCTACAAACATGAGGCACTCTCCTGTTTTTAATGATTTTATTTCTATTTTTTCTCTTTCCGATAAATTAGCATATTTTTGAAGTACCATAATATTTTCTTCTTCTAAAGAAAAAAAATTTTTTATACTAGAATTGTTTAATATACTTTTTCCATATGTTCCGTCTTCTAGGCTAAATAAATCCGATACATCTTGTGTTATTGCAACCGCACTTCCTCCATATTTTCTAATAGTTTTAAATATTTTATATATAAATGAAGCAACATGTTTATTAGATGTTACTCCTATTAATCTCCATATTTCATCTAAATATATAGCTTTTTTATTTTCTCGATTAATTTTTATTTTATCCCAAAATAGTTCTGTAAAAAGATACATTCCAAATTTTAAATTTTCCTCTCCAAGTTCATAAACATCAGCAATAATTAATTTATTTTGTAATTTTATATTAGTATAGTTGTTAAAAAATTTAAGAGATCCTTTTATAAATGGCAACAACTTAACTTCAAAGCTCTTCATTTTTTCATCTTCTTTTAATATATTATAAAAATCTTCAAGTATTGGCATATCTATACTTTCTTTAAATATTCTTTTTCCTTTTTTATCTTTTTTGTATAAACTGTTATCATCAAATGTTATGCCTTTGTTGTTATAACACTCAATTATTTTTTCTTCTATTATTCCTTTTTCTTCTTCATTCATGTCTCCAAAAATCAAATTAAAAAATCCTAT
>CAMYVO010000024.1 GCA_947302485.1 uncultured Clostridium sp. | reverse complement strand
CATTAGAATAATCTCGAATTTTTATTTTTATTGCTCTTAATTCTTTATTTTTAGGAAATCTAAAAACTCCAGCATATTTAATTTCTAAATCTTTTTTTAATGTTTGCATAGTGCGAAGCTGTATTTTAGCTATTTTAGCTTTGTGTTTTGCCCATGCTGCAACCGCGCGTCTTTCAGCATATCTTATTCCAACAAAAGAAGAAAATTCATCTTCTGAATTACAAATGCTTGCACCTGAAAAATTACCTTCTTTTGTTTGAATTGTTACTACTGACCAGCCCGATTCTTTGTCTGCTATTTCATGAATTACTTTATACTTCATATTTTTACCATTCTTTATAAACAATACCATCTTCATCAATTATCCATAAATGTTTTGCATAATCTGGATAAGGTTTTTCTAAAATATTTGACATATGGATAATAGCATCTTCTATTACTCTTGCTCTTCCTGTGCGTTGATTATTTCTTTCAAGGCAAATATATAAAGGAACATCAAAATAAATTACTTCAATATTATATTTAAGATTAGGAAAAGCTTCATTTAAACGCCCCATTAATTTACTGCGGCTGCGGCCGTTTAAATGAGTAGCGTCAGCATATACATTTTTACCAGATGAAAGTCCTTTACCAATTTGTTCTATAAATAAATCAAATACTTTTAATTCATGTTGAAAATAAGCATCTTTTTCTCTCAATAAAGAATATCTAATTTCATCACGAGAAATTATGATTTCATCTTCTTTTTTATTAGCTTTTAAAAAAGTTGATTTTCCTGCACCAGGAAGTCCGCAAGAAATATATAATGTAGGTTTATTCATATATTATAGTCCTTATTTATCTCTATACTTTTTCCATTTATTGTTTTTTTTATTATAACAGAAAAATTTTTCGTTGTCAAGTACTTTAGACTAAAAAAAAAGAAGGGTGAATTAATATTCACCCTTGTCTTCTTTATCTTCTTTTTCTTTTCTTCTAAAAATAATGATTACTACAATATGAATAAGAAGTAATAATAACATTAAAATAGTATATTTATCAGTCCATACCATAGGTAATGAAGTATCTTCAGTAAGTATAAAAATAATTATCATAGCTAAAGAGATAACAATTTCAACGATTCGTCTTAAAAATCTCTTTTTCTTAATAATGTATTCTTCATTTTCTTTATCTTCTTTTGTCTTTTTTCTATTAAAGAAAAATAAAATGAAAGAAAGAATAGCTAAAATAATTGAACATATTGTAGCAATTAAATTTAATAATGCCCAAGAACCTACTTCTTTTTTTGGTAAACTAAGAGGAATTTGATTTTTTACAACTGTTGTAGTAGGTGTTTTAGAAGGTGTTATTGTTTTTGTTGTAGCAAGAACAGGAGCGGCGGTTGTGGTAGAGATTCTCATAACTGGCGCCGCAGGAGTTTGTTCTGGCAAAAGAGGAATATATTTTAATTTTGTTAAATACTTTCCTTTAATAGGAAAAATAGCATTAATAAAATTAGGTAAATATTCTATAAAATTACCTTCTTCATAAATTAAAATAGGTTGTTCAGGCAATTTAGGAACATTATAAGTTTGACGAGTTTCATATGGAACAAACCAAGAATAGTCTATAAAATAATAATTATAATATAAACAAATATCTCTATCGTCATTAGTATGGTTTATACCATCTGCATAACAAAATTGATAAATAGGACCTTGATAATTATCTCCAATTACTGAAATATCATTATCATAAAGAGCATTATTTCCAAAATATATTGTAGGAATCCAATAACCTTTCATATGATTTTCATCAGTATATAAATAAGTACTAATTAATCCATCATTTGGAGTTAAAATAGCTTTTTCTGGAATTAAAGTTATAATATCATCATCATAAGCTTCAGCAATTTCCCATTTAACTAAGTAAAAATCACCATCACTATAAGTATGTTGTACCATAATACGATATGGATCACCAGTTGGATTTCCAGACCTATTAATTAAAATAGTTTGAAGGTTTTCTGTAAGGTCTGCTTCTTGAATATCTATAGGAGCATCAGCTGGGTTTGTTGAAGTAGTTGTGATGCCTTTATCTTTTGCTTCATTAATATTTTGAATACATTTATTTATAATATCTTCATAATAATTATTATAAGTTTCTACCTGTTGATTATATTTATTAACTTTTTCATTGTATTCTTCAACAGAGCTGTATCCTTTTGCTATAATTTGCTCTTCTATTTGTTTATCATTTTCATATTGTACCATATCAGCATCATATTTTTCTAATGCTTCTTGGTATTCTTGATCTTTTTGAGCATTAATAGCATCTATTCTTTCTTGTTCTGCTTTATTTAATTGCTCAGTTTCTTGAATTTTTTGTTCTTCTTGCCTATTGTGTTCTATTGCTTGATTATAATTATTTAATTGTTCTTCATAATCTAAGTCAATTTGCTGGTTGTACTTGTCAACCTTCTTATTGTATTCATTAACTTGTTGTTCATTGTTAATATTAGGCTTTTCAGGCTCAACTATTTCTGTGGCATAAGAGGAACAAGGAAAAGCAATCATTAAAGAGGCTGATAGTAATAATGGAATAAGTCTATTTTTCATTAAATGTCTCCTTTTAAAAATTCCTTCTTTTATGTCACCAAGATAATGAAAAATAAAAGAAGAAGTTTAATTGAAGTTGCCCAATAGCCACGCGATATTTAGTTAGTTGAGGATTTTACTAGTATTCATTACTTCAGCCTAAAAAGACTGCACTCCTTTTAAAATGCAATACTAATCCTAAATTATTTAAATAATAAAAATAAATATAGTAAAAATTTTACTTTATATTTATTTTATAAGTTGCTTCATCTTTTTTTATGTCATACTTCCTTACTATTTGTATTAGTCTTTTTACTCTCTACGGAGTGTTGAAGTTAAACATATAAAATAAATATAAAAATATTTAAATTTTATTATAATAAATAATTTTGCTCTTTTTTACATTTAAATTATAACAAAAAAATTTTAATTTGTCAATAAAATAAAACATAAAAAAGAAGGGATAGATTTTATCTCTATCCCTTTATTTCATTTTTTGATCAAATTGTCTTCTAACCATAACACCAAAAACTTGAACTGCTAATAAAAATAACATAAATAATGTATATTTATTTGTAACAGTTATTGGTCTTAAAAAGAATTCATAATTAGTAAAACAAATAAGTAATGTAAAAGACATAACTATTGATGTTAATCTTTGTAAAAGACTTCCTGTTCTACGTCTTTGTTTTTCTAGTGTTATTTGATTTAATTTTTTATAATAATAAAATAAATAAAATGAAGTTATTGTAATTGCAATAGAAGAAATTACAATAAGCAGATCTAATATAGCCATAAAAAATCCTCCCTCTTGTTATGTTTCAAAAATAAAGAGAGTATTTTTAATTATCATTGTCCTTAATAAGTAACATCATTAATATATTCTTTAAAATAAAGTAAAAATTCTTCATCTTCAATGTAGAATATATCATGAATATTTTTAACTAATTTACACCAGCGTTCAAAATTTATAAATAATTGTCCAATTCTTACATCTGGCATAGTAGTTTTATGAAGTTGTAAAATATTTGTATATATATTATCTAATCTATTTGGGTTTTTCATATTGTTTCTCTTATTTAGATTCATTTATAGCTTCCTTTATTGTTTCTTTTAAAATATTATTTTCTTTTTCTTTTTGTGCTTTTTTTCTTTTTTGATTTTTTAAATAATGATTTTTTTGAATTTCTTTATTTTTTCTTTCTTTTTTCTCTAACTCTTCTTTTTGTTTTTGTTCTGTTTTAAATACTTTTATTCCTTTATTAACAATTTTAATATATTTCTTTTGAGTCATAAGCTCATAAGATTTATTAATAACTCCTTCAAAGGTATACTCTTCATTATAAAGATATTTAGCAAGAGCAAGGAAAAAAGCATATTCAAGAGAAAAACTATTTAAATCTTCTTCAGCACAAATTGTTTTAATGTGTGTATTATCTTGAAAAATAAATTCATATACTCTATTTGGATTGCGTTCAATTATTTTTTTAAAGTAAATATCGTTCTTTTTTTCTTTTTCCTAATAAGTTTTAAAAAAAGAAGTAAGATCAGTACCATTAGCATAAATTGTATTAGGTTTAATATCTGATACATTTACTGTATAATAAGAATAATTATCATCAGTAAAAGTAGGTACAGTATGATCACTATAAGTAATATTCATTATTTATCCTCCTCGGAAACTTGCGGAGTTGATTCATTAATAGAGGCATCTTCTTGAGAATTAACCGTTTCCGCGTCTTCCCTTTTTGTTGAATTATTTATAAGTGTAATTATTTGATTTACAATTTTTTGAGTCTAAAATAATTTTTGTTCTAAAATTTTAATTTCAGAATAACAAGTTAAAATAGCATTAAGTATTTTTGTTTGAGAAGATTCATTTTGAATATTTGTTAATTTATCTCTCATTTCTTCTATTGTCATTAATAATAATTCTCCTTTTAAATCTAATAACTTTATTTTATTATACAATATTTTTTTATTATTGTCAACAGGGCAAAAAGAATTAATATATATAAAGTATTTTTTATTTTTTTTAGAAAATAATTAAATACATATATTTTTTAAATAACCCTTTTGACAGTAAGATACGGAAAGGAAGAAAAATTAATGGCTCTTTTTAAAGTTTTTAGAGGAGTATCTAAAGATTTGCCATCTATTATTCATAGTGGATATGCTTATTTAACTACTGATGATGGTAAATTTTATATAGATACAGCCGATAGAAGAATTTTAATTAATCCTGATACCTCTTCTGCGGATAAAATAGCTTACTTGAGAGATGGAGTTATGACAGACGTAGGAGCAGTTCTTGATGAGCTATTAAGTGATACTTCCTCTGCGTTTATTGAAATTCATACTACATCAGAATGGGAAGCTGAAGCAGGTAGAGATATATCTAAAAAGGGAACTATATATGTTTATTCTGACGGTTATACAATGCAGGATGATACAAAAGTTCCTAGACTTAAGATCGGTGATGGATTAGCATATATTTCTGACCTGCCTTTTTTTGATGATCAATTACGACAAGAGCTAATGGATCATATTGATAATATTAATATTCATGTAACTCTTGCAGAAAAGAGGGCTTGGTGGAATAAATTAAATGTAGATGATGATCAATAGATATTAGATGGAGCATTATTGCTCAATAGAAATTAAGGGGAAAGGAAAATAATATGCCTTACGTAGATAATAATACTCCCGTAATTGAAAAAATTACTCTACCTTCTGGTAATACATATTTTATTGCAGATAGATAGATAAGAGACGTTGTTGATGCATTAAGTGATACTGTTGCAGGTGGTGTTTCTTATACCATTGGATGGGATGGAACAGACGAACCTATAGTTGGAAATATTCCAGCTGGAGTGACAGTAACTTATAATGGAACAGATTATACTGGTACTTTAACAGCTAACAATGCTACACCAGGTGCTTTTTATCTTGTAAAATCTGGTGACAATGCTCCAGATATTTATTCTGAATATGTTCCAGTTGGACCAGCAGGTAGTAAAACTTGGGAAAAACTTGGTGACACTCAAATTGATTTAACTGATATTGTAACAAATGTTACATTAGATAAACAAACTGCTTCTGTAATTGGTGCTAATAGTACTTTTACAATTACTCAACCAACAATTAGTTTATCCGCGGGAACAGCTAGTGGGACCGGAAAGGTTGAAGTAGTAACTGGTGTAACTTCTACAACCGCCACAGGAGATAATGTAACTGCTTTAACAGGATTAGGAACTCCAAGTACAGATACTTTCTTAAAAGGAGTTCAAGTAACTTCTCAACCAACAGTAACTTTAACTGCTAATACAGCTTCAGAAACTGGAAGAATTACTTATGTACAATCTGTTGGAGCTGCTGCAACAACTCACTTATCTGCAAGTGCTAGTGGTGGATCAGTGAGTGCGAGCGGGGACACGGTCGCCGCAATCACTTCATTAGGTGCTCCTGCTACACAACCTGCTGTTAAATCAGTTTCTCCTACAACTAAAAAACTTGCAACAGGAAGTGTAACTGGTGTACAAAGTACTACTACTACAGCCTCTAAAGCAGATAGTGCAAGTATAACTTATGCAGATGGATCTGATACAGCAAGTAATGTAAATACTAATATTTTAAAAGGTATGAGCGTTTCTAATGGTACTCTTGTTTTTGGTGCTTGTACTTTAGATACTGCAACTGAAAACTTTACTAATGTTACAGTTCCTATAAAAGCTGCATCAGCCACAACAGTTGCAACAGGTAGTGTAACAACTTCTGGTAGCGGTGCGAATGTTGTTACTGATGTAAGTGTTGGAGATACATTTAATGCTGTAACAGGATATACACCTGAAACAGATGATGTTATTGGCACAGGAACTACATTTAATGTAACAGATCCTAATGTTACTATTGCTTCAGGTGGTACTGGTGATGTTACTGTTGCAACAGGTAATGGTACTATTACTACAAGATATTTAAGTGCAGCTGCTAGTGGAACTGCGGTTGGTGCTAATGGAACTGGTGATGCAATTACTAGTATTACACCTACAACTGATACTGTACTTGGTACAGGTTCTACTATTACAGTTACACCTGAGAAGAAATATATTACAGGTACAGCTACTGGTGCTAATACAGCATGGAATAGTAAGGATGCTAAGACAGTTCTTACAAATGCTACAGATGTAGACGTAACTAAAGGTTCATAATAATATAGAAAGGAGCTAGAAATGCCAGAATTAGATAAAATTTCTAAAATTACTTTACCTAATGGCGTAACTTATGCTATTGAAGATGAAAATGTTAGCATAGATTCTACTTATGTTAGTGCGGATCAAGAAGTCATTCTGACTGTTGGCTCCTTAGATGATGCAGATACTACGGAGTATTAAAATGGCAAAAGTAGCAATTACAGAACAATATTTAACTGATATTGCTGATGCTATTAGAAGTAAGACGGGTATGAGTAGTGCTACTTATTATCCGTCTGAAATGGCTCCGGCAATAATGACAATAAGTAGTAGTGGAGGTATTAC
>CAMYVO010000023.1 GCA_947302485.1 uncultured Clostridium sp. | reverse complement strand
TACATTTTCAACTGAAAGATATGAACTAAATACGAACAGTATACTTAACAAAGAAGGAGTTTCAGCTGAAATTAATTCAGACATTGGAAATTGGAATGAAAAGGCTGGAGAAAAAGGAAAAGCTACATATGAAAAGAAAAACGAGAAGGAAATTGTAGTTAAGCCAAACATGATGGCTGAAAAATATATACAATTTAAAGTAAAACCTGATGAAATACAAAGAATATTAAATATACCAGAAGATCAAAAAGTAATAGTAGATGATAAGGGTACAGAAGGATTAAAAGAAACCACACCACCTACAGCAAAAACAATAGGGTACCATATTTATTCAAGAAATGAATATGCATGGGAGAACATACCAAATATACCCAAAACAATAGATCGTAAATCAATTAGCAAAGAAAAACAAGATGAAGCACCATACTTAATATTTACTTTAGGAGAAGAAAGAAAAATTTCAGGTCTAATATTTGAAGACTCAGTAGATATGACAGAAAGAAAAGAAGGAGAAGTATTAGGAAACGGAAAATATGACAACAATGAAAAGAAAGTTGAAAAAGTTGGAGCAGTGCTTGTTAACAGTGATGGAACTGTTGTAAAAAGATATGTTAAAGGTGAAGACAACACAGCAAAAGAAGTTGATGATGTAGTATATTCTAATTCTGATGGAACTTATATAATTACAGGAATAACGCCAGGAGATTATTATTTGAAATTTATATATGGTAAATTTGATGACCAAGGACATGAAATTATTTCAAAAATAGGAGATACAACAGTAGATGCTAAAGAATATAAATCAACAATAATAACTGCAGAGTGGATCAGAGATGCATTAAAAAATGAATTAGCAGGAAAAGAATATAATTATGAATGGTATAAGATTCCTGAAAATAATTCAACATATTCAGTAGCTGCTGATAATTTTGATGAAAGAATAAAAGTAAATAAAAATGAATTGACATCAATTTCTGCAAAGAGTCCACAAATAGATATAACAATAGAAAATACTGAAAAAACAGAAAAAACAATGGATGATTCATTGAACTCACAATATAGTTTTGGCGGATTCTATTTTGGTATTATAAAGCAACCAGAACAAAAAGTTCAGACACAAAAGAAAATTACAAATGTAAAATTAGTAAATTCACCAAATATTATATTTGATGTAAACCCTGGAACAGAGAAAGCATTAGGAGTAACTGACTTAGATGGAGTTGATGAAAATGAAGGAAGTACATACACAAGAATAGAAATTGAAAAAGATAGCATTTATGGATCAGGATTTGAAATAACATATGAGATTACTGTAGAAAATAAATCAGACATAAATTACTATGAAACTGACGATAAGTATCAAGGATGGTATTATCTATATGGAGAACATGATGAATCTTATTCTAGAGAATATGAGATAGATTTAGAAGAAGTAACAGATTTATATGATCCTG
This sequence comes from uncultured Clostridium sp., assembly GCA_947302485.1. Lineage (GTDB taxonomy): Bacteria > Bacillota > Clostridia > TANB77 > CAG-508 > CAMYVO01. Next base: position 6,616 of record CAMYVO010000023.1, on the reverse strand, counting down.
TATTAAAATATGTAGACAAAGAAGAAGGAGAAGATAAAAAGATAAAAGTAAAATCTATAGGTAATAGTAATGAAACTATTAAAGTGCTTAAAGATGGAAGAAACGAATTTAAGGGAAAAGAATTCAAAGAGGCATTAATAATAGAGGGATGGGAAGAATTTGCAAGAGAAGGAAAAGCATCAAGAAAAGTAACCTTTGAAAAGATGTTATCTGCAGAAAATGATGATTTAGACTATATAAATGGTGCTATGGTAAGTAAAGCAAAAATAAAAGAAGATGAAAATGCAACAATGTCATACTTATATGCAAAACCTGTAGATTTAGGAAAACCAGCTTATGCAGAATCAGTGGCATCTGTTCCAACAGGAGATTTTGGACAATATGCTTCAAGAATAGCAATAATTAGCTTAATAGGATTGTTAGGCATAGTTGCTATAGGATTAAGTATAATAATAAAGAAAAGTCGACCTAAAATTAATTATTTAAGATAAAAAATATAAAAATGGAAGTAGAAAAATTTCTCTTCCATTTTTTATATTGATTAACATGTAAAGAGTTGTTTATATATATTTTTACTTAAATAATATTTAACAGTATTATACTAGCGAGTAGTTGGATTTAAAGCAGATTATATATAAGATTTTTAATTAATTAATACTAAAAAAAGCAGGGTTTTAAGCAATTTACTAATATCATAATTATTAAAATAATTAAATATTTTAGAGCTGTTACGAAACCTTAATATAAATGTAATAAAATCATGTAAAAGTGCTTCCGTAAAAGATAAATAAATGTAAAAATACGCTTAAAAAACAACATATTGTAAAAGAATAGCTTTAATGAAATAATAAAACCATTTAAGTATATGTAAAATGAAATTTAAAAAAGACGAAAAAGCAGCTAAAAATATACATTTTTTGGCAAAAATACTTGCAAAATAAGGCAAAAAATGTTATAATATACAATAGGGCGTATAAGATATATAAGGAGGGAAAACGGATGAAGACAGCAAAAGTATTGTTTGAAAGAATCATAGCTATATTCATGATTATATCAATGATTATGACACATTTTTCTGTATTCGGGAAAACATTAATCTCTTATGCTATTGATAGCGGAAATGTTAATAATGATAATATTGAGCTATATGCATATTTTGTTGGAGAAAATGGAGAAAAAATTTCAGAAAAAGAGTGCCAAATAGATAAAACATTAATGCTAAAAATTGATGTAAAAGTCAAAAATGAACAAGGATATGGCGGTTATTCTGATGTTGAAATTAAAATTGATAATTCAAATTTCAAATTAAAAGATGATAAAAAAATGCAGATACGTGTAAATTCGGGGGAAACAAAAACAATAGAACGTGAAATAGAATTTGCATATACTGAAGATATAAGTAAAGAATATTTAAGCAAAGAATCATCAATTACTTTGGAAGGAAAATATAAAAACAGCAAAGGGGAGTACACTATTAAGGGAACAACTAATGTGAAAGTTACATGGTTATCAAAAGAAGAATTAACTTCTAATGTTAATTTGGAAGTCCTTACAAATAAAGTATATGAACAAATAGATAAAAGGATAGTACAACTTTTAATAACAAACAATACAAATAGTATTTCATATCCTATAAAAAATACAAAAATAGAATTAAACTTACCAAAAGCAGCACAAGAAATAAGAATTCATAAAAGAACAACAGAAGGAACAAATGGAAATAAAGATTTTAATAATAACAATTATAATATAGATGAAGAAAATAAGATAACAATAGATATAAACAACACAGAAAATGAAGTATGGAAAAAAGATGCATTAGACCAATTGGTTATTACATATGAACTTGATAAAGAAGAAGAATATAATAGTACAATTAATTTAGCATCTAATATAGTATTACAAGATGATAAAAAATTAACTCAAAATAGTGAAATAAAAATAGAAGAAGAAAAAGACGGAAGTGTAACAGGAGATATAATCGAAAAAGAAACTGAAATATATAAAGGAAAAATATATTCAGGTGAAGCAAGAGAATATACAAGCATTAATAAAATTAATATAGATTATATTGAACCATTAGAAAAAATAGAAATAGATGAACTAAAACCAACATATATTGCATCAAAAGAAACAATAGATGCAAATATAAAATATATTAATTCAGAAATAAATAAAGAAGAATTTATTAAAGTATTTGGAGAAAATGGATACATCACAGTAAAAGACCAAGAAGGTAATATTATCGCTAATATAAATAAAGACTCAAAGACAAATGAACAAGGAAATATTGTCATATCATATGTTGATATGGATAGTATAAAATTTGTAACAAGTAAGCCAAATAATGTAGGAACATTAAATATAATAACAAAAAAATCTATTATTGATGAGGCAAACATAAATGAAGAAAATATATTAGATTTAGAAGATAAGAAAAAGCTAACAAGTATAAAAGATGAAATAAAAGTCAATGAAAATATAGCACAAAAAACAATAGAATTAAAAGAAACAAAAACAGATTTAGAGTTTAATGTAGATAAGACAATTTTGAGAAATTCAGAAATAAATGAAGAAGTTTTAATTGAAATAAAACTATTAGCAAATGAAGAAAGTCAAGATTTATACAAAAATCCATCATTTAAAATAGTTTTTCCAAAACAAGTTAAAGAATTAAGCTCAAAATATAGAATGATATATGGAAACGGATTAACAATAAAGAATGGATTGATTACAAAAGAAGATGGAAAAATAGTTTTAAAATTTAGTTTAAGTGGAGAACAAAAAAAATATCCAATTGATCAATTAAAACAAACTACAATAATGACATATGCTAATATTAAAATAGATGAAAATGCTGAAAATGCAGTAGAAAATATTTCATTAGAATATACTAATGAAAAGGCAATAAGTATAGAAAATTCTGGAAAAAAAGAATGTAAAATTAGTATTAGTGCAGACAAAGAAAACAAACCAGTTGAACCTGATAAATCATTAGAACCTGGTACTATAATGATAGAAACATCTTTAACAGCAACAGTAGGAGAAAATACACTAAAAAATAAAGATGTTGTAAGATCAGGAGAAGTTATAAAATATAAAACTACTATAAAAAATACAGGAAATACAGATTTAGAAGGAATAAAAGTAACAGGACAAGTTCCAGAAGGAACAGAAAATATAACTGTAAATAAGAAAATAATATCTTATGGTGTTGGCGAAAATGAAGAAGTATTAGAATTTGATGATCAAGGAAACCAATACTTTATAGATGATTTAGATTATTATAATAAAACTGATAATCAAACAGTGACAAACACATTAGATATCAAGGCAAATGAAACAAAGACATTTGAATATGAAGTTAAAGTTAAAAATAATATTGATACAGAAAAAGTTGTAACAAATACAATAAAAGTAGAAAAAGAATCAGAAAAAATAGAAAAAGTAGAAACAATTTCTCACACATTAAAAAAAGGAGATATTGAACTAACATTAATTCCAGTACTTAGAGAATCTGCAGAAGCAAAGATTTTACCAGGATATGTATATGAATATGATTTAAGAGTAAAAAATAACTCTAATCAAGAAAAAAGAAATATAGTAATTAATATGGAAAATCAAAATCTATTAGATATTTTAAGTGCAGATATTATTCTAGGAGATACATATGCTAGTTTTGATAATCCAAAATCAATTATAATAGACAAATTACCTGCAGGAAAAACAGCAAAAATAATTATTTTAGCTAGAATTAATAATGAAAATAGTAATATTAATTTAGTAACATTTTCATCTAGCGCACAAGAAAGTAATATAGTATATAGATCAAATAAATTAATTGAAAATGTTAATACATTAGAATTAAATATGTCATTAACAGGATCAAATAAGTCTGAATATTTATTACCAGGACAAGAAGTAACATATGAAATAAATACAAAAAATCTTGGAAGTAAAGATATAGAGAATTTAGTTATATCAGACAATGTTTCAGATAAATTAGAAATTGTAAGAGTAAATGTAGACGGAAAAGATTTATCAAAAGGAGAATACAGAATTGAAGATTGGTCTGAATACAATGGATATATTGTGATAAGAGTAGACAAAAATTTAAAAGCTGGCGAAACTACAAATATGAAAGTAATAGCTAAATTACCTAATGATTTTAAAACAAGCAAAGATATAGAGATATTGAATCAAGCAACAATAGATCAAGAAGTAGAAATATTACAAAGCAAAAAGATTATATATACAGTAAAGAGTAATGCAACTGAAGAAGAAGCTAGAGAACAAGAAAATGAAAGAAATAATGAAAATAGTAGTGCAAATATTCTTTCAGGAGTTACTTGGCTAGATGAAAATAAAGACGGAATAAGAGATGAAGATGAAAGATTGCTAAGTAATATTGAAGTATGGCTAATTAGAGCAAATACAAATGAAATAATTAAAAGAACAACAACAGGTGATAATGGAGAATATGAATTTAATAATATACCAACAGGAAAATATATCTTAATATTTAAATATGATACTGATAATTATTTAATTACACAATATCAGGTTGATGAATCATCATTAAATAGGAATTCAGATGTAATGCCTAGAGAAATAATAACTAATGGAGAAAAAATAGAAGTAGGAGCAACTGATGAATTAATTGTTGATGAAAACATAGAAAATATTGATATGGGATTGATTCCTGCAGGAGTATTTAATTTAGAATTAGAGAAAACAATAACAAAAGTTACAGTAAAGAATAGTCAAGGAACATCATCATATGATTATTCAGATGAAGATCTAGCAAAAATAGAAATAGGCTCAAAAACTTTAAAGGGATCAATAGTACTAGTAGAATACAAATTGAAAGTTAAAAACACAGGAACAGTTCCTGGTTATGCTAAAAATATAGTAGACTACTATCCTAATACATTTAGATTTAGTGAAGACATTAATAATGGATGGTATATAAAAGGAAATTATTTATATAATGAAACATTGGCAAATGAATTAATTAGACCAGGAGAAGAAAAAGAAGTTACATTAAGTTTAAGTATAGTAATGACAAATGGAAATACAGGTTTAGTAAATAATATTGCTGAAATTGAAGAAGCTGAAGATGTAAATGGAAAAATTATAAAGTCAGATTCAGAAATAGATATTCAACAAATAGATAATTCTAATATGGGATCAGCAGATCTTATCATTGGAATAAAAACAGGTGGACTTGTTAATTATGTTATAACATCTTTAACAACCATGATATTAATTGCTTTAGTAACATATATAATATACAAAAGAATATTAAAAAAGAGAGGATACCATATTTGGTAGAAAGGAGAAAAAATGAAAACAAGAAAAATAACAAGTAAAATTATTGTTATGATTTTAGTATTCTTAGCAGTAATATTAGTACAAAGCACAGTAAAAGCTGGATATTGGTTTTCATCACGTTATGGTGGAAGATCAACAAGACCAGCAAATTTATACAGAGACTTAGTATATGATAGCGGAGTTTATTGTATGCAAAGACATGTTCAAATATTCTCTCCAGCAGAGTATGACAGAAAAGTAACTGTTACTATTGAGGGAAACAAATGTAATGGAACAACAAATCGTTCAAATGCAATAATGGGGTATATATTTGCTTGTCCAGATAGTATTGGAGGCGAAAAAAGATATACCGATAATTACGCAGTTGGTTCTGGTATTAGATATGGAGGTAAAAGACAAGAAGCGGTTTGGTATTATATGAATACATGGCTTAAAAATTGTGGATTGGGAGCATATTGTGTTTATGGAAATGGAGGACGTTGCGACTTTATAAAGAAAGCAGAAAACTATGCTGACAACATAGATTCACAAGAAAAAATATACACAGCAAAAGTTAGTATATTTGTATCAAAATCAGGAACACAACGTCTTATGACAGTAACAACAGGAGAAAAAGAACAAGTAGGAACATTAGTAGTAGAAAAGAAAGATAAAGATAATAATAACAAAAAACTTTCAATGGGATTTAAAGTTGAGATAAGTGGTGAAGGATGGCTTTCAGGAAAAGAAGGATCTTATTCATATAAAAATAGTTTTAAAGATGCAAAAACATATATGACTAATCCAACAACAGGATTATATACTTTAAAAGGATTAGTAGCAAATAAAAAATATAGAGTATGGGAAACAGTATCACCTGACCCTGTATTATATCCATTAAGTGAGCAAATGAAATATAAAGTAGGATATGAATATGATAAAAATAAAGGACTAAGACTAAGTAACTGGCAACAATTAAAACCTGGAGATCCAGTAAAATTAGAACTTTATAACAAAAATGTTCCAATTTCAATTTCAGGATATGTATGGGTAGATTGTGACTATAAAGGAACAGAATTAGCATATGATAATCTATATAATAGTGTAAATGATGTTACTCTTGAAGGAATAGATGTAATTTTATACAAAAAGGTGACATCAGGAAAAGAAGAAGTTGGACAAAAAATTGCTTCAACTAAAACAGATAAAAACGGAAAATATACATTTGACAGAAAAGTTAAATATGATGAATTAGATAATTATTATGTAGAATTTGACTATACCAATAGAACAATAAAAGAAA
>CAMYVO010000022.1 GCA_947302485.1 uncultured Clostridium sp. | reverse complement strand
AAAACAAAGTAGTCCTGATATAACAATACCTGAATTTGCAGATTGTTTAATGATAGCTCTTTGCTTTTGTGATTTAGCAAATATAGACGAAATAAAAATTGAAAAAATTGCAGAAAAAGATATGGTTAAGTTATTTATTGAAGCTAATAAAACCGCATCATCACTAACAATGAATTTAGAAAAAGAAAAATTACTTAGAATAATTTCATACTTAGTAGCAATATCAAAACTATTAAATTATAGCGACAAAGAACTGAATGACTATTGTATGGATAAAATGAATAAAACCTTAAAAATGATATGTGAATAATGTCATTCGGTGTCATTCGGGACGGGGAAAATTGACATATAAAAATAAAGTTAAGCATACAAAATTCGACAAATAATATAAAAAAGATATGATAAAATATATAAAATTTTTTCATATCTTTTTTTATTTATATTCAAGGAGGCACATTTCTATGCCAAGATATCCAAGAAGTTATTTTAAAACAACATATTTTCATATAATTACTCAGGGAATTAATAAAAATTATATTTTTGATAATAACAAAGATAAAAAATATTATATAAAATCAATGTATGAGTTAACAGAAGATAATTGTGTAAAAATTATTGCATATTGTATTATGGATAATCATGTACATATCTTATTAAAAGTAGAAGATATTAATAACTTAAGTAAATACATGCATAGACTAAATACGAGATATGGCAAGTATTATAATAAGAAATATAAACGAGTAGGTTATGTATTTAGAGATAGATATAAATCAGAAGGAATATATAGCCAAGAACATTTGTATAACTGTATTAGTTATATTTATAACAATCCAGTAAAAGCAAAAATATGTAATAATGCCAAAGACTATCAATATTCAAACTGTAAAAAAACATATAATATAAGGAATGATGGTTATACATTTATAGATGTAATCGAAGAGGATGACGAAGATAAGATAGAAAAGTATTTGTTTGAAAATGAAATAAATATCAAAGAAATAATAAAAGATGAAACAAAATTAAAGCAAGTCATTAAAGAATTAAAAAGAGATAATGGAATTTCATTAAGAAAAATAGCAGAAATACTAAAAATAAATAGGGAAAAGATAAGAAAACTATATGTCAAATGACCCCGTCCCAATTGACCACATAAATGAGTTTTATAATGAAAATAAGAAAGTACTAAAGAATATGAGAGTATGCGAGATTATAGAAGGATTTAAAATGTTAAATCTTATAAATCTAATTACTATTCATGAAGACTATATAAGAGTAAATCATTATAAATATGTGCTTCGTATGGAAGCAATAAAACAATTTAGAAGACAATATGCTGGTAGATAAACTACTGGCTTTTTTATTCGAAAAACTTCTTGAAATATTCAAGAAAATCTTGAATAAAAACAGGTAAAATGATAGAATAACTTTGTAATAAAAAATCGTTTTATGGAGGAATAATTTATGCAAGTAAATTATGATAAACTATGGAAATTGATGATAGACAAGAAGATTAATAAGACTCAACTATCTAAAAAAGCAGGTATTACAACAAATGCTATGGCTAAGCTTGGAAGAAATGAATCAGTGCAGGTTGAAATATTAGCTAAAATTTGTAATGTATTAGATTGCAACATTGAAGATATTATGGAATTAAAGTAATTAGGAGGAAATTAAATGAATAATAAAAAAGAACAAGAAAGAAATGAACTTCATAAGACAATATGGAGAATAGCAAATGATTTAAGAGGTTCTGTTGATGGTTGGGATTTCAAACAATATGTGTTAGGATTATTATTTTATAGATTTATTTCTGAAAACCTAACAAACTACATAAATGAAAAAGAAAAACAAGCAGGAAATAATGATTTTGATTATTCAGAGCTCTCTGATGAAGAAGCTGAATATGGTAGAGAAGCATTAATAGAAGATAAAGGATTTTATATACTACCTAGCCAATTATTTAAAAATATTCAAAAAAATGCTGCAAAAGATCAAGATTTAAATATAACATTAAAAAAGATATTTAATAGTATTGAAAATTCAGCTAAAGGACATGAATCAGAGGAGGATGTCAAAGGATTATTTGATGACCTTGATGTAAATAGTAATAAGTTAGGTAATACTGTTACTGACAGAAACTCAAAGTTAGTAAAAATGATAAATGCTATTGCTGATTTACCTTTAGGTAATTATAAAGATAACACAATAGATTTATTTGGTGATGCATATGAGTATCTAATGACAATGTATGCTTCTAATGCAGGTAAGTCAGGAGGAGAATTTTTTACACCTCAAGAAGTAGGAGAATTACTTGCTAAAATAGTAATTATGGATAAAAAAGAAGTAAATAAAGTTTATGATCCATGCTGTGGATCTGGTGGATTACTTTTAAAATTTGCTAAGATCCTTGGAGATAAACATGTAAAACAAGGATACTTCGGTCAAGAAATAAATATTACAACATATAACCTTGCAAGAATTAATATGTTTTTACATGATATAAACTATAACAAATTTGACTTGGCATTAGGAGATACTTTAGAAAATCCAAAGCATTGGGATGATGAACCATTTGATGCGATTGTTTCAAATCCTCCATATTCAATTCATTGGGCAGGGAAAGAAAATCCATTATTAATAAATGATTCTAGGTTTGCACCGGCAGGTATATTGGCACCGAAATCAAAAGCTGATTTGGCATTTACTATGCATATGCTTTCTTGGCTGTCTGAGAAAGGAACTGCGGCAATTGTAGAATATCCTGGAGTACTTGATAGAATAGGTGCAGAACAAAAAATTAGAAAGTATTTAATTGATAACAATTTTATAGATAGTATTATTTCGTTGCCTACTAATATATTTTTTGGTTCAACAGTAACGACATGTATTATTGTGTTAAAGAGAAACAAAAAAGATAGTAATGTTTTATTTATAGATGCTAGTGATGAATTTATAACAAATACATTATCAAAAAAACCAAAAAATAAATTATCTGCAGATAACATAGATAATATTTATAAACTATATGAAGACAGAACAAATATTGAAGGAAAATCTAAAATTGTTACACAACAAGAATTAATAGAACAATCGTATAATTTACAACCATCTATATATTTAAAAAGAATTGAAGAGAGGAAATCAATAAATATTAATGAAATAATTCAAGAGGATAAAAATGTAAATAGTACAATTGATTTATTAGAAAAAGAGTATAAAAATACTATTAAAGAAATAGAAAAAGTATCTGAAGAAATAAATAAAGATAGTGATTTCAATAATATAACTGAAATAGCAGATACATATATTGGTTTAGTAACAAAAATGACCAAGCACTACGTAGAAAATGGTGTTAAATTATTAAGAAATTCTGATATAAAGGAAAATAATATTAGAATAAAAGAAGCTATTTTTTTGGATAATGAATTTGCAAACAAAAATAAACATAAAATGCATAAAAAAGGAGATATAATAACAGTTCATACGGGTGATGTGGGAACTTCAGCTGTTATAACAGATGAATATGTAGGAAGTTTAGGGTTTGCAACAATAGTTTCAAGAATTAAAAATAAAGATAATATGCTACCTGAGTTTTTGGCATATTATTTAAATTCTGCAAGTGGCAAAACACAGATTTATTCTATGATAAAAGGAGATAGGAGTAATTTAAACTTAAAAGATTTTAATAAATTAATGATACCTGTTCCAAATATTAATGAGCAAAGAAAAATAATTCAATTATTGAGTAAATTAGATTATTTAACGAATGAATTATATTCAAATATGGAAAAGAAAAAAGAATTATTATTAGAAGAAACGGAATTTTATAAAAGGAAATTATTAGATAAATAATCCAGTAGGGGAGTATGTTATGGAAAATTTAAATATAATATCTGAGAATCCTAATTCTACAGTTATAGGTAAATATGAATATGATAGAAGTAAAGCCAAAAGTTATCAATCAGAGGCTGAACTTGAAAATGAATTTATAAAAACATTAACTGAACAATCATATGAATATCTACAAATCCATGAAGAAGAAGGATTGATTAAAAATCTAAGAGAACAATTAGAGAAATTGAATAAATATAAATTCACAGAAAATGAATGGGAAAACTTTTACAACAATGTAATAAAAAACTCTAATGAAGGTATATTAGACAAAACAAGAAAAATACAAGAAGATTATATACAAACAATTCAATTAGATAATGGAGAACAAAAAAATATTTATTTAATTGATAAAACAAATATACACAATAATAGTCTTCAAGTAATTAATCAATTTGTAAATAATTCTGGAAATAGGGAAAACAGATATGATGTAACAGTATTAGTAAATGGATTTCCAATGATACATATTGAGCTAAAAAGAAGAGGTGTAAATTTAAGAGAAGCATTTAACCAAATAAATAGATATCAAAGAGATTCTTTCTGGGCTGGATCAGGCTTATTTGAGTATGTTCAAATATTTGTTATATCAAATGGAACATATACAAAATATTATTCAAATACAACAAAGTTACAGGCTCAAAAAGCTTCTAAAGATGTTAACACATTTGAATTCACTTCATACTGGGCTGATCAGAAAAACAATGCTATATGTGATTTAATAGATTTTGCTAAAACATTTTTTGCTAAACATACAATTTTAAATATATTAACTAAATATTGTGTATTTACAAGCGATGAAGCATTATTAGTTATGAGGCCATATCAAATTGTTGCTACAGAAAAAATAATAAATAGAATTGAAATAGGTAATAATTATAAATATTATGGAAGTATAAAAGCAGGTGGATACATTTGGCATACTACAGGTTCTGGAAAAACACTAACATCTTTTAAAACAGCACAAATTGCAACAAAATTAGATTTTATAGATAAAGTATTATTTATAGTTGATAGAAAAGACTTAGATTATCAAACTATGAAAGAATATGATAAATTCAAAAAAGGTGCTGCGAATGCAAATACATCTACAAAAATATTAGAAGAACAATTATCAGATCCAAATGCAAAAATAATAATTACAACAATTCAAAAATTAACAACATTTATAAAGAAAAATGCAAATCATGATATTTATGATAAACAAGTTGTAATGATATTTGATGAATGCCATAGAGGTCAATTCGGAGATATGCATTCACTTATAGTAAAGAAATTCAATAAGTATTATATGTTTGGATTTACGGGAACTCCAATTTTTGCAGAAAATAGTAGAACAATAAAAGGAATATCTATGACCACTGAGCAGATGTTTGGAGAAAGACTACATACTTATACAATAGTTCATGCAATAAATGATAAAAATGTATTACCATTTAGATATGAATATATTAAAACAGTAAAAGAAAAAGATGATATTGCAGATGAAAAAGTTAATGCAATTGATACTGAAAAAATATTAATGAATCCTGAAAGAATAGGATTAGTTACAGATTATATAATTAGTCATTATGCAATGAAAACAAAAACAAATGAATCATATGTAATGGGAACTTTAGAAAATGTAATTGATGTTGCAAAAAATAATAAGACAGAAGAAAAGAAAGTAAAGAAAAATATTAATGGATTTAATTCTATTTTTGCAGTTTCATCAATACCAATGGCAAAATTGTATTATTCTGCATTTAAAGCCAGAAAAGATAACAATTTGAAAGTAGCATTAATTTATAGCTATGGTGTAAATGATGAGGAAAATGACGGATTAGAAGATGAAAATTCTGAATCAACAATTAACCTAAGCAAAACAGATAGAGATTACTTAGATTTAGCAATACAAGATTATAATAAAATGTTTGGAACAGCTTATGATACATCAGGAGAAAAATTCCAAAACTATTATAAAGATGTTTCGTTAAGAATGAAGAACAAAGAAATAGATATACTAATTGTAGCAAATATGTTCTTAACAGGATTTGATGCAAAAACATTGAATACATTATGGGTTGATAAGAACCTAAAATATCATGGATTAATACAGGCGTTTTCAAGAACGAATAGAATACTAAACTCTATTAAGACATATGGAAATATAGTTTGTTTTAGAGATTTAGAAAAACAATTAGATGAGGCACTTGGATTATTTGGGGATGAAAACGCAAAAAGTATTGTTTTATTGAAAAAATATGAAGACTATTATTATGGATATACAGGTGATCAAGAAAAGAATGAAAAAGACTTCCCAGGATATGTAGGCTTAGTAGAAGCATTAAAAGAAAGATTTCCTGTAGGTGTTCAAATTATAGGAGAACAAAATCAAAAAGAATTTATAAGATTATTTGGCCAAATATTAAAAGTGAGAAATATTCTTATGTCATTTGATAGATTTAAAGGTGACAATCTAATTACACAAAGAGATTTTCAAGATTATCAATCTATGTATATTGACTTATATGAACAATTCAGAAAGATTACACAAAGTGATAAAGTTGATGTTACAGAAGATGTAGTATTTGAAATGGAATTAATAAAACAAATAGAAGTTAATATTGATTACATTTTAGCATTAATTGAAAAATATCATGAAAGCAATATGGAAGATAAGGAAATAAGAATCAATATTAATAAAGCAATTATGGCAAGTCCTGATTTAAGAAATAAAAAGGATTTGATTGAAGCATTTATTGATTCTCTTGATGGCGACTCAAATGTTTATGAAGACTTCCATGACTTTATGAAAAGCAAGAAAAAAGAAGAATTAGATAAAATAATTGCTGATGAAAATCTTGATAAAGAAAAAACATATAGATTTGTACAAAATGCATTTGAAAAAGGAATGGTAGAAACTGCAGGAACAGAGATATCTGATATATTACCACCAATGTCATTCTTTACAAAAGATAACGTAAGACAAACAAAGAAGAAAAATGTAATTCAAAAATTATTTGATTTCTTTGACAAATTTTTTGTGCTAACAAATACATTTATGGATGATGATCCTATTGAATATGGACAAACTGATGAAGAAGATGATGAAAATCTAAGTATGGTTGCAGAAGATGGTGAAGAATATAAAGTAGAGGATGATAAAAAATGAAACTAATAACTTTTTCAATTACAAATTTTAGGAGTATTACAAAGGCACATAAAATTAATTTGGAAGACATAACAGTATTATTAGGAAAAAATAATGAAGGAAAATCTAATATAATAAAAGCACTTTCAATCGGAATGAATATTATTGCAGACCCATTTTATGAAAGACATATGGTGGTGAGAAGACCTTATTATATGGGCGAAAGTGATTTGTATTATTGGAAAAGAGATTTCCCAATAACTTTTCAAAATAGAAGTAGAGGCCTTGAAACAATTTTTAAATTTGAATTTGAATTAAATGAACAAGATATAAAAGAATTTAGGCAATATGTAAATTCAAGGATAAATGGAACTTTAGAGATACAGATAAATATTGGAAATGATAATAAACCTAAGTTTTCAGTCCCTAAAAGAGGAAATAAGAGTTTTGAAAGAAAAGTTAACCAAATTAGAGAATTTGTTAGTAAAAAAATAATTTTTAATTATATTCCAGCAATAAGAACAGAAGAAGAAGGAATTAATATAATTAGGGGAAATCTATCAAAAGAATTAGCAGTCATTGAAGATAATGAAGAGTATAAAGGTGCATTAAATACAATAAATCAGTTACAACAAAAAATTTTAGACCAAATCTCAGAAAAAATAAAAAAATCGTTAATTGGCTTTATACCAACAATAAAAAATGTAAAGTTACATATTGCTGAAGAATCTAGGGTAAAAGCACTAAGAAGAGATGTTGAAGTAATAATTGATGATGGGACTCCAACTAATATTGAATATAAAGGAGATGGAATTAAGAGTTTAGTATCCATGGGAATTTTGACAGATAGATATAATACGGGAGAATCTTCTATAATAGCAATTGATGAACCAGAATCACATTTGCATCCTGGTGCAATAAGTGAATTAAATAAAGTTATAAGAAATTTAAAAAAAGATAATCAAGTAATAATAACAACTCATAATGCGCAATTTGTTGATGTAGATAATTTAAAAAATAATATTATTGTTGATGGAGGTAAAGCAATTCCAAGTAAGAATGTTGAAGAAATAAGGGATGTATTAGGAATAAAAATTTCAGATTACTTATATAATAAAAAATATGTATTGGCAGTAGAAGGTGAAAATGATAAAAATATAATAAATAAAATTTTAATACAAAAAAGTCCAATTATTCAGAAACTATTGGATGATGGAGATATGGTAATACACCCTTTAGGTGGTGCAGGAAAGCTAGAGCCATATTTAAATTATTTAAAAAGCAATATTTGTAAATATTATGTTTTCTTAGATAATGATGAAGAAGGAAGAAAGGCAATTGAGAAATCCAAAGAAAGTAAACTTTTAAACGAAAATGAATACAATATGGTATCATATATAGGAATGAAAAATGTAGAAATTGAAGATATATTTGATAGTAAAATATATGTAAATAAAATTGAAGAGGAAATGGGAATAATAATCGACACGAAACAACTAAATTCAATGAAAAATAAATGGTCTGATAAAATGAGAAAAATATACGAAACAAGTGGAAAGATATGGGATAATAATATAGAATCAAAAATGAAATGGATAGTTGGTAAATGTATAGAAGAATATGAAGGAAATATAGATGGAATGATAAAAAAGAACGCAATGCAATCGATAGAACTCCTAATAAAAAATATTGAGAGAGATAATAATGCTTAATGTCCATGTGGCAGTGGTAAGAAGTATAAGGCGTGTTGCGGTAGAAACCAGTAATTACAATGGTTTGCTAGATTTTAAAAAACTGCAAAAAACGAAAAAAATTGCATTTAGATACGTTTTAGATACGTTTTTTATAAATGATTTTGAAAGATTATCTGGATACCTGGATAATCTTTTGTTTTTATAGTATAATCAAA
>CAMYVO010000021.1 GCA_947302485.1 uncultured Clostridium sp. | reverse complement strand
TGCCTTTGGAAATGGTGATAATGAATATGGAAATGTATGGTATAAGCACCTTGGAAATAATTCAACATATTCAGTAGCTGTTGATGATTTTGATGAAAGAATAAAAGTAAATAAAAACGAATTGACATCAATTTCTGCAAAGAGTCCACAAGTGGATATAACTATAGAAAATAATGATAAAACAGAAAAAACAATGAATGATTCATTGAATTCACAATATAGCTTCGGAGGATTCTATTTTGGTATTATAAAACAGCCAGAACAAAAAGTTGATACACAAAAGAAAATTACAAATGTAAAATTAGTAAATGCACCAAATATTATATTTGATGTAAACCCTGGAACAGAGAAAGCATCAGGAGTAACTGACTTAGATGGAGATAATAATAATAAAGGAAGTACATATACAAGAATAGAGGTTGATGCAAATAGTCTATATGGATCAGGATTTGAAATAACATATACAATTACTGTAGAAAATAAATCAGATATAAACTACTATGAAACAGACGATAAACATCAAGGATGGTATTATATGTATGGAGAACATGGAACTTATTCTAAGGAATACGAGATAGATGTGAAGAAAGTAACAGATTTATATGATCCCGTATTAGAATATGTAGATAAAGAAGGAGAGAAGAAAACAATAACCCCAAAAAATAGTAGCGAATGGAATAGTGCAGCAATTAATGCACTTAAAGAAGGAAGAAATGAATTTAAAGAAAAAGAATTCGAAATTGCATTAGAAATAGAAGGATGGGGAATAATTGCAAGAACACAATCAAAATCAAGAGAAATAACATTTAGAAAGTCATTATCTGCAGAAAATGATGATTTAGACTATATAAATGGCGCTAAGGTAAGTGAAGCAGAATTAGCAGGAAAAGAAAATGCTGAAGTGTCATACTTATATGCAAAACCTGTAGATTTAGGAAAACCAGCTTATGCAGAATCAGTGGCATCTGTTCCAACAGGAGATTTTGGACAATATGCTTCAAGAATAGCAATAATTAGCTTAATAGGATTATTAGGTATAGTAGCTATAGGATTAAGTACAGTAATACTAAAGAAAAATAATTCTAAAATTAAATACTTGAAAAAATAAACAAATGAGAAAAACTATGAAATAAAAAAATGAAAGTAGACACAATCTACTTTCATTTTTTTTGATCTATCATATCAAGTAAGCATATTTATAATAATATAATTGTTTAAACTTAGGGAAATTTAGGCTTGAGGCAATTTGTATATAATGTTTTTAAGAATATCAATACCCCAAAAATCCATATTTTTCGCACATTTAATAAAATGATTAATTTGAAAAAGACTAAATATATTAGGGATGTTACATAAATTTAATAAAAATGTAATAAAATCAAGTAACGGAGTTTCCGTAAAGAAGTGAATAAAACATTAAGAAACAGTATGTTGTAAAAGATTTTTTTTTATGAAACAATATATATATGTAAGAAAATTAAATCACTTAGGAGGAATAAAATGAATACTGTAAAAGAACTGTTAAAACGAACAGTAGCAGTGCTAATATTATTAACAATGATAGTGTCTAGGCTTTTGATGGCAGGCTTTGGGCTTGTTTCTTATGCAATTGACAACATGAGAACAAGTAATGAAAATGTAGAAATATTAGCATACTTTGAAAATGAAAAAGGAGAAAAAGTAGTAGATATCCAAGAGAGAATTGATAAGCCATTAAACTTGAAGATAGATGTGGTCATGAAAAATACTCATGGATATGGAGGATATTTCGATGGGGACATAGAAATAGCAAATGCAAACTTTAAGTTAAAAGATGAGACAGAAATGAAAGTACATCTAAATGCAGGAGAAACAACAACAATAGAAAGAGAAATAGAATATCTAAATCCAGAAACAAACTATGAAGGATACCTAAACAGAGAAGCAACAATAACTGTAACAGGAGAATATGTAAATAGTAAAGGAAACTATGAAGTAGAAGGAACAGCAGATGTAAAAGTAAATTGGGTATCAGAAGAAAACATAGAAGGACGAATAAGTGGAGAAGTATTAACAAACAAGGTATATCAAGAAGACAAAAGGATAGTACAGCTACTAATAGACAGTAAGTTAGAAAACAGTTCTTATCCAGTAAAAAGTGTACATGAAGAGATAGAACTTCCAGAGGGAAGTGAAAATGTAAAAGTACATAAGAGAGTAGCAACAGATGTTGACAAAGGAATAAAATATACAACAGATGAAGAACAGAGAAAAACAATAATAGAAATAGAAGATACAATAGAACCAATAGTAGTAACATATGAAATTCCAAATAGTGTAAATTTAGAAGAAAAGAAATTAGAAACAAAAGGAAAAATAACATTATATGATGGAAGAGAAATAGAAGCAAATACAGAGATAGAAGTAAAAAATGAAGAAAAAGAAGGAAGTATAACAAATAAACTAATAGAAAAAGAAGAAGAAATATACAAAGGAAAAATATATACAGGAGAAAAAAGACAATATTCAGATGCAGTAAAAGTATATGTAGACTATATAGAGGCAATAGAAAAAATAGAAATAAAAGATACAAAGACAGTATATGTAAATGAGAAAAACGAAGAAACAGAAGCAAATATAAGATATGAAAGCACAGTAATAAACAAAAAAGAATTTGACAGTATATTAGGAGAAACAGGATATATAACAGTAAAAGATCAAGAAGGAAATGTAATAGCAAATATAAATAAAGAAACAGAAGTAAAAGAAAATGGAAACATAGTAATAGAATATGGAGAAAACACAAAAAATATAAGCATAATAACAAGTAAGCCAGTAAGTACAGGAATATTCAATATAATAAACAATAAAAAAATAGAAGAAAATAAAACAAGAGAAGAAATAGAAAAAATAGTAGGAATAAAAGAAGAATTAGAGGTAAATGGAAAAGAATCAGAGAAAATAATAAAGTTAAAAGAACCTCAAACAGAGTTAGGATTTAATGTAGAAGAGACAAGAATAGAAGTAGGAAACAAAAAAGACAATGTAAAAATGGAAATAGATTTAATAGGAAATAGTGAAGAAAAAGAACTATATAAGGATCCAACCATACAAATAGTATTTCCAGAAGAAGTAAAAAATGTACAAGCAAGATATAGAATGCTATATAGTAATGGACTAAAAATAGAAAAAGGAATAATACAAGAACAAAACGGAAGAAAAGTATTAACATTTAATATAAAAGGAGAACAAATAAAATATCCAAGTCAAATAGAAGAAGGAACAAAAATATTAATATATTCAGACTTAGAGATAGATGAGAAAGCAAATACAGGAGAAAAGGATATAGTATTAAACTATATAAATAACAAAACAGAACAAGGAGCAACAGGAACCAAAACAGCAAAAATAAATATAGAAGAAAAAACAATACCAGTAGTAAAAAGAAATATGAATCTATTAGGAGCACCAAATACAAATACAAATGAAGAAACAGGAATAAAAACAACATTAGAAGCAAGTGTAGGAAATGATATTTTAGAAAACAATGATGAAGTAAAGGCAGGAGAAGTAATAAGATATAGAATAACAGTAGAAAACACAGGAACACAAGATTTAGAAGGAGTAACAATTACAGGACAAGTTCCTGAAGGAACAACTTTGGTTGAAGCAGATGAAAGACCAGTTACAGCTTTAGTAAGTAACTCAGGAGCTGATGCAACTTACGATTTAGGACCAGATGGATATGAGTATTATAATAAAAAAGAAGATAGAACAGTTACAGAAACAAAAAACATAAGTGCTGGAAAAAGCATATTATTTGAATATGAAGTTAAAGTAAATAATGATATACAAGATGGAGCAACAACTACAAACACTGTTATAACAAAACTTGGAGAAGAAAATAAAAATACTAATGAGATTAGTCATAGACTAAAATCGGGTGATATAGAACTAACCATGCTTCCAGTATTAAGACATAGTATAAATGCTAAAATTGAAAGCGGAAAAATATATGAATATAATTTGAGAATAAAAAATAATTCAAATGAAGTTAAGAAAAATGTTGAAATAACCATAAATACAAATAATATAATAAGCATAGAAGGAATAACTTTAATTGTACCAGATATGAACATTAATAAAGATATTTTTGATACAAATATAGTGAAAATAGATACTTTAAATGCAAATAGTACTGCAAAAATTAAGGTTATGACTTCTATAAATAAAATAGAAGAAGGAAGTATTTCAATAATTTCAGGTACAGCAAATTATGATAATAATATGTATAGATCAAATGGAATATATGAAGAGACTGAATCTGTAAAATATAATATTTCTATTGCTGGATCACAAGATAAAGAATATTTAGAGCCTGGAGATGAAATAATTTATACAATTAATATAAAAAATACTGGAGAATTGAATCCTGAAGGAACACTTATTACTGAATATTATTCAAAGAATTTAGAAATTGAAGAAATCACATTAAATAATGAAATGATAACAGGATATGAATCAGGAGAAGAAGGCGAACAGAATTATTATAAAATTAGAAACAGAATTATGGCGGGAGAAGAAGCAGAATTAAAGATTAAAGCAAAATTACCAGCTGATTTTAAAACTGCAACTGATATTGAAATTAGTAATAAAGCAATAGTAGGATGGGGATCATTAATATATGAAAGTAATGAAATAAAATACTTAGTTAAAGCAAATGTAGAAGATGAAAAACCAGATGATAATACCCCAGATGATAATAATCCAGATGACAATAATCCAAATGATGAAAACCAAGAAAATAATAACCCAGATGACAATAATCCAAATGATGAAAACCAAGAAAATAATAATCCGGATGACAATAATCCAAATGACGAGAATCAAGAAAATAATAATCCAGAAGATGATAATTCTGAAAATAATACAGAAAACAATAATACACAAGAAAACAATATAAAAGAAAAAAATATATCTGGAGTAGCTTGGTTAGATGAAAACAGAGATGGAATAAGACAAGAAAATGAAACAACATTAAGTGGAATAGAAGTACAAATAGTAAATACAGAAACAAATGAATTTGTAAAAGATGCAAATGGAAACGTAATAAGAACGCAAACAGGAACAAATGGAGTATATACTTTAAATAATATTCCTGATGGAAAATATATTGTAATATTTATATATGATTCTAATTTATATACTACAACAACATATAAAGTTGATCAATTTAAATATACTATTATTTCTTGTGCTACAGAAAGAAATATAAATGTAAATGAAAATAATCAAAAAGTAGGAGCAACTGATATTATAACATTTAAAGATAGTATATCTAATCTAAACATAGGATTAGTTAAAATTGAAAAAGCAGATTTAAGACTAGAAAAAACAGTTAGCAAAATAGTTGTAAATAATAAAGACGGAATTAAAACATATTCATTTAATGATGAAGACTTAGCAAAAATAGAAATAGCTTCTAGAAAAATAAGTGGATCTGTAGTTTTAATAGAATACAGTATAAAAGTTAAAAATACAGGAACAATAAGTGGATTTGCAAAGAATATAGCAGATTATGCACCAAGTGCATTAAACTTTAATGAACAAATAAATAAAGGATGGTATAGACAAGGAAATTATATATATAATCAAACATTAGCAGATGAAGAAATAAAACCAGGAGAGGAAAAAGTACTAACATTAAAGCTTAATATAACTATGACAAAGAATAATACAGGACTATTTAATAATATTGCTGAAATAACAGAATCATCTGCTGAGAAGGATGAAAATGACAAAGGAGCAGCTGATGTTATTATAGGAATTAGAACAGGACTATCATTTGATGGTATAGTAACAATTATATGCACTATCATTGCATTGATAATAGTAGCATACATAGCTTATAAAAAAAGAAAAATGATTATAGAAAACTAATACTAGAAGAAAGGAGGTAGAACATGAAAATAGTAAATATAAATAAAAAAGTAATTATTGGATTAATTGTATTTTTAGCAGCAATTTTATTTCAAACTAGCATTTCTTATGGAATTAAATGGATAGATATTCCAAGTAGTGGAGATACAGAAATAGAGAAAAAAACAGGAAACGCTTTTGGTGAAGCAAATTTAATTAGTGCTATTGGAAATATGATTGAGGGAGCATTTAAAAAAGAAAATGGAACTGATAATACAAAGTTTTATCTAGTACAAGATAAATATGTTTATTGTATGCAAGAAAATGCAGAAACATATTATCAAGCAAAAGCTTATACAGTTAAAGCTAGTATGAAAATAGTAGGATGTGATATGGAATTCTATGATAGCACAAGTAAAGAGACAGGGAAACCGGCCAAACATTACACTGGAACAGAATTCGCTAAATTAGCATATTTGTTATCAGATACTACAATAGGACCATATGGATTCTCTGAGGGTTCATATTATGACAGTGGATATGTTAGGAGAACTGATAGACAATGGGTAGTTTGGTATTGGCTAAATCAATTTGGATTAAATAATGCTTCCTTAAAAAGATATAGCAATGGAAATGATTTAGATGAAATCGAAAGACATGCAGCAGAAAGAGCATCAGAAGCAACTGATAAATATGAATGGGCACAAGCTTATTTAGATAGACTTGTATTAGGAGCAAATGATTTGCAAGGTGTATATATATGGATTTTAGAATCAGATAGTTCACATCAACGATTTATGATAAGCAAGCCATTTCGTTTAGCTTCACTTACAATAAAAAAAGAAGATGCTAGTACAAAAACATTGCTAAAAGGAGCAGAATTCAAAATACAAGATGAAAAAACAAAAAAATTTATTGGAGAAAATGGTTTCAGTTATCAAAGATTTGATCCTAATAAAAATACATGGGTAGAACAATCTGCATTTTACTATTTGCATAACTGTACATGGAATAATGCAAAAGAATATAAAATTACGGATTCATCAAAAGGATTAAAAATAAGTGGATTAGATAGCACAACAAAATATACAATTTGGGAAGTTACAGCACCTGAAGGATATTCGTTATATGATCAACCAGGCTATGTTTCACAAGATGGTGAAGTTAGAAATGCTGTAAAAGTACTAGAACATGTCTCTTTTGGAGAAAATGATCCATTAGAAAATAAACAATATCAAAATACAGCAACTAATAATGTTATTAAAACAGTAATCGCAAAGAATGACCATGATTTTGGATCAATTCATGTAATGAAATATGATGAAGAAACCAAAAAGTCATTAGCAAATATGGGATTTAGTGTACAAATAAAAGGTGAAGGATGGCTTTCAGGAACACCTGGATCATACTCATATAAAAATAGTTTTGATAATAAAGGAATATACTATACAAACAAAAATGGTGAATATTTATTAGAAAAATTACCATTGGATAAGAGATATAGGGTATGGGAAGTTAAATCTCCAAATGAAGATGTATATCCATTAGAACAACAAAAAAATTATGATAAATCTCAAGGAGCAGTTAATTTAACTGGCGAAGATTTCATTTATTTAGACTTAAAACCCATTGAAGTGTATGCAGAAAATAAAAAGGGAGATGCGGACTTATCTATAATAAAATATGAGAAAGGCAATACTAATAAAAAATTAAACATAACTTTTAAAATAGAAACAAAAGAAATAGCAAATAAAACAAATGTTGGATGGCTTTCAGGAACAAGTAAATCATATGAATATGGTAATACATATGATGAAGCCCAAAAATATAAAACAGAAGATGGAGAGCGTACATTAAAAAAATTATCTACTAAGTATCAATATAGAATATGGGAAATTGTATCACCTGATCCAGACAATTATGAATTAAGCCAACAACCGAATTATCAAAAGGGAAAAGGTGCTTGTTTAACAGAAGAATGGATTACATTAAATGCAGGTAGCACAAATGAAAATAAAATTGAACTACCAAATACTCCTACGGTTGGAAAATTAATTGTAAATAAAGTAGATAAAGATGATAATACAAAAAAACTAGATTTTGAATTTAAAATTCAGTTTAAAAAAGATGATACAGTAGGATGGCTTTCAGGAAAATCTGGATCATATTCATATAAAAATACTGACTATGAAAAAGCTACTACATTTAAAACAAAAAATGGAACACTGACATTAAATAATTTATCTACTGCATATCAATACATAGTATGGGAAACAAAATCACCTGATCCAGACAATTACGCATTAAGTGAACAAATGAAGTATAAAAAAGGAGTAGGTGTTCAATTATCATTGTGGCTTACATTAGAAAATGACAAAGAAGTATCACTAAATGCGAAGAATACTTTTACTGTTGGAAATTTAGAGGTTAATAAAGTAGATAAAGATGAAAGTACAAAAAAACTAGATATGAAATTTAAAATTCAGTATATAAATAAAGAAACTCAAAAAGAAGGATGGCTTACAGAAAAAAATGGTTCATATGGGTATAAAAATAGTAGTTATAGTAAAGCTACGACATTTGAAACGAAAGATGGAACACGTACATTAAATAATTTATCTACTGCATATAAGTACAAAATATGGGAAACAGAATCTTCGGATCCGATTCAATACCCATTAGATAGACAACCAGAATTTAATTCTAATTATGAATATGATTCAAGGTATGGACTTCTAATTAGTGGAAAAGATTATTTCTCTTTAGATAGATTGAAAAAAGTGACTAAAAATGCAACAAATAAGAATGTTCCAATTTCAATTTCTGGATTTGTTTGGGTAGATTGTGGAAGTAAGGGAGTCGAAAATAGCTATGATAATGTATATAATAGTGAAAAAGACGTTACTCTTAAAGGTATAAAAGTTACTCTATTTGAAAAGAATACTGAAAATAAGGCAGTTGATGAAGTATATACAGACGAAAATGGAAGATATACATTTAAAGAAAAGGTAAAATATGAAGAATTAGATAATTATTATGTAGAATTTGACTATACCAATAGAACAATAAAAGAAA
>CAMYVO010000020.1 GCA_947302485.1 uncultured Clostridium sp. | reverse complement strand
AGAGCAAATAAATGGACAATGCAGCAAACATTACTTGCAATTGCAGGAATGATAGTAGTTTTAACAGTAATATTCATAATAATAGCTAAAAGAGAAAAGAATAAAGAAGAAGAAAAATAACAAACTGGGCGTACTTAGGTACGTATGAAGAGTGCGCCCTAAACAGCATTTTTTTTCTTGGGAGAATACTGTAACTAGAAGTGGTTACAGTATTTTTCTTTTATCTATTTTAATTTAAGAGAATATATAAAAATTTAAGTGAGTAAATATCAAAATATAAATAAGCAAACTACTTGAAAAAACGATGAAAATATGTAATGATAAACAAAGAGAAATATGAGAGAGGATACGTTATGTCAAAGAAAGGTATAAAAAAATATAATAAAAAGAAAACAGTAATTATATTATTAGAATATATCTTAACTATTATATGTGTAGCTTTAATATTTTTGCTAATACAAGACAATATAGATTCAAATACATATATTGATGAGAATGGTGTGAGATGGAACTATTCTATAGAAAACGGGAATGCTATTAATATCTATTATCATAGTGGGAAACTATCTGATTCAGTTAAAATTCCCGAAAATATAAAAGGATATCCTGTAACTCATATTGGAAATGTAGAAGCAAATAAAAATATATTTAATAGTACTAAAAATGACATCGTAAATAAAATAATTGTACCAGACAGTATAAAAACAATTGGAGAAGCTAGTTTTAAGAATTGCAAATTACTTCAAAAAATAGAATTAACAAATAATATAATAAATATAGAAAGAGGAGCTTTTGAAGGGTGTAGTTCTTTAAAAGAAATAGAATTACCAGAAAATATAACAGAATTAAAATCTGCAATATTTCAAGATTGTACTAATCTAGAATCTATTAAACTACCAGAAAAGATGGAAGTTATTGGTGATAATGCATTTACTAACTGCTTTAGATTAGAAAAATTAAATATACCAGATAATTTAACTGTAGTAGGAGAAAGTGCTTTTGCAAATTGTATGAATTTAGCAGAGATAAGAATTCCAAAAAAAATACAAAGAATTGGACATAATACATTTATGTCTTGCGAAAGTTTAGAAAAAATAGATATTCCAAACGGAGTTTTAAGTATAGGAAGTGATGCATTTAATGGGTGTAAAAGCTTAAAACAAATAGAATTACCAAATAGTATAACTACAATTGGAATGGAAACATTTATGAATTGTGAATTACTTGAAAGTATAACATTACCAAGGTATTTAGATGCTATAGAAAAATCATGTTTTTATAATTGTAAAAATTTAAAAGAAATAAAAATTGGTGATGATATAGAAAAAATAGAAGTACAAGCTTTTGCTGGTTGTGAGTCTTTAACTAATATTAATATATCATCAAATGTAAAGGAAATTGGAAGTTATGCTTTTTATGGATGTGATAAGTTAGAACAAATAAATATTGATAAAAGAAATAAAAATTATATTTTTGAAAATGGAATGATATTTACTAAAGATAAAACAGAATTAATTTGTAATATACAGAATAAAGAAAATAATTTAAAAATACCTGACAGTGTAATAACAATAAAAAGAGGTGCTTTTAGAGGAAATGATTTACTAAACAAGGTTATTATAGGTAAAAACATACAACAAATTGAAGAATTTGCATTTGCAAATTGTAATAATCTTGCAGATATTTATATAGAAAATAAAAAGGAAAACATATTGTTTTCAAATGGATGGAATTTAAATACATATGCATATATACATGATAGTGACTGTAAACATATAGTAGAACAAATATCACAAAAAGAAGATAAAGAAAATAAAATATCTACAGAAATTAAATGCGGAAATATGCATACATTTAAAGTTAATGGTAATACACAAAATATGAAGGTAAGAGTTATATCTGAAGGACAGTATTATAATTCGAATAAAGTATCTGAAATAATTTATCCAAATGAAGATGGAATATATGTAATAGAAGGAATAAATAGAAACATAAAAATATTATTGCAAAGTAAAAATGATGCAGGAGGAGTAAATATTAGATATGTTGATGGAACTGGAAATGATATAGAACAATCAGAATACATAGAAGGAAAAATAGGTGAGAAGTATAATATAATACCTAAGATTATAGAAGGATTTGGAATTATTAAAGATGGTAGTATTAATAAAGACGGAATATTTACTGATGATTTAATTACAGTAACATTTACTTACCAGAAAGTTAATAGATTAGAAATTAATTTACTTGAAGGACAAAACATATTATTATATATAATAGTTATACTTTCAACTATATTATTAAATTTAATAATATATATAATAGTTGATAGAAATAAATCATAAAATATGAGTTATATAATTCAACAGTATGTGCTTGTATTATTTAATATTGATGTGATAAAATCTATATAATTATAATAATATAAATAAAGAGGTGTTTAAAATAGAATTAACAGTAAAAGATATAATCAATAAAGCAAATGGGAAATTAATTTTTGGTAGTGAATATGCAGTATGTGAAAGTTTTTGTAAAGATACAAGGATATTAAAACCAGGTGAAGTATATCTTGGAATTAAAGGTGAAAAATTTAATGGAAGTATATTTTATGAAGATGCACTAAAAAAAGGAGCAAGTATTTGTATATTACAAGAAGTAGAAGTAAAAAAAGAAGTAACAGAAAAATATCCAAATGCTTCTATTGTTATGGTAGAAGATGTAGTTAAATGTATTCAAGAATTAGCAGCATATAAAAGATCTTTATATAATATACCAGTAGTAGCAGTAACAGGAAGTGTTGGAAAAACAAGTACAAAAGATATTATAGCAAATGTTTTATCAAAGAAATATAAAGTTCTAAAAACAGAAGGCAATTATAATAATGAAATTGGACTTCCATTAACAGTATTAAAATTAAGAGATCATACAGCTATGGTAGTTGAAATGGGTATGAACTCATTTGGTGAAATAAGTTTATTAACTAATATTGCAAAACCAACAACAGCAGTTATCACTAATATTGGTACAGCACATATTGGAATACTTGGATCAAGAGAAAATATTTTAAAAGCAAAGATGGAAATATTAGAGGGCTTGAACAAAGAAGGAACAGTCGTTATAAATAATGATAATGACCTATTACATAAATGGTATGAAGAAAATAAAAAAGATTATTCAGTTATAACATATGGTATTAATGAAAAAAGCAAGTTTAATTCAATTAATATTCAGCTAAAGCAAGACGGAAGTAGTTATGATTTAAATTATAATGGAGAAATAATAAATATAAATGTTCCTGTTGCAGGAGAACATTTTGTATATAATAGTTTATGCGCAATATCCGTAGGGAAATTATACAATATTCCAATAGAACAAATAAAAGAAGCGATTTTTAATTTTGAACTTACTAAAAAAAGAATGGATATTTTAAATAAGGAAAATGGAATTAAGATAATTAATGATTGCTATAATGCAAGTTATGAATCAATGAAAGCGGCATTAGAATGTTTAAATAAAATGGAAGCACCAAGGAAAATTGCTGTTTTAGGAGATATGTTTGAACTTGGAGATTATACACAAGAGTTACATAGAAAAGTGGGAGAAGAAGTATTAAATAATGATATAAATATATTAATTACTGTTGGAAAAAACTCATTAGAAATTGCAAAAACAGTAGAAGAAAAAGGATTTGATAAAAATAATATATATGAAGCAGCTAATGCAAAAGAAGCAATAGTTAGACTAAAAGAAATAATTAAGCCTAATGATGCCATACTAATTAAGGCATCTAATGGAATGCATCTAGATGTTATTGCAGACAGTATTTCATAATATATATAAGATGGAAGGAAAATGAATATATGGATAAAATTAATATAGGTATAGTATTTGGAGGAAAATCTACAGAACATGATGTATCTATAGTTTCAGCTACATCAGTTATACAGAATTTAGATAAAGAAAAATATAATATTACACCAATATACATAAAAAAAGATGGAACATGGTATAAATATACAAAAAAAGTTGAAGAAATATATATATTAAAACTAGGTGAAAAATTAGATCCATTAGAAAAAATTGAGAATGTTTTTAATAGCTTAAAAATGTGTGATGTTATATTTCCAGTTTTACATGGTAAATATGGAGAAGATGGAACAATTCAAGGAATGCTAGAAGTATTAGAAATTCCTTATGTAGGATGTGGAATTTTAGCATCAAGTGTAGGTATGGATAAAACATATACTAAGATTTTATTTAAACAGGCAGGACTAAAACAAGCACCGTATGAATATGTGCAAAAAAGAGAAGATAAATATATATATATTCATAAAGATTTTACAGAAGAAGAATTAACTTTAGAAGAAATATGCAATAACATTGAAAAAAAATTATCTTATCCAATGTTTATAAAGCCATCTAATTCAGGTTCTTCTGTAGGAATAAAAAAAGCGCATAATATAAAAGAATTAAAAGAGAATATAGAATTTGCTTCGAGATTTGACTATAAAATATTAATAGAGCAAGGAATTAATGGAAGAGAGATAGAATGTGCAGTACTAGGATGCAATAGTTTAATTGCACCATGTGTTGGAGAAATAAAACCCGCAGAAGAATACTATAGTTTTGATGCAAAATATAATAATGCTGAATCAGTTACTATAATTCCAGCAAAAATAGAAGAAGAAATAGCTGATACAATAAAGGCATATGCAAAAAAAGCATTTAAGGCAATTGATGGAAAGGGCTTAGCAAGAGTTGACTTTTTTGTAGAACGACAAACAAATGAAATATACATCAATGAAATTAATACTATGCCAGGATTTACAAGTATTAGTATGTATCCAAAATTAATGGAAAGCGGAGGAATTTTATATTCAGAGCTTTTAGATAGATTAATAAAGTTAGCATTGGAAAAATAAATTAGCTTTGCCATTAGGGACGGAGGATTTTGGCAATTTTGCCAAAATCCTCCGTCCCTAATGGCAAATAAAATAAATAAATTTTATTATATTACTTGTATAAGTGTTTTTTAGCTGATATAATATATCTACCATGAATATGGGAGGATGTTAAATGATTTTTAAGGATTACTATAAAATATTAGGATTAGATACTAATAAAGTTAATATAGATCAAATAAAGATTGCTTTTAGAGAACAAGCAAAACTATATCATCCTGATGTAAATATAGGAAGCAAAACTGCGGAGGAAAGATTTAAAGATATAAATGAAGCATATAAAGTACTTTCAGATCCTACTTCAAAAAGAAAATATGACAGAATGTGGAATACACATATTGGAAGAAAAAGAAAAATACAATACGAGGAAAGTAGACGTAGACCAGATTCAGCAGTAAGTGATTTTTTTCAGATGTTCTTTGGTAACTTAAAAGAAAAAGAGCAACAAGAAGTAGAAACTATAAAAAATTTAAAGAAAAAGGTTCCTGTAAAAGGAGAAAATGTAGAAACAGAAATAAATGTAACAATAGAGGAAGCTTTTTATGGATTAGAAAAAAAGGTAGTTTTAAGAACCATAGAAGGAAAAATGAAAAGCTTTTCTGTAAAAGTACCAGCAGGAATTAGAGATAATGAAAAGATTCGTCTTCTTGGACAAGGAAAACCCGGGAAAAATGGTGGGAAAAATGGTGACCTATTTATTAGAATACATATAGATAATAATGAACGATTTATTATAGATGGGTATGATATATATACAAGTTTATACTTAACACCATGGGAGGCAGCTTTAGGTACAAGAGTAAGTTTATATAGCATTGATGAAAAGGCATCGGTATATATTCCACAAGGAATTGGAAGCGGAGAGAAAATAAGAATTCAAGGTAAAGGATATAAAGATGGTAAAGGTGGCAGAGGAGATTTAATTGCTGAAGTAAAAATAATGGTACCAAAACAAATGTCAGCTGAAGAGAAACAGCTTTTTAAAAAATTTAAAGAAATATCTAAGTTTAATCCTAGAAAAATATATGACTAGTATAATTTTAGGGTAATTCTACTAATTATTACAAAATTCTTAGAATTAGCCCGTAAGGGCAGGAGCCATCTGGCTACCTAGTTCCGAAGCAATACAGAATAATCTATATTGTATTGACAAAACAATATAAATATAATATAATTATGTATAGTGATAAAGCATGCACAAATGACAATCTATGCATTAAACATAGAAGAGAGGTGTAATATATGGATAACAGCCTACAAGGTAAACACTTTAGTATCACAGATCCAAAAGATGTAAACACAGTAATTTATCAAATTAATAAAACAAAAAAGGAATTCTTAAATGATTTTCCTAAATTTACAGTGGAGCGACTAGACTATATTGAGGAATTTAGAGGAGATCAAAAAAGAAAGACTTTTTTTGTGGATAATCCATCTGATGATGGTAATGATCTATTATTTTTATCTTTTGGAAAAGAGAAAATAGTTGTGAATTCTGGAGTTTTAGAAGATAATGAAGTAAAGATATCTAAAAAACCAATGCCAGTTAAGTTTAACACGTTATATTCTGAGGAAGGGTACGAATATAAAGACGTTAAATACACGCCTAATTTAAAAAGACCTATAACAATAATAGACCCAGAAACAACAGAAGAGATTAAACCAAATTTATATTTTGATGAAAAAACAAATGAAGTTAAGGGAAAATGTAAATTAAAACCGTATAAATCTTATTTTGCATTTGAAATAAGAGAGGATGTGTAAGGAGGAAATTACAAATGGCGAATCAAACAAATGTAGATTCAACAAAAACTAATAATAAAGGGTATACTATAACTATAGGATCTTTTGATATGGAGGAAGAAAATGAAATAGTATTTCCACCAGAAAGATCAGCAACTTATAATAAATATAATCCAGATGATATATTTACATTAACTAAAGCAACAGATTATAATATTGAACGTGATAATAAAGGAAATGTTCTTAAAAGAATATCAAAAGACGGAACAATACTTACAGATAAAGAAGGAAGAGAGCATTAATATATAAAACAAAAGAAAAGGTGAAATAATCATGAATTACAAAGTAGAGGGAGTAATAAGAAGAAATAAAAGTAGATTCATAATATTTATATTATTATGGATCTTTGCAACCGTATTTTTAATAATGCCATTAGCTTGTAGCATAGTAGATTCTACGAGTAATGGTGTTTTTCAATTATATGAGTTTTTTGGTGTATTTACAAATTATATAACACATCCATTTTCGGTAATATTTAAATCATTTGCAATAGGTTATATTGGAACATTTATTAAATCGCTAGGAATCTTTAGTATATTGTACTTGATTTTTATGTTTGTTGGTTTCTTTAAAACAGCACCTAAAAATGAATTTTCTGATATTGAACACGGATCAAGTGACTGGAGTAAAAATGGAGAACAATATAGAGTGCTAAGTAATAAGAAAGGATTAATTTTAGCAGAAAATAATTACTTGCCAGTAGATAAAAGAGGAAATGTAAATGTACTAGTTGTTGGACGGATCTGGATCTGGTAAATCAGCTTCATATTCAATTCCAAATGCTGCACAACTATTAGGATCTTATGTATTTACAGACCCTAAAGGAGAGTTATACGATAAAACAGCAGGATACATGAAACAACATGGATATGAAATAAAAGTATTAAACCTAGTAAGACCACAGCTTAGTGATGGATATAACCCGCTATTTCATATTACAAGTGAAATAGATGTAGACGTTATTGCAAATACAATTGTAAAAGGGCAAAAAAGCGAAACAGGAAGTAGCGCAGATCCATATTGGGATGATATGGCAGAAATGTTACTTAAGGCGTTAATATATTATTTAATTGCAGCAAGACCAGAAGAAGAACAAAACTTAGCAAGTTGTGCTGAACTTGTAAGAGCTGCAAATAACAATGGTGGAAGCAATTTACTTAGCGAACTTATGAATCAATTGCCATATGATCATCCAGCAAGAATGTTCTATAAATCTATTGAGATTGCACCAGAAAAAACATATGGATCAATCTTATCAAGCTTACAGTCAAAACTTGGTAAATTTGATTCAAAGGAAATTGCTGAACTTACATCTACAAATACAATAAATTTTGAAGATATAGGAAAGAAAAAAACAGCAGTATATGTTATATCTTCAGATACACATACAGCATATGACTTTTTACTTACAATATTCTTCTCACAAATGATACAACATTTATATGATTTTGCAGATAAAAATCCAGGAGGAAAACTTCCTATGCCAACATACTTTATACTAGATGAGTTTGCAAATATAGGAAAAGTTCCAGATTTTGATAAGAAAATTTCAACAAGTAGAAGTAGGAAAATTTCTTTTAGTGTTATTTTGCAAAATTTAGACCAATTAGAAGCGGTATATGAAAAATCTTACGAAACAATTATTGGTAACTGTGATACCCATGTATTTTTAGGAAGTAACTCACAAAAAACAGTAGAATATTTTTCTAAAGCATTAGGGGAAAAGACTATTGAAAGGGATAGCATTTCAGTTAATAAAAACCGACAAAACTGGATGCAAGGTAAAAGTGTATCTGACCAAGTAATGGCAAGAGCTTTAATGACTCCAGACGAATTAAGAAGATTAGATAACGATATGTGTATTATTTTTGAAAAAGGTATAAAACCAATTAAGGCAAGAAAATATTATTATTTTGAAAGACCCATTGCAAGAAAACTTGAAGCATTTGAGATGAGCCATAATGATGCAGCACAAGTAGAAAGAGGAGAATGGAGAAAATATAACCCATATAATCCTTATGTAGAAGATAGCAAAGGAAATGAAAAAAATGATCTAAAAGTTGAATCACTAGACGACCTTTTTGAAGAAGATGAAAAAAATAATAACACATACAATAAAGATGAGTTTGCACCAATATTACCACAAGAAGAATTTCAAGAAAATCAAAAAGATGAAATAGATAATAACCAAACAAAAGAAGAAAAGGACTTACAACAAGAATTAGAAGCAAAATTTGACGAATTATTTGGACCAATTGATGAAGATTAAATGGAAAATGGACCTAAAAAAAGGACGGTTTTGATTTTTAGTTTAAAACTGAAAATCAGAACCGTCTCCTTTTTTTAGAATACTTTTCTAGGTCTCGTTCTTACGGATTTAGGGCATTCAATTTTTTTTTTACAATTGTGTGTCAAAAAAAGTAGATTATGTAACAAAAATGTAATTAATATTTAATATTAGAGTAAAAAAATTCAATAATATAGTTTCCCTAGTAGAAAA
>CAMYVO010000019.1 GCA_947302485.1 uncultured Clostridium sp. | reverse complement strand
TAGGATATCAAGCATTTTCAGGATGTACAGGCTTAACAAGTATAGAAATACCAGACAGTGTAACAAGCATAGGAAATGAAGCATTTACTTATTGTACAGGTTTGGCAGATATATATATAAATAATACAGAATCAAATATAACATTAGGATATAATTGGAATTATAATGCATATTTTCATTTTAATGATTGTACACATACAATAAGAAAAAATATAGAACAAGGATTAACATTACAAGATATAGAAGGAAGTATAAGTAATGAAGGAACAATAGCATGTGGAGAAATATATAAATTTAAAGTATTAAAAGGAGATAAAGTCGTAACAAATAGAATTGTAACAGTGACTTCTGAGGGAAAATTTAAAAATTCAGAAGATGTAACAGAAACATTAATACCTGATAATGATGGAGTATATACAATAGAAAACATAAATAGAAATAAAACAATAATAGTTGAAAGTATTACAAATGGAACAGTATTTCAATGCGTAGATTCAAATGGAATAACATGGGCATATACATATCAAGATGAAACAGCAACAAATGTATATTATGTAGAAGGTCAATTAGGAGAAAAAGTATATATACCATCATATTTAGATGGAAACCCAGTAGTAAATATATATAATTCAGAAAGAGGAAATCAAGGATATAATATATTTAATGGAGCAGATACAAGTAATATACAAGTAATAGAAATACCAGCTAGTGTAACAAGCATAGAATCAAATGCATTTTATAATTGTAGAGGCTTAACAGAAATAGAAATACCAAGTAGTGTAACAAGCATAGGAAATAGTGCATTCCATAGCTGTACAAGCTTAACAGAAATAGAAATACCAGATAGTGTAACAAGCATAGAAAATAATGCATTCCAATATTGTAGTAGTTTAACAGAAATAGAAATACCAAATAGCGTAACAAGTATAGGAGATTGGGCATTCCAATATTGTAGTAGTTTAACAGAAATAGAAATACCAAATAGCGTAACAAGCATAGGGAATAGTGCATTTTCTGGATGTACAGGTTTAAAAAAGATAACAATGCCAGGAACAGCTACTTTAGGAGAGTGGGCATTTAATGGAGTAACAAATGTAGAAGAAGTAGTACTAACAGGCGAAGGAGCAATGGCAGATTATAGTGGTTCAAGTTCAAGTACACCGTGGTATCAAAGTAGAGAAAATATACAAAGTATAACAATAGGAGAAGGAATAACAAGCATAGGAGAGAGAGCATTCCAGTCTTGTACAGGCTTAACAAGTGTGGTAATAGGCAACAGTGTAACAAGCATAGGGAATAGTGCATTTTCTGGATGTACAGGTTTAAAAAAGATAACAATGCCAGGAACAGCTACTTTAGGAGAGTGGGCATTTAATGGAGTAACAAATGTAGAAGAAGTAGTTTTAACAGGCGAAGGAGCAATGTCAGATTCTAACTACTATACAGTTACACCATGGTATCAAAGTAGAGAAAATATACAAAGTATAATAATAGGAGAAGGAATAACAAGCATAGGAGATAGGGCATTTTTTCAATGTACAGGCTTAACAGAAATAGAAATACCAGATAGTGTAACAAGCATAGAATTTGGTACATTTTCAGGATGTACAGGCTTAACAGAAATAGAAATACCAGCAAGTGTAACAAGCATAGGAGATTGGGCATTCTCTAATTGTACAGGCTTAACAAAGATAACAATACCAGGAACAGCAAGCATAGGTTCGTCTGCATTTTATAATGTAACAAATGTAGAAGAAGTAGTACTAACAGGCGAAGGAGAAATAACACAGGACTTCACAAATTCAATATTGGAATGGAGTAGATATAATATAAAGAAAGTAAATATCCAAGAAGGAATAACAAGCATAGGAGAGAGGGCATTTTACAATTGTAGAGGATTAAGAAGTATAAATATACCAAACACAGTTACAAGTATCGGATATGATGCATTCCAGAATTGTGATAACCTATCAGAAATATATGTAGATAATTATGAAAATGATGTAAACTTTGAACAATATTGGGAAGGACAAAGTACTTTAGCATATATCCACTTTAAAGAACATGTACATAACTTAGCAATGAATGTAGAGGAAGGATTACATGTAGAAGATATAGAAGGAAATAATATAAATGATCTAACACAAATAGAATGCAAGAAAGAATATAAATTTAAAGTAGTAGATGAAGAAGAAAATGTAGTAAAAAATAAATCAGTAATACTAGAAAAAAGCTTAAAAGTAGAAAAAAGGATGCCATGGGGATCTATAAATACAAAAGATTTTGAAACAGAAGTGGTAAGATTAATACCAGATGAAGAAGGAATATATACAATAACATCAGAAGATACTGTAAGAGATATATTAATAAAAGTAGGACTTGTAAATGGAATAGTAGATGAATGGACAGATGAAAATGGAATAACATGGAGTTATACATATGAAGATAGACAAGCAAGAGGATTAAAATATGTATCAGGAGATTTAAGTGAATTTGACGTAGTAGAAATACCAGAAAAAATAAATGGATTTGTAGTAATATCTTTAGCAGATGAAGCATTTAAAGAGCAAGCTGACTTAAAAGAAATACACATTCCAGACAGTGTAATAAACATAGGAAAAAGCGCATTTGAAGGATGTACAAATTTAGAAATGGCCGTTTTACCAGTAGATTTAACATTCATATCAGACAATGCATTTAGTGGATGTACTTCTCTAGGACAAGTAGAGCTTCCAGAAAAACTAATGGTAATAGGAAAAGAAAGCTTTAAAGACTGTACAAACTTAGGTTTAGACTTAAGTTTAAAGAGTGGAATGAGAAGTATAGGAGAAAAAGCATTTGAAAATTGTAGTTCTTTAACAGGAGTAATAGAATTACCAAGTGGATTTGTACAAATAAGTGATGGAGCATTTCTAGGATGTAGTGGAATAACAGGAATAAGAGTATTAAAATATACAGGAGAAGTAGAAATAGACCAAATGGCAGTAAACTTCAAACAAGGAACTTCCTTAGAGTCTATTACAGAAGCAACAAGAGAATATACAAATGATGGAATAAATACAAATACAACAAATGAAAATGTAATAATAACAGATGAATTTGGAAATCCAATAGGAAAAGACGACTTTGGAAACTATATAACACAAACAGTAACGCACACAATAACAAGTAAGGTAGTAAACATAGGATCAGGAGCATTTAGAGGATGTATGAATCTTTCTAAGGTATATTTACCAGAAGGAACAAAAGAAATTACTTTTGAATCAGGACTTGGATTTGAAAATGTATTAGATATATATGTAGAAATGGATAAAGAAAATGTAACAGAAAACATAGGATCAAGTGCATTAAATGAAGTAAATGTACATTATTTAAATGATGTACATAGTATAAAATACTCAGGAAGCGCTTTAAACGATGGATACACAGTTGAAACAGTAGAAGGAGATTTATCAGCAGAAGGAAACATTGCATGTGAAAGTACATATAGCTTTAAAATATTAGATAGTAGTAATACACCAGTAACAGATGTACAAGTAAGAACTAAAAAACAAGCTCAAGATATAGCTGATGCAAGAGAACTTATACCAAATAGTGAAGGAATATATAGTATAACAGTAAAAGCAGATACAGAGATTATATTAGGAAATGGAAATGGAGATACATTTACAGGTGAGGTAGATGGAATAACATGGGGATATACATATAAAGATGGAAAAGCAACCAATGTATACTATGTAGAAGGAGAAATAGGAGAAGTAATAACAATACCAAGCTATTTAGATGAACTACCAGTAGTAAGTATATTTAACTCAGAAAGAGGAAATAACGGATATAACATATTTGGAAAATATAGATATGAGAGTACAAATATTACAAATATAATATTACCAAATACATTAGAAGAAATAGGAAATAATGCACTTGTAGGATGTAGTAACATAGAAAATATAAGTATACCAGAAACTGTAACAACAATTGGGCAAGAAGCATTTTATAACTGTTCAGGATTAACAGGAAGTATAGAAATATCAAGTAGTGTAACTAAGATAGGAAGAAGTGCATTCGGAAGCTGTAGTAATCTAACAGATATATATATTAATAACAATGAG
Organism: uncultured Clostridium sp.; assembly: GCA_947302485.1. Lineage (GTDB taxonomy): Bacteria > Bacillota > Clostridia > TANB77 > CAG-508 > CAMYVO01. The sequence continues at coordinate 8,337 of CAMYVO010000019.1, read as the reverse complement.
CAGGATGTACAAATAGCAGGAAGTATAGCAGATAGTAGAACACAAGTACACTATTTAGACCATAAACATAGTTTAGAGATAAACAACGATCCAAGAGAAAAAGTTACAGTAGAAACAGTAGAAGGAAATATAGAAAATGGAAAAATACTATGTAAAACAACATATAAATTTAAATTATTAGATGAACAAGGGGAAGTAGTTAAAGATAAAACAATAAAACTAGTAAGAACAAGACAAGAGTATAGAGGATGGGGATATGCAACAGTAGTAGATACTACAGAAGAAATAAATCCAGATAGTAACGGAATATACACAATAGATACAATAATACGAGACTATATAATATACACAGGAGCAATAAATGGAGAAACATCACAATTTACAGATGAAAATGGAATAACATGGGAATATACATATGAAGATGAAAAAGCTAGGGGCTTAAAATATGTAAGTGGAGACTTAAGCACAATAGAAACATTAGAGTTACCAACAAAAGCAGACGGATTAGTAATAACAACTTTAGCAAATGAAGCGCTAAAAGGACAAGAAGGCTTAAAGAAAGTTATAATTCCAGATAGTATTGTAAACATAGGAGAAAGTGCATTTGAAGGATGCACAAGCTTAGAAGAAGTAACGTTGCCAAATGAACTACAGTTAATAAGTACAGCAGCATTTAAAGGATGCAGTAACTTAGAACAAGTAGAATTGCCAGATAAATTAGTAGCAATAGGAGATGAGGCATTTAGCGGATGTAGTAATCTACAAACAAGCTTAAACTTCAAAAAAGGACTACAATCTATAGGAAAAGAGGCATTTAAAGATTGTTCTAGCCTAACAGGAACAGTTATAATGCCAGAGACATTGATAGAAATAGGAACAGAAAGCTTTAGTGGATGTACAGGCATAGAAAAAGTAATAATAATGCCATATACAGGAGATGTAAAAGTTGATAGTACAGGATTAGGATATAGTAACAACATAAGTATAAGCTTTAATGAAACAGCTAGCATAGAAAACTATACAAATATATCAGAATTTAGTACAAGCAATTTAACAATAAAAGATGACAATGGAAATAATATAGATGTAAAAGATGAAAATGGAAGACCAGTAAAAGTAGTGACAAGAACAATAAGTATAGGACAAAATGCATTTAGTGGATGTAGTAATCTAGAAGAGATAGAAATAATGGCAAAAGTAGACCAAGTAGATGGAAATATAATTTCAGAATGTCCAAACTTAAAAGATGTATATATAGCAGCAAACAGTACAGAAATGACGCAAGAATTACAAGTTCCAGAAGGAGTAGAAGTACACTATTTAGATTCTACTCATGAAGTAGAAGTAACAGCTATTGATGGAGTAAGCATAGAGGTTGTATCAGGAGCAGATGAAGAGCAAAAAGCATATTGCCAAAGTGATTACAAATTCAAAGTAAATATAGCAGAAGGATCAAGTTACAAAGGAGTAGTAGTAAAAGTAGGAAACAAAGGAGAAGAAAAAGAAGTAATTCTTCCAGATGAAGATGGAGTATATTGTGTAAGTAATGTAATAAGAGACCAAGAAATAGAGATACTAGAAGGAAGAATAGTAGAAGTAAGATATGAGCTAGAAGATGGAACCAAGGTAGCAAAAGAAAAGATACTAATAGGAGAAGAAGGAAGTACATATAAGGCAGATGCAATAGAGATAGAAAACTATAAATGGAATGGAGAAGTACCAGAAAATGCAGAGGGAGTATTTACAGCTGAAGAAATAGTTGTAACATATATATATGAGAAAATACCAAGTGGAACAATTACAGTAAAATATGTAGACAAAGACGGAAAAGAAATAGCAGACAAAGTAGAATTACAAGGATACTTAGGAGACAAATATGAAATACTAAGAAAGAACGTAGAAGGCTATAAAGCATATGGAGTAACTCCAGAAAATGCAAAAGGAACATATACGAAAGAAGATATAGAAGTAATATTTGTATATGAGAAAATAGAAGAAGAGACAGTTGTAAAATATGTAGATGAAAATGGAAACTATATAGCAAGAGATAAGACAGTATATGAAGAAGAAAATAGTAGTTCATATAAAGAAGAAACAGCAGCAAAGGATATAGAAGGATATGAGAATCCAAAAAAAGAAGAAAACGGAAAAGAAATAACATATACATATGAAGAAGCAAAAACAAGAGCAAATAAATGGACAATGCAGCAAACATTACTTGCAATTGCAGGAATGATAGCAGTTTTAACAGTAATATTCATAATAATAGCTAAAAGAGAAAAAAATAAAGAAGAAGAATAATAACAAACAGGGCGTACTTGGGTACGTATGAAGAGTGCGCCCTAAATAGCATTTTTTTTCTTTGCAAAAAACACGCTAACCGTATTAGCGTGTTTTTTGTTTAACTTTTTTTATTTTTTAAACCTTATATCATCTCCGTAAAATTTACAGATATTGTAGTAACCAACAAATCTTGAAACAATTCTTTCATCATATAATTCATATAAATTATTAAGAGTTAAATTTGTAGAAATAATAGTTTTGGTTATTTTAGAATTTTGATTTAATAATCTAGTATTTATAATATTAAATAATTCTGAAAATTTCATAGAGTTCATAGTTTCTGTTCCTAAATCATCTATAATTAGTAAATCTACATTTAAAATATCTTCATAAAAATCTTGTTGTACATTGCTTTTTCCAAATCTATAGTCGATAATAGTATCAAATAAAACAGGGGAAGTCTGATATAAAACATTTTTCCCTGACTTGAGTAGTTCATTTGCAATACAATTAGATAAAAATGTTTTACCAAGTCCTGTATTACCTGTAAATAACAAGTTTTTTTGATCAGGATTATCAAAGTTTTCAATAAATTCTTCGCAAATCTTTTTTATTATCTTCATATTTTCTTTAGGAGAAATTTTGGAAGAATAAATTTTTTCATCAATTTTATCTGAGTATAAATCAAGGTTAAAATTTTTAAAAGTATCACGACTTAAATCTGATAGGTTAGATTTATTATATTGAATATCATACAATTTTTGTTTAATGCAATTGCATAGTTGTGTTTTACCATTATCTGAAATGAAACCAGTATCAGAACATGTTTTGCAATCATAATTTGGAGTTAAATCGATATTTAATTTATTTAATAATTTTTCTTTTTCACTTTTTAAAGAGTTTATTTTATTATTAAGCTTATTTGTTAAATCTGTATCAGATAAAAGAGTTGCTTTAGCAAGTTCTATTCCGCATTTGTTTAAAGATGTTTCTATTTTTTCAAGCTCAGCATTTGAAGATAAAATTATTTCTTTTTGTTTTTCGAGTTCAACTTCAGCTCTTATTTTTTTTTGCTCATATTCTTTTAAAAGTGATTTTAAAATAGAATTATTCATTAATAAAATCTCCTATTCTATTAGGTATATTATGCATCTTGTTTATTAGCATATAGAGAATCTAAATTATTATATTTTCTTTGTTCGTAATTGTTATATTTTGCTTTTTTCTCTAATTCTTTAATGTTTTGTTTTTTCTGCTTAAATTCAAGTAAGTATTTTTCAATATCATTCTGTGTTTTTAATCCTTTTTCATGCCAATCAGTTAATAATTTATCAATGTAATCAAATGTTGGGTTTGCTTTAGAGGTTGTCTTTTTTAAAGCAATTTCTATTATTGGTAATGAATATCCAAAATCTATAATCCATTTTTCTATATATGCTTCTTCGTATTGAGTAAGAGGTCTATTAATACCAAGCTTTTTAGATATTGCTTTTTTAAATATTGTAAATTTTTCTTGCTTTTGAAAATACATTTCTAAATCGTTGTATGTTTTGATATTATTTTTTGACCATGCTTCTGCTACTACACTAATATAGTTTCTATGAAGAGCTGAACGATCAAAACAATATTGGAAAAGGGCTCTCATTACATCTCCATCGAATGAATATTTTTTAAACCATAATTCTATATCTGTATACCAACCAGGAGACATTATACCTTGGAAAAATGTAGTATTTATACTATCTACAATTTTAGCACGATATTGACTTTCAGCACTTTTGGCTATATCTTTTGGGGTAAGAGAAACTTTTGGCTTATATAACTTATGAAGTTCTATTTCTTGAATACTGTTTACTATATATCCAGTATTTTTCTTGGTAATAATACCTGTTTCTTCCCAGTAATTTATTGCATTATGAATAATATTTAGAGGTAAAGATAATTTTTTAGTTAAATCATTTAACTTAATTTCTTTATTATATTTAGACAAAAAAAGAATGTATAGATAAACTTTTAAATAATCACCTTTTGCTTCTGCTAAATATTCTGTAAAGAAAATATCCGGAATAGTTGTTTCTGAAAACAACATAGATGTACTGCTTTGTTCAAGTTTCATTATTATTACCCCTTTAATCACAAATTTAATATTTAAGTAAAACGAATTATATCATTTTTTGATGAATAATACAATACAACTCTACTTATAAATATAAATTTTTCGAGTATTATAGAATTTTAAAATATAATAAATAACATATAAAATATTTTCATGATTAAATCCAACAATAATAAATATGAATAAAGGGAAAGTCAATACTATAAATAAAAACAACTTTAAATTAAAGTTACTAAAAATAAGATTAAGAATGCAAAAAACAAATACAGACCAAACAACAAGAACTATAGCTGTAGAGTAATCAATAATACCGAATAATTTATTTTTAAAATTATAATTTTGTGGAAAAATAAATTTCATATATACCTCCATTTCTAATTTAATTTTTTAGAAGAAAAAGTATTACTAATTTCTGTTGTAATGCCACCAAATATTTCTTTCATAAAAATATTAGATCTTGTAAGAGCATAAATACATCCAACTATTGAAAGTTTTGAGAGAATGTCATTAGAAGAAATATTAAGAGAAAAGAAAATAACTAATAAAATGGAAATAAAAATTTGAATTAGTAATAGTGATAAAAATGATCTGAGCCATGATTTAAAAAAATGTGATGAAGATGGAATGGAAAGTGATAAAAATGCAAAAGGACTTAAAAGAACAAATATTTTTATCATAATATATCTAAGAGAATATGAAAGCATTAAGTTTAATAAGCCAATACTACAAAAACTTTTAATTATTCCATCTAGTGATAATAGATTTAAACTAGGGTCATTAAAATAGGTTAAACTATTTAATACTGAAATTAATTCTGAAAAACATATATTATATCCGAAAAGTGATTCTCCAATTTCACGTATGATATTTGTAATTATAGAGATTAAGGAAATTAATTCTTCACATATAAAAAGTGAACTATTCATAAAAATACCAAATATAATAATTTTAAATAAAAACTGCATAGGAGAATCAACATAAGATACAGTAATGTTAGATAAAACCAGTTTTGCACAGTAATATAAAATAAAACCAACTAATAAAGAATTTGCAACTAGTAAGAATCCTTCTGTTGGATTGCCAAATAAGTTTATAAAGTTAGATTCTTTAATAATATCGGGATTTAAGAAAGTAATATCATCTAATTTTTGATAAATATTACTATCAATAGAAGAAAAGAGATTAGTAAGTATTGTGTTAATTGACTGAGAAATAACTTTTGCAATATTAATATTTTCCAAAATATCACATCCTATGATAAAATTGCTTGAATAGCTGAAATAACTAAATCAAGAACTAAAATAAAAGCATATGAGACAATAGATGCACGAATTATCTTTTTGCCCATTCGTATTCTTTCTTCGTCTCCAAAGCTAAATTTTTGCATTAAAAAGCCTGAACCAATAGATACAGCTGCAGCTGGAGTTGCGATAGATATTATATAGCTTGTAATTTTATCAAAAGCACCTGTTAATTTAGAAATAAGTTTTGGATAGGCTCCATAAGAAATCGTAGAAAAACATAAAAAGAATATAGTAAACAACAAAACGATAAAAATAGAATAATAATATATTTTTAATTTCATAAATATAGAATGATTATTTTTAATAATCATATCCTCCTTTCATTTGTATATTAATTTTCTTTAGCAAAATAAGGGATAAGATGGATTTTTTGAGGTGGAAGAATTTCATAACCAGTAGATAAAAAAGCAAGACATGAAAATGTTTTTAATTCTTGAGTAAAGAAATTAGTATCGTAAATAAAATCATTTTGTGTATAAGAATTAATGCTTTCTGATAAATTAGAATGATAAGAATTTAACGTATTTGTAATATAATTAAATTTTGTTTCGCTTGAGTTTTCTGATATAGTTTTTGATATTTTTTCTTTTTCAGATTTTCCAATTTGTTTTTGAGCATCTTCAACTGTAAAGATGTCATCTGTTCTAAACCAAAGTTTATTAATTAAGTTTTGAATTATAACTTGAGTAGTATGTTTATTATTAAGAGTATTTAGTATAGAGGTATAACTTTGAGTTGCAACAATATTTATGCATTTTGCTTCTCTGCTTTGTGAAAAAAAGTCTGCATCAGTATCTGTAACATATTCGTGATATTCATCACTAATAAAACAAACAGATCTTTTAGGAGTATTTTGATAAGAAAGAACAGATAAAACTTCACTTTGAAAATCTAGTTTAAGATAAGCTGCAATAATTTTTGATAAATACTTATACTTGGCAATATTCATATTTAATACAACAATTTTCCCGTTTTGAATTAGATCTTTAAAACCGGTAAAATTAATATCTTTTTTTGCAGGAGAAAAGGTGTTTACAATATCAAAATCAGAAACAAAACATCCTGTAATTCTTGTAATTTCAGATTTTAGTATTGCTGATGTTCTAGAATCTAAAGTAAAAAATTCTTCTTCAAAAAAACTTATTGATGATAATAGATTGTGAACATCCTCTTTATTAAACTTACCAGTTATAAAAGCATTTCTTAGCATAGAAATTTTAGAATGATAATAATTAGGATTAGTAATTAATTTGTGTAATTCAACAAATGTAACATATCCATTATTATATAATCTACATAGTTTAATGCATTCTGTTAAAATTGATTGAGCTTTATCAAGCCAATAAGATTCTGAATTATTTTTTGAAAATAAAGTTAAAATTGTTTTTAAACGATCTGCTAAAATAGATGCTTTTAAATTTGGTTTATCTAATGGATTATATTTAATTTTACCATTTATCTCAATAATATTGAGGTCATCTAATCTGTTATAACTTTTAGCATATTCATATATTTTTTTATGATAATTTCCTTTAACATCTAAAATTAAAAATCCTAATTTTTCACTGCTTACATTATATTTATATTTAATTAATTGTTCAGTAAAAGGATAAAGAGCAGAAGATGTTTTACCAGATCCAATAGTTCCAGTTACTAGAATATTTTGATAAAGACCTTTTTCGGGAATATATATTTTTTCTTCTTGCTCGTTATACCCAACTAATATAGATAAATCACTATTAATAGTTGTTGAATTTCTAGAATGAGTTTTTTCTTTATTAAATAATAATGAATATATTGAGTTAGAACATATAACTGTGGAGAGTAAATATAGAATAATATAAATAATTTTAAAATAATGCCAAAATATTGGATATTTAGAGCATATATTAAATGAATGAGTAATAGATGTAATTATAATAGTATCTGAAAAAAATATAGAATGAAAACAATATACCATTAAAAATAACGATAATATTATAGAAAATAAAATAAAAAGACATCGTTTTAAAAAGGTATTAACAAACATATTACCTCCTTATCTGTTGTTTTAAATTTAATTTTGATCCTTGTAATTTGTGGAAAACTATAACATCGAAAAAAGTATAAATAGAATAAAAAACTATAAAAATATTTATAATAAAAGATATAAAGAAAATTAAAATTAATTGATCAATAAATATCACCACCTTTGAAAGTGATGATATAATAAAAAAATAACTTTGTCTATACTTTTTTTAAAAAATATGTTAAAATCACTTTAGATATAGAAAAATATAAATAAAATAGGAGGTGTTAAAATTGAAAATAGAAAAGACAATGAAAATTGGAGAATTATTAGAGGTTGCTCCAGAAAAAGCAGAACTTTTACTTGAGGCAGGAATGCATTGTTTAGGATGTCCAGCATCACAAGCAGAAACATTAGAAGAAGCATGTGAGGTACATGGAATTGATGTTGATGATTTAGTAAATAGATTAAATGCATAAATTTTTTGACAAAATACGTTACAATTTTTTATAAAAACATTGACAACACTAAAAAAATGTAGTAATATATAAAGGTATCTGTTTTGGAAGAAACATTTATGTGGGCTATTAGCTCAGGTGGTAGAGCACTTGACTTTTAATCAAGTT
>CAMYVO010000018.1 GCA_947302485.1 uncultured Clostridium sp. | reverse complement strand
TTTAATTAATTAATTTAATTTTTATTTTTGATTAATTAATTTAATTTTAATTTTTAATTAATTAATTTAATTTTTATTTTTGATTAATTAATTTAATTTTAATTTTTTTGTAAATTAAAATTTACAAAAAAATAAACAACAATCCTTTAATTGTTGTTCTAGTAAATCTATATATTACAAAAGGCAGAGAATTTAATCTCTACCTTTCATGCTTGATTATTTCACAAAATAATCAAGCGATTGATCTGATGGCATAAGGAAATACTCATCCTTTGCAAACACCAACCAACGTCTATCGGTAATATTTCCGATAGCAAAAACTTGACCTTTGAAGAGTGCTACTCTACATCCTAAATTCACGATGTCCTGTGTGTTTATAACATTAAGGACACTCATAATTGATGCACACTCTGCTATGGTTAGTTCTTTTTCGGAGGACAATTTATAATCCTCCTTATCGTGGGTAAAATTGAAATATGGATAAAGCCGATCCTTCTTTCTTTTTAACCCCCACGAGCAGATTTTTGCGCTTTTGATTTCAATGTTGTTATTCATGTTTGTACCTCCAGTATTGAAATAGTAATTAAAGGAATTACTCGCGCATAATAGTACCCTTTAATAATTTTATTATATCATATTTTACATAAAACGTAAATCGTGTAAGTCTTTATTTAAAACTTACACGATTTTATTTGGCGGAGAGGGTGGGATTCGAACCCACGGTACGCTACAAACGCACGCCAATTTTCAAGACTGGTGCCATAAACCAACTCGACCACCTCTCCATATATAAATAGTGGCGTAGGTGAGAGGATTTGAACCTCCGCGGCCCTAAAAGAACCCTAACGGTTTAGCAAACCGTCCCCTTCAACCACTTGGGTACACCTACATGTGCTTAAGCATATATAAGTTTAGCATGAAATATCTAAAATGTCAATCTTTATTTTTGAATTTTTACTGGTAATTTATGTTATTAATAAACTTTAAATAAAAAGTATATAATATATTTTTTCAACTTATACATATAAATTAATTAATTTATATTAATTGCTTTATCTATTGCTTCTTTCTCTTCTTGTGTCATTGTATATGTTGATTTTCCATTTATAATAGGTTTTGCATATATATTAGACATCTCTCTAGAATATATTCCATTTAATACAACCCCATTATTATTAGCATCAAGTAGTGCAAGAGCAAAACTTAGATCACTACCAGTATCTTTAAATGCACTATATCTAACAATACCTACTTTTTGAACACAAGATTCTATATCTTCGTTTATTTTCTTATAATACTCTACTATTTCTTTGTTTTCTTCTTGTACATTTTCTACTTTTGATATATATGTTTTTAATATTTCTTCGAAATTATCGCCGCTTTCCTAGTTTCTTCATAAAATTTGTATATCTTTTATTTAATTTAGAATATTTTATTATATTAATAATATATGCAATAAATAAAATAAAAAATAGAACTGCTAAGCTAATAAGAAATATATCTGTTCTTATAAATTCTTTAATAAATTCCACATATATCACTCTCCCCTTTTATTTAATTAATTCTAAAATTCTCTCTAAGTCCTCATTAGATGAATACTCTATTACAATTTTCCCTTTTTTCTTTCCTGCATCTAATTTAACCTTTGTACCAAAGAAACCTTGAAAAGTATTTTCTATATCTCTATAAATAGCTTCATATTGAGGATTCTTTTTCTTTGTCTTCTTTTTATTATATACTTTATCTTCTATATCTCTAACTGTTGATCCTTCTTCTACCATTTTTAATGCCATCTTGTATTGTTTTTCTTTATCATCAATTGCAAGTAATGCTCTACAGTGTCCTTCAGTTATCTTTCCCTGTTTTACAAGTTCTATAACTCTTTCATCTAAATTTAAAAGTCTAACTGTATTTGCAATAGCACTCCTACTTTTTCCTATTATTTCAGATACTTGCATTTGTGTTAGATTGTATTCCTCCATTAATAGCTTAATTCCTAAAGCCTTTTCTATTGGATTTAAATTTTCTCTTTGTATATTTTCAATTAAAGCGATTTCCTTGTTTTTTCTTTCATCATTATCACGAACTATTGCTGCAATTTCTGTAAGTCCTGCTTTTTTACAAGCTCTCCAACGTCTTTCTCCAGCAACAATTTCATAATATCCGTCTTTTTTAGTTACTACAATTGGTTGAATTAATCCATATCTTTTTATAGACTCTGCAAGTTCTTCTAATGCTTCTTCATCAAAATGTCTTCTTGGTTGATCTTTGTTTGGTTCAACTTCTGTAATCTTTAAATTTTGAATTTGATCATTTTCATTTACTTCTTCTAATATTGGGCTGTTTCCAAATAAAGCATCTAACCCTTTACCTAATCCTGTTTTTTTAGCCATTTATTATCCTTCCTTCCTAAATTATTATTTTCCTCTATCTATATAGTTATTTCACTGTTTTTTAGGAATTCTTTTCCTAACTTCTCATAACACTTAGCACCTTTTGATTTTGGGTCATAAACAGTTATTGGCATTCCATAACTTGGCGCCTCACTAAGTTTAATATTTCTAGGTATTAATGTTTTATATACTTTATTATTAAAATAATTTTTTACTTCTTTTACAACTTGATTTGAAAGATTTGTCCTACTATCGTACATTGTTAAAATTGCACCTTCAATCTGCAAGTTTTTATTAAGATGTTTTTTTACTAAGTTAATTGTATTTAAGAGCTGGCCTAATCCTTCTAGTGCATAATATTCACATTGTACAGGAATAAGCACACTATCTGCAGCTGTGAAAGCATTTAAAGTTATAAGTCCTAAAGATGGTGGACAATCAATTAAAATATAGTCAAAACTATCTTTAATAGGTTCAATTTTTTGTTTTAAAATCTGTTCTCTAGACATCATGTTAACTAGCTCAACTTCTGCTCCCGCTAAATTAATATTTGATGGACAAACCTTAAGATTTTTTATTGCAGAATCTTTTAAAGCCTCTTCCATTTCTACATCATCTACTAATACATCATACATAGATTTTTCTGTCTTTTTGTCAATTCCTAATCCGCTGGTTGCGTTTCCTTGAGGATCTGTGTCTATCATTAATACTTTTCTTCCTTTTTTGGCAAGAACTGTGCTTAAATTAACCGCTGTAGTTGTCTTTCCTACTCCACCTTTTTGATTTGCAATTGCTACTACTTTTCCCAAAGTTATCCCTCCAATATTTGTATTTTGTTGAATAGAAAAATCTACGATTTTTCCTATTCAATAAAAAAATGACATATTAATAATATCGAAATATTACTAATATGTCAATGAGTTTTATTAAAATTATAAACAAATTTTCTGTGTTATTCAATTGGCTTTTTTGTTGGAATTCCTGCTTTTCTAGGATATGCCTTAGGAGTAGTTTTTATTTTTTTTACAACTATAATATTTCTCTTTATATCTGAAAATGGAAGTTCTAATTCTTCTATATTTTCTATCTCTCCTCCTAATATTTCTAAAGCCTTTTTACTATTATTTATTTCTTCTATGTTACTTCCTTTCATACAAATACATTTTCCTCCAATTTTTAATAATGGAAGCATATATTCTAATAAAATGTTAAAACTAGCAACAGCCCTAGATGTAACTACATCAAATTTTTCTCTATATAATTTATTTTGTCCTAAATCTTCTATGCGTGTATGAATAGTTTGAATATTATTCAGTCTTAGCTCATCTATTACAATATTTAAAAAGTTAATTCTCTTATTTAGAGAATCTGCTAAATATACTGCTAATTCAGGAATAGCTATTTTTAATGGTAATCCAGGGAAACCAGCACCTGTTCCTACATCTATTACTTTCTCTTCTTTGTTAATGTATTTTAAAATTGTTAGTGAATCAATAAAATGTTTTAATACTATATCTTCCGGAGTATTAATTGCGGTTAAATTTATTTTTTTATTCCATTCTATTAATAATTGCATATATTTTTCAAAATTATTAATTTGATTTTTATTTAATTTAATTCCTAGTTCATTCGAACTATTTATTAAATTTGTAGTATATTTCTTCATTTTATTTACCTCTTTTTCTTTGTTCTAAATATATTAGAAGTACAGATATATCAGCTGGTGAAACTCCTGATATTCTTGATGCTTGTCCAATTGAGTTTGGTTTAAACTTATTTAATTTTTGTCTAGCTTCTAAACTTAATCCTTTAAATTCAGAATAGTCTAAATCATTCGGTAATATTTTTTGTTCTAATTTCTTAAATTTTTCAACTTGTGCGACCTGTAATTTTATATATCCTTCATATTTTATTTGATTTTCCACTTCTTTTATTTCGCCTTTTTCTAATATTGGTCTTTGTCTATCTATTTCTTTAATTGTTTCATATGAAACTTCTGTCCTTTTTAATAGTTCAGAAAGTTTTACGCCTGTTGTTATAGGCGTAGTTCCGAAGTTTTGCTAATACATCATTCACTTCCTTGGTAGGTTTTATAACTGTATTTTTTATTCTATCTATTTCTTTTTCGATATTTTCTTTTTTATTTATAAATCTTTTATATCTTTCTTCAGATATTAACCCTACTGTATGTCCTATTTCAGTTAAACGTAAATCTGCATTATCTTGCCTTAAAAGTAATCTATATTCAGCTCTAGATGTCATCATTCTATATGGCTCATTAGTGCTTTTTGTTACAATATCATCTATAAGTACACCTATATATGCATCTGATCTATCTAGTATTACAGGCTCTTTTCCTTTTATTTTTTGTGCTGCATTAATTCCTGCAATTATTCCTTGAGCTGCAGCTTCTTCATATCCTGATGTACCATTTATTTGACCAGCGAAAAACATTCCTGATATTTTCTTTAGTTCTAATGATAGTTTTAATTGAGAAGGTTCAATGCAATCATATTCTATAGCATAAGCTGGTCTTGTAAATTCAACATGTTCTAGCCCTGGAATTGTTCTATACATCTGAATTTGAATATCCTCTGGAAGTGATGAACTCATTCCTTGTACATACATTTCTTCTGTATTTAATCCCATTGGCTCAATAAATACTTGATGTCTAGGTTTATCACTAAATCTTACAACTTTATCTTCTATTGATGGACAATATCTTGGTCCTGTTCCTTCAATTTGTCCTGCATATAACGGAGATCTATGTAAATTTTTGCGTATTATATCATGTGTTTTCTCATTTGTGTATGTTAAATAGCAAGGAACTTGGTTGATATTTTTTTGTTCATCTTCAAAAGAAAACATTTCTATTTCTTCGTCTCCATTTTGTATTTCCATTTTAGAAAAATCAATGCTTCTTCTGTTTATTCTAGCAGGTGTTCCTGTCTTAAATCTTACAATGTCAATTCCTAGTTCTTTTAAACATTTTGAAAGTTCGTTTGCAGGAAATACTCCGTCAGGTCCACTTTCATAGGAAATTTCTCCTATATATATCTTTCCTTTTAAATATGTTCCTGTACAAAGTACTACACTTTTTATTTTATATATAGCTCCTATATTAGTCTCAACACTTGATACCTTTCCTTCTTCTACCCCAATCTTAACTATTTCTGCTTGTTTTAAATCAAGGTTTTCTTGAGATTCTAATGTATGCTTCATTTGAATATGATAATCCTTTCTATCAGCTTGTGCTCTTAAAGAGTGTACCGCTGGTCCTTTGGATTTATTTAACATTCTTACCTGAATAAAAGTTTTATCAATATTTTTTCCCATTTCTCCACCTAAAGCATCTATTTCTCTTACAAGGTGTCCTTTAGATGTTCCACCTATATTAGGGTTACATGGCATATTAGCAACAGCTTCTAAACTAATCGAAAACATTACTGTTTTCATTCCCAGTCTTGCCGCTGCAAGAGCTGCTTCGCATCCTGCATGTCCAGCTCCAATTATTGCTACATCATATTCTCCTGCATAATAGCTCATTTATTACATCTCCCTTTTTGTTTTTTATGAAACACAAACATGTGTTTTATTTTTGCGTATCGGAATCTAATTTGATTTATTTTCCATTTAAAAGCATTATCTTTTATATATATATCTTTATATGTCTTTTTATTTTTTTAGTCTTATTTTTGATTTTCGTACTTACTTTCCTAAACAAAATTTTTTGAATATTTCTTGAATTAAATTTTCAGAAACATTTTCTCCTGTAATTTTACCTAAACTCTCTAAAATTTCTTTAATATTTATTGCTACAATATCAATTGGCATGTCATCTTTTATTGTATTAATTGCTTCTTCAAGATTTTGATATGCTTTATTTATTGCTTCTTTATGCCTTTGATTTGTTACAACATAACTATCATTTGTTTTTATCTCTCCTATTTGTAGCTTTTCTATAATTGTTTTAAAAATATTATCAATTCCAGTTTTATTAATTGCAGATATATTTATAACTTGTTTATTACATTTTTTTATTTCTTCCGTATCCTTTGTTATTATTTGTCCTTTATCTATCTTATTTAGTGCAATTAAAGCATTTTTTTCTTCTATTTGTTTTAGGACATCCTTATCTTCTTTTGTTAATTTAGTGCTTGAGTCAATCATTACAATAATAAAATCCGAATCTTGTGCTATTTCTTTAGATTTTTTTATTCCTATTTTTTCAACTTCATCTTTCGCTTGTCTTATTCCTGCTGTATCTACAATTTTAAAAGGTATTCCTTCTATATTAACATATTCTTCTATTGTATCTCTTGTTGTCCCCTCTATTTCCGTAACAATTGCTCTTTCTTCTCTTAATATTGCATTTAATAATGACGATTTTCCAGCGTTTGGTTTTCCAATAATTGCAATTTTCACACCTTCTCTTAAAATTTTACCATTTCTAAATGTGCTTTGTAATCGACTAAGTTTTGTTTTAACTCCTTCAAGCTTAGTTATAGCAGTTTCTTTAGTAACAGTTTCAACATCATATTCAGGATAATCTATTGATGCTTCTATTTGTACTAATACATCTAAAATGTCTTTTTTAATCTCATTAATATCTTTTGATAGCTCTCCTTCAAGTTGTTTTACTGATATTTTTGCCTCTTGAATTGTTTTTGCATTTATTATATCTATAACAGATTCTGCTTGTGATAAATCAATTCTACCATTTAGAAATGCTCTTTTGGTAAATTCACCTGGTTCTGCGAGACTTGCTCCTTCTCTAATACACAAATCTAATATCTTTCTTGTAACCACAATACCACCATGTGAGTTTATTTCGCACATGTCTTCTCTTGTATAACTTTCTGGTCCTTTAAAATATGAAACTAGAACTTCATCTATTTCTTCATTAGTTTTATAGTCAATAATTTTACCATACTTTATACTATATCCTTTAATACTATTTATATCTTGTTTATTTTTATGCTTAAATATTTTTTCTAATATTTTAAATGTATCTTGTCCACTTAGGCGTATTATTCCTATTCCCCCTGTTCCAATTGCTGTTGATATTGCTGCAATCGTACTCATTTTTTCACTCCTTCTATTAATATTATTTACATTTTTTCTATAATATTATTAAAGTCAAAGTTCAACATTTAAATTAAGATTTTTCTTAATTTAAATAAAATCTGAACTTTGACTTCTGATTTTATTTTATTTTAAAGAAATTACTACCTTTCTATAAGGCTCTTCCCCTACGCTTGTTGTTTTAACTTTTGGATGTTTTTGTAATTTCTCATGAATTACTTTTCTTTCATAAGCCGTCATCGGCTCTAGTGTATATGATTTTCTGTTTTTTATAACTGAGATAGCAACTCTTTCTGCAAGACCTTCTAAAGATTTTCTTCTTTTATCTCTATATCCTGATATATCTAGTATTACTCTTATTTTTTCATTTAAGCTATTACTTGCAATAACTCCTAGAAGCGTTTGCATAGCATTTAGTGTGTCTCCTCTGTGACCAATTAAAGATCCTGTATCTTCTCCTTTTATTTCTACTATTAAATAATAATCATCTACATACACATTGTAGTTAAGTTCTTCTGAGGATACTTTAGGTAAAAATTCTCCTAAAAATTGTTTTACATTATTAACAGCTTTCTCTCTATTTTCTGTATCTATCTTCTTTTTTTCTTTTTTTTCTACTATTTCTTTTTCTATATTTTCCTTTTTAGTTTCTCTATTTTTTTCTTTATCTTTAATAATTAATTCAACTTTAACTGTTCTAGGAGTTAAAATACTAAAAAAACTTCTTTTATCTTCATTTTCTAAAACTTTAATTTCTACATCGTTTTTAGTAAGATGTAATTGTTTTAACCCTTTTTCAACAGCTTCTGTTGTAGTCTTTCCTTCAAAAACATTTGATGTATTAGGCATCTTCTGCTTCCTCCTTATTTAACACTTTGTCTAATATTAATCTTTCTGCAATCATTAAAAGATTATTCATAAACCAATATAAAGCAAGTCCTAATGGAGCAACCATAGCAATTGATACTGACATAACTGGCATAAACCACGTCATCATTTTATTTGTTTGAGTCATTGGATCTATTGGCGCTTCTTTTGGATTTCCATTTTCGTCTAATTCTACTGGCTTCTTTGTATCTCTTTCTTTTGTATTTGTTTGAATCTTATTTGTAATTCTTATTGATACAACTGATGAAATAACATATAAAACAGGAATAATCCATGTTTTAAAATTTTGTGCATCTTGTGTTGGAACACTACTTAAATCAATTCCTAAAAATTCCATATTAAGGTTAACCGCTTCATCTTTGCTTCCTCTTTCTTTTATAATTGAAATTTCAGGATATGCTGAATTTAGTAATCCTTCTTCATTTAATTCATCTTTATATGTATTAATTAATTCTTGGTCAACTTTCTTCATATGTGTAAGTGGATTTCTTACTAAATAAAAGACTGAAAACAGCAATATGATTTGAATTATAGCACTTATGCATCCACTAAAAGGACTAACTTTTTCCTTTTTATATAGTGACATCATTTCTTGGTTTAATTTTTCAGGATTTGATTTGTATTTATCTTGTAACTCCTTCATTTGAGCTTGTACTTTAGAAGTCTTTTTCATTGTTTGTTGTTGTTTTATTGAAATTGGTAATAAAATTATTTTTAATGCAATAGAAAATATAATTATAGCTAGACCATAATTATTTAAAATATTGTAAAAAAAGTTTAATAAATAACCAAACATATTTGCAAAAAAATTAATCATTTTATCTCCTCTACTACCTTTTTTATTTTAGTGGATCATAACCACCTCTTGAAAAAGGATTACACTTTAAAATTCTTTTAATTCCATAAAAACATCCTTTAATAGCACCATACTTTTCTATAGCCTGTATTGTATATTCAGAACATGTAGGATAATATTTACATTTAAATCCCATAAATTCAAAAATTGGCGAAATAGTTTTTTTATATACTTTTATAAGAAATACAAATATCTTTTTCATATTATAAATTTCCTACCTCTATTCCATGATTTCAGCCTTTTTGAATATATATTTCAAATCTTTATATATATTATCAAAATTTGCTTCTTTAATATCTTGCTTTTTTTTCCAAAGAAAAACTATATTATTTCCTGTTTTTATTTCTTCTTCCATTAATCTATAGCTTTCTCTAATTAATCTCTTAACATGATTTCTTTTTACGGCTTTAGCAAGTTTTACACCTATTGCTATTCCAATGTAGTTTATATCTTTGTTGTTTTTAGTTAAAAAAATATCTATATATTTTCCCCCATAAAACTTACCTTTGTTTAGCACTTTCCTAAATTCATAATTTTTTTTAAGAATCTCTGTTTTTTTCATTTTATCACTCATCTACATTATTGCAAAAAGGACCACAACTTTCTGCGCGGCCCTATTTATTAAGCTGTTAATTTTTTTCTTCCTTTAGCTCTTCTTGCTTTTAGTACGCTTCTTCCTGCTCTAGTTTTCATTCTTTTCATGAAACCATGTTCCTTTTTATTTTGTCTCTTTTTTGGTTGATATGTTCTTTTCATTTTGCACCTCCTATTTATGCATTTATTTATATAACAAATAATTTATATTAGTTTAAAAACAAGCATTAAAATTATACCTCACTTTTATAGTGTATGTCAAGCTTTTTTTTTTATTTACGGATTCGTGCTTTTTAGAATTTTTATTTTTTGATTTTCCACATTTTTTCGTTTTTTTTCCACATTTTTGTTGACTTTTATTTTTATTTTATATATTATATGAAAAGTACAATGAAAGGAAATATAAATAAATGCAAACAGAACTAGATGAATTAATGGATAAAGCTAAAGATATTTTAAAAAATGAAATGATAATCGTATCTTTTAATACATGGTTTAAATCTTTAAGGCTTATTAATATAGTAGATAATAAAATCTACTTAGAAACAGATACTTATGTTCAAAAAAATTTTATATTAAGCAGATATAATGAATTAGTTACAAATACTTTTAATTTTTTAACTAATTCTTCAAATGAAATTATAATCTCAAGCGCAGATGAAAAAAACACAAAGGATTCAAATAATACAAATAATTCCGAAGAAATACAATTTTCATCGCCAAACAGTATAAATAAAAATTATACTTTTGATAATTTTGTTGTAGGTGATAATAATAGATTTGCTCAAGCCGCAGCTTTAGCAGTTGCAGAAGCTCCTGGCCAAGCATATAATCCTCTATTTTTATATGGAGGAGTTGGTCTTGGAAAAACACATTTAATGTATGCTGTTGGAAATGAAATATTAAGAACAAATCCTAATAAAAAAGTATTGTATGTAACTTCAGAAAAATTTACAAATGAATTTATAAACAGCTTAAAAGATAATAAAACTGAAGATTTTAGAAATAAATATAGGAAAATTGATGTTTTGTTAATAGATGATATACAATTTATTGCAGGCAAAAAAAGTGTTCAGGAAGAATTTTTTCATACATTTAATGCAATAAGAGAACAAGGAGGACAAATTATAATGTCAAGCGATAAACCTCCAAAAGATATTGATCATCTGGAAGATAGACTAAAGTCAAGATTTGAATGGGGGTTAATTGCAGATATTTCTAATGCAGATTATGAAACACGTTTGGCAATCTTAAGAAAAAAAGTTCAAATAGATAACATTATAATTGATGATATTATTCTATCAAATATTGCAACACGTGTCGATTCCAATATTAGAGAACTTGAAGGAACATTAAATAAAATAATTGCAAAAGCATCATTAACACACAGCCCAATAACAATAGAAATGGCAGAAGAGTCTATTAATGATGTGATTTCAAAGAGAGAAAAAGTTATTTCTTCTGAATATATTCAGGAAATAGTTTCTAAATATTTTAATATTAATGCTAAAGATATTAATAGTTCTAAAAGATCAAATGATATTGCATATCCAAGGCAAATAGCAATGTATTTATGTCGCGAAATTGCTGGAATGCCTTATAAAAAAATAGGAGAAGAGTTTGGAAAAAGAGATCATTCAACCGTTATGCACGCTTGTAGTAAAATAGAAACAGAGATAAAAGAAAATCAAAATAATACAAAATTAATTGTGGATAGTGTGAAAAACATTTTAATGAATAGAGAATAAATTGTTAGACAAGTACTTTATGATTTTTTTAAAAAATCTGTTTTCAAAAAAAATGTTTGCAATGAAAACTTGTATTTATTCTTACGGAAATACTACATTGGTTATTCACATATAATTGTTAATTTGTAGTTTATAAAGTGTTTATAACTAACTTATACACAAGAAAAAAATTAGACTGTGGATATTTAATTTACTTTTCCACGAAATTATAAACATAAATTTTAATTACGGCTAAAAGTAATTAACAAAGTTTTCCACATTTTCCACAGTACCTAATACTAATACTTCTATAAATATTTATTATTATAAAAAGGAGATGCGAGCATGAAAATAGTTTGTGAAAAAGAAAAATTAATCAAAGCTATTAATTCCGTAGTAAAGGGAGTAGCTTCAAAAACAACTATGCCTATATTAGAAGGTATTTTAATACAAACAAATGATAAAGAAATAAAACTAACTACTTATGATTTAGAAATAGGTATTGAATATATAATGGAAAGTAATGTTATAGAAGAGGGAAGTACAGTAGTAAATGCAATAATGTTTAGTGAAATTATAAGAAAGCTTCCTGATACTGAAATTAACATTACATTAAATGATAATAAATTACTTGTAATAGAATGTGAAGGATCTTTATATAAACTTGCTACAATGAACCCAGAAGAATTTCCTGAACTTCCAAAAATAGATATAGAAAATTCAGTAGAACTTGAACAGAACACTTTAAAAAGTATGATTAGAAAAACAATATTTGCAGTTAGTATTGAAGAAAACAGACCAATTTTTACAGGATGTTTATTTGAAATAAAAGATAACAAAATAAATGTGGTTGCGGTAGATGGATTTAGACTTGCATGGAAAAGTAATCATCTATCTAAAAAAGTAAATGATTTTAAGGCAGTTATACCAGGAAAAACATTAAATGAATTAAATAAAATTATACAAGATTCTTTTGAGAATATAAAAATAGGAGTTTCAAAAAATCAAGCACTTTTTGAAATGGATAATTGTAAAGTAGTTACAAGACTTCTTGATGGAGAATTTCTAAATTATGAAAATGTTATACCTAATAACTGGGAAACAAGAATTAGAGTAAATAAAAAAGATTTACAAGAATGCTTTGAAAGAATAAGTTTAATTTCAGCATCATCCATAGAAAAAGAAAAGAAATATCCAGTAAAAATAAATATAGATATAGGAAAGGTAACTATATCATGTACAAATCAAACGGGTGATGCAAAAGAGGAATTATATATATCTACAGAAGGAAAGAATTTAGAGGCTGGATTCAATCCAAAATATTTTTTAGATGCATTAAAAGTAATAGATGATGAAGAAATATTTATTAATTTTGGAAGTAATATTTCTCCATGTATAATAAAAAGTGTTGAAGAAAAAGAAGATTATACATATATGATTTTACCAATAAGAATGAAAGAATAAAAAGGAATAAATATGTATATAAAAAATATAGAGTTGAAAAATTTCAGAAATTATGAAAATGAAAAAATTAATTTAGAAGATAATATAAATATTTTTTATGGAGAAAATGGTGAAGGAAAAACAAATATATTAGAAGCTATTTTCTTATGTGCAATAGGAAAATCTTTTAGAACAAAAAAAGATAAGGAACTTATAAAATTTAATGAAGAAAGTTCAATAATAGAAATAGAATATGAGAAGATAGATAGAAGTGGAAAAATAAGAATTGTACTTGGAGAAAAAAAAGAAATTTATATTAATGAAATAAAAGTAAAAAGATTAAGTGAACTATTAGGAAATATAAATGTTGTTTTATTTAGTCCAGATGATATAAATATTTTAAAAAATGGTCCACAAAACAGAAGAAAATTTTTAAATATTTTAATTAGTCAATTAAGACCTAAATATTTATATGTATTAAATTTATATTTAAAAACATTAGAACAAAGAAATAATTATTTAAGACAAATAAAATTTGAAAACAAAGATAAAAAAATGATTGAAATATGGAATGAAAAAATTGCTGAATATGGATATGAAGTATATAAATATAGAGAAGAATTTATAAATAAAATAATCGATAAAATAAATATAATTCATTCTAAAATAACAGATAATAAAGAACAAATAAAAATAAAATATATTTCTGATTGTAATAATAAAGAAAAATTTTTAAATATATTACAAAGAGAAGAAGAAACAGATATATTAAAAGGATATACAGGAAAAGGTATACATAGAGACGAGTTTTTAGTATATATAAATGATAACAAAGTAAATGTATATGGATCACAAGGACAACATAGGACTGTTATTCTTTCACTTAAACTTGCAGAGCTTGAAATTATAAATGATGAAATAGGAGAGTATCCAATTCTATTATTAGATGATTTTATGTCAGAATTAGATGAAAAAAGAAGAAATAACTTTTTGGAAAATATAGAGAAAACTCAGATTCTTATAACATGTACAGATAAATTAAAAATATCTGAATTTAAAGGAAAGTTATATAATGTTATTAAAGGAAAAGTAGAGGAGAAGTGTGATTAATGTATTTACATATTGGTAATAATGTAGTAATCAACACAGATGAATTAATTGGAATATTTGATATTGAAACAACAAAAAAACAAAAATCCAATTTGTTACAAGATAATGAAATAATAAAAAAAATTGAAACAATTGATATTTCAGAAGGAAAAGCAAAATCATATATCTTATTAAAAAAGAAAGATAAAATAGTAAAATATATTAGTAATATATCCTCAATTACTTTGAGTAAAAGAGTTAATGAATATAATTATGATTAAACAACATAAAAATAATATAGTAAAATCATAAAAAAAGTATATATAAAAATAATAAAAAATGCTTGATTTTTTAAAAATAATAAATATATAATGAAATAAGATGTTAGGCAATCTTAGGAGGTTTTAATAATGGAAAAATATGAACATGAGTATGGAGCAGATCAAATACAAGTATTAGAAGGATTAGAGGCCGTAAGAAAAAGACCTGGAATGTATATAGGTAGTGTTTCAGCAAGAGGGCTTCATCATTTAGTATACGAAATAGTTGATAATAGTGTTGATGAAGCACTTGCAGGATATTGTAAAAACATACATGTTGTTATAGAAAAAGGAAATATAATTTCTGTAGAAGATGACGGAAGAGGAATTCCAGTAGAAATACATCCTAAAACTAAAATTTCAACAGCAGAAACGGTATATACTGTTTTACATGCTGGAGGAAAATTTGGTGGAGATAGTGGATATAAAGTTTCTGGTGGATTACATGGAGTTGGATCAAGTGTTGTAAATGCTCTTTCAGAATGGACAGAAGTAACTATACAAAGAGACGGTGGAATATATCAAATGTCTTTTGAAAGAGGAAAGACTGTTAAGGCTTTAAAACAAATAGGAAATTCAAATAAAACAGGAACTAAAGTAAGATTCTTAGCAGACGATAAAATTTTTGAAACATTAGAATATGATTATGAAACATTAGAAAATAGATTTAGAGAAATGGCATTTTTAACAAAAGGATTAAGAATAACAATAGAAGATCAAAGAGGAGAAGAACCACAAAAAGCTGATTTTTGTTTTGAAGGTGGACTTATTTCATTTGTTGAATATTTAAATAGAAATAAAGATAAATTACATTCAAAACCAATATATATTGAAAAAGAAGGAGAAGTTCCAATAGAAATAGCAATCCAATATACAACTGCTTATGCTGAAAATATTTATTCTTTTGTAAATAATATTAATACAGTAGAAGGTGGAACACACTTAGAAGGTTTTAGAAGATCTCTTACAAAAGTATTTAATGATTATGCTAGAAGCCACAATATATTAAAAGAAAAAGATTCAAATCTTCAAGGTGAAGATATAAGAGAAGGTATAACAGCAGTTATATCTGTTAAGGTAAAAGAACCACAATTTGAAGGACAAACTAAAACAAAGCTTGGAAATAGTGAAGTAACAGGTGCTGTTCAAAGTGCTATGAACGAAGCTTTAGCTACATTCCTTGAAGAAAATCCAAGTGTTGCAAAAGGAGTTTTAGAAAAATGTATTAGTGCAGCAAGAGCAAGAGAAGCAGCAAGAAAAGCAAGAGAATTAGTAAGAAAGAAAAATGCAATGGAAGGATCAACACTACCAGGTAAACTTGCAGATTGTAGTAGCAAAAATTCAGAAGAATGTGAAATATATATAGTTGAGGGAGATTCGGCTGGAGGAAGTGCTAAACAAGGAAGAGATAGAAAATTTCAAGCTATTTTACCTCTATGGGGAAAAATGTTAAATGTAGAAAAATCAAGAGCAGATAAAATATATAATAATGATAAATTACAACCAGTTATTTTAGCTGTAGGAGCAGGAATAGGTGCAGATTTTGATATTACTAAAATTAGATATGGAAAAGTAATAATAATGGCAGATGCTGATGTAGACGGTGCTCACATAAGAACATTATTGCTAACATTTTTCTTTAGATATATGAGACCATTAATAGAAAATGGAAATGTATATTTAGCTCAACCACCTTTATATAAATTATCAAAAAAAGGTATGGAAGATGTTTATTG
>CAMYVO010000017.1 GCA_947302485.1 uncultured Clostridium sp. | reverse complement strand
TACATTTTTATGTCAAAATTTGCGATATACATAAAAATCCTTAGGGAATAAAAAGTTTTAGGCTTTTATTCTCTAAGGATTTTTATATATATATTCTTATTTAAATTAATTATCTTTATCTATGCTAATCTAGAATATGTGTATGATTTTTACTAAAATTCTATACCATATATACATTTATTGTATATAAAATCTTTTATTTTATCTTTATTATTTGTATTGTAGAATTCTGTTAATAAACTATTAAATTCTTCTTCAATATGTTTGATTGTATATATGTTTTTTCTAGTTCTAAAAAAACAATTTTAAAATTAAGTTGTTATTATATATTATTTTTCCAATGAATGATTGGTTTATATAGTTTATTAAATCTTGACTATTAAATAGTGTACTTAAAAGTGAAATAATAGCAAATATGATATATACAAGTAAGAATCCTATAACAATACCGTATATTATTCCACCCGCTTCATTAAATTGTTTTATAATTGGAAGATCTGCTAGTTTATCTGAAATAGATCTAAAGATTAACAATACTAGTCTTGTAATTATATATAATATTATTATGACACCTAAATTAATTATTGTTCTAGAAATATTTTTTGAAGCTACCATCACTGTATTTTCTGTTACTTCCTCTGCCGCTTCTTCTATTTTAGCCTTTATTATATTATTATTATCTTTATTATTTTCCTCTTCATTGTTTTCTTCTTTTATAAATTTACTTACAATGGTTTGTTCTATTTTATCATCTATTTGTGTGTTGTTTATTATAAAGTTTGAAATTGGATAAAAAAGTACAAGCGAAATTATTATTGCTATTAAAAATGAAACAATTTTAAATGCAAGTCCTACTAGCCCCCTTTTATATCCTAAAAAAATTGATAATGCTAAAAATATAGCAATACATATATCTATAACTATTCCCATATTATTTTTCCTCCTTTTATAATTCTACAATATCTATCTTATCATTATATATAATTCCTCCAATAGAATCTCCAAGTACAATATTATTAACTTCTTGTAAAGAAACATATTTTTTAAGTAGCCATCCATTTGTACTAATAAAGTGCACTTCTGCTCCAATATTTACTGCTATGATATCTCCATATGTATATAATGATTTAGCTGAGCTTGTTAGTTTATATAAATTTTCTGTTTTGTTGTATATATTTGTAATTAAAACTTGTGTATCCGTAGAAAATATCCCTGCATTTTTCTCTATTACTTGTACTATGTTATTCTTTAAATCAATATCATAATATGTTGCATTTTTATCAATTTCTATTAATTTTGTTTCTTGTTGTTTTTCAATTATATGTATAGAAGTATCATATAAACAAATTAAATTGCCTCTATCTTGATACTTAATATTCATAAGTAATTCATTACTATCTGATGTATATGTGTATATAAGTGAATTAGCTGGATCTATAGCTGCCTTTTCCATAGATATAATTTTTATATCAGATTGAGTTACTGTTCCTGATGTATTAACCTCGGCAATTGCTAAATATTTATTATCATTTGAAATATCAGTAGTAATAGCCATGGTTGAAGATAAGTATGTTTTAAATAATTCTTTTCCTTCAGGTGAATATGTAACAACAATTGATTTATAGCTTGTACCAGAAATAATAACTGATACATATCCATTCTTATTAACATTAACTTTTGTAATTTCTCCTTCAACATCCTTTTCCCATATTACATTGTTTCCTGATATTAGATAAATTTTTTTCCCTTTATCTTCTCCTATACATAAGAATCTATTATTTGCACTATAGATTGGCTTACTTATAACTACTTCAAGTTCTGCTCCTATATTACCCGAATTTGTATAACATAGTAGTTTATTTTTGTTAAGCACTGTTATATATTTATCATATGCATATACAGCTTCATTTCCTTCTGACTCTAGCTGAATTGAAACCACATTATCTTGAATAATTTCCTTCCTAAATATATATCTATCTAAAAACATTCTTACACTTTGATTTGCTACATATAGTGAAATAAGAATTAATAAAACTACTACTAATATAATAATTCCTATTTTTATTTTTGTATTTTTTTTAATTTTACTTTCTTGTTTAAATTCTAATATTTTCATATAATACTCCCTATTTTTACTACTTCATTTATACATTATTTAACCTTTTTTTTCAATAGCTTGCTTAAAATTACTTTTAATAATATAAAATATTTGTAATAATCCTAAAAAACCAAATAAAGGATACAAAATATTTATTAGCCTTGAAAATCCTAGTTTAGAAATTAATATTCCAGAAACACATATAAATATATTTAAAAGATTATACATATTTTTTGAAGTGCTACATCCTGTTAAAAATGCGTATCCACTCGATACCTCTGTAGTAAAAATAGCAAATACAATTATTATACCATAAATAATTTTAAACCCTTTTCCCATAAAACTAACTGCATAAATTACAGGTAATTCGATTTCATCTATACTTATATTGATGTTCATTAAAATTAAATATATTGATATTACTAATAACATAATTGCAAAAAAAATAATAATTGAAGTAAGAAGACTTTCTTTACAACTTTTTATAAGATCTTTTAGTTTTATTAAAATTGGTATTAATACAATACTATTATAGCTTCCATATAATATTGAACTTAATATCCAATTTCCACCTTCTGATATATTTATATTTTTTATATTATCAATTCTTCCTATATTCATTAGACCAAATAATATAACAAATCCTGTAATAACTGGTATTAAAATAGTATTTACTTTTATTATTCCTTCTATATTATTTCTAAAAGTAATATAAGATAATATAGAAATTATTACTCCACCAATAAAATATGGAATTTTTAACTCTTGTGAAACATATGCACAAAATCCTGCAACCATAATATAAAAAGTAATTAGAAGAAAAATATTAATAATATAATTTAATAATTTATTAATATGATTTTTATTATCTTTATTATTTATTATTTTTAAAAATTCTGTATAGTTTTTAATATCATTTTTTTTTATTAATCTAAATGAAAGATGTATAATTATACCTATTAATAAGGAGGAAATTATAGCTCCTATAAATCCTTTATATCCAAATTTAAAAAAAAATAAGTATATTTCCTGTCCGTGATGAAAAACCAGCACCGATTATTGCTCCTATAATAACAAAAGTAGTTTTTAATATATTTTTCATAAAAAAATACACCCCTCCAGTATAAATATATGGAAGAGTGTTTTTTTTATTCTTTTTTAAAAAATTTTATTTTTTCCTTCTTCTTTTTTGCCAGATGATTATTCCTAATATTATAATTAATATTGGAAATGCAAATATTACTATACGTATTATTTTATTTTGTGCTTCTGTAACAGTATAAGAAACTGTTCCTGAATTTTTCCTTACTGTTATTCTATCATTTTTATTAGTTAGATATGAAATTGAATTTAATATTAAATCTTTATTATTATATAAATAAATACAAGGTATATCTTGATTACCTATTGTTATTATATAATCAGTTGCAAAAGCATTATTTGCGTATGCAATAAGTGTTGATTTTCTTTTATCATCTATTTGCTTATTAATTAAAGCGCCTATAGTAAATTTTTCTTTTTCTTCATTACTAATATTTTCATTCGAATTATTAGTAAAATCACTTTTGTATACTGAAGTTTCATTTGAAGTTATTATTTTTTCTACTGTTAATTCGGATTCTTCTATTTTATCATTTTTAAAGTTTATTTTAGAAGAATTTAATAGTGCCACTCCACCATCTGTTGTAATATCTTTTGTTATATCTGTATATGAAATACTAGGTATAATTATATTTGGTGTTTGCATTAACATTTTATTTGAGTCTTTTTCAAATAAAATACCTTTATTATCAAAACTTATTCCAAATACATCTAATATTTTTTGTACATTTACTAATTCTTCTTTAAAATTTGGATCATTTAAGAAAAGTATTTTTCCTCCATTATTTATATACCCCATAATTAGCTCTGTTTCAAAATCTTTAAAATCTTGTGTAGGTGAACATATTACAAGAAGAGATATATCTTCTGGCAATTTATTTGTTACCAATAAATCTAATGATTTTACATCATTTACTTCATTTTGTAAGTATAATGATAGTATTGTCAAATGAGATTCTAAAGAATATTCTCCATGTCCTTTAAGAAAATATATAACTGGTTTTTCATCTGCTGTTACATCTAAAATAGCATTTGTAATTTTTTGCTCTGTTAAATCTATTTCTTCTTGTGTTGAATAATCATATGTATATAGCTCATCTGTAGTTAATAATTTGTTCTTTTCATTAGATTCAATTACAATTGCATTATTTCCATCTTCTATTCCAAATTTTTCTTTTAAATCTGGCCTTTGCATTACATCCTCAGTTTGAACAATTATATTATCATTAGACTTTGTATATTGCTTTGCAAGATCAATAATTTTATTATTGCTTTCAAATCCAAAAAAGTATATTAAAACATTTTTTTCTATTTTTTTTATCTGATTTATAGAATCATCTGATAATGTATATAACTTACTTTCTGTTACATCAATATCTTGTATATCTAATTTTCTTACTAAAAAAT
Organism: uncultured Clostridium sp.; assembly: GCA_947302485.1. Taxonomy (GTDB): domain Bacteria; phylum Bacillota; class Clostridia; order TANB77; family CAG-508; genus CAMYVO01. Next base: position 13,642 of record CAMYVO010000017.1, on the reverse strand, counting down.
TTACTCCTATAAATATTGCTATTAAAAATAAAATAATACATATTGTTTTTAATATACTTATGAAACTTTTTTGTTTTATTTTCTCTATAGCTTTTTTCAAATTTATCACTTCCTATCTTTTATTTACAGCTTTTTCTTCTGCATAATACTATTATTGTTAACAATATGCATAGAATTGTAAAACTTATAAAAATTGTAATTTCAGCTATTGAAACTAATCCAGCAGGGAATTTATCAAACATATTTATAAATGAATAACTAGAAAATATTTCGTTTATTTGTGGTAAAAACCAAGTAAGGACAAAAAATCCTATTGTTACAATTCCTGCTATTATTTGGTTTTCTGTTATACTAGATGCTAACATTCCAAAAGAAATATACGCCATAGATAATAGTAAAAAACCACATAGTGTTACAACTGCAGTTAATAAATGTGGATGTCCAAAAAAACTTAATATAATTAGGTAAATACTACATAATGCTTCTGCTATTATCATAATTATTACAGCAGAAAAGAACTTTCCTAGTACAATTTGGGTTATACTTACTGGAGAAGTTAGTAATAATTGTTCTGTTCCTGTCTTTCTTTCCTCTGCAAACATTCTCATTGTTAGTATTGGCATTATAAATGTTAACAATGTTGATGAAGAGTAAAACATATATTCAAAATTTACACTTCCATAACTAATTGTATCTAAATAGAAAAATATACTACACATTAGTAAAAATAATCCTATAAATACATATCCTATAGGAGATAGAAAATAACTTTTTACTTCTTTTTTTATAATGGCAAACATTTTACTCTATACCTCCTTCTTCACTTTTAGTTAAATCTATAAATGCATCCTCTAAGCTTGCTTCATTTTGTTTTAATTCAAAAATTGTTATCTTTTCTTTAGCAAATATTTCAAAGATTTTCTTTCTAATATCTTTACCGTCTTTACTTAAAACTGAATATTGCTTTGTCCCATCTGGATTATCTTTTACAAATTTAAACTCTTGTATTTCTGCTATTTGGCTTACTATCTCATTTATATTTTTAGTTTCTTCAATTGTAATATATATATAATTTTTAGTTTGTACATTCATTTCAAGATTTTGCGGTGTATCTATTGCTACAATTTTTCCTTTATTAATTATAATTACTTTGTCACAAATTTGACTAACTTCTGATAGAATATGTGAACTTAATATAACTGTATGTTCTTTTCCTAATGATTTAATTAGTTTTCTAATATCTGTAATCTGCTTTGGATCTAGACCTATAGTAGGCTCATCTAAAATTAATATTTTAGGGTTTCCAATTATTGCTCCTGCTAAGCTTACTCTCTGTTTATATCCTCTTGATAAATTTCTTATAAGTTTATCTTGCACATCCTTTAAATCTGTTTTTTCTAAAATATCTATTAATTGTTTTTTTAATTCTTCTTTAGAAACTTTTTTTAGCTCTCCCATATATTTTATAAATTCTTTAACTGTAAGATCTGGATATAAAGGAGCACCTTCTGGCATATATCCAATTTGAGATTTTGCTTTTTTAGTTTTTTTTATAATATCATATCCATTAATATTAATATCACCAAAGGTAGGCTCTATAAGTCCGGTTATCAAACTCATTGTTGTTGTTTTTCCAGCACCATTTGGTCCAAGAAGTCCAATTATTTGTCCATCCTCTATTTCAAAGCTAATATTATCTATTGCAACAAAACCTCCATATTTTTTGGTTAAATTCTTTACTGTAATCAAATTTTTTCCTCCTTTTACTATAAACTAATTTTTATTTTTTAATATTACCATTTTCTGTAATTTTTTTCAAGATTAATATTAACTTCATCACAAAAAAGATGGAAAATCAGATTATTTCCATCTTATATTATATCTCTTACAAAAACTTCTTCTCCCTCGTCTGTTATAATTCTTAAATTTGGAAAAGTTTTTCTCATTCTTTCATTATTAAAATAATTATTTTCTATTTGATTAATCACTTTATTATTTTTACTTTTATATATATTCTTTGCTCTTTCTTCATATGTATTTATTCCCCATATTGTAAAAATAACATCAAAGAAGATAAATATTAATATAATTATAGTAACAGGTTTTTTACATGGTATTTTTTCTATTATACAATCAACTATAGGTTTTATATATTTAATTATTACAGCTGCAAGTAATCCCCAAAACACTGAATACATTAAACATATCCTTCCATTTAAGTTGCTATATAAGTACGAATAGTCCCAAAATCTAATTCCATACATTGCTTCTAATATATAGCTAATAAAAAATTCTATTACTCCACCTAATATCATTCCATATAAAAATAGTGTTATTACATTATCTTTGTATCTATATAATAAAAGTATTAAAATAGCTGCTCCAACTCCATATACAGGACAAAATGGTCCCCATAATAATCCTTTTCTACTTTCTATTACTCCTGTTGTTATATAACAATATAATGTTTCTATTATAAGTCCAATAATACTAAATATTATTATATACCATACTATTTGAAATATTTTTCTTTGAGTGTCTTTGTTAATTATTTGATTCATGGTACCTCTTTTCTAGTTTTTAATCTAATATACGTAAATATACATTGTCTCTCCTTCAAACACAATTTGATCCTCTAAAAAACTATCATCATCTTTGTCCTTAAAATACTTATTATATATATCATCTGGCATTAAAAACACTTTATCAAAATGCTTGTTACAGTAAAATCCTGTAGCTTCTGTAATACACCATGATTGCATTATTTTTCTTTCTGTTAAAGAAACAAGTGGCTTAATTCCTGCAGCATATTTATTTGGATTTGGGTCATACCAAAACGAGAAATTCTTTATAACCTTTCCACTTTTTTCTTCGTAATCTTTTACCATTTTACTTATACTTGCTCCCATATTATCATCTACTTTATTTGCAATAATATGTTCATCTGCATTTCTAATAAAGTTTATTGTGTTAAATACAAAATAACATAAAATAGTTGTAGTAATAATTGTATTTTTTATCTTATTTCTAGCTTCGTAATCCTCGTTAATTAGTGTTAAAATAAAAATAAGAGATATTCCCATTAGTGAACCAATTACAATTGCCATTCTTGCCATTACATATCCCCATGCAAGAATAGGCAATAGTGTAAACACATATGCTGCAAATACTGTTAATAAATAACAAAGTATCATATTTATTTTTTTCTTACTATATATAAATAACATTACTATTGTGAATCCCATTATTACTACGCTTAAATATTTAGGTAATAATCTAAATTGATCAATTAATACATCTTTAGAATACATTATTATTCCTATTAATGTTTTATCTGTTCTAAGCCTTGAGCTTGTATCTCCTAATGTATGGTCTGCAATTTGTGATATTCCATAGCTTATAAGCATTACAACTATAAACATTATTCCTATTTTTAACATTTCTACAATGTATGTTGTAAAGATTTGTTTTATTGTTAATTTATTGTTGTTTGTTAAAAATACAACTGTTATTACTAGTACAGGCAATAAATTAACAATTCCTTGATAACATAAAGTTCCAAATAGTACTAATAAAAATGTTTTTATATACCTATTTTTTTGTTGTGTTAAATAGCAAATAGTTGCAAGTATTATAGTAAGTATTCCTAAACACATAACAGCAGATTCTGGATATAATAAATATTCTACAGTTATATGGTTAAAAATACATACATAAGTAGCAAGTAGCAATAATATTTTAGTTACAAGCTTCTCAACTTTTAATTGTTTTTTTAAAAATTTATATAGTACAACAACACTTATTGATAATAATATTACTCCTATTACATCTAAACTAACAATATATACTTCATAAGGCAGCTTCAATAATCCACCTATATAACATACTAATGTAGATACAATTCGTGCATCTAATAAAAAATAATGCGAAGGATAATCAAAATATCCTTGGTATATTAAGCAATATGTGTCTGATGAATAGTGCATTTGTAAAAAAGCATTACACATTATAAGCGAAAATGTAATTACTCCACCTAATAATAATAAATTTTCTTTAGTTATTTTCTTTTTCATATTTTCTCCTTTGTTAGTACACAAGGTAAATTAAGTTTTAATTTTACTAAAATAATTTTATCTATTATTTATTCTAGTGTCAATATTATATTACTACGATTCTTTAAATTTTATTATAAATCATTTTGTTTAGTCTTGACAATAATGGTAATTTATGCTATTATACTTTATGTTGCGATACATGGTCCGGTAGCTCAGTTGGATAGAGCAACGGCCTTCTAAGCCGTGGGTCGGACGTTCGAGTCGTCTCCGGATCACCATAAAAAAAAGAATTTCAAAAAGATTTTGAAATTCTTTTTTTATATAATTCACTCTTTTTTAGTTTTTATCTATTTCATTTATTTATAGGGGGCGTAGAGGAGGTTAGTCTTTTTATAATAAGGGGAGTTAAAAAGATAAAAAGGGGCTTAGTTTTCCTCCTCTACAAGCTTAATAACACAACTAATAAACCTTGTTATATAAAACCAAAACAAGTAAGTTTAAAACATATTTTTTTTAAATTTTTTTTGAATTTTTTTAGATAATTTTTTGATAATAATTTTTCTGACAAAAAAATACACAGAAAAAAATAATAAGATTTTAAATAAAAAGGTCATACGCTTTACCTTATGAATTAAATTATGAATTCATTTTATATTTACATTTATCGTTTGTCAATAAATTTTTTACGACAAGAACTTCCAAATTACAACAGAAACCAACATCCCAACTATATCTGCGCACAAAGCTGCAACTAATACAAATCGTATCTTTTTTATTCCTACAACACTAGTATAAATAGCAATAGTGTATAATGTTGTCTCAGTAGATCCCATTATTGTTGATACTACCAAACCTATAAAACTATCTGGGCCATATTCTTTCATAATATCTGTAGCAATTGCCATAGAAGCACTTCCAGAAATCGGTCTAAGAAGAGCAAGTGGCATAATTTGAGGTGGAATGCTTAATAAGTTTATAAAAGGTTTTATAATATTTATAAATAATTCTATAACTCCAGAGCTTCTAAGAGCTCCTATTGCTAAGAATATTCCAAGTAATGTAGGAAATAATTTAATTACAATTTCAATTCCATCTTTAGCTCCTTGTAAGAAGGTATCAAATACTTTATTTTTTTCTATCACTCCATATACAATTATTACAAGTATTGTTAAAGGGATTGCTGCAGTTGATATATAATTTATTATACTCATATTTTCACCTACCCCGTTGTTTATTTTTTTATAGTGCTTTACACTATCAATATTTTTTCATTAAAATTTTTGCTACAAAAATTCCTGTTGTTGCAGCACTTATCGTAGCAATCCATACTGGCAACATAATTTTAGTAGGATTTGCTGAATTTAAAGAACTTCGGATTGCTATAACAGTTGTAGGTATTAATTGCATAGAAGCTGTATTTATAATAATAAACATAGCCATAGAATCGCTTAGTGTATCTTTTTTAGAATTATCCTTTTGTAACGATTTCATAGCCTTTAACCCCAAAGGTGTAGCAGCATTTCCTAATCCTAAAAAATTTGCAATCATATTCATAGATATCTCATTATATACTTCATCATCTTTTTTTACATCTGGAAATAAAAATTTTATTATTGGGTTTAACAATTTAGAAAGCTTTCTTACAACACTTGTTTTCATAGCTATTTGCATAATTCCATTCCAAAGACAAAGTGTTCCAAAAAAGGTAATACATAAGTTTACAGCATCAGCTGCAGATTTAAAAATTTCATTATTAATATTTTGAACGTTTCCTACAAATATTCCATATACAAAAGAAATAATAATAAATATTGGCCATAATTTATTTAACATTTACATTTCTCCTAGCATAGATATACTTCATTTTATGCTCATTAATATAAAAATATAAATTATAAATATAATTAACAAATATATAATCTTACAATATTTTACTTTTTTATCCAAAATTATTTCATTTGATATTGACTGAAGGTCTAAATTATGGTATTATATTAGCATAAAAGAATTGTCGAAATTTATCGATTTTGTATGAGGAGTGATGAAGCATGAAATCAACAGGTATCGTTAGAAAAGTGGATGAACTAGGTAGAGTTGTTATTCCTATTGAATTAAGAAATAAGTTTGGTATTTTCGAAAAAGATCCAATTGAAATATATGTAGATGGTTCTTCTATTATTTTAAAAAAATATGAACCTAACTGCATTTTTTGCAATAACACCAAAAAATTAATTAAATATAATGATAAATTAGTATGTGAAAAATGTGCTGCAAAACTTGCTAAAAAAATAGAAGAATAATAGTATAAAAAAAATACATATAAAATAATTAATTAAATAAGAATAAAAGAAGAATCTTTGTAGATTCTTCTTTTTATGCATTTTCACAAAATTTATTTATCTAAAAAATATTGATATATTTCATTTTTATTAGCTTTTCTATTTTTAGCTATTTTCTTTATTATTTCTTTTTTACTATATCCTTGTTTTTTATATTTTTCATATTCTTCATCTAAACTAATATTTTTTATATCTTCTACTTCCTTGTTATTTTCTTTTTTATCAATTAAAATAACATATTCTCCTTTTGGATTTAAATCCATTTCTAATATTTCATCAATACGACCTCGAATATAGCTTTCATGTATCTTAGTTAGTTCTTTTGCAAGTACAACATTTCTTTCATTAATATGGTTTTTTAAATCATTAAGTGTTGTTAATAGCTTATGAGGCGCTTCATATAAAATAACGCTTTTATTTTCTTTTTGTATTTCTTCTAGTTTTATTTTTCTTGTCTTTTTATTTAATGGAAGAAATCCAAAAAATGAAAATTCTTTGCTATCTATTCCTGAAGCAACAAGACCTGCTATAAGAGCGCAAGGGCCTGGAATTGTTACAATTTCTATTTTCTCTTTTATTGCAGCCTTAACAATCACATCTCCTGGGTCCGATATTACAGGTGTACCAGCATCAGAAACAAGTGCTATATTTTGCCCATTTAATAACCTTTCTATTAGTCCTTCTACTTTTATTTCTTCATTGTGTCTATGGTAACTTACAAGTGGTTTTGATATTTCAAGATGATTTAATAGTTTTAAAGTATGTCTAGTATCTTCTGCTGCAATTAAGTCTACCTCTTTTAATATATTAATAGCTCTTAATGTAATATCTTCTAAATTTCCAATTGGTGTAGCAACTATATATAACTTTCCGCTTCATAAGCTCCCCCTTATTTCTCATATATTTTTAAAATATCCTCTGTATATTTTCCTTCGTTATCATATACATATAATGGCTTATCTACTCTTAAAAACGGTTTTGCATTTTTTACAGCTTTAATTAAAATAAGATTTGGCTCCTTATCTTTTCGTGGATACACTATTTGCATCTGTTTTGGTTCTAACGAGTATTTCCTTAATATACTAATTATATCTACCAATCTGTCAGGTCTATGTACTATATACATTTCACCATTTTGCTTTAATAAATATGATGATTGTTTAATAAATTCTTCTAAATTAGCTGTAATTTCATGTCTTGAAATTAATTTTGCTTTGTTATCATTTATTACTCCTGAATTTATTTTCTTATATGGAGGGTTTGTAACTACTACATCAAAACTTGCTTTTTCAAATTTTTTATTAATCTCTTTTATATCTTCATTAATAATTTCTATGTTATCTTCAAGATTATTTAATATAACACTTCTTTTTGCCATATCACATACATCTTCTTGTATATCTATACCTATAATCTTTTTTGCATTTGTTTTTTTTGATAAAAGAATGCTAATTATGCCAGTCCCTGTTCCCAAATCAATTACATGTGCATTTTTCTTTATATTTTTTGCATATCCAGAAAGAAGAATGCTATCCATTCCAAAACAAAAACCTTTTGTATTTTGTATTATTTTAAGCCCTTTATATTCTAAATCATCTATTCTTTCATTTTCTTTTAAGTTAACTTTCATAATTTCCCTAACCTTTTTACTATGTTTTACATATTATATATTAAAATACAAAAAGTTGCAAAAGCAAAAATTGTTCTGTTTTTGATAAGGTGGGAAATATATGTCTAGAAAACATCATTCATCTAATGTTTCTTTATATAGAGGAAATTTAAATTTTAAAAAACATTCAAATGGAGATATAAAAAAGAATAAAATTGATTTTAAACAGAAAAAAGATAATATTCTTAAATCTTTAGATGAAGTAGAGCTATTCCTTAATAACATTAAAGATTTCTCTAAATACCTAAAATTATACAAGTTATTTAAATGACTAAAAAAGGGTCAAACCCTTTTTTAGTCATTTTTTAGTTACTCATTTTTCTTAAAGTTTTCTGCAAAATTTATTATATTATCTTGAAAACATAGATTCTCTTCACCATCAATTAATATTCTTACAGCATTCACTTCATTTAGTTCTGTTAATGTATTTACTATTGCATCTATTGTTTGTCTTTCTTTGCCCTCTCCTCCTATATGTTTTGATATAAATTCATTTGATAAGTTTAAATAAACAACATCATTTTTAAGTTCAGCACCTATTACTGTTGTTCCTTCTGGTATACAGCTTTCTAATTTATCATTTTTTGGTTCAGATATTAATAAGTTTATAAGTGTTACATATGGATTTTCAGTAAGAAGTTTTGCATCAATTAATCTTGCTTCTGGCATTAATGTATTTGTTTCTTTTTGATTAAAATATAGTGTTACTATTGTCTGCCTTATTTGCTCATTTGTTATTTCTTCTTTCGGTGTATATTCTTCTATATACATATCCTTATCTTCCTTTTTATTTTTACCACTTCTTTTTAATAATAAAACAGTACCAATTCCTATTAAGATTAAAACTATTAAAATAATACATATAATCTTAAATAATTTTTTTCTATCCATCTTTTCCTCCTTTATATTTATAGGTTGTACTTTATTGTATTAAGTATATTTTCGTTTTAGAACAAAAGGGGACCAAAAATGGTCAAACCCTTTTTGGTCCCCTTTTTCCATTCTTTTACATTTGACAAAATTCACGTTTAAATGTAAAATTAAGGGTGGATTAATACTTTATTAATTTAATCTAAATAAGAAGAATATATTAATAAATGAGATTGAATTATAAAAGGAGATTATTTATGGGAAACTTACTTCATATAGGATTAGATGTTGGTTCAACAACAGTAAAAGTAGCTGTTATGAACGAGGATTTAGATACAATCTTTACATCATATACAAGACATTTTTCTGATACAAAGAATACTGTTTGTAAAGTTTTAACAGAACTTGCAAATAAATATACAGATAACACATTTACAATTTCTTTAACCGGATCTGGTGCAATGTCTACAGCCAAATTTTTAGATTTACCTTTTATTCAAGAGGTAGTAGCATGCAAAAGAGCTGTAGAAAAATATATTCCAGAAACAGATGTTGTAATTGAGCTTGGTGGAGAAGATGCTAAAATAATATATTTTGATAAATTTATAGAACAACGTATGAATGGAACATGTGCAGGAGGTACAGGAGCGTTTATTGACCAAATGGCATCACTTCTTCATACAGATACAAGCGGTTTAAATGAACTTGCAAAAAAGAATGAAACTATATATCCTATAGCTTCACGTTGTGGTGTTTTCGCAAAGACAGATATACAACCTTTATTAAATGAAGGTGCAGCAAAAGAAGATATTGCCGCGTCTGTTTTTCAAGCAGTTGTAAATCAAACAATTAGCGGGCTTGCGTGTGGTAGGCCAATTCGTGGAAACGTTGCATTTTTAGGAGGCCCTTTAAATTATCTTTCAGAATTAAGGCAAAGATTTATAGAAACATTAGATTTAAAAGAAAATGAAATTATTATACCAACAGAAGCTCATCTTCTTGTGGCTAAAGGTGCTGCTTTAGATTCAGTATCTATGAAACCAATTTCATCAGTTAAATTAATGAGCAAAATTGAAGTTTTGAAAGCATCTCATGATGCTACAACAGTTCCATTAAATCCTTTATTTACAACAGATATTGAATACCAAGAATTTAAAGAAAGACATGATCAAGCAAAAGTAAATAAAAAAGATTTAAATGGTTTTGATGGTGATTGTTTTATTGGAATAGATGCAGGATCAACAACTACAAAGCTTGTTTTAATTGATAATGAAGGAAATCTTTTATATTCTTTATATGGTAGTAATGAAGGAAACCCTCTTGCAAGCATAATTAAAATGTTAAAGAAACTATATAAAGAACTTCCAAAAGAAGCCAAAATTAGATATAGTGGTGTAACAGGTTATGGTGAAAAATTAATTCAAACTGCTTTAAATGTTGATTTAAATGAGATTGAAACTATAGCACATTATAGAGCTGCAAAAGAATTCGAACCAAAAGTAACTAGTATAGTTGATATTGGTGGTCAAGACATGAAATACATAAAAATGAAAAACGATGTGATTGATAATATCATGCTAAATGAAGCTTGTTCTTCTGGATGTGGGTCATTTATTGAAACTTTTGCAAAAAGTTTAAATCTAAATATAGAAGATTTCGTATCAGAAGCTTTAAAATCAAGAAAACCTGTTGATTTAGGTTCTAGATGTACTGTATTTATGAATTCAAAAATTAAACAAGCTCAAAAAGAAGGTTATTCTGTGGGAGATATATCAGCAGGTCTTTCATATTCTGTAATTAAAAATGCAATTCAAAAAGTTATGAAAGTAAGAGATACCAAAACACTTGGTGACCATATTGTAGTACAAGGTGGTACTTTCTATAATGATGCAGTTCTTAGAGCATTTGAATTAATTGTTGGCAAAAATGTAGTTCGTCCAGATATCTCTGGACTTATGGGTGCTTTTGGTGTAGCTTTACTTGCAAAAGAACAATATGAAGCAAATCTTGATATGGAATATTATTCAAGTATATCAAAAACAGAAGAATTAGAATCTTTAGATATAAAAATTACACATACAAGATGTAATTTATGTGAAAACCATTGTCTTCTTACAATAAATAAATTTAGCAATGGTAAAAAACATATTTCTGGAAATAGATGTGAACGTGGTGCTGGAATTGTATCTGATAATGCTAAATTACCAAACATGATAAAATATAAATTTGATAGAATATTTGGATATGAACCATTACCTGAAAATAAAGCCTCTAGAGGAACAATTGGTATTCCAAGAGTATTAAACATGTATGAAGATTATCCCTTCTGGTTTACTTTTCTCACAAACTTAGGATTTAGAGTTATATTATCAGAAAAAAGTAACAGAAAGACATATGAAAAAGGTATAGAATCTATGCCTTCTGAATCTGTATGCTATCCGGCAAAACTTGCACATGGACACATTATTAGCTTAATTAACTCTGGAATCAAAACAATTTTTTATCCTTGTATTCCATACTCTAGAAAGGAATATAAAGATGCAGATAACCATTATAACTGTCCAATAGTTATATCTTATTCAGAGGTATTAAAAAATAATGTAGAAGAATTAAAATCTGATGATATCAAATTTATTAATCCTTTCTTACCTCTTGAAGTAAATAGTTTAGTTTCTAGAATTTTAGAATTAGATGAATTTAAAAAATATAATTTTACTAAAAAAGAATTAAAAGAAGCAGCATTAAAGGCTGAAGAAGAGTATCAAAAAGTACGTAATGATATTCATAATAAAGGTGAAGAAATATTAAATTATATGAATAAACACAATTTAAAAGGAATTGTACTAGCTGGAAGACCTTATCATGTTGATCCTGAAGTTAACCATGGAATAGATACATTAATTACAAGTTTAGGTCTATGTGTATTAACTGAAGATTCAATTTCAAGTCAAACTGAAGCCAAAAGACCTTTGAGAGTTGTTGATCAATGGATGTTCCATGCAAGACTATATGCTGCAGCTGAATTTGTAGGTAAACATGACAACTTAGAATTAATTCAATTAAATTCATTTGGTTGTGGTGTTGATGCTGTTACAACTGACCAGGTTGAAGAAATTTTATCAAGTTATGAAAAAATGTATACATTAATAAAAATAGATGAAATAAATAATTTAGGTGCAGTTCGCATACGTATTCGTTCTTTACTTGCTAGTATGAATAAAAGACTTGATAAAAGAAAAGAAGATTCATGCAATCTTGGACATTATGAAGTAAATAAAATACCTTTTACAAAAGAAATGAAAAAAGATTATACTATATTAATGCCACAAATGGCTCCTATTCATTTTGAACTAATAGAAGCTGCAGTTAAAACATGTGGATATAATGTCAAATTATTAAAAGATTGTACGCCACACACTGTTGAGACAGGGCTTAAATATGTTAATAATGATGCTTGTTATCCTTCTATAATAACAACTGGGCAATTTATCGAAGCACTGGAAAGTGGGGAATTTGATACAAATAAAACTGCAATCATAATGTCTCAAACTGGTGGTGGTTGTAGAGCAACAAACTACATTGGATTTATTCGTAAAGCATTAAAAGACGCAGGATATGAACATGTCCCTGTTATTTCATTTAATGTTGTTGGAATGGAGAAAAATCCTGGATTTAAACTTACAATTCCTTTAATAGAAAGACTATTAAAAGCTGTTATCTATGGTGATTTATTACAGAAAATGCTTTACAAAAATAGAGCTTACGAAATAACTAAAGGTGAAACTGAAAAATTATTTAACAAATGGCTTGATAAATGTAAAAAATTAATAGAAAAATCAAATAACAAACAGTTTAAAAACAGTATTTATGAAATAGTAAATGATTTTGAACAAATTGAATTAGATACATCAGCAAAACGTCCAAAAGTTGGTATTGTAGGTGAAATATTAATAAAATATCATCCATTTGGTAATAACTTTGTAGCAAATTTATTAGAAAAAGAAGGGGCAGAAGTTATTTTACCTGATTTTATGGGATTTGTTAAATTTATGGCTACTCACAAAATTACATTTAATTCATTATTAAAGACTGATAAAGCAAAAGCTAAAATATTTAAATGGGCTATAAAATTAATTGATATATTAGAAAAAGATATAAGAATTGCATTAAAGAATTCTAAAAAAGGATATTTACAACCTTGCGATATATGGCATTTAGAAGATAAAGTTAAAGATGTTTTGTCTATTGGAAATCAAACTGGTGAAGGTTGGTTTTTAACAGCAGAAATGATTGAATATATTGAAAATGACATTCCAAATATTGTATGTGTTCAACCTTTTGCTTGCCTTCCAAATCATGTAGTTGGTAAAGGTGTTATTAAAACAATAAGAAGTAAATATCCAAATGCTAACATTGCTCCTGTTGATTATGATCCAGGTGCAAGTGAAACAAATCAAACAAATAGAATTAAATTATTAATGACTGTAGCTAAAGATAATCTGCAATTACAAAATACTGAAATAAATTCATTAAAAAAAGAAAATATTGATACAAATATACAAAGGGAAAAAATAAATTATTAATTTATTTTTTAAAACATCTCAAGTATTTATACTTGAGATGTTTTATTATTAACTTAATATTTATTTTTAATTTATTAACTTAATATTTATTTTTAATTTATTAACTTAATATTTATTTTTAATTTA
>CAMYVO010000016.1 GCA_947302485.1 uncultured Clostridium sp. | reverse complement strand
TCTACTGCAGAAAGATATAGAATATTTTTTACTTATGAAACAGAAAATAAATTTACTCAAACTGTTTATACAACTTTTTATATACATAATGCTATTTCTTCATCTAATTTGAAAGATAATAATGTACAATTATCTATTTATCCTAATTCGCAAAAGGGTGGTATTGATGTTGGTTTATCATTAAATCAAAGTTATTTATCTATTCCTTCAGCTTATTTGGTTTTTAGAAGAAGTTCTAGTGAAAGTAATTTTATGTTATGGGATGATATACATACTATAAAAATAAATAAAAGTAATTTAGTTACAGATAAGCAAACAGGAGCAAAATATTTACAATATATATGGACAGATTGGACTGCTGAAAATGGTATTTTTTATAAATATTGTGTCCAAGAAGTAGATTTAATTGGTAATAGAGCGGAAAAAATTATTGGTACATATCATAAAAATAAAAATAATTTTTACACTTCTCTGTTAGAGTGTAATCCTTATATATTAGACAATACAAATTTATTAGAAAATACAAATTATACTTTTGATACTGTTTTTAGTAATGAGTTTTTACAAGATAGTATACAAGAATGTATTTTTGATTCTGGTTCTATTGATATTTTAGAAAAAGGATATTTTAATTATGCGACTTCTCTAATATCAAAAGATAATTGTATAGTTGATTTTAAAATTATTGATAATACAACAAAAACTATTTTATTACAAGAGGAATTAAATTTGTTTGCAAATGAAACATATAATTTAGAAAGAAAATTTAATCTTGATGGTGGTCATAATATAAATTGTATGTTTTTTATAGATAAAGAAAAACAAATATTAAATAATTTAGAAGTGAATTTTTCTTCTATGTCTTTACACAAATATAAGAAACAAAAACAACGTGAATATGAAGATACAGAATATGCAATAATTGATGCTGGTTCTACTTTTTTAGTAGATAAAAATAATGTTTTGAAATTAGGTTTTGATACAAATATTTCTTCTATTACTAAAACACGAAAAGACACTATTACAGAAACTTTAAATTCTAAATATCCTTTTATTTATCGTAGTGGAAAAGTATCATATGATAGTTATAATATAGAGGGTACAATTAGTATTCTTGGAGATATGTATTTAAATTTTTATGCGGCAGATTTACAAGATAGTCTAACAGAAATGTTTAAAGATATTTATATTGAACGTACAAAAATGCATGAAAATAAAAATGTTTTTAAAAATAAAAAAAAATTATTTAAATTTAATGAAATATATCAAATGTATGAAAACTATGCAGAAGAACAACAATTAACTTTAGAAAATGATTATAATATAGAAAAAATGTTTAGACAACAAGCTGAGGATTTTCTTACAAATGGTACGCCTAAATTTTTTAAAAATGCTAGTTTAGGTGGTAAAATTGTTGTTTTAACAGATGTTTCTCTTACTCCTAAAGATACATTAGGTGGTTTTATTTATGCTTTTTCTGCTACAATGACAGAATTAGATGATAATACTGTTGATAATTATAGTTTTTATAATATTATTGATTTATTAAATTGGCAGTTATATGATAGTAAATATAATCAAAATAATAAAGATAATTATATTGAAGAAAAAGTTTTAGGTCAGTTTAATTATATACCTTTTGATAATAATGTTGATTATATTAATGTTTTTAATGGTATACAAGATAAATATTATTTTAATAAAAATAATCAAGTTACTCAATTAAGTTATTTAACAAAAATAAAAATAGATTTAACAAAAATGACGACTCCATTAACACTTAACTCTAATGTATTAGCAGAAGTTATGATAAATAATAAAAAATTTATTATTACACAAAATAATCCTATTTTATCGTTAAATAATGTTTATATTACATCGCTTGAAATAACAACAAGTTTATATGAAACTAATCAAATTTTAATTGATTATTTAGGGGTAAAAACAACTACTATTTTATATGATACTAAAAGTTATATAGAAGATACTGAAACTCGTATAGGTCAATTATTTACAACTTTTGATGAAACTAATGCTGATATTTATAAACAAATTAATTATTTATATGGGGTTAATAGTAAAACAGAAAAACGTACTGTTTTAAATTTACAAAAATTATTAATACAAGCTTATAAAGGAGATTTACATATTCCTGATGTTTTAATTGATTTAAAAGATGAGTTAACTGGTGTTGATAAAGATGATAAATTATATCAATATATGACTGATAATAATGGTATAATTAATTTATATGATGAAGATAGAGTTATAAAAGGGTTAACTTATAAAGGAATAAAAATATCTTATGTTCCTCCAGGACAAACAAAATATTTTTATGATTATTCGTCTATTGATGAGAATATTTATATAAGTGAAGATCAACTCTTTAATATAGAGAACCCTAAAAGAAATACTTTATATTTAGTAGGAAAGAGTGAATTAGCATTTTTATATCCTGATAATGATGATTATGTTGAATTAGATTATACTAGTACTACTGATTTTGACGAAGGTGTATTAACTGTTGAATTAGACCCTGGACAATATAGCAATCAACAAATTATTAATTTTATTAGACAGCATTTAAAAGAAGAGAAAAAAATAGATGCTGTGTTAGATATAAATAATATAAATAGTTATATTTATATAGATAATAAATTTTATAAAGTAGTTAATAATATAGCACAAGTACCTATTGATTTAAAAATAACTTATCTTTATGATTTACGAATAAAGAGGGAGGTATCATAATATGAGAAAAGAAACTTATTTAAATGATACTACTTTTTTAAAACATTTAGATGAAATTAAATATAAGATTATTTTAACAAAATTAGAAGCCTTAGATAAACAAGGGAGAGTTGAAGAAGAATTAATAGGACGTTCAAAAGAAGGATCTTCTTTAACTATTGATGGAAGTTCTACAGTAAGAAGAAGTTGTTCTTTAACTTTAACAGCTGATATTAAAAATCAAGTAGATTTTGCTTATATTCAATCTTTATTAAGCATTAATCGTAAAATGATTTTATCTATTGGTATAAAAAATATATATCAACAACGTTTTCCTCAATATAATGATATTGATATTTTTTGGTTTCCTTTAGGTACATTTTATATAGGTACAGTATCTTATTCTAATAGTTTAGATGGATTAGATATTAGTTTAGGATTAAATGATAAAATGTGCTTATTAAATGGGGAAAATGGGGGAACGATTCCAGCAGATGTAACATTAAATACTATGGAAACATATATACCAGAGGTCGTAGAAGGAGAGTCTATTGATACAAGTAATGAAAATCAAGAAATTTATACAAATGTTGCAACTGGACGTATGGTTTTATCAACAGGTGAACAAGTTCCAGTTGAACAAATAATTAGAGAATTAGTTAATCATTTTGGAGGAGAAGATTTAAATAATATTTTATTAGACTTGCCTGAGAATATTAGATTATGTCAAACTTGGGGTGGAAATAGTTTTTCTCTATTTTGTGATTATGAAGACACTCAAGAAAAAGTTGGTAAAAGATATTTAAAAAATTATGGATTGCCAAAAAAATATTATTTAAATGATGAAACTAGAAATGAAAAAAAGAAAGCTGCTAATTTTGTAACAAGTGCAAAAATAAGTAATTCTATTAATGATAGTTCAAAAAAATTTTTAATGTTAAGAAAAAAACAAATGAAAATCGATGATAAATGGTATGATTATTTTATAATGAAAGATGGTCCGGTTGAAGATCCTGATACAACTACTTATGGAACTTTAGAAGCAAATGAACTAGAAAATACAATTGATACTAATTCTACAGTATCTACAACTACTACAACATCTACTACAACGTCTACAACAACTACGTTTAAATATGATGATGGAGTTGATGCAGAAGATATTGTTTTATTAAATGCTGAAGGAGATATAGGATTTACATTAACAGATTTAGTATATCCAAATACGTCTAATGATTTTGTTGCGTCTAAGGGTAGTGCAATTACAGATTCATTGGATGATATAGCTCAAAAATTAGAAAATTATGAATATTTTTATGATAGAAATGGTAATTTTGTTTTTCAAGAAATCAAAAACTATTTAAATACATCTCAATCTACTGATATGTTAAATACTTTACAAAGTTTACAAAACAGTAAAAATAAAATTGATGTAGATTATAGTTTAACTCAATATAGAGATACATCGTTATATGATTTAACAGACTCTCCATTAATTATAGATATATCAAATGACCCACAATATAGTTTAGTAAAAAATGATTTTGTGATTTGGGGAGAAAATGGAGCAGGGTTGCCAATAAGATATCATCTTGCTATTGACACAATACCAAAAATGCATAAATATTATCAAGGATATTGGATGTATAGTAAAATGGTAAGTTTAGATAGTAATACTGATTCAACTGATACTTCAGAAGGTAATTATACTAACACTTTAACAGCATTAGATACAGGAGGAGAACAAACTCCTTATGTAAGTAAAGATGATTTTCCAAAAGAAGGAATGACAGGATGCTATTATTATTGTGCAGGAAGAGATTATGCAGATAATAGTAGAGACCCTGATAAAGTTTATTATTGGAATGGGGCAGATTATTTTATTTTATTTTTAAATGGGTCTGGAAAATATTCTTTTGTTTTTGATGCCGATGATCCTTTAGAACAAACTTATTGGGCAAAATATGGAGATAGTGGAACAAAAGAATGGACAAAAACGCATGTTGAACAAAGTGAAAATAATACAATTGCATTTGATTATTACGAAATGTATATTACAGAAAATAATAAAGAACAAGAAGCTGCTCAAATAGCATTAGATCAAATTCCATATACTCGAGTAATAAAAGCAACAACATATTCAGATGAGGGCAAAGAGGTTACTGATACAATGCCTGAGGTACAATATGTAAATGATAGAGGTTATAAAGTTAGATATGTAGTATATAATACAGAAGATGATTGGCGTTCAGCAATGTTTCTTGCAGGTAAACTAAATGAATTAGACGGAACTTCTAATGAGAATTATTATTATGCAGAGTTAAAAAATGAATGGCCTAAGATTGTAGATATTGCTGTTCCACCTAGAGCAGGAAGTAATTTAATAGGTGATTGGGATGGTAATGATGATGATACTGAAATAGATGGTATTACTTTAGAACTTAAAGATGAGTTAGATTTAACTCATAATACTTATTATTTAGATATATTAAACCCTTCTGATAAAATTAAACAATTTAGTATAGATAATATTGGTAGACGCTCTAGTATATATACTGAAACAGGTGTTAATTGTATTTTTGAAGGAGACCTACCTTCATATTGTTATATAGATAGTCAAACAGTTGATAGATATAAGACGGTTGAATATATTGTAACTACTACAGAAACTAATGATGAAGGTGAAGAAGTAAAAAAAGAAACAACATATAAAGATAAGGTTTTAACAGATTTTTCAATAGAATATATGGTTGAAAAAATCACTGAACCTGAAGAAACAAGTAATTTATCAGATAATCAAAGAGCTTTTTTACAACAAGCATATGATGATATATGTGAGCAAATAAAAGGGGCAACAGAATTAGGTTACGACCCAGTTGTTTTATATCACAGTCAGTTTAATAAATTACAAGGTGGTGGAACAGCATGTTCCGCATATGAACAAGCTAAGAATATTATTTATTCTGGAACTTGTTATAATGAAAAAGTTACAGTTACTATGATGCCTGTATATTATCTTGAGCCGCATACTAGAATACGATTACAAGATACTTCAACAGGTGTTAGTGGTGATTATGTTATAGATAGTATAGATTTACCTCTTGATGGAACGGGTACTATGTCACTTATTTGCTCAAGAGCGTTAACTAAAATGTAAGGAGGGAAAAGGATAAAATGGCAGCAACAAAAGCAGGTCAATTAAAATTTACTGGAACTTCTCCAACAGAAGGAAATGAGCAGTGTTCTTGCTGGACAACAGATGGAGATAATGGTTTTAGTGGACAGATTGTTTTTAAAGAAACAATATTAAGAGATTATGATTATTATCAAGAATATGTTGATGATAATGGTTATAGTTATTTTGATATTTGTGTATTATTAAATTCACAAAAAGGATTATTAAAAATTAGAGGGGATGAAAAAAGTGCTAATGTAATAGATTTTGATAAAATTTTTAAATTAACATTTACTACATTTAAAAATCAAAAATACAGTCAAAATTTTGATATAGTTTTATATAATAGTGCAAATAATACAGAATTAGTAATTAAAAATTACATGATTCCTGCAAATTCACCACAACAAGAACATAGTATATATTTCTCTCCTGAAAATTTTAATAATTCTAGCACTTCTTTTTATGATACTATTATTTTTAGAGTAGATCGTAATACTAGTTCTAAAGAATTAATTATGGAATTAAAAGATATTCATTTATATGAATTACAAAATCAAATAGATTTACTAGTTGATGAACAAGAAAATCCAATAGATGAATTTTTGGGTTTGACAATAGAAACTGTTAATAGAGGAGAGTGTCGATTTTTTATTAATTCAGATGTTTTTTGTGTTGGGAATGATAGAGTATTAAATATTGATGAAAATTTAAATTTGTCAATTACTAAATTTGTTTATTTAGATTATATACCGAATGACACTGTTGATTATTTTAATTCTGATAATTTTATTACAGCTTTAGTAAATTATAAATATTAGGAGGTAATAATATGGCGGATATAGGTTTTACACAATATGTTGTACCACAAAATATAGTTTTACATCAAGACATAACATTAGAATCTTCTCAATGTTTATCACAATATCCTATTGAAAATATTAAAGATGATAATTTATATAGTTATTGCAGTTTAGTTTCAAATAGAAACACTAATCCATATATTATTATTGATTTTCATAAGTTTTATAAAATTAATCATATTAGATGTCTTTTTAATAATTTTATAAATAATGTTCAAGTATATGATTTATCTTTTAATAATACAGAAGATATTTTATTAGGAGAGTTAAATACAAACGAAAGAGGTATAACAAATTTTGATATTATACTTAATAATCGTATGATATCTAAAATAAAAATAACAGGTTTTCAAACTTATTTTATTGACGAAAATATAGAAATTATTGAAGTTGAGGCTGATATGAATGAAATTATTCCACCAGAAGGTTATCATTTTAAAGATATACAAATTGAGTCTCAACCATTAAAATATACATAAGGAGGTTAAAATATGAGTTTAGATAATTTAAGAACTTTTATAACATCAGCTAATGAATTAGAGTTTTTATGGGATTATCCAGATGTTAAAAAAATATATTATGTTAGATGTACATATTTAATTAATGAACTTGATGAAGAAAAAGAAAATCAATTATTATCTAATATTTTTGAAGTGCGTTTTGGACCTCATCAAAGATTACCTTTAAATGATATTTTAACAACTCCTTTTGTAACTCAACAACAAGGAGGTCAATTACAATATATAACTAATTTAGATGTAAAATGTAGATTTACTTTTTTTGATTCTTTTGAAGACGCACAAAATTTTGATTCTTTTGAAGATGTACAAAATTTAAATAATAGTTTAGGTTATGTAGATAGTTTTGTAACTCCTTTGTTTAGTCAATTTCAAATTGACAATATTTCATCAACTAAACAAGAAATTTATATACATAATACTTATTATTTTCGTGAAGCTTTTAAAAATACTGATTTTATTGTTGAAAAAATAGTGCCTGCAATAAAAGAGGTTAATGATATGAATAAGCTTACAGAACCTTTTAAAACATTAAAAGTTAATGTCCCTGCAGGTAAACAAACTCAATATGATGGATATGTATATGATAATTCTTATAGAATTATTTTAGATATGACAGATAAAGAAACTATTTGTTTTGAAGAGCCTAAAGATGCACAGGGTAATCCTTTGCCAGGCGATCATTTTATAAAAGGTAATAATTTTTTAGAGTATGATACAGATTATCATTATACGATTGGTTATGTATATCATCATCCACAGGATTTAGATACTAATGGTAATCTTAATCATCGTAAGTGTATTCCAGGAAATATACTTTTAGATAATTTTTATAATCCTATTGATTGTAATTATACTTATTTGAGACAAGTAAGTTTTACACAAACAAGAGACAAAAGAGAAGGATTAGGACATACTCCCTCTTTAATGTTTTTTAATCGTCCAGATGTATACAGTATTTATTTAAAAGCCTCTGTTAATAGAACGCATCCAGAATTATTAGATGGTGCAAATTGGGTGGTTGAACATTTTAATGACAATGGAGTTATTCTAGACCCATTGAATAAAGGAGAGGTATGGAGCCAGTATGATGAAAATAAACAAATAATTGTAAGAAAATCTCTTTTTTATATCACTCATACTCATACAAATAATAATTTAATAGGAGATTTTTACATTAATTATATTCCTGGACAGCGCTATGAATATGAATATGGAAATTGTATACAAACAGAAAAAACAATGATTAATCCTTATTTTAGCTCACATGCTGAAAGGCTATTAATAGATGTTGTTAATTATGATTCGTATCATCAACGTTTTACATATTCATTCAAAAAACAAAAGTTTACAAATGATAATTTCTTTTTTTATCAGAAGTATCAAGAACCTAATAGTGCAGATGATTTATTTAGGTTAACAAATTTTAATACTGTTACAGGATTAACTGAAGATTATTTAAATCCTTTATTTGGGGTTGGATATATTTATCATAATGATATTCAAGGAAGGTATAGTGAAGATGTTTATTTATTAGATGGGGTTTTAATGGATGTAGAGACAAATAATATATTAGAGTTTGTTTCTGAAAATGATATATTAAAAAGTGGTTTAAAATATATAAAAACAACTACAGATAATTATTTTAATTTATCTGATTTTTCATTATCATGTGCTATTATTGATAATATAAATACTCATGTTCCTACATTACAATTTTCTGCAATGCAAGATAGATTAGATCAATTAAATAGTTATAAAATTGTTGTTTATAATGAATTGAGTTCAAATAACTTATTTAAAGAAGAGTTTGATATAGGTTATAATTCTATTTTAAAAAGATGGCAATTATATATAGATGATAATTATACTTTTACACAACCTTTAACAACTATGTTTGTTAATAGTTTAGGTCCACAAGAGAGTTATAAGATAAAAATAATTGGAAAAAAATTTATTGATGATAGTCATGAAGAAATTGTATTAGAAGCTGACATTCCTTTTACAGGATCTGGAGGGAATGAATCTACTACAGGTTTTTTTGCACCGTCTTTTAATTACAACCCATATTTATTAACTAAAGAAAATGGTAAAAAAATATATAAAACTTATTCTGCAACAGATACTCATATATATGTTCCAATAAAAGATAAAAATATTATATCTCTTGATTTTAATTATGTTTATATTAATAAAATAAAAAATAACAGTGCTAATTTTTATATTGTTGAAACAAAAAATAATGTAACAAAAAAACATAAAATAAAAGAAGGAGAGTTAATTGAATTAACAAGTTTAGATTATGCTAATATCTTTTATATAACACCTGCTACAGAAACTCCAGCAACGCTTGAAATTACTTGTTTATATGATAATTATTTCCCAACAACTACTAATTTTGGTATGATGGTTGAAAAGAAAAATTTGAATGATAGTTTTGCTGGATATCCTTGGGGTTTATATGATTTTAAAGATAGAGATAAAGGAATAGGTTATTTAAAATATAGTGCAAGTGCTGTATATAATAATTATTATAGTATAAAAAATTATAATGATTCAGCTATTTCAAAAATATGTTTATTACCTTCTCCTTTTGCTCATAAAAATTCAATCCTTAGAACAAAATTTAAGATAGATGAAATGAAAGAAGAAAATTTAACAAATGAAAATAAATATTATTCAAGTGTTAATATAATTGAAGATTATGGAGCAGAATGTTCTTATGAATGGGAAAATGAACAAAGAAAACTTACATTAGCTTCTTTCGACACATCTAATGCAAGTGTTTTTGATATACAGTTTGAAAATAATAAACAATGTATTACTAATATTAAAAATTTACAATTATGTAAGTTTGGTCATGGTAGCTTAGGGTTAACATCATTGCAACATTCTATTAAATATGATACTAGTAATATTAATAAAATTTTAATAACAGACTATCCTCAAAATTTAGTACAATTAATATTGTATGGCTATGATGAAAACGGTAATAATATTAATCATCAATCTATAGATATGGACACATTAAATGATATATGGATAGATGTAAGTTTATACGATGAAATTGATTTTTACACTGGTTTAGGCAATGCAGGTTCAAGAATAGACAATGATGGTATATATTTTGCAACATCAGAAGTTGGAAAAATACCTGATTATATAAAAATAGAAGGTTATAACTCTAACATAGGTTTATATAATACTTATTTATTGTTTCAAGGAGCTAATAATGAAAATGATATAAACATACAGTATGTTCCTCTTGATAATCAGCATTTACATATTGATACAATTAGAATATCATTATTAAATGGTAGTATTATATCAAATAATTTTAAGGTAAACACATTAATTCCAAAAGAACCTTCAGAAATGTCAAATGTAGATTTATATATAGATAATTTTCAATCAATTGAAGATAATCAACAAACAACAGTTGTGCAAAAAATAAAAAATACTGATATTTATAATAAAGAATTTGAGGGAATTTTTATAAATGCTGCACAACCAATAGCAATATATGCAAAAGATTTTTCTAAAGTTAATGATGAACACAAAGATATTATTTATAAAATAACTAGAATTGAAGATAAACAAATTCCAGAATTAATACAGATTCAAGATGTGGATGCAAATATTGTAACAATTGATCAACAAAATAAAAACAATGAAATATTTTCAACAGATTTCTGTATTAATCCTGATTCTAAAACATTAGAATTAAATAATGTTAATGCTACAAAAATTTATTTTAAACATGCACAATCAAAAACTTATGTAAATTGTGTGTTAAAAAAACAATAAAAGGAGGGTAAAAATTTTGGATGCAATTAAAAAAATTAATGTAAAAATTAAGCGTGATGATACCACTACTTTTGTCGATGAGTTTGATTTAGGCTCAAAAGCAGAAAATGTTGATTTTTCTGCAAAAGCTACAGACCCTTTTGCAAACCAATTGTTAGAAAATAGTGTTCCAAATGCATTAGCTAATGCCGCAAATAGTGTAATATATGCTAAACCATATATTCGTAATAATGATCCAAATAAAATTGTTGATTATATAAATAATCAACATGGTAATGATACAGTATTAGAGTC
This sequence comes from uncultured Clostridium sp., assembly GCA_947302485.1. Taxonomy (GTDB): domain Bacteria; phylum Bacillota; class Clostridia; order TANB77; family CAG-508; genus CAMYVO01. The sequence continues at coordinate 8,473 of CAMYVO010000016.1, read as the reverse complement.
TACTACAATGTACAAAGATCTTAGTTCTGGAGGCTTTTCAATATCTTATGGTCAAGGTAGTTTGGCAACTGGTTATAATTCACAAGCTTTTGGTTTTGATTGTTTAGCTAATGGATGGGCTAGCCATGCAGAAGGAAAAAGTACTGTTGCGGGTTCAGATCTTACTGCCGCACAAGGGTTTGCTGCAAATTATGCGCATGCTGAAGGCGGTGGCACTAGGGCGATTCATGATATGGCTCATGCAGAAGGAGACGGAACAAAGGCATCTGGATATGCTAGTCATACAGAAGGAGATGGTACAAAAGTATTTAGTTTATATGGACACGCAGAAGGAGTAGGAAATACTGTAGGTGATGAACAAAAAATAATACATGATGGAACTAATATTGTTTATGGTAATGATACAACTAATGATATAAAATTAGAAAAAGATGCAGAGACTTGGAAGTCTTATATAAATGGTCAAGGCTCTCATGCAGAAGGGCGAGATAATACGATTTTTGGTGCTTATTGTCACGCTCATGGTGTACATAATACTATAAATAAGGTATATGGAGCAACTGCAATAGGAGAAGATAATACAATTGATGCTAATCGAGGCGTTACTCTAGGTTTTAATAATAAAGTTCAATCAGAAAATGCAGTGGCTTTAGGTAGTTATAATACAATTCCTGCAGGACATAGTGATTGTGTAATGATTGGTACGCACGCAGGATTAGGAGAAAATGAATCCACTTCTTGTGTTTTAGCTGTTGGTGGTGGAGATAAAGATAATTATGCTAATTTAATGACTATTAGAAAGCCTGCTTCAGGTATTGCTTCGCAATCTAATAGAGGTTCTATATGGGGAGAACATATAGATGCTCATTTTAGTTCTGTTACACAAGGACCATTACATACTCATGGAGACACATCAAAAGGAGCATGGAGATGCAATGAAAGACCTTTATTAATGTATCCTTTAGGCACTTCTTTATTGTCATTTACTTATGATAGTACTCGTGAGTGTTATGTTTCGGAATTAACTTTAGATCATTCTGTTGAATGGAAAGTGGATGCAAGTGAAAAACCATCAAATAGTTTATTTCCAGAGAACTGCATGTTCTCAAAAGCAACCATTAATGGATTTATGAATTATGGTGGAGGAAGATTTCCATTTGTTATTAATTGTGATTCATGTGCTTTATCTCCTGGAAGAGATGCTTATATATTAGTTATAATGTTAAATAAAGGTACTTATTGGTCTTATGTTAGTCATACCAGAGATACAACATATAGACCTTTAATACATACAAGTGCATGGTGTGATTTAGTTGTTTATGGATATAATTGGTAAAAATAAAAAGGAGTCTTTAATTAGACTCCTTCTTTTTTTTTTTTTTTTTTGCTATTTTATAACCCTTTTTCCGCATTTAGGACATTCGGAATATTCATCAATCTCCATTAAATGATAAGTATTATAACCACATTTATGACATTTATATGCGGCTCTAGCTCCGTACCAAGTGCGAACTAGAGGGTATGGTTGATAATATAATTCAAAATAAGTTTCATTATCTTTTAATTCTATATTGTTTCTATCTTTTTGATAATCTTTTATATCTTCAGGTCTTAATATCTCAAAAGTAAAAATGTCTACTCTACAACTTTCTTTTATTTTTTCTATTGTTGTTTCTTTTGCAGTAATACGATCTCGTGTATTTATATCTATATTTGCACAAGTCTTTATAGATGCCGTGTCAAATTCTATCTTTCTCATTATAATTAAAATGCTCCTTTTTGTTGCAACGCACTATATGCTAAACAAATACCATCTGCTTCATCATCATTTACATCTAATCCAAAAACATTCTTTACATAGGTTATATCTCTTTTTTTCATTTCTTCTCTTTTAACTGGTCCACTATGTATGCCAACTTCTTTACGCCATTCACCCGGATACTTAAAAATCACTTTTATATATGGATACTCGTCATGTAGTAAAAACATTATTTTTGCTTGTAAATACATAAGTGCTTTATATGTTTTTATATTTTTATTCATATAACCATTTTTAGGTATAACTTCTTCCAAAATTAACTCATTTACTTGATATTTTTCTAAAATTCTTTCTTTTATATCTTTCACTATTTTATTTATTCTTCCAATCATATCAGCTCCATCCGCAGTAATACACCCTGAAGCAATGAGTCTTTTTGTTTCTTCGTGAAAGATACCATATCCAGTACTTTTAGTACTAGCATCTAACCCTAAAATCATTTGATATTATTTCCTTCCTTTAATCTTATCTTTATTATATCACAAAATTTTATAAAAGTCAATATCTAAAAAAGACAAAAAAAAGAGCGAGGTTAAATTAATAACCTCGCATTTATTTTTTATTTAAAAATCTAAACTCCATTCATTTCCGCCTGGAATTTCATCATCAATACCAATAGGCACAGCGGTTTCATCATTCATACCTCCACTAGTTACAATAATGTCAAAAGTATTTAATTGTATGTTAAAAATATTTGGTTTTTTATATTCTTTTTTCATTATTATATACTCCTTTCTTATTGTAAATAGTAGTTTGCGGCATCTTTTTGTTCATCAGTTAATGAATTCCAATAAGCTGTAGATTGTTTCATAGCAGTAACAACCTGAGCCGCATTTCTAGTTTCAGGACGATTTTCTGCATAAAATGTTCTATCAGTGCCATTAACATAATGAATAGTCATATAAGGTCTAAAAATAAAATCTCTAGTAAAATTAAACTGTCTAAGATTAATTATTCCACCTTTCATTGTACCTGTTGATAAGTTATTCCAGTCTTTTTCTTTTGCGAAAATAACTGAATAAGCATTTCCTAAAGCTGCTTTTTCTAAAGTTAATTCTTCATCAAACTGTTCAACAAAGTAATCATAAGGTGTAATTATCATTCCATAAGTAAAACCTTCTGATAATATAGGCTGTCCATTATTTATTAAGACATATCCTGTAAAAGCAATGCCTGGCGATTGCTTATTAAATCTAATACTTGCACCATTTTTTGCAGTAACAGATACTGTTTGAATTGATGTAAAACTTACATTTTTTGAAACAATCATACTACCACTAGGTTTATATACTTTATTATTATCTTCAGTATTTATATATCCTAGATATTGTGAAGGGAAAGTATATTTTCTTCCTTTTTCTACCTCTGCTACTATTTTATTATCAATAGTAACAGTGTAAGTTCCTTCTGATGTCTCATTATTTGTATTAATTGTACCTGCGTACTCAATCTCGTCTGAGTCTGCTGATATTCTTAAAGCAGGTCTAACACATGCGTTGTCTTCTGAACATTTTTTATTTTGATTAGCATCTCCAGGGAAATCAACACGATTTGCAGAAGTGTTTTCCGATGTATTATTCATCATTGTTCTTAACCACCAAATTGAAGCATATTGATGATTAGAAGGTTCTACACTTCTTCTTGCTGGGTTAGTATTATTAGGTCCATATAAAGTAGCATCTTCACAAAGTACTTTAGTATCGTGAAAAATAATACCATCTTTTCTACACCAAGCAGTACAATTTGCACGTCTTATTACGCTTGTTAAGTTTGAGTTTTTAGGAAAAGCATATTTTAAATCAATAGCCTCATCCTTACTTAAACAATAAATTTTATCATCAACTGTTTTTGTTTTATCAGGGTCGTAATCAATACTTTCTGTTTTTATATCGGCTCTTTCTGCATCTGTGAAAGCTATCTTTAGAAAACCGTTATTAGTATAGTTTATATTAGCCTTATTATAAGAACCATCATATGCATTTAGCCAACTTCTTAAAGTACAATTACTCCAATTTATTTTAGCATTTGTCTCATTAAATCTTTTTCTATCTATACTTTCATCTGTAATTAAAAATAATTCATTATTATCTGCGTTAATTACTCGCCATTTTATTCTATCATTATTCCAACTTCCATCACTATTTTGAGTTCGTGGATAGTGTCCAAACCATACACAATCCCAAGTAGTAATTCCATCTACCGTGGCTGGGTTTTTATATTCTATATTTGTTTCGTCTGCCAATACATTTATATTGACGAAACATCCCGAAATAAATAGCGCTAATGATAGCGCTATTGTACATAATCTATTCATTACACTATCATCCCCTTATTTAATTTTTTATTGAGGTTGTTCATCTGTACTTCCAAAACCACCATCACCACGTTCAGTAGGCTCTAATTCATCAACTTCTTGAAATTCAATAGGGTAGAATGGCATTACAATTAATTGAGCAATCCTATCTCCTTTTTCAATTTCTTGTGGTTCATCTGTATCATTGTGTAATGCAACGATATATTCTCCAGTGTAATCTGGGTCGCATACACCTACACAATTAGCAGGTCTTAGACCTTGTTTTGTTGCTAAACCACTACGAGCAAAAATTAAACCTACTGTATCTTCTGGTAAAGACATTGCAAGTCCTGTACCAATTTTTACTGTTTCATGTGCTGGAATAATTATATTTTCTTGTATATCAGCATATAAGTCATATCCACCTGCGGCTTGAGAGCCTCTTTCAGGCAACTTTGCTGTGTCAGTTAATTTTTTTACACCAACGCCCGCTTTACAAGACTCATATCCTAACACTTGTACATTTTGTAATAACATATTTGTTCCTCCTTAAAATACACTATCAGAATAAGTTATAGAGCATTGCGCATCAGGCTCTTTTTCTGATGTAAAGCTTTTTGTTAAAATAACTTTATAATAATCATCTATAATTTCGCCTTTTGATTTGCGTGTTTTATATTGACTACTGAATTTCTCTAAAGCGTAAACAGAGTCTTCTTTTGCTTCAGCAATTAGTGCGTCAGCTTCTTCTTCTGAATCTACTCTATAAGTTTCTACTGTTTTTAATAAATATTTTGACATAATTATACCTCTACTTTAAAATAATATTTAATTCATTTTTGTTATACTTTTCCATTTCTTTCTTTTGGACTTGTTTTTTAATACCTTGATTAAAATTTTTAGAACCTACAATTTCAACATTTTTAATTGAAAGTTCTTTACATTTTCCAATCAATTCTGTTGCAAAATCTTGAGTGCTTAAAAATACTTCTTGCACTTCATCATTTACAACTGCATAAAAACTTTGTTGTGTGTCAAAAGGTTGAAATACTCCATAAATTTTATTTTCCATTATATCACCTCTATAACTCCTAAATCATATGGAAAGAAGAAATAAGCTATATCACCATCTTCATTTCTTAACCATATTTCATAGGCATTTTTATCTTCTGTTAAATCAATAGATACAATATCTCCTCTATTAATTAAACATTCTTTTAATTCGCTTATTGCGAAATCAACTCTATCTTTATTTTGTATATTAAATAAAGTGTAATTTGCAGTTTCTTTATTTAATAACATAAAATATGTATCATTTGTTTCTTTAATAAACTTTTCAATTCTTTTTAATCTAGTGCCAAGCGCTGGCTTGTTTAAAAGCTCTTCTTTTTCTGAAGCTGTTTTATTCATATCATAAACAGTCCCCATTGAAACTTCTGCCATAAACTATCTCCTTTCATATCTTTACTTTATTATATCAAAATTTTTTCTTTTTGTCAAAGTGATTTATGAAAGGTTCTTGATATAACATCATCTTGTTGTTCTTTAGTTAATTTAATAAAATTAACTGCATATCCAGAGACTCTAATTGTAAGTTGTGGATACTTTTCTGGATGCTTTTGCGCATCTATTAAAGTCTCTTTTTCTAATACATTTACATTAAGATGATGTCCACCTTCTTCTGCATAACCATCTAACAAAGCTACTAAATTATCAACTTGATTATTACTCATATCAACACCTCTTATAAATGTAGAACTCTTTCTCTAATTTCTTGAGTTCTGCCTTGATTCCAATAGTTTGTTCCAATATATCCGCAAGTTCTTCTTGCAATATTCATTGTATCTTGATTAGTATTGCCGCATTGTGGACACTTCCAAACTAATTTATCATTTTCTTTTACTATACCAATTTCTCCGTCATAACCACATTCTTGACAATAGTCAGATTTAGTGTTTAATTCTGCATACATAATGTTGTCATAAATATATTTAATAACTTCAAGCACGGCTTCAATATTATTTTGTAGATCTGGTACTTCTACATAGCTAATCGCACCACCTGGGCTCAATGCTTGAAATTCACTTTCTTTTTTAAGTTTACTAAAAGCATCAATTTCTTCAAAAACAGGAACATGATAACTGTTTGTAATATAATCTCTATCTGTTACTCCATCAATTATACCAAATCTTTCTTGTAATTTTTTAGCAAATTTATAAGTTACACTTTCAATAGGTGTTCCATATAAACTATAATCAAGATTTTCTGCTGCTTTCCATTCATTACATTTATCATTTAATTTTTGCATTACTTCTAAACCAAATTTTTTACCATTTTCTTGTGTATGGCTTTCACCTGTCATCACCTTTACACATTCATAAAGTGCGGCATAACCTAGACTAAATGTTGCATACCCACCTTCTAACAATGGCTTAACACTTTCTCCTTTATCTAATCTAGCGAAAGCACCATGCTGCCATAGAAGTGGTGCCGCATCTGATGTAATTTGACTTAATCTTTTATATCTAATTTGTAATGCTTTATGACATAACTCCGTTCGTTCATCGAATAATTCCCAAAATTTATTGTAATCTCCTTGTGCGGAAAGAGCTACATCAGCAAGATTAATTGTTACAACTCCACCATTAAAACGACCATAATATTTTCCTTGACCTTCTTTATAATTGTTTGCTTTTGCTACATTATATGTTGTGCGGTCTGGAGTAAGGAAAGATCTACAACCCATACAAGGATAACAATCTCCTATTGTTTCATTAGGTCTTAATTTTAATTGTTTCATCATTTTTTCTGATATATAGTCAGGAACCATTCTTTTTGCTGTGCATTTTGCTGCAAGTTCAGTTAAATACCAATAAGGACTATCTTTTGTAATATTATCTTCTTCTAATACATAAAGAAGTTTTGGGAACGCAGGAGTAATCCATATTCCTTGTTCATTTTTAAAGCCTTGTATTCTTTGTTTTAAAAATTCTTCAATTAGCCAAGATAATTCTTCTTTATATTCTTCTGTTTCTCCAAGATACATACAAACACTTAAAAATGGTGATTGACCATTAGTATTTGTCATACTGTTAACTTGATAATTAAATGTTTGTACTGCGTCTTTAATTTCTTTTTTAGTGTCTGTTATAGCAAGAGCTACACAATCTTCTGTTGTAAGACCATATGTTTTATATTTTTCTAAATATAAATTATAACTATCTCTTACAAATGGCGCTAAATGTGTTAAAGTAACTGTTGTCCCACCATATTGTGAACTACTAACACCTAAAATAATTTGTGTTGCTATTGTAGCAGCAGTTAATAGTCTATGAGGTTTTTCAATTAAAACATCATTTATAACTGTGCCATTTTGTAACATATCGTCTAAGTTTACTAAACAACAATTATTTAACGCAGTTTGTGCAAAATAGTCAGCGTCATGAAAATGAATAATTCCTTCATCGTGAGCAGTTACTATTTCGTCTGGTAGTAAAAATCTACGAGTTAAATCTGTACTTAATATACCTGCTAAATAGTCTCTTTGTGTTGTAACCACTTTTGCATTTTTATTAGAATTTTCATTATTCCAATACTCGCTACTACCATCTAACAACTCATGAACGGTATCATCAATTGTATTTTTTCGAGCTTTATCTCTTTCATTACGATATAAGATATACGCTCTAGCCACATCTTTTCTTTTAGTAGCCATAAGACCTTTTTCTACTAGATTTTGAATATCATCAATAGTTAAGTCTTTTTTCAATGCGGCAGTTGCTACATGTTCTGCGATGTTAGAAGCCTTTTCTTCAGCATAGTCTGAGATTTCTCCATCTACAGCGATAAAAGCTTTAAGTACTGCTTTCTCAATTTTTTGTTTATTAAAGCCTACTTTTCTACCATCTCTTTTGATTATTTCTGTCATAAATGACCTCCTTAGTTATTTAATTATATTAAAGGTATCATTATATATGATTTTTATTTATATATATTTTTCTATTTTAGACCTACGAACTCTTGAAGATGGTCTATATTCAACAAATTATGAAAACCATAATCAGTATCTCTTGTATTAAAATAAACATATAAATTATCTGTTAAATTGTTATTCATATATTCTACGTCTTCTTTGAATAAAGTAAAATCTTTATAATCTTTATAAAATCTTCTACACACTTCAGCAATAACTTTATCTGAATTATCTTTTTCTACTCTTTGTAACATTCTATGTAATCTTGTTGAGGCTCCAACTTCAACTTTTATAAAAACACAATCAAAATTTGGATTTTGTGATAAACTACGCACTCCATTAATATCTAAAACACATAAATTTACTTTATCTTCTTTAAATTCTTTTA
>CAMYVO010000015.1 GCA_947302485.1 uncultured Clostridium sp. | reverse complement strand
ATATACATATGAAGAAGCAAAAACAAGAGCAAATAAATGGACAATGCAGCAAACACTACTTGCCATTGCAGGAATAATAGCAGTTTTAACAGTAATATTCATAATAATAGCTAAAAGAGAAAAAAATAAAGAAGAAGAAAAATAACAAACTGGGCGTACTTGGGTACGTATGAAGAGTCCGCCCTAAATAGCATTTTTTTCTTGGAAAATACTGTAACTAGAAATGGTTACAGTATTTTCTTAGTTTCATATGAAAGGAATTTTTTAATATATAATTTAATGTTAAATAAATTAAATACAGAAATTCTTTATATTAAATAGTTCCTAAAAATCAAAAATTGTGGTATAATACATGGAGCAATAAAAAATAAGGAGAGAAGTAAATGTTAGTTACAAATGGTGTTACAATTAGATTTGGTAAACGAGTTCTATTTGAGGATGTAAATATTAAATTTACAAAAGGTAATTGTTATGGAATTATTGGAGCAAATGGAGCAGGAAAATCTACATTTTTAAAAGTATTATCTGGAGAGTTTGAACCAAGTAAAGGTGAAGTTTCAATAGAAAAAGGAGAAAGAATATCAGTTTTAAAACAAGATCACTTTGCTTTTGAGGAATATAAAGTTTTAGATACAGTTATTATGGGAAATGTGGAATTATATAATATAATGAAAGAAAAGGAAGCGATATATTCAAAACCTGATTTTTCTGAAGAAGATGGAATGAAAGCTGCAAAACTTGAAGAAAGATTTGCAGAACTGGATGGATGGAATGCAGAATCAGATGCAGCAATATTATTAAATGATTTAGGAATTTCAGCTAACATGCATGATAAGTATATGAAAGAGATTGAAGCAAAAGATAAGGTTAAGGTGCTTCTTGCTCAAGCACTTTTTGGTAATCCAGATGTTTTATTACTAGACGAGCCAACAAACGATTTGGATTTAAAAAGTATAAATTGGCTACAAGAATTTTTAATTAATTTTGAAAATACAGTTATAGTAGTTTCACATGATAGATATTTTTTAAATAAAGTATGTACATATATAGCTGATGTAGATTTTGGAAAAATAAAAGTATATCCAGGAAACTATGACTTTTGGTATGAATCAAGTCAGCTTGCATTAAAACAAATGAAAGATGCTAACAAAAAGAAAGAAGAAAAAATAAAAGAATTACAAGACTTTATTGCAAGGTTTAGTGCTAATGCTTCAAAATCAAAACAAGCAACTTCAAGAAAAAAATCTTTAGAGAAAATTCAATTAGATGAAATTAAACCATCTAATAGAAAATATCCATATATTGACTTTAAACCAGATAGAGAGCCTGGTAAAGATATATTAACTATAAAAAATATATCTAAACAAATAGATGGTCAAAAGATATTAAACAATATTTCTTTTACTGTAAAGCCTGGAGATAAGATTGCTTTATTATCAGATAATGAGCTTGCAAAAACTGCATTATTTCAAATTATATCAGGAGAGTTAGAAGCGGACTCAGGAGAAATAATTTGGGGACAAACAATTTCAAACTCATATTTTCCTAAGGATAATAATTATCTTTTTGAGAATGATATGAATTTAGTTGAGTGGTTAAGACAGTATTCTAAAGATCCAGACGAAACATATGTGAGAGGATTTTTAGGTAGAATGTTATTTTCTGGAGAGGAAGCACTAAAAAATATTGCAGTTTTATCTGGTGGAGAAAAAGTAAGGTGTGTACTTTCTAAAATGATGTTGTCTGGTGCAAACTTTTTAATGTTTGATGAACCAACTAATCATTTAGATATGGAAAGTATTACTGCACTTAATGAAGGAATGCAAAAGTTTAAAGGAAATATGATATTTACATCGCATGATCACCAATTAACTCAAACTGTTGCAAATAGGATCATTGATTTAAAAGAAGATAAAATAGTTGATAGAGAATGTACATATAACGAATATTTAGAAATAGAATAGTTTAGATAATAAATAGAACACATGATGTATACATGTGTTCTATTTATTATCTAGAGATTTATATGCAAGATAGAAAGATAGTTTCATATATGGAATTAAAAATATATAACCAATACCTAAAGTAAATATTGATAACGAATTCCATAAGCCAAAAGATGAGCTAAGCTGCATAAATTTCTTTTTATTATTTTTAAGATATAATTTAGATTTTGTAATTACTTCCATCATCTTTAAATCTTTTTCTTCATCCATAACAAAAGAAGAAATTAAATGTAAAATCCATTTTTTTATTAATATATTTGAAAATATTACTGTTAGTATAAAACTAACAATAGCTATAATTATTAAGTTAGATGAAATTATTCCTGATAATACATATATATAAGTTGTTTGAAAAACAGACCAAATTAAAAGAGAAATAGATAAAACAAAAAGCAAAATAACTGGTAAAGTTTCTAAGAACAATAATCCACCTACTTTAAGGACTCTTTTTGCATTTGTTATAGATATTTTTGTAAAATCAGAATAGCTAAATTTATCTTGTTGAGTATTTATATTTTTTATACAAATAGTTGCACTATACAGAACAGGTAATATAATAAACGCATCTAAAAACAGTAATATACCAGTTATTATATTGTTATAAAATAATGAAGCTATTATATCCACTAACAATATAGAAATAAAAATATATACAAAGCTAAGCAAAGTAACAATTATACATTTAGACCAGTGTCCAGAAAGGAGTACTTTTGCTTGCATTTTATATTCATTTTTTATCATAAATAAAACCTCCTAGTTATTCATTAACAAAAATAATAGCATAAATTTTTAATTTATGCTATATATTTTTGTTTTATTTCATCAATTTCATTATAATGATTATTTAAAATATCTAAAAATACGTCTGCAAGTTTTGGATCAAACTGTGTTCCTTTATTTTTTTCTATTTCTGCTATTACAACATCTAATGGCAATGAATCACGATAACTTCTTTTTGATGTCATTGCATCAAATGTATCAGCAAGAGCAGCAATTCTAGCAAAATATGGTATATTTTCACCTTTTAATTTACCAGGGTAACCAAATCCATCATATCTTTCATGATGATGTTTTACTATAGGTAAAATATCTTTAAAAATCGTTGCGTTAGATAATATATGAGTTCCAATTGCAGGATGATTTTTTATTTCTGAATATTCATCATCTGTTAATTTGCCAGGTTTTAATAAAATGCTATCTGGTATTCCTATTTTTCCAATATCATGAAATAATCCACCTATTCGAAGAGTTCTTAAATCTTCTTCTGAAAGACCTAGGTATTTACCAATTAAAACAGAATATTCAGCAACTCTATCAGAGTGGCCTCTTGTATAAGGATCTTTTGCTTCAACTGTATATCTTAGGGTTTCTATACTTTCCATATATGCTTGTTCTAATTTTTCATTTGTTTCTTTTAATTCTTCATTAATATCTTTAATTAAATTCATTTGAGAAACTGCTTTAATACCAGATTCCACCAAAAGAAGAATTTGGTCAAATTTATCACTTTTTTCACAATAGCCTTGAATATCTAATCTTTTTATAGTTTCTAGTGGAGGAGCTAAATCTTTATGTCCTGTTAATAGTAAAATATATAACTCTTTATTAAACTTACGAATTTCTTCTACAACTTTATCACCATGTATTGGTGTCATTAAGAAGTCAAGGAGCATTAAATCGAAATGTTCTTTTTTTACAAGTTCAATTGCTTCAAGAGGGTCAGTTACACCAGTTAACTCATATCCTGATTTTTTTAAGAATACTGATAAAGAGTCAATGATTCCTGTTTCATCATCTACTATCATTATTTTATAACCATTAGCAGAACCATTTTGTACTCTCTTTCTCATAAAAGTACCTCCTCGTTTACATTTTTCTTCATTATATTATTTAAACCACACAAAAGCAAGTAAAAAACAAAAAAATTGCCAAAAAGCTCCGTCCCTAATGGCAAAAAGGTAAGTAATAAATGAAAAAAACTTATATTTTGATTTAAAATATGTATTGACAGGTTTTTAAATTATTTTATATAATACAAAAAAATTACGGAGGTATTTATGTTAGATAATATAAAAATTATTTTTATAGATTTAGATGGTACGTTATTAAATAATAATGGGCAATTTACCCAGTTTACAAGAGATATTATAAAAAAAACAGCAGATAATGACATATATGTTGTAATATGTTCTGGTAGGTCAAATTCAGATATGATAAAAAAAAGTCAAGATATATGTGCAAGCCCAATAGTAATTTCTAGTAATGGTTCTATGATTTTTGACTATAAAAAAAATAAAAAAATATATGAAAGCAGCATATCTTCAGACATAATAAATGAATTATGGAATTATTCTATATCAAATAATATTAATATTACATTTAATGGAACATATAAAAGGTTTAAAAGTATATATTCAAAAAAAGATGGCGTGATTATTACAAACATAAAGCAAATAGATGAAAATATAACTCAAATTGTTGCGGATTCATATCTTAACAGTTCCATACAACAATTAAAAGATATAGCTCTTAGCCATAATGAAATAGAGGTGAAAAATTTTGGACATCAAATATTTAATAATACAGAAATAAACGAACAAGGATATGAGCTTGATATTGTTAATAAAAATAACAATAAAGGAATTGCAATAAATAGATTGTTAGAATATTTACATTTAAATAAAGAAAATGCAATTTGTTTTGGTGACCAAATGAATGATTCTCCAATGTTTGAATCATGCAAAATAAGCGTTGCTATGGAAAATGGAGCACAAGAATTAAAAAGAATTGCTACTTATATTACTTCTACTAATGATGATGATGGTGTTGCAAAATTTATTGAAAAGTATATATTATAATTCATGGTAGATTTGTTTGTAAAACATGGAATTATTAGGTCTTCCCACCCCATTATTCGTGTGAATAATGGGGTGAATTATTTAAAAATATCATTATTATATTTTAAGAAAAAATGTTAGAAATTGGGACTTGGAAATTTCCACTACACAGGAAGTATTATATTAAATACTGTTCCTTTTCCCGCTTCTGATTCAAAAGTAATATTTCCATTAAAATGAGCTTTAATATTTGAGTGAGACATAAATAAGCCAAGGCCTGTTCCATTTTTTCCTTTAGTAGTTATCATTTCTTTAAATAGTTTATCTTTAACTTCTTCAGGTAATCCTCCTGCATAATCTTTTATTGAAATTATAATATTATTATCTTTTTTATAAATATTTAAATAAATATTTTCTTGTTGTTTTCCACCGTACGCTTGGATAGAGTTAGAAATCATATTATTAATTACTTGTATTAAGCTGTTAATATTACCACGTAAAACAAAATTAGGATCAATATTTATTGAAATATTCAAATTTGTTAAAGAATTGCTTAATTCATGTTTCATTAATATTTGAACTTGTTTAATTAATTCATCTACTGTAAAATCTGCAATTTGAGTTCCATTAGAGCTTACAGCTTGTCCTTTTATTGCGGAAATTACATCAGACATATATGATAAATGAGTTTTTATTTTATTGATCCAGTTTGTCATATCAGAAGCAATTTCATGATGATCCTCAGGAGTAACTTCACTATCTTCTATAGAGTTATTATATTCTGTTATTAAATCTGTTAAGCCTTCTAAAGCACCTGATATTGACATTATTGGAGTTTTTAAGTTGTGTGCAATTCCACCAATCATCTGTCCAAGTGATGCTAAACGTTCTTGTTCCATAATAATGCTTTGATTATCTTCAATTGTTTGCATATCTAAAACATGTTGAGTTACATCTTTTAGAAGAATTATAGTACCAAGAAAGCTATTTTTAGAGTAGATTCCATTTATTTCAATATTAAAATATTTATCTTTGATTTTAAAGTCTCTTGCAAATATATATGTATCTGTTGTAGTTTTACATTTTTTTAAAGTTTCTTTTATAGAAGGTATATCAATCTTTTCTATTTGATTACTTTGAATGAATTTTATAAAGTTTTGATTTCTTACACTATTTGAAGATAAATTAAATGTTTTGATAAATGTATCATTAAAATCAGTAATAACATTATCTTCATTTAATACTAAAAAACTATCAGATATTCTATCAACGATTCTTTGCATTGCAATTGGTGTTACACTTAAAAACTTAAATTTAAATATAGCAAGTGCAAAGAAAAGTATTGTAAATGAAAAACAAATTGGTGTTATATATACAGTCATAGGGATAATTCCTAGGTATCCTATAACATTTGCAACAATAGGTATAAGTGTACCAGTAATTATTAATAGTGCTTGTTTTGAAAAGAATCCAGCATTTTTAATAGAGTATCTTAGTAATAATATGATTGTTATGCCAAATAATAAATAAGAATATATACTATGGATGGTCATATACGGACCATAAATAGTTGAATTTAAATTAGTAGAATATTTTACATAGTATAAATGATGATAATTATTTGTTAACATTAATATAATTGATATAACTGGTATTATTAATAATAATAAATGTTTTTTATTTAATTTAATTTTTGATTTTGCAAAAATAATTCCCAAGGCTAGAAATGCAAGTGAAGTAAATTCTGCGCCAAAGGAAGCTAGCCCTTCAAAAAAGACAGGTGGAATACTACTATTTTGCAAAAGAATTTGAAAGGTTAAACTCATCGTCCATATAAACATTAAAATAAGTATTATATAAAAACATTTGGCTATTTGTTTTTTGCGCTCTTTCCTTAAAGCAAAAGCTAAAATTATTGTTAAAAAATCTGATATTAATAATGCTATTAAAAAATGTAAATTTGTCATTTGTAATCCTCCTAGAAAAAGTTTATATCATAAAAATATTTCATATACTTTATTATATATGTTTTGTCAATATTTGGCCAGGTAAATCCAATCATTTTAAGAAAAATTCGTGAAAATTCTGAAGTTATACTTACATTTGATTTATAAGAAAGTTTCTTATCACTAAAATCATTAATAATAGAGTGAACTAATTGTGAATTTTCATTTATTTTTTCATCTATTATATTTTCAAATTGCTTATCATCAACAATAGTTATCTTTGTTCCGATTTCATTTAGTATATTTATAAAATCTGATATTGTTATATGATTATTGTCATAAACATGAAAAATTGTAGCACTATTACATTTGTTTTGCATAAGTTTTATTATTGCATCTGCACATGAATCAACAGGTGTAAATTCTATGTAAGTATCTAGTAATGACTTAGGTGCATTTTTTAGCTTTATTATTGATTTAATTTTGTTTACAAATGCATTTGTGTTTGGATTGATTTGAAATTTTCCGTCAGAATATCTATTAGTTATATTGCCAAGTCTATATATTTGTGCATCAAGCCCTGAAGGTATATTTTCTAAAATGTATCTTTCGGAAAGGAATTTACTTTTAACATATAAATTATCGATTAATTGCCCAGAGTATAAATTCTTTTCTGAGAAAGAATATGCAAAAGATAAATTATGATTTCCTTCTAAAGCATCATTTCCTGATACACTTAAAGATGAAATATGTATTAATTTTTTATTATTATTCATACAGTATTTAACAATATTTTTTACAGAACCAATATTAATTTCTTCGAACATTTCTTCTTTTCCATAGTGTTTTACAGTAGAAGCGGTATTAATAACAATCTGTATGTTATTATTTATTATATTAAGTTCATTATCAGACAGAGCAAAATTATCTTTTAATATATTTCCGCATATTACAAAAATTCTATGACCTATATATTTATCAAGTTCTGTTCCAAAATAGAAGTGTAAAGTATCAATAAATCTCTTATTAGCAGATACATTATTTTTATTTCTTATTAAACAAAAGATTTTTCCTGTATCATTTTTTATAAAAGAATATAATACATGCATTCCTACAAACCCATTAGCACCTAATAGTAATACATTATTATTAGATGATGTTATATAATTATTACATATTTTTATATCATTACTTGAAAGAAGTAAGTTTATTTTACTATAATCATAATTTGTAATAATATCTTTATTGTTAATATATTGGGCTATATTGCATAAGTCCTTTATTTTAGGATATTTAAAAATATCAGAATATAATACATTAATATTATATTTAGTAAGTATTGTTTTAAAGTTTATTGCGAGTAAAGAATCTGCACCTAGTTCAAATACATCATCTGTAGTTCCAACTTTGGTATGTAATAATTCTTCCCATATATTACAGAAAAGCTTTTCTTTTTCGGTTTCTGGCTTAGTATAATTATTTATAACAATGTTTTCTGGATAATTTAACAAAGCCTTAGAATCAATTTTGCCGTTTGTATTAATTGGCATAGATTCTATTTGAGTGATGTATCGTGGAACCATATATAAAGGTAATTTGCTCTTCAAATAATTTCTAATATCTCTTGTATCTAATATAGTCTGAGATACAACAAATGCAGAGATATATTCATTATTTTTTACAATAATATGGCAAGAAGATATATCAGGATAGCTTAATAGTACATTCTTTATTTCTGACAACTCTATACGAAGTCCTCTTAATTTTATTTGATTATCTACTCTGTCTATATATTGGATTTCACCTGTAAAAGTTAAATAACCAATATCCCCACTTTTGTATATTTTAGAATTTAATTCAGGCAGTGTAATAAAAGATTTATTTGTTAAATTTTCATTATTAATATATCCATTTGATACGCCATCTCCATATATGCATATTTCACCAGGTACGCCTATAGGAAGGATATGATTTTGTTTGTCAAGTATTATAATGCCCATATTACATATAGGTTTTCCGATTGTGATAAAATCGTCTGTAATTTCTTTACATGAACAGCAAGCAGTAATTTCTGTTGGACCATAAGCATTATATATATGTGCATTAGAAATTTTCTTTATGATGTTTACAGTGCTTTTAGTAAGTTTTTCTCCACCTAATTGTACTACTTGAAGTTTTGGTAGAAACTCTTTATAATCCTGAAAAATTAAAGAAAACTTTGATGGAGTAGATAAAATAAAATTTATATTATTTTCTTTAATAAATCTTGAAAGTAATATTGGGTTTTTTTGTTCTTCTTCGTTAGTTAAAAATAACTTTGAACCACTAAGAAGCGGTAACCAAATTTCAACTTGAAACATATCAAATGAAATACTGCTTATAGATAAAAAATTATCACATTTATCAGTATTCATATAAATTTTATGGGCTTGTACTAAGTTAATAAATCCTTTATTGTGTAATATTACGCCTTTTGGAGTACCAGTTGATCCAGAAGTATATAATATAGCGATAGTATCATTTGGAGGAAATTTAAACATAAAGTTATTTCCGTCATATAATTCTGAAATATTATTTTCTATAAATAATTTGTTTTCAATATTTACTTCATAATGTTCCATGTTAGTAATAAGTACGGATGTATTTGCATTTTCTAGCATATATTTAACTCTATCAGCAGGAAGAGTATTATCTATAAGAATATATGTTCCATGTAGCTTTAAAATTGCTAACATTACTACAACAATATCTAGTGATTTTGGAAGCATAATACCTACTGCAGAACCAGAATCGATAGAATTAGCAAGAAGATATCTAGCATATTTATTAGCTTTTTCATTTAGTTCTTGATAAGTTAATTCTTGTTTTTCATAAACTATGCAAATATTATTTGGCGTTTTTCTTACTTGTTCTTCAAATAATTCCATAATAGTTTTATCACTTGGATAATCTACTTTAGTGTTATTAAAACTATATAATATTTGTTCTTTTTCCGCTTCTGAAATCATATCAATATCTGAAATATTAGTTTCAGTATTTGATATAATAGTATTTAATATATTTATATAATGTGAAGCAAATCTCTTGATAAAATCTGTATTAAATAGTTTAGTACAATATTCAAAACGGCATGTGTATTCATTATTTATAGGTATAATTTCTAAAGATAAATCAAATTTAGCTACTTTATTATTTGGTATAAAATATTCAGAATTTATATTTTGAAAACTGATATTTGGATATCCTTCGCTTTGATAAATAAACATTGTATCAAAAATTGGATTTCTACTTGTGTCTCTTTTTATGTTTAAATCATTAACAAGAATATCAAAAGGATAATTTTGATAATTAAAAGCTTTTGTACAGATGTCTTTTACTACTTTACTAAATTCTTTAAAAGTTAAATTATTATCTATGTTAACTCTTATTGGTAAAGAATTAACAAACATACCAAGAATATTAGATATTTCTTTTTGGCTTCTTCCTATAACAGGTGTTCCAACAATAATATCATCTTGAGATGTATATTTTGAGAGTAATATGTAATATATAGAAAGTAAAAACATATAAGGAGTAATATTTAATTGATTAGCAGTTTTAATAATCTGATTATATGTTGTTTGGTTCAAAGTAATAAAGTGGTTAGAACCTTCATAGCTTTGAACTGTTGGCCTTGATGATATAACGGGCATATTTAATAAAGGTATATCATTTTTAAATTGATTTACCCAAAAATCTTTAGACTTTTTCATCTGTACACTTTGAAGATCTTCTTGTTCCCAAACAGCAAAATCTTTATAATCAATTTCTTTATTAGGCAATTTTTCACCATTGTAAAGCCTACAAACTTCATTTATTAAGATATTTAGTGATGTTCCATCACTAACAATATGATGCATATCTAATAAAAGTACTTGTTTATTATTTTTTAAAGTAGTTAGTTTTACTCTAAATAATGGGGCTTTTGATAAGTTAAAAGGTTTTACGAAATTATTATAAATATCATTTATATTGTCAGTATTAGCTTCTTCATAATCTAAATTAAATGGCACTGAATCCTTTATAATTTGAACAATACTATCTTCTTTATTTTCAAAGTATGTACGTAAAGAACTATGCCTTTTTATTAATTCCTTAAAACAATTTTCTAACTTTTCTTTATCTAACTTATTATCTAAAACAACTCCACCTGCAATATTATATAAAAGAGAATTATTATCTTTTAAGCAAGAGTAGTAGATTCTTTTTTGAGCAGATGATAATGGATAATGATCTTTTTGCTTTGACTTTTGTATTTTGTAATTTGTAACCATATTTTTTTTATTATCTATAAATAAACTTAAATGTTCTATATCTGGATTATCGAATATATCTTTAATAGTAATATCATAATTAAATTCTTGTTTAATGTAAGATATTAATTTGATAGCTAAAAGAGAATCACCACCGATAGTAAAAAAGTCGGAATTTATACTAATATTCTCTAAGTTTAAAATTTCGCTCCAAATTTTGGATATTCTTTTTTGTGTTTTAGTAGTTGGAGGAAGAAATTTATTTTCAGAATTTAATGATGGAATAGGTAAAGCTTTTCTATCAATCTTTCCATTATTATTGATTGGTAATTTTTCTAATTTTATAAGCTTGTTAGGAAGCATATATTGTGGTAATTTTTTTCTTAAATAAGTTAGAATGTCTGATTCATTTAATAATTTATTAGAAGTGTAATATGAGAATATATATTTTTTATTATTAATTTCATTAATAATAGTAATACAAGATTGAATATCTTTATAATCTAAAATTATTTTGTTAATTTCGTCTAGTTCAATTCTAAAACCATTAATTTTTACTTGGAAATCTTGTCTTCCAATAAATTCTACTATTCCATAACTATTAATAAAACCAAGATCGCCTGTAAGGTATAATTTAGAGACTTCACTAAAGGGATTATCAACAAACTTGTTTTTATTAAGAGATTTATCTATATATCCATTCCCAACACAATCTCCTCCAATAGCAATCTGACCAATAGTATTGAAAGGACATAGATTATTATTTTTATCTAATATATATATGAATGAATTACTAATTGGAGTTCCAATAGGTGCATTAAACATATCAATATTTTCTGGTACTTTGTAGGTAGTTGCAACATGTGTTTCAGCAGGGCCATAGTGATTAAATAAACTTATTCCAGTTTTTAGCAATTTTTTAATATTTTCAGTAATAGTTAAGCTTTCACCTGCAGTAATAATATATTTTACGCATTTAGAAAGGATTTCTATATTTTTATTATTTTCAATTAATAATTGTAAATAAGTTGGTGGAATAAATAAAGTAGAGATTTTGTTTTTTAATATATAATTTACTAATATATCTATATTTTTTCTTTTTTCATCAGAAATTAAAACAAGTTCATTTCCAGATAGTAAGCTTGAAAATATTTCTTGATAACTAACATCAAAACTCATAGTAGCAAATTGAAGTATTATTGTTCCTTTTTCTAAAATGGGTGTTTTATTTATTTCAAAGAATATTAGATTTACCATATTTTTGTGAGAAATACAAAGACCTTTTGGTAAACCAGTAGATCCAGAGGTAAATATTATATATAAGTTGCTTTTAGGTAATATGGTTTTATTAATATTTGAATTATCATAATTTTCATAATTGTTTAAGTTAATATTAATAAATTTCAAATTTTTTTCTAGAGATTTAGTGTATAAGTTACTGCTTGTATACAAAATACAATTAAGTTTTGCCGAATCTATAATATGAGATATCCTTTCTTTTGGATACAAAGGATCTATAGGTACAAAAGTTTTTCCTATTTTTAAGATAGCCAATATTCCAATAATAGTTTCTATACATCTATCTGTAAATATTCCTATATTATCAATTTTATTTAGTTCATTTAGAGTTAAATATCTTGCTAGACTATTTGCCTTTTCATTTAATTCTTTATATGTTAATTTTTGTTCTTCAAATACAACAGCTATATTATCTGGAGTCTTCTCTACCTGATCTTCAAATAAATCAACTATTGTTTTATCGTTTGGATAATCTGCTTTTGTATTATTAAATTCGTATAGTATTTTATTTTTTTCTTCTGGTGTCACAATTTCAATATCTTTTAATAAAATACTTTTATTTTCTATAACTTGTTTAATTACGTGCAAAATGCGAGCATGAAGATCTAAAATATCTTGCTCGTCATATTTATTTGTTCTATAATCATAAGCTATTTGAATAGAACCCTCATCATTCCATTCAAACATATGTATATCCAAATCATCTGCAGTATTTTTATTAAAAGTCCAAGAAGTTGTATGCTCCAATGAATCCATATTTTTGTTCATTTTTGTAATTTGATAAGAATAAAGAATATTATATAATTTAGGTAAATTAGATTCTTTTTTTCTTAAGTCTTCTATTATGTATTGAAAAGAGTATTTTTGATGCCTTAATAAATTCATAGAGCGAGTGGAAATTTCTTTTAAGTTTTCTATAAATGTATTTTCATGTACTAAATTAATTTTAAGTGGTAAGGTATTTATAAACATACCAGTAGTTTGTTTTTCTTTAAAATTTGTCCTATTTAAAATTGGTGTACCAATTACGAATTCATCTAGGCCAGATACTCTTCCTATGTAAAGAGCGTAAATAGCCATAAAAAAGTTATATAGACTAACTTTATTTTCTTCGCAGTAATTTTTTAAACTAGATAAAATGTTATTATCCAAAGGAAGTAACAATCTATTTGCAAGGGTGCTATCCTGCACTTGAGAGGCTTCTTTTATAGAGGGAATGGTTGCAACTTCTGGAATAGTAGTAAATACCTCATCCCAATATAATTTATCTTTTTCAAATTTGCTACTTTGCTTATATTCTTTTTCAGATTCAATATATTTTTTATATGATAAATTATCATCCTTTAAATATTCGTCACCATTTTTTAATTTTGAATAAATAAGTGCGACATCATTTGCAACAATTCCGTTTGTCCAAGAATCAGAAATAATATGATGAGAGTTTATTACAAAACCTCCATGCCCATCTGGATAACGAAATAAAACTATTTTAAATAATAAAGAATCATAAAGATTAAATATTTTTGATGCTATTTTTTCTTCTAAAGAAGTTTGCTCATCTTTATTATTTACTTCTACAATATCAAACTCTATGTTTTCTATATCAGAAAAATATTGCTTTGTTTCTCCATTTATTTGTTTTAATTTTATTTTGAAGCTATCATTGTTTTTAAGAAAAATATTAATTGCTTGTTTAAATAGTTCAAAATCTATTTTTTCATTACTATAAAAAGTTCCGCAAACGTTATTAACATTTGTTTTACCATAAAATTCTTCAGTAAGTAAAATTGATTTTTGTGGTGTGGTTAAATTATATACATCCTTCATATTAAACGTCCTTTCAAATAGGCATTTTAACATATTATGATTATATACTTTGGATATAAAAAAAGCAAACATTTTTAGAGGAAAAATCAAGAAATAATAGCCATTTTTTGTGCTTTCGACAAGTTTTGGCAAAAAACTACCTTGATGGGGTGATCAAAAAGGGTTAGATCCTTTTTGACCCCCCTATATAAGAAAATGAATATTAAATAATAAAAATGGGAAGTATATTACAAGAGGTGAAAATACATGATGGCAAGATACTATAATAAAAAGGATAAGATAAAAAGATTTTTTAAAACTACTTCCATTACAATTGGTATATTATTAATAGTTATTTTTATTTACAATATGTACATAAATGTAGAAGTAAAAGAAGAAAATGAATTTACAACAGAAAAACTTTCACGGGACAGTAGAAGCGGCAGAAGAAAAAGAAGCAAATATTTCTGATGTAATTAAAAGAGTTTCAAATGGAGTTGTTGGAATTTCGAAGATTAAAGATAATGGAAGCTCTATTTTTTTGGCAGATTCGGGGAGTAAACTTGGAATTGGTACGGGAATGATTATAACAGAAGATGGATATATCCTAACAAATCAACATGTAGTAGGAAATAAATATAGTAATTGCTATGTGACATTAGAAGGCGGTAGAGAATATACTGCAAATGTTGTATGGGAAGACGAAGATATTGATCTTGCAATTATTAAGATTCGAGCAAATAGCTTAGAGTGCGTAGAACTTGGTAATTCAGAGGATGTATCTATAGGGCAAAGTGTGTATGCAATAGGAAATCCTATTGGATTTGAATTTCAAAAGACTGTAACTTCAGGGATAATTAGTGCAAAAGATAGAACCTTAAAAATAGAAGAAGGAGATAAAGCAAGTTATTTATCTGATTTAATTCAAACAGATGCAACGATTAATCCGGGAAATAGTGGCGGCCCACTTATAACAAACGATGGAAAAGTAATAGGAGTAACTTCAGTTAAAATTACATCAGCAGAGGGAATTGGATTTGCTATTCCAATCAATATTATAAAACCTATACTTGAAAGAATAAAGAAAGATGGTGATTTTACAGAAAGTTCTATAGGAATTTTTGCTTATGATAAAGATGTAATTCCATATTTAGATTCTGATATAAAATTTGAAAATGGAATATATGTTGCACAAGTAAATTTAGATGGAGCAGCATCAAAATCTGGATTAAAAGAAGGAGATGTTTTAACACAAATTGATGGAGTAACATTAAACAAAATGTCAGAGCTTAGAAAATATTTATATAATAAAAATCCAAATGATGAAGTCACATTAATGGTGTTAAGAAATAATAGAACCATTGAGATTAAAGTTAAACTTGGAAGAAAATAGAAAGCAACAAAAGGAGCAAAAAGGGTCAAACCCTTTTTGCTCCTTTTGTTGCTTTCTATTTTTTCTATAAATTATATAAATTGCTATCTATACAAAGTTTAGCTCTTTTTGCAGTTTTTTCATCTGCTTTTAATGCGTTTTCTAGAAATTCAGGATGTTTTAATAAAAAGTTTCTCATTGTTTCATCAGGATTTTCAAAAAATTCGTTTAACATATTTTTTTGACCTTCATTTATAATACCCATTTCTAGTGCGGTATTAAATAATGAGGGATCTATTTGAATCATTGAGTAAGGAATAACACCTTTACCTTTTAGCTTATCGCTTCCACCTTGCATTCTATCAACAACAACAGTGCTCCAGCATATACTTGCACCTAAATTTTCTACAGCTGGAATCCAAGCTCGAAGATAGCTAGATGCTTCTGTAACTAAATCTGCAATATGTAATACTTTTTTATCTTTTAAATTATTATCATCATATATAGTATCAAAGTTAGGATCTGAAACTACTGTGCTTAAATCTTTAAATATAGTAATGTGCGGCTTGTCTAATAAGTGTGCGATCATTATAGAGAAAAACCAATCTCTTCTTTCTCCTCCAGAAATAAAATCTACCTCTGTTAAATTAATATTTTTTTCTATATAACTCTTCATTTCGTCAATAACAGTTTTATAAATTGAATTATTTTCATATTGATCTAAAACTTTTAAATATACCTCTTTTGGAATATCTTTCTTATCAGAACCTGCAAGCAAAGAGTTTATAAAATCTAGTAAACTTACGGCATCTTTTTCGCTTCCATATAAAAAATGTGTATTTATAAAATATGGACCAATCTTACCAGAAGTATACCAAAAAGGCTGGTTATCTGGGCAGAATCTAACTGCATTGGTTTCAAATAAATATGACATTAAATTAGACATATTCTTTACCTCCTCTAAAACGGGAAAATAAATTCTCCCCTACAAAAATATTTTAAGATTAATAACAAAAAATGTCAATAAATTGTTGAAAATATATGTATATAATGATAGAATATTTTAAGATAATGCTACGGAAATAAAGGGTTGTAGTTTTAAAGGAGGAAGATATGAAAACACTTTTAAAAAATGGAACAGTTATAGATTACAAAACAAATACATGCGATAAATTAGATATACTTATTGAAGATGAGAAAATTTCTAGAGTAGATAAAAACATACAAGAAAATGTAGAAAATGTTATTGATTGTAGTGGATTTAATATTATTCCGGGAATGATTGATATGCATTGCCACTTACGTGAGCCAGGTGGAGAGCATAAAGAAACAATCGAAACAGGATGCAAAAGTGCTGTAGCTGGTGGATTTACTACAATTTGTCCAATGCCAAATACTAAACCAACACCAGATAATCCAGAAGTATTAAAATATATAATTAATGAGGCAAAGCGTGTAAACTTATGTAATGTGCTTCCTTTTTCCAGTGTAACTAAAGGAGAAAAAGGAGAAGAACTTGTTAATTTTGAGGAACAATTAGAAGCAGGAGCAATAGCGTTTTCCGATGATGGAATGCCAGTTGAAAATGCTATGATGATTCGTCAGGCTATGATAAAAGTAAATAGTTTAAATTCATTTGTATCAGAACATTGTGAAGAAAAGTCAGTATCAGCTGGAGCAATAAATGCAGGAAATATTGCAGAAAAATTAGGCGTAGGAGGGGTCCTTCCAGAAGCAGAAGAAATAATGGCTTCAAGAGATATTGTTATTGCAGAAACAAATAATTTAAAAACTCATATATGTCATATAAGTACATCAACAAGTGTTAACATGATAAGAGATGCTAAAAAAAGAGGAGTAAAAGTAACTTGTGAAACTTGTCCTCACTATTTTACATTTACAGTTGATGAAGTATTATCATCAGGTGTTAATGCAAAAATGAATCCTCCTCTAAGAGAAGAAAAGGATAGACAAGCGATAATCGAAGGAATAAAAGATGGAACAATAGATGTGGTAATAACAGATCATGCACCACATGCTGAAGAAGAGAAAAATCAGGGCTTAGCAAAAGCACCAAATGGAATAATTGGATTTGAAACAGCTCTTCCAGCAGAGATAATGAATTTAGTAGATCCAGGATATATTGATTATTTGAATTTAGTAAGAGTTACATCATATACTCCAGCAAAATTATTAAAAATAGATGATAGAACAGGAAGTATAGAGATTGGAAAAAATGCTGATATTACAATATTTGATCCAAATGAAGAATATATTTACTCTAAGGAAATGGTAGTGTCTAAATCCAAAAACAGCCCATTTATTGGCAAAAAATTAAAAGGAAAAGTTAAGTATACTATAGTAAATGGAAATATTGTATACCAGTTTAAAAAATAATAGCCATCTTGCGTCGTTATACATCATTTGAAATTTAATCAACGTACACAAAGTACGCCTCTTAAATTTCAAATTCGTATGCCTAGCAATATAACTATTCTTTTTTAAACTTATTAATATATAAATTAGGGGGAAATATTAATGAATGCAATAGATAGATTAATTACACGTATAAAAGAAAAAAACAATCCAACAGTAATGGGACTTGATCCAAGATATGATATAATTCCTGATATAGTAAAAAATAAATATGAAAATACATTAGAAGGAGTTTCAAAAGCAATTTTAGAGTATAACAAAGAATTAATCGATAATACATATGATATTATACCTGCTGTTAAACCTCAGCTTGCATTTTATGAAATGTTTGGGATAGAAGGATTGAAGACATTTAAAGAAACTTGTAAATATGCAAAAGAAAAAGGAATGATAGTAATACTAGATGCTAAAAGAGGGGACATTGGATCAACAGCGCAAGGGTATTCGAATGCATATATAGGAAATACTCTAGTTGGACAAAAAAGTGAAAGTGCTTTTAGTAACATAGACTTTATAACTTTAAATCCATACCTTGGAACAGACAGTATAAAGCCTTTTGTAGAAGATTGTATTAAATATGACAAAGGAATTTTTATACTAGTTAAAACATCTAACCCATCTTCAGGGGAATTGCAAGATCTAAAACTAGAAAATGGACAAACAGTATATGAACATGTTGCAGAGTTAGTTGAAGAATGGGGAAAAAGTTTAAGAGGAGATTATGGATACAGTAGTGTAGCTGCAGTTGTAGGGGCAACATATCCAGCACAATTAAAAGAAATAAGAATAAAGGCACCTCATACATATTTCTTAATTCCAGGTTATGGAGCACAAGGAGGAAAGGCTGAAGATATTGCACTAGGATTTGATAAAAACGCTCTTGGAGGAATTATTAATGCTTCAAGAAGTTTAATGTGTGCATATAAATCAGATAGATGGAAAGATAAGTTTTCTGAAGAAGAATATGGTATGGCTACAAGACAAGAAGCTATAAGAATGAGAGATGAATTAAATAGTGCAATTATAAAATAAGAGAGGATGATATTGATAATGAAAGTTAAATTAGTAAAAAAAGAGGCTTTAAAAGAAAATTTATTTAAGTTTTCAGTAGAGTCAGATGAAATTGCTAAAACAGCAAAACCAGGGCAATTTTTAGAAATACGTGTTAGTGATAACATAGATCCCTTTTTAAGAAGACCAATTAGTATATATAACATTGATAAAGAAAATAAAATTGTAGAGTTTATATTTCAAATAAGAGGAAAAGGAACTAAAATTTTATCAGAAAAAAAAGAGGGCGATTTAATAGATATTTTAGGACCTCTTGGTTATGGAACTTTTGAAATAAAAGAGAATAAAAGGATTATGATTATTGGTGGAGGTATTGGTATTTTTCCTTTATATGAATTATCTAAAAATTTAAAAGAAAAAGGAAATAATACTACAGTATATTTAGGATTTAGAAATAAAGATTTTGTATGCTTAGAAGAAGAATTTAAAAAAGTATCTGATAAATTTGTAGTTACTACAGACGATGGATCTTACGCAAATCCAGGATTTGCAATTGAATATATGAAAAAAGACATATTAGAAGATAAACCGGATATGATTTATGCATGCGGTCCACTTCCAATGCTTAAAGCTGTAAGAGAGTTAAGTATAAATGAGAATATTCCTTGTCAAATTTCATTAGAAGAAAGAATGGGCTGTGGAATTGGAGCATGTTTAGGGTGTGCTGTTAAAGTAATCTCTGGAGACAATCCACGATATGGACATGTTTGTAAAGAAGGACCTGTATTTAATGCCAATGAAGTAGAAATTTAAATTAAAATTATAATTGAATAATAAAGGAGAGAATAAATATGAATACAGTAGTAGATTTAGCTGGAATTAAAATGAAAAACCCTATAACAGTAGCATCTCGGAACATTTGGATATGGAAGAGAATTTTCAAAATATATTGATTTAAATAAGTTAGGTGGAATTATAACAAAAGGTACTACATTAAAAGAAAGACCTGGAAATCCATCACCAAGAATATGTGAAACTCCAAGTGGAATGCTTAATAGTATAGGACTTCAAAACCCAGGGGTAGAACATTTTATAAACTATGATTTACAATGGCTTAGAAGTTTTGATACAAAAATTATTGTAAATGCATGTGGAAGTACTATAGAAGACTATGTTGAACTTTGCGGGATATTAAATACAATAGATATTGATGGTGTAGAACTTAACCTATCTTGTCCAAATGTTAAAGCAGGTTGTCTTGCATTTGGAACTACTTATGAAGGAGTTAAAGAAGTTACAAGCAAAGTTAGAAAAGTACTTGATAAACCATTAATTGTAAAATTAACACCTAATGTAACTGATATAACTCAAACTGCAAAAGCAGCAGAAGATGCAGGAGCAGATGGTGTATCTTTAATTAATACTTTGCTTGGAATGAGCATTGATATAAACACAAGAAGGCCATATTTAAAAAATAATACAGGGGGATTATCAGGTCCTGCGGTAAAACCAGTTGCTGTTAGGATGGTTTACCAAGTTGCAAATGCAGTTAAAATACCAGTACTTGGTATGGGAGGAATTGTAACAGGAGATGATGTAATTGAGTTTATGCTAGCTGGTGCTAAAGCGGTTTCAATTGGAAGTGGAAATTTTGTATCACCAGATATAAGTATAAAAGCAATTGAAGGTATGGAAGAGTATATGAGAAAATACAAAGTAGAAGATATAAACGATATTATTGGAAAAGTTGAGATGTATTAAAAAAGCAAAATAGAAAGCAAGCATAGCTTGCTTTCTATTTTGCTTTTAAAGTACTAAACCTAAAACTAAAATTCCAATAATATTATTATATATTTCGCTAAATTGTGATATAGGAAGCGGATTTTCTCCTAAACCTACTTCTATGGTAAACCCTGGTCTGTTATAAGCTTGTATAAACCAATCTTTAAACCCGGCAAAGCTAGAGTTATATGGTGTTTCTTCTAACGAATAGCCACTTGATGCAGCAAAACGTTCACCGATATAATAAGAAGCTGGAGGTAAATAATTTTGAAATTGCCAGTAAATAACTTCTCCTTGAGTATGAAATGCTAAAACCAGTCTAAAATTACGCATCCTTGTAAAGTTATATACTGAGATAGCCTCTGGTGCAATAAGAGGGGAAGAGCCAACATAATCTCGAGGAGCAGGAGAAGTAAATCCTTGTTCATATTTAATTTCTCTTGCTTGATTCCATCCTGCAGGAAATTGTAAATTTAAATCCACACCTGTCGTCTTTAAAAACTTCTAACCACAAAAACAAGTAAATAAAATGCAGTAATCATATATATTACAGAGTATTTCGATATTAAAGAAATATTCTGAATTTTTATGAATTTAATAAATCATAGTGAAAAGACTAATAATATATAAATAGTAAAAAATATTTTATCAAAATAATTGATTCAAAGATAAAATTATGATAAAATATTGATAATTAATATAAAGGAGAGTGTAAATTATGATTAATATAAGACCTGTGTCAGATTTAAGAAATAAATATCCAGAAATAGAGGATTTAGTTTTAAGGGAGGATGAAGCAGTATATCTAACAAAAAATGGATATGGTTCTATGGTAGTAATGAGCCTAGAAAAGTATTCAAAATTAATGAGTGAATTAGAATATGAAGAATATATTGAAAATGCCTTAGATGAAGCTGACAAAGAAGCTGAAGATCCAAATACTAAATATTATTCTCATGAAGAATTTAAACAAATGGCAAGGAGGATAATAGATGGCAAATAAATATACAATAAAGTATACTGCTACTTTTATTAAGCAGTTTGACAATATTTCAAAATATTTTATATATAAACTACAAAATAGAATTGCAGCCGAAAACTTTTATAATGAAGTAATTACAGAAATAGAGAAAAGAAGCGAAAATCCTGAAAGTTTTGAAAAATATAAATCAAGTAGAAAAAGAAAAAATACATATTATAGAATTTATGTAAAAAATTATACGATATTTTATGTAGTAAAAAATAATACTATGGAAATAAGAAGAATCTTATATTCAAGAAGAAATTTTGATAATTTAATATAATAAATTTTAATATTAATAAGCATGTGAAATTAATCACATGTTTATTTTTTTCAAAAATTCGCCTATGTGATTAAGTAAGAAAAATTGAACATTGACAAATATACTTGATTTAGAGTGTCATATATAGCCATTTTCTTTAATATTCTGTATTAACCCAAATTAATAATCACCATTTGGCGTTGTTGTTCTGCAAAAGAAAATCCTCGACGTGCATCAAGCACGCCTCCGGTATTTCTTTCTTGAACACCTAGCCAAATAATAATTCTTAATTTAGATTTGGTTAGGAGGATTCAATGAATGAAGATAATATTAACATAAAAGATAATAAATTAGAGGTTAATACATATTGTATTTTTGCAGAAGATAAACAAGATATTAAAAATACGATAGGATTAGTCTTTAAGGATTATTTAGAAAATATAAGAGTTAAAAATAAGTAATTATATTAAAATGTTTGCAAAAGTTATTGAGCACATTACAATTTATTTGCAGATGATTATGGAAAGGAGTAGAATTGCTAGACTTAAGAAATCAAAATTTTAAAGTACGGAATGTATATAAGACTATCAAGAGAAGATGGCGAGAAGGGGGAAAGCGAAAGTATCGGTAATCAAAGAAAAATTTTGCAAAGGTATGTAAAGGAGAATAATCTATGTTTAGTTAAAGAATATGTTGATGATGGTATAAGTGGTACAACATTTGATAGACCTTCGTTTAATGAATTATTGAAAGATATAGAAAACAAAAATATTGATATGGTTATTACAAAAGATTTATCAAGACTTGGAAGGGATTATATTAAAACAGGGTTTTATTTAGAGGACTATTTTCCTAAAAATAATATTAGATATGTTGCAATAACAGACGGAATAGATACATATATAGATAGCACAAATAACGATATAACACCTTTTAAAGC
>CAMYVO010000014.1 GCA_947302485.1 uncultured Clostridium sp. | reverse complement strand
GTTGAAATTCTAGCCATAACTTTCTATAACTAAATATAAATTATTCAGCGTCTTCTTGAGCGTCTGGATCAAATGCACGACCTTCGTCTGTAAGAACGATATATTTAACCTTGTCGTGTGTTCCATCTTCATTTTCAATTTCAGCTTCTACTCTAGCCATGATACCTTTCTTCTGGAAAGCTGTTACGCATCCATTAACTGACTGAGGTGTAAGACCTGTTTCAGCAGCGATATCCTTAGCTGTAGCGTTAGCCTGACCATCAATACTCTTTACGAAATCCAATACGATTCTTGATTTTTCTGAAATCTTTGCCATTCTTCTGTTCTCCTTTTTTTAATATTTTTTCTTAATATGTATTTTATAAAAATTTAGAAATATAAAATATATCTAAATTATTTATACTAATATTATATCAAATTTTTTTTATGATGTCAAATAATTTTTATAAAGTTTTTATTTAATTGTCTTTTAATATTATACAAAAAATTTTTCTAAAAGTCAAATTTTTCTCTAAATTCATTTTCTGTAATAATAGGAATATTTAATTCCTTTGCTTTTTTATTTTTCTGAGTAGTTGATTGAGAATCATTGTTAATCAAATAATCAGTCTTTTTGGTTATAGATCCAGTAACACGACCTCCCGCATTTTCAATTAACTCTTTAAGTTCATTTCTATTCTTAAAAGTGTTTAATTTTCCAGTTACTACAAAAGTAATTCCATCTAAACTATCAGTATTCTCAACTTCAACTGTTTCAATATTCATAAAGTTTTCATATATATAATCAGCCTTTGAGTAATCAAACGTAAGCAAAGCCGCACACATTTCATCACCAAAACCGTCCCACTCACCAAAATCATACTTACTATTGATAAGTTCTTTAAATTCATCATAATCATTTATATTGTTCATAATTGCTTTTGATGCAGTTCTGCCGATTAAAGGGATGCCTAAACTACAAATAAATTTATCTAAAGTTGTAGTTTTACTATCTTCAATAGCATTAAGTATATTAGAAACTGATTTTATTCCAAAACCTTCTTTTGTTTCCCATTCTTTTTTATGGTCTTTTAATAGGAATATATCTTTAGTTTCATTAACCCATCCCCAATTTATTAACTTTTCTAATGTCATTTTTGACAAGCCTTTTATATCTAATCCTTTTTTACCACAAAAATGGTCTAATTGATTGATAAGCTTACCTTCACATTGTGGGTTACTACAATACAAAACTTCACTATCATTTTCTTTAACAATCTCAGTAGGCTTTCCACAAATAGGGCAAACTGATGGCTTTGAAAAAAATTCTAAAGTATATTCTGTATCTTCCCCACTTAAAATTTGAGGAATAATTTGATTAGCTTTATAAACTTTAATCTTTTGTCCTTTGTAAGGTTTATTAAGAGTTTCTTCCATAACACTAATATTATGCAAACTTGCTCTTGAAACTGTTGTACCTTCAAGTTCAATAGGCTCAAATATACCAACAGGTGTTAATTGACCTGTTCTTCCCATTGTCCACTCTATATTTGTAAGTTTTGTTTCAACTTCTTCATCATAAAATTTATAAGCAATAGCGTTGTTAAAATGATGATCCGTCTTACCTAAACTATCTCCATATTTTTTAGATGCAAACTTAAACACATAACCATCAATAGGATATAAATTATGATATTCTTCTTTATCTAAAAATTCTATTGCTTCATATACTGTTTGAGCATCTGGTATCAAAGGTACAATAGTAAAACCCCAATCCATTAATTTTTCAAATCGCCAATATAATAGGTCTACACTATTAAATCCTTCAACTAAATCCCACGCAACAAATGTTAGTTTACGTGCGGCAGTTGCTTCACTAGAAAGTTGTCTAATACTGCCTGCGGCAAAGTTGCGAGGATTTTTATATTCATCTTTAAAATATTTTTCAAATACTGGAATAGTACAAATGATTTCTCCGTCTACAACAACTCTATCTGTTGCAGGAATTGTTTTAGGAATTGAAGGAATAACCATTGCATTATGAAGTACATCTTCTCCCTCAATACCATCTCCTCTAGTTTCAGCTTGAACAAGTTTACCATTTTCATAAGTTAATGATAATGTTAAGCCGTCCATTTTAAACATAGCAACCCAATCTTGATTATCTTTAAAGATAAATTTTTCAATCTCTTCAGCATCTTTTGTTTTAGGTAAAGATAACATAGGATGACTATGCTTAATTTTCTTTAAATCATTTACTACTGTATAATTTACTTTTTGAGTTGGAGAGCCTGGGTTAATATAACCTGTTAAAGACTCATATTTAACTAACTCAAAATATTTTTTATCCCAATCAAAATCAGACATTGGTGGGCGACCTTCGTCATATAATTTGGTTGCTTCATTTAATGTCTTAACTAAATTATCAATTTTTTCTTTAGTAATTTTTTCCATTTTTTACCTCTTTTTCTTTTATATAATAATTATAATATATTTTTTTAATTTTTTCAATTATATGAAAAGTAGGCTATCTGCATAAGAAAGTGTTTTTGCCCAATTAATAAAGTCTTCTGACCATTCTTTTAGTTTATGATTTTCTCTTTGATTTATCATATTATAAATATTTTCATAATTTAATGTTACTGTTCTTGTTTGAAGCCAACCTTCAGGCAACCATCTAATCAACTCTTTCCAATATGCTTTATTACCAGTATGCATATATTTTTGTCTTAATTGTTCTAAATCATCTATCCATTGAGACACTCTAACTCCTAAGTGTTGGTCATCTATCATATTTAATCTTTCATCAAAATCATCTATTTCAAAACATTCCTTTGTTATAGGAGTAGATGCAAGTTTATGCATAGTGCTTGTTGAATTAGCAGTAGTACCTAATTTATAAGTATCAAATTCTTTCCACCAATATAAAGGTGCTGTTATATCAACAGATACAAAGATTTGTCTCATAAATTTTCTATGTTCTGAACCTGCTTTAATTAATCTTTGAGCAAGCTCCATATCTTTTTCACCAATACGATACATATACGCTTCAACGTGATTACGTCTATAAAGAGTAAAATCACCACTATCACTTTTTTCCCAGCTTTCTAAAGGGTTACGCATACCTCGGATCGCATTAGCGAGATTAAAAACTTCTGTATTCTCAAATTTCATTTTATTACTCCTTTCTTATAATATTATAACAAAAAAAATAATAAATATCAAAAAAAGATGCGGCTTATGCCGCATCTATTATATCTTTACAATTGAATTTATTTTGCTATCCTTAATGAGAATATTTCCTAAACTTACTCTACCCGAAGTTGGAAGCTCTTCCGCAGAGATGCAAATATTATTCGGAGTACCTGTTACTAGAATAGTATCATCTTTATTTAACATTAATCCTCCTACTGTGTAACCAGCCGCACTGTCTTTACGATTTATCATTACACCTTTTCCACCTCTTCCTTGGCAAGATATATTTTCTAATTCGACCATTTTACCATAACCATTTAAAGTAAATACGCCCACTTTGTCTGTTAAATGATTGATAGGTAACATTGTAATTACATAATCATCTTCATTTAATTTTATACCTTTAACCCCTCGAGAGTTTCTACCAATAGCGTTAATAATATCTGTTTTAAATCTAATACACATTCCTTGATGAGTTAATAATATAACTTCTTCTTTATTTAAGAATGTTACTGTTGCTATTGAGTCATCTTCTTCTAATTTAATAGCAACTATACCAGTTTTTTTCTTTGTTTTCAAATATTCTGAAAGCAATGTTTTCTTAATATAGCCTTTCTTTGTTGCAAATACTACATATTCAGCATCAGATTTTCTATGCAGTGAAGTTATTGCAATCATTTTTTCGTCTACATCAAGAGAAATCAATGTTCCTATATCAGCACCTTTTGTTCTGTTTGTGCCTGTTGGTACAGCATCTACTAGCAATCTATACATTTTTCCCTTATTTGTGAATACCATTAAAGTATCAATAGTGTTCGTGGAGATAGTAGTAAGTATTGCACCGTCTTTATTTTGAACGCCTTTACCATTGCGGCGTTGCTTCTTAAAAGTTGTCTTAGGCACTCTTTTTATTAATCCTGATTGGGAAACTACTATTACGCAGTCTTCAGGTATTACAGTAGCTATCTCCTTGTCACTGGGTAACGACATACTAGTTACTTCAGTTTTTCTAGGTGTTCCATACTTTTTAGTAAACTTCGTAAGTCTTTCAATAAGAACATCTTTTTGTTTATCTTCTTCGGTTAGCATAATTTCACAATTTTCACAAGTTTGAATAAGTTGTTTAAGTTCATCTTGTAGTGCAATTTGTTCCAAATTAGCTAATCTTCCAAGTTTCATATCTACAATTGCTTTTGCCTGAGGTTCAGAGAAATTATATTTCTTAATTAAATTTTCTTTAGCATCAGCCGCACTATTACTCTTTTTAATGAGTTCAATAATATTTTCAATATCTTCTAATGCTTTAATCAAACCTTCAACAATTTCTTTTCTTTTTTCTGCTTTTAATAAGTCAAACTCATATTCATTTGCAATACACTCTAAATTATGTTCAATATAAATATCAAAATAATTTTTTAATGTTAATAACTTTGGAGTTTTGCTTACTAAAGCATATTGATTAGCATTGTAATTCTTTTGTAAATCAGTTAAAGCATAAAGTTTTTGAAGTGTAGATGCGGCAGTGCCTGCATCACAATCTACTTCAATTAAAAGTCTCTTTTTATCTGTCTTATTATAGATGTCTTTAATTGTTTTCAAATCGCCTTTATCAATTAACTTTTTAATTTTTTCAATTAACTCCTCTACATAAACTTGATAAGGTAATTCAGTAATGATAATTTTATTACCATTAACTTCTGCTCTTGCTCTAACAATAGCTTTACCCTTACCTGTTTTATTTATTTTTGACAAATCATTTTTGTTGATGATTATGCCGCCAGTAGGGAAGTCAGGAGCCATATCATAATCAATCTCTCCATTTTTTATATAATTTATAATATTATCTGCAACTTCTTGTAAGTTATAATTTAACCAATGGTTAGCAATAGTCATACCAATACCTTGACTACCATTTAATAATAATCTTGGCATAATCGCAGGTAATACTTCAGGCCACTCATCATCTTCCGAAAAGTTTGGTATCATAGGAACTACTTTCTTTTTAATTCCATTGAATAAACCTTCTTCTGTTGCTTTAGACAAGCGCGCCTCTGTATATCTTTCAGAAGCTGCGGCAGAGCCTATTACAATATTACCATTATTTCCGTGAAAATCTACTTCAGGAATATTATTTATCCAACTTTGAGACATTCTTGTAAATGTATCATAAATTGCTACATTTCCGTGAGGCCACCAGTTGGCGATTACCCCTCCACTAATTTTTGCTGACTTTACGTGAGGTTTATTAGAGAAATACTTTCTCTCATACATCTCCCATAAACAAGCACGTTGTCCAGGCTTTAAACCATCACGAGCATCAGGGAAGGCTCTTTGACTATTTGTTTCATAACTAAAGTCTACAAAATTCTGTTTTAACTCATCACATATATCTATAAGTCTTTCCATTATACATTTGCCTCCTCTGCGTGTTTTAGCAAGAACTCTTTTCTAGGGGCAACTTGCTTACCCATTAATGTTTCAA
Source organism: uncultured Clostridium sp. (assembly GCA_947302485.1). Taxonomy (GTDB): domain Bacteria; phylum Bacillota; class Clostridia; order TANB77; family CAG-508; genus CAMYVO01. The sequence goes on along the minus strand of CAMYVO010000014.1, from coordinate 19,486 downwards.
ATAATGCGGAAGTTGCTTCAACATCTTCTACACAGATTTGCATAACATTTCTAGTTTCAGGATTAAGTAAACATTCTTCTAGTTCATCGCTATCTTGTTCACCCAAACCTTTATTACGGTTTACTGTATATCCTGTTTCGCCATTCTTTTCTTTATATTCATTTAATTCTTTTAAGTCTTTCAAATAAATATATTCATTTTTCTTTGTTGTTATTCTAAACAAAGGTGGCACAGCCGCATACACATAGCCTTCAACAATTAGTTCTGGACACATTTCCCAAAAATAAGTTAATAACAAGTTTTTAATTGCTTGTCCGTCAGGATCCGCATCACAACACATAATTATTTTACCATATCTTAATTTATTTCTATCAAATTTTAATCTATTAGTTTTCTTATCAAGGTCTAATCCCAATGCTTTAATAATATTAACTACTTCTTGATTAGCAAAAATCTTTTCATCAGTATTCTTTTTAACATTAATTATCTTACCTCGAATTGGGAAGATGGCTTGTGTCTCACTATCTCTAGCTCCTATTAAACCACCTGCCGCACTATCTCCCTCAGAAATCAATAGTTCACAATCTGACCTTTTTTTACTATAACAATCTACCAATTTAGTAGGAAGATTTAAAGTTGTTTTCTTTTTATTTACACCTGTATCTCTAACTGCAGCTCTTGCTTTTTTAGCAGCCTCTCTAGCCTTTCTAGCCAAAATAGCCTTGTCCGCAATTACTTTTACATCTTTCTCATAAAATTTAAACCATTGATTTAATTTTTCTGCAAATATATCAACAAAAGGTTTAGTTTCTATTGCTGTAACACGACTTTTTACTTGTGCATCATATGAAACACCAGCAGCAGTTATGTTAAATGCAAGATACATACCTTCTTGTAAATCTTCACCAGTTAGATTATCATCTTTTTCTTTTAACCATTTTTTCTCTCTGAAGAATTTATTTGCTTCTCTTGTATAACAAGTCTTTAATTGTGTGATATGAGGACCTGTTTCAGTTAAACCAGTATTAACATAAGGAACGATAGTTGAGCTATTATTTGATGTATATGTCATAACTAAGTCTAATTGATTTTTACCTTCAGAGAAATTAAAAGATAATCTATTTTTAATTATTTCTTTACCTTTTACATTCTTATCTACTAAATCGTTAATTCCATTTTTTGAATAATAACTATTTTTAATACCATTATTATCATAGTTTATTCTTAATCCTTTACATAAACAAGAAATTGTTTCAAATAAATCTTTAACTTTTTTATCTTCAACTTCTGTATGTGTAAAAAACTCAGCGCTAGGCTTCCAACTTACCATAGTACCATGTTTTTCTTTAGGGCATACACCAGTTTCTCTATTATGGAAAACACCTTCGATAAATTCTATTTGTTCATACTTTCCATCTCTCCAAGTAATGACTCTTAAAAAGTTTGAAAGAAAGTTTGTTATTTTAGAACCAATACCAAAACTACCTAAAGAAGTGCCTTCATAAGTACCGTCTTCTCTATATTTACCAGAAGTATTTAATACACTAAATGCAGCTTCCAAGACTGTTAGTCCATCTTCCCTTACAGAATTAGGAATAAAACCTTGACCACTATCTTCAACTGTAATAACTCCATCTTTAATAATTACATCAATTTTATTACCATGACCAAGAGTAAACTCATCAACAGCGTTAGATATAATTTCTATTAAGAGTTGAGTTGAATAAGTTGTGTCACCTGCGTAGACCCCTGGCTTTAGGCGGGTAAACTCCAAAGGTGATAACGACTCAATAGAGTCTTCAGTATATAACTTTTTATTATCCACTTATTTCTCTCCTTTCCTTAAAATTTAACATATTTTCTATCATACATAAATATTTTATCATAAAATTATATTTTTGTCAAATTTTTTATTTTTCGTTAAAATAAAAAACAAATAATCTTAACGATTATTTGTTCTATGATACTTACTTGTTTCGGGTAATTCGTATCTCAAACGGCTTTAAAAATTCAGTAAGCTGAGCCGCATCATTAGGATACTCTATATAAACACCTTTTGATAAATCAATTGATAAGATGCCCATAATTGACTTACCATCTATTACATATTTACCTCTTTTAATTGTTACATCACCTTCAATTTTTGAAGCAATTTCAACAAGTTTTTTTATATCATCATATTTTTCTATCTTTACATAATTAGTTATTTCAGTACTCATTTTATTATTTCCTTTCTAAATAAATAAAAAACAATTAAATTAAAATTTAATTTCAAAATTAAGTTGTATCTATTATTTTATCAAAATTTTTTATTTTTGTCAAGTAAAATAATCATTATCCTCTTCATTTTCTTTATTCCTATATTTATAAGCTTTTTGAACTTCTTTAATTACATTATACATCGAAATCAGTATGATCTCCATTAATGCTAATATTATAAATATTATAAAAATTATTATTCCTAACATATCAACCTCCTTCTTTATATTATATCAAAAATATTTTAATTCTGCAAAATTTGACAATATAAAAATTTTATGATATAATATTTAGTATAAAATTGAAAGGGGTTATTTATTATGTCTAAATGGGATTTAATTGATAGTGTGATTGATAATGTAAAATTTATATGTGAAAAAAGACAAATAGATTTAACTGAAGATGAGATTAGGAAAAGAACATTGGAATGGTATGGTCATACAAGTTATTTTGATGTTGACACCTTATCTGCATTAGTTTTACATTCTGAATACACTACTGATGTAAATGTAGCGAATATGCCAGAAATTAGAATAAAATATTATAATGAACTAAAAGTATAAAAAAAAGATGGCGTTAAGCCATCTTTTTATTTCTTTATTTTATCAAAGGTATTTTGATGTATATAAATTCGATATGGTTTTTCTCTATCACTATTATAAGTATACTTCTCTTTACCTTTTGTAATGTATACATCTACATCATCAGCATCTTTATTTAAGCATTTTATCTTTTTACCATCTTTATAATAAATATGGTATGATGGATCTGTTGAGCCACAGCCCGTACCTAAAAAATATACTGATTCTTGGTCATTATATTTCTCTATGTTTACTATATCATAATTTTCTTTAATAACGGTAAAGAAAATAGCGAAATTTAGGAAACTGAAGATAAAACTAATAATTGTTAAACCCCAAGAAATTTCTCGAAATGCCCTTTTTGCACTGCCGAGATCAATCCAGTCATAAATAAAAGATGCAATAGGTACTAATAATAATAAAACTCCAAAAAATAAATTCATTATTTATCTCCTTTCTTATTTATTTTTTCATAACATAATATAGTTGCGGACATGCCTGCTATCCCAGCGCATAACACCAAGCCCACAGTTTTAATAATTTCTATCATTTAAAATCCTCTCTCTTTCTTTAATATTTTTATTACTTCTTTTGCTGTAAGATTTCCATACTCTTCATCTTTATCTTTAATTAAGACCTCTATCAAACCTTTGTTTTTTGGATTGTTTATATCATAACCACCATAACTACCAAATCCATTGACTATTGATATAGTTCTTATTTTATCATTTTCATTATTAAATAAATGAACTTTAAATCTATCCCAATATATAATTTCAGTATAAGAAACTTGTTCTTCTCTAAACATAAAATTATTCTTTTTTAATAATCTTCTTAATTTTCTCATTTGTCTTACCATAAAATTACTCCTTTTTAAATCTATTACCACAATAAATGCATTTAGGTGGCATTAAAGTATCGAAATAAATAGGAGTAACATCAAGACATTTTGGACATCTATAAAGACTAGGTTTTGGAGAGTCTTTCACTAATCTTTCAATAAAGGACTCTAATTCTATATCAGTCATTCCAAGTAAGTTATCATTACTATAATGTTTTTTATATAATTTAATTGCATATTTTTCATCATCTTTTAAAAGATAAACATCAATTCCAAGTAATTGTAATTTATTAGTTAAATAATTAAAAGAAAATAAATTTTTAACTTCTTCATCTGTAATACCTTCCAATGATTTAATTATTTCAACACCTAGTAACCATATATATTTATCACAGTCAAATTGTTCTTCTAATGTATCATATGCTTTTAATATTTTTTTATATACTTTTTTTTGGTCCATAAACTATTTCTCCTGTTAATAATTTTTCTATATATTCTTGTAAAACCTCTTCAGTTTCTACACATCTTGTGCCACAATGTTTACAATATCCAAAATCTGCAGCATCTATATTAGTAACTTGATAAAATCGTTTAAATCTTTTACAATTAGGACAATAATAATTAGGAACTCTCATTATTTCTCCTCCTTATCTTTATATTCAATATAAAAAGGTTCGTCAGGATTGGTAGAAAATGTAGTAAATGTTACATATTCTTTCTCACCACAAACAGGACATACAGGAACTGTATGTGGAACACCATGCATATATGTTATTTTAAGTTGTATATAACATCCACAAATCGGACACTTTTTATTCCATTCCATCTTCCTTTTCCTCCCAAACTTCACATTCTTTGTGCGGATATAGGTCGAAGTAAATTGGTGCATAACCTTCTTCTTTATTACGGCAGTTGCCATTATCAAACCACACGCATTTATTACAAGGTTTTTGCCTTCTTATTTTTTTACCTCTTATTTCTTTATTATAAAAATCTACTCCTAAACTAATAATAAAAACTAAACAAGCGGCTCCGCCTATTATCAACATTAGATAGCATAATATCATTTGCTCAATCGGTGTCAGAATCCCCATATTCTTCCAACTCCTTTCTTAGCTGCGCCTGTCTATACATCTTACGTTGAACTCTCTTTAAATATGCAACTTCTTTGCGGCGCTCCTTGACTAAGCGGATCGCTGCTTCACGAAATGTTTTTGCTTCTTTACGATATTTTTTCTGTAAATTTTCATATGCTCTTATTTTATTTTCAATAATAGTGTAAGCTTCATCAATTTCAGGAATATCATAATCTAATTTATGATTAAAAAAGCTATTATACACCTTATGTAAAGCTTCAAGTTGATGCCCTACAGCCTGAGCTTTCGCTTTCATATATTTACTATAGTTTTTTAATATAGCAACATCCGCACCTATGAAACTTGATTTCATATTTTTATCTTTCTTTTGAACATTTGCTTTTGAAACAAAAGTACCTAAATCAGTTTGCATTATACTAGTTGTTTCATAAGTTTCTTCATCAAAAACTATTTCATCTTTATATATTTTCATAATCTTTCCTTTCTAAAATTTTTATATTTTCATAATTTATTATAACAAAAAATTTATCTTTTTTCAAAAAGAAAGCGAAGGTCAATCTTAAAAAAAGTTAGTTTTTTTATTTTAATATATTCAGAGAGAATAATAGAAAATAATAATATAAAGGGAGGTTTTTTGTTATGATAAAAATAACTAAAAATGGCGATAAAGCTGGTTATGGCGTAAAAGAATTTATTGCAGATACAACTGCAGATGTAGCCAATTTACCAGATAGTAACGAAACCGCACCTGGCAGCACATGTTTAATAGCTGGTACTGGAGACGTTTATATTATGAACGCATCTGGTAACTGGGTGCAACTATAATTGAAAGAAAGGAGATAAAAAATGAGTATAAGTGTAGAAACACTGGCTCTTGCTAAGAAGAATACGAAGCAAGCTGTTGAGGAAGCTGTGACTTCGGTTTATAAGTATAGAGGTAGTGTTGAGACTTTTGAAGACTTGCCTACGAGCGGACAAAAAGTAGGTGATGTTTATAATGTAGAAAAAGAAGCTGGTCGCAATTATGCCTGGGATGGTAGTGATTGGGATGCTTTAGGTATCGCTGAAAATTTAGGCGATATAGAGTTTACTGGCGCTGATTCTGAAATTAAGACTATTAATGAAGATTTTTGGGATAAGGATAAAGTGCAAGAAGAACTTGATGATGTTAGTAATGATATTGCTAATACAAGTAACGCTCTAAACAATAGTATTAATGAAGTAAGTAATGTAGCTAATGCCGCATATGAAAGTGCTTCAAATGCTAATAATAGTTTAAATGATTTGGGAAATATTGAGTTTTCTAAACCTTCTTCTATTACTACAACTGTTACAAAAGATTTAGAAACTGACAAGGTTCCTAATAAGCATTATGTAGCAATTAAAGCTAGAGAGGTAAAAGATGGTAAAATTACAATAAAAGTAACTAATAATCAAGATTTGCCTGCTGGTCAATATTTTAGTTCTTTTTTCGTAGGATATGGACCAACGCCACAACAAGCAATTGGCGGACCTGGTGGTAATTACACTCCATCCATTTCTTCTAATGTAGATGAGTATATTTTTACAATAGATAGTTATCCAATAGAAAATGATTATTATGTTTTTATTAAAAATGAAGTAACAAGAATGGGTCAATCAATAGGTTTTTCTTTCCAAGGAACTCTTGAATATGAAACAGAAACAACAGAAACACATACAATTAATAACGACTATTATGATAAAACAGATGTCGACAATTTAGTTTCTAACGTAAGTAATCAAGCAACATGCGCAGAAGCTTTAGCAAGAAGTGCAAGTAATGAAGCGACAGCAATTCGTAATAATTTTAGTAATATAGAATTTACTGGTTTTAAAGAAGATATTGAAACGGTCTCTCATAATTTAACAAGTAATTATGTAATTGTTAATCAAGAAACGGGACAAAAAAGTACTATAGGAGTTCCTATAGAAGGTATTGTTGAAGAATGGGGAGAAGAGTGGGGTGGAGACACCACAACACGATATATGTATTTAACTTATACTTGTGAAAGTGAAATATTTGATAATTGGGAGATAGGAGATTATGATCAGTTTGATGTTGTAGTTGGTAATTCAGAAAGGGATGTTTCTTATACAACAGAGAGTCAAGATTTTTATAAAATTGGCGAAAAACAAATAAGAATTCCATTATCTCTTTATGCTTCTTTAGTAAAAGGATATACTTATGTTGGATTACCTTTACAAGACTGGGCACAACGTGATTTATTTAGCGATTTAACACAGGTTACATGGTCTTATAATCGTTCTTATTACTTGTATTTTACAGAAGGACCTGTTACTCTTGACCAAGATTATTATACTAAAGGGCAAATGAAATCATATATAAAAAGCACTCAAAGAATTATAAATGAAATTAATGAAGATAAAGAACAAAAAATTTATCAGAGCATTGGTAATACAAGCAATTTAGCTCAAACTGCCTATAATGCAGCTAATGCCGCAACAAATTTAGCTCAAGATGCTTATAATAGAGCTACAGAAAAATGGGGAGTTGTAGATACTTATACTACATCAGCAGGAGATAGTTCTATATCTCTTACAATTGATAAAGAATATGAAGAATATTTAGTTACATTTAACCATCCTTGTAAACATGATGGACCAGATATTTCAAATGTGTTTACTAATGAAAATCCAATTTATACAGCTCAAATGGGAGGCACATATATATTTAGTAATACTGGTGGGGTAGGAAATAGTTTAGCGACATATCCTACTATGGAAGCTTATTATAAATTAGAAAAAATTCAAGGAAGTACTTATCTTGTAACAGCACATTCTAAAAATAATTTAAAAGGTAGCTTTGCAGAAGACTCTTTGGAAGATATCTTTACAATTATTCTTATGTATAATAGTGGAATTCATCTTAGAGTTGATAATGGTGCTTTTGAAGAAGGAATTGTTGCAACAGTTTATGGTAAGCATGGAGAAGAAGTAGAATAAAACACAAGCGGAAAGGTGTCGATGAGGCGCCTTCCGCATTACTTTGAAAATAATATGTAAGTTTTACATTTTATATAAATAATGAAAGAAAGGAGAAAATAAATGGCAGAATTAAATAATATAACGCCTGAAGAAATTCAAGAAGCTGATGATATTGAAGTTAAAGTTAATCAAGAAAATCAAGATGTTGAAATTCTTTTGAAAAAAAATGGTGTTATCTTAGCTACTGATGTTATAAAATTAACAGAGTCAAAAATAAAAAGATTTTGGACGGGAACTGATGAAGGGCCTATTATTCAAAAAGGCGAGGATTATCAAAACATTAAAGTAGAAGATTTTTATTACAATACAAGTTCTAGTACTTTATATATTGTAAATGCAATGACAAATACTAATTTTACCATTGTTAAAATAAATCAAATTTTTACTGGTAGTGAAGAACCTCCTGTAACAATGCAAAATGATAAATATAATATCGGTGCTTTATGGGTGAACACAAGTAATAATACTGTATCATTATTAACAGCAATCGCAGGTGAATACTTAAATTGGACAACCTTACAAAATAAATTAAATTTTGTAAATTTAGGTAAAGAAGTAGATTTAAGAAATTCTTTAACTAATTCCGTAGTTGAATCACCTTTAGCAAGCAAAGAATATGTAGACAATTTAATAAATAGTGCAACAAAAAGAGAAATTGTAACAGAATTACCAGAAGAAGATATAGACCTTAATACTATTTATATGATTAGACATGAAGAAGGTGGTGAAGTATTTTTTGAAGAACATATGTATATCGACGGAGAATGGGTTATAATTGGTAACTCTAATGTAGATTTAACTGATTATTATACAAAGAGTGAAGTTAATAATAAATTAAATACAAAAATAAACAAAATAGATAAAATAACTTCTTTAAGTTTACAAAATAATGTTTGGTCATCTGAGATTTTAGTAACAGATTACTCATACGTTAAATTAACAAGTATGGGGGGTTTAGAAAAAGTATCGTATCAATTATATGATAAATATAATAATTTAGTAAATACGGGAGATATTCTAAATATTAATTCTTTAATTGAGATTAGTGATATTAGTAAAATTAAGTTTATGCAAAATACTAGTATGACAGCAAAAACAATTAAGTACCAAATATTTAATAATTATCATAAAAATGGAGATATGGGTGTTATTTATCAAGATTTAATGATTAAAGGACATAATGATAAAACATATACTCAAAGACAGATGTTAAACATTAATGAAGATAGCTCTCATAATTATATTTACGCTAATGGTTTACGTGATTTAATTATGACAGAAGTCGGAAATGGAAATATCGGATATTTAAAAATACATAAAGGTTCTTTAGATATTAATTTTGGTGGTAAGTTAAAAATTAACTCTTCTATTATTAAATCAAGTGAAGGGGTAAAACTTTTTAATGATAATAATTTTATATTTGGTAATTATATAAAAGCTGAAGATAATAATAATATCGATCCTTGGCAAGATATTAATAACCCAGCTACAAAAGAATATAATTTTAAAGATTCTGTAGTTTTTGGTAGTAATCAATATGGGGATGGTAGAAATAAACTTTTATTAAATCATTATATTTTTGGAAAGGCAAATAAATTTTTATTAGATTTAAATGATAATATTACTTTTGCTGGAGCACATAAAAAAGATGGATATGTTTTAGGTAGTGACAATACTATTAATGGAAAATTTGATAATTTTATTATAGGTATGCATAATAATGTTAAAGGGGCATCTACTTTTTTATTTGGTAATAATTTAATAGCTGAAAAAGATAATTTTACTGGTCAACCACAAGTAATTATTGGTGGTTTTAATAAAAAAGTAAATAGTAATGTAGTTTTTGCAGTAGGAGCTGGAGTGAGTAATAATGATTCTGATAGAAAAAATGTTCTTGAATTAACAAAAGAGGGAGATTTAAAAATACCTGGTACTTTATATTCTGGTTCAGGAGCAAATAAATGGAAATATCAATTAATTTATCAAGGTTCTCCTTCAGAAACAATTGCTACAGTAAATTTACCAATTAATAAAGATTATGATGAATATTTGATTATATTAGGTCCAAAAGAATCAGGTAGTATTTTTACAACAACAAATTGTAGACTTTATACTCATGTTGGTTCTTCATATACTTCTAATGGAGTAGGATATCCTTATTTAACTACTTTTACATCAGGATCAATTACTGGAATATACACTTTACAAAAAATTACAGATAATTTATTCTATATGACAGGACGACATGCTCATGCAGGTAATAAAGATTTTTTCACTACTACGGTTGACATTACAGGAAACGAAATTAAAAATAATGGCATTACTTTTGAGACTACAGAAGGTTCGTTTAATACTAATGTTGGTTTTAAAGTTTATGCACGATAATATATAAATAGAAAAGGAGAATAATAATTATGTTAGAAATACAAGATAATAACATTAATGAAGAAGAGTTTTCTATTAATAATATAATAGATGAAGCAACTCAAAAAGAGTCTTATATTTTACCTCCTGCGGAAGGTGGTGAATAATTATGAGTAAAATAATAAATTGTTCTTTTGTAATGGATATATCAGAATTTGATTCAATTGATTTTTATTTTGGTGAAGATATTAATGCTATAGAAACAGATTATGATATTACTAAACATTTTCCAACAACAGGAGAGCTTACTCATGGAGATATAAAATTAATATTATCAGATGAAGAATATACTGATTTACCAGATAATTTTTTCATTGAAGCAAAATTAAATATGACAAATGAAGAAGGTAGCATAAAAGCATTTACACGTAAAATAAAAAAAGAACAAAGTTTATTAAATGCAAATTTAATAACAAGTTCTGATTCAGAAACAACTATTACTTTTTATTTAGGAGAAAATTCAATTTTAAAATATGATTATGATGAGTCATTTAATAAACCTTCTATAAACAATAACATATTACAAGGAGAAAAGAGTTCTTTAGATATAGGAATTGAAGAAGGAAATTGGTATTATGTAGATGAATATAAAATTAATGACACTTATCCAGTAAAAAATAATAAAGTATTCGCAGGTTGGTTTACTGATGAAACATTAACCACAGCGTATACAGCATCAACAGGTATGGCATATGCATATTTTATTAGTAAAGATGTGTTAAGAATAAAAAGTCAAATGGGTGATAGTGCGATTAGATTTATATTTACAGCAACACAACCAATGATAAAATCATGTAATTCAATGGGGTTCTTTATTAATGGAGTATATGGAAGCAATGTAATAGAAGATAAAGAAAGATCAATAACTAAGTTATATGAACATATTATAGTTGATGGTGAAAGTATTTCTCCTCAAGATGTAGGATACCCAGCAGAATCTAAATATTTTGCTACATATACTTTAACCGGAATTGAGTTTTCTGAACAGCCTATAGTTTTATCAGGTCATCCTTTTTTACTTACAGAAGATGGAACGAAAATAGAGATTAAAGATATTTTTAGTGCTTTTATTATAGATGAAAATGGTATTCATTCATTACTACCACAAACTTTAGAAAAATATCTTATATCTTTATACCCACCAGCTTCTAATGAGTCAACAAATGAATAAAGAGAGGTGAGATAAATGAAACAAGGGACAACAACAACTTTAAATTTTCATTTTAATATTGATTTAAATCAAGTAGACTCTATTGATTTCTTTTTTCATTGTGATAGGGATAATAAACAAAAAAGAGAACCTCTTTTAACAAAAACTTATCCTACACACGGATATGAACAAGATGGAGTTATTTATATACCATTAAAACAAGAAGAAACTGCGGTTTTACCTAATAAATTTTATATTGAGCCGCAGATTAATTTTATAGATAAATCAAGCACAAAGGCACATACAAAGGCTTATAATATGGAGCCAACTATTTACACTCATTATCTTAATGAAAATCAATCGAGCGGAGAAGAAGAAAACATTGATATCGAATTTGAAGTTGATGAGGCTATTGTAATTAAAGGTTATGATTATGAAGAAAGCTATCATAAGCCTAAAATTAATGATAATGAATTAATTGGAAATAAGACTGGTACGGAACTTGGTTTACAAGATAAGTTGATTGCTGGAGAAAATATTTCAATAAATAATAATATAATTAGTGCATTAAATACTGCTCCAAATTATGCAGCAGGTAGTGGTATTGAAATTCTTGATGATGAAATTAGTATTAGTCTAATTAATGATGGTGGTTTAGTGTTTGTTAACGAACAGTTAGCAATTAACAGTCCCGAACTTGGTGCTCATATTGGTTTAAGACAATCATTAGCAAACACAAATATTAACTACGCTTTAGCAACAAAATCAGAAGTTGACACAAAGGCGGATCAAGCTAACACTTATACAAAAACAGAAGTAGATGAAAAAGATACTTCTGTATTGAATAGTGCGAAAACAGATGCCGAAAATAAAGCAACTGCCGCATTAAACGCATCAAAAGAATATACAGATAATATAAAAGTAACATTAGCAAACGGATTAAATGTTACTATTAATCCAACTACATATGTTTGCACTTTTGAATTAAAAAATGGAAACACTATTATAGATACAGCTTCTATTGATTTACCATTGGAGAGTGTGGTAGTTAGTGGAAGATATGATAGTACAACTAAAGAAGTTGTATTAACATTACAGAATGGTAGTGAAATTAGATTTAGTGTTGCTGATTTAGTAAGTGGTTTAATAAATGTAGGTACTTTTGAAAGTGCTATATCAAATTTACAAAATCAGATTAGTGCAAAAGCTGATGCTGCTAATGTTTATACAAAAACAGAAATAAATAACACCGTTACAAATATTCAAAACGATATTACTAATGTAAGAAATCAAGCTACTTGTGCTATTGCTTTGGCAAATGATGCAGGAGTAGAAGCGGAAAGTGCTTATAATTTAGCTACTTGCGCAGAAGCGTTAGGTCACTCTGTTGAAACTGTCGCAAGAAATGCACATAATGCAGCAAACGATGCACAAAATAGTGCGGATAATGCTTTGAGTGTTGCAAATGTAAAAGCAGATAAAACAGTTATAAATACTGATAGATCATCTACAACAGGTATTGTGACATTAGAAGATAATCATGAATATAGATTTACACAAAATTTAAATACTTTAGTTATAACAATTCCTGAAGGTGATTTTATTGCAGGTGTTGTATTTAGTAGCGGTACCACTTCTACACAAGTAGTATGTGACAGTGATGTTAAATGGAGCGGTGATGGAGTTGTAGATGGAGTGTTTACTCCTGACCCAGAAACTGTTTATAATCTTGTATTTTGGTATGATGGCATTAATATTAATGCGGTATCTCGAGGTGCATAATGGGGTATTTAGAAAAGAAAAGAGATGTTTTTTTAAACACTATTCAGACAGGACGTTTACCAAATTCTTATCAAGAAGTTTTGTATATTAAGGCTATTGATAATGCCTATATTGATACAGGATTTTACTGTGACGGAAATGTCGATTTTGATTGTAAATTTTCACAATTTTCAGCTAATAGTAATTCTTTATTTAGGACTACAATAGATATTGGTTCTAATTGGTTTACATATGGAATGAGATTTTCAACTGGTAATGAAATGCAACCTTTAATTGGTTTTAGAGCTGCTTTAAATAGTTTTAGCATTGCATATAAAGACGGTTCTGAACATACTATAGCAAAAGTAGATAAGAAGATTTTTGTTGATAAACAATCAAAAAAGACTTTGTCTTATGCAGATTTTGAAAAAATACCGTATTCATTATATTTGTTCGCTAGAAATAATAATGGTTCACCAGACCAATTTTGTTCAGGAGCAATACATTATTTTATATTATCAGAAAACAATGAAATAAAAAGAAATTTTATTCCTTGTTATTATAAAAAAACTGGCGAAATAGGAATGTGGGATATGGTAACTAAAAAATTCTATACAAATCAAGGTTCAGGGTATTTCGAAAAAGGTCCAAATGTAGTTAATTAAAAATAAAGGAGAGGTTAATACCTCTCCTTCTTTTTTTATGTAAAAAAATCATTATTGCGATTAAACCACAACACTATAAATAATGCAATAAACATGCATATAAATTCTTTCATTAAAGTTCTCCTTCTTCAATAGAAAGAATTTTATATTTCTTAAAATCTTTTTTTAACATTATTTCAAATTCAGCTAAAGCTGTATGTAAGTCTATTGCGGGAATGGTTACTCCAAATTCTATAGCTGGTAACATGTCTTCGTCTAATCGTGTGTATATAATTTTAAACACTTTCTTCATCTAAAACTCCTTTCTCTTCTTCAATATAGTACGGATATAATTCATCCAAATCAAATAAAATTGCATATTTTGTAACATAAGTACATATATCTAAATCTATTTTATGATTATCACAATAGAAAAGTGGAAACACTTTATCTTGAACTGCTGTCATACATTGGATTGGTGTATGACCATGAACCATAAAAGCATTTTGCTTCCCTTTCCAATGCGGCTCGTCTATATGAATTCTATTTTCTATAAACATTAAAAATTTATTTTGAAATCCATCTTCTTGTAAACTTTTACTAGAACAACCTGAATGTGATAGATAAATGATTTGATTGTGCTTGTTATTATATGCAGCAAAGGTTGGAAGATTAATAAGTTGATTATATAAATCTAGTAAATCTTTTATTTGACCATTGTGATACATTGTATCAATAGTATTAATTGTTGGTACGCCGCCGTTATAACGTCTCCAAACATCCTCATCTGCCATAAAACTTTGAAACTTATTATCAAGTTTAACATCACATTCTACAATATATTTTAAAATTCTATATACATATCCAATTAAAAAACATTCATGATTTCCTAATAGATATTTTACTCGTTGATCTGTTAACATTTCTTGTATAATTTTAATACCATCTTCACCTCTATCATTATTATCTCCAAGACAATAAAGCGTATCAGTATCATCAAGATAGTTTTGTATATGTTTCCATAATTTATAATTGCCGTGTAAGTCAGTTACACAATAAACCTTGTTCATTTATATCAACTCCTTTTTCTTATATATAATAATTATAACAAAAAATAAATAGATTGTCAAATTAGGATAATTTTTATTAACCTTTTTTTATATTATATAGGAACTATGAAAGGTGGTAATGTTATGAGAATAATAAAAAGTTTCTTAATTAAACGTTTCCCACAGCTTGGAGAAGAGTTATCGGAGAAAATAGCCAACATGTCAATGCGTGCTATTAGAACATTTTTCCAAAGCTTTGCCGCATCTCTTACAGTATATGTAGGTGAAGTTGTTCATTCAGGTGAGGTTAAATGGTTAGATATTTTAGCAACTGCGGTTGTCGCTGCTATTTATTCTATTATTACTTCTTTTGTTTTGGGAACACCAGATAGTAAACAAGAGGTTATCTATGTCAAGGAAGAGGATGTAGACAAAGAAGAAAATGATGAAGAGGAGGAAGTATAATGGCTAAAAATAAAAAAGTAATTAAGAGCGGTAAAAAGAAATATACCATTCACAGAAAATGGGCTTATAATAACAGTGTATTTTGTGATAAAGGCGCTATTAAGAAAAAGAATGTTAAATACATTGTAATTCATTATACTGGTAACAAAGGAGATACTGCAAAAGCTAATGCAAATTATTTTAAAGCAAATGATAGTAGATATGCAGGCGCACAGTTTGTAATTGATAGAAAAGGTACAATTTATCAATGTGGTAGATTAAAAGATGCTTGTTACGCAGTAGGTGGATTCTATTCACAAGGTAATGGCGCAGGTAAATATTATAAAAAATGTACAAACTATAACTCTATTTCTATTGAACTTTGTGATATTGCAACACAAGACCCTTCAAAGAAACAAATTGAAGCAACTAGAGCTATTGTAAAGTACATTAAAAAATATTGTAAAAATGCAGACAAGGTTATTAGACATTGGGACGTAAACGGAAAAGGTTGTCCAGGTACAATGACTGGAAAAGACAATAAAGAGTGGAAAGCTTTGAAAAAAGCTATTTCATAAAGAATTGCATAAAAAAAGTAGGCGAAAGATTTTAATTTAATCTTTCGCCTTTATTTTTTTGTCTTTAACTAGGATCGCTAATACCTGTATCCCTAGGTAAGGCTCTGATTTGAGCCATTAATTCTTCAATAAAACTATTTCCGCCTTCTTTTTTATATCGAATATATCTTTTTTCAATACAATCTAAAGTAAATTCATCAATATGTCCAATATCTTTTACAAAATAACGATAGCGATTTGTGATATATGCTTTAATATCTTCTTTATCTGATTCAGTTAAATCCTTAACTGCTTCATCTATTGTATTTACCTTATCTGTTAAAGCATCCATTTGTTGCACTATTTTTTCTATATTATGTTTACAAACACTAAAATTATTTAAAGTATTTTGCATTTCTTGATTTTGTTGAACTGCCTCTTTTTTTCCATTATTTATTTTTCCTTTTATCCAATCAACAAAAGTAGCGATAGTTTTAGCGACAGATACTATTACTATAACAGCTATAATAATATCTTCAATTGTGTACTTTTGAAAAAAATCAATTGTCATGTTTATCATAAATCTCCTTTCTTTATCTATTATAATATATTTTTAATAAAGGATAAATTTTCTATTTTGCCCAAAGGTTGAGGTAAAATTTGTTTAAAATTATTAGATTATTTTTTATATTATATAGGATGTAAGAGAGAAAAGGAGGAATCATTATGACAGATTTTTTTCAAACTTCTGGTGGAACAGTAAAAAAAACATCTACTAACGATGGTGATTGGACTGTTTTATGGAGAGCGAAAGATAAAAAACATAGATTAAGAATTTTTAATATTGCTAAAGCTTGTGTTGGAAAACCTACATATAAATTAGGTTCACTACAATTATATAAAACTTTTAAAACAGGAAAAAATGTATATTCAAAAAACTTAAAAATTGCGAATAAAAAAATAAAAGGTAAATCAACAGATTGTTGTAATTTTGTTGCTGCTTGTTGTAGAGGAGCTGGATGTGATATAGGCACTCCACACAGTAGTGGGTTAACACATAAAGATTATTTTAAAGGTTTTACAAAACATGATGCAAAAAAAGTATTTGCTGCACATAAACAACAAAAAGGAGATATTGTAGCATATCCTAAAGGACATTTAGGAAGATCTAGCGGACACGGTGCTATTGTTGCAGAAAATGGTTCTGCTTCTAAAGATGCATTTAAAAATTACAAATCAGACGGCACTAAAAAAATTATAGATAAAAAATTTAATGAAATTATAAGTAAATATTTAAAGAAAAATAAGTGGAAATCTAAATTAAAGAAAAAAAAGACTTTAAAATCATTAAATAAATATTTAACTAATTTACAAAATGCTTTAGACTATATCAATAGCAAAATAAATAAATATGAAAAAAAGAAACAAACAGATGCAGTAAAAACATTTTTACATAAATTAAGAAAAAGAAAAGGTCAATTAAAGACCGCTATTTCAAAATGTAAATCAAAAATTGCAGACTTAGAAAGAAAAAGCGGAGGAAGTAAATCATCTTCTTCAAATAAATCATCTTCTTCAAACAAATCATCTTCTTCATCTACTAGTAGCACAGGAAGTAATACAATAAATACCAATACTTCTGTATCAACAACAACTACTACAACAGAAGAAGAAAGTATTACAACTACTCCAGAAAATGAAAAATATACAATGCAATGGATTTATTCAGGACCTAATCATTTTATATTTAAAAACGGTGTAAAATATAAAGATTATTTAGGAGATACTTATTGTAATAGACCAACAAAAATTAATTCATTTACTGTAACAGATGAAGGGTATTGGGATATAGAATTTAATATGCCATTTACTTCATGCTCACAAAAAACAGGAAATATAATAGTGCAAAAAAAAGATAATACTAATTGGCGTTTTATTATAAATAATCACAGTGATGTATCAGAAAGTCAACAATATACAGTTGGTTTAAAAACAAGTACAAATTTAGAATATGTATTTACTATAGTTATTCTTGTTGATGATGAATAGAAAAGAGGAGTGCGAAAACACTCCTCTTATTTTTTTGCATAAAAAAATTTAGCGAGTGCGGAAATAGCTTCAACACTCGCTAACGAAAGGGATTGATAATGATTAAATTAGCATTAAAAGAAATGCTAATTTATAAAAATCTTAGTTGAGGATTTGCACCTCAATATATCTAAACTAAGATGATTTCTTTTTTCTATATTTCTTTTTTGGGGGCGTATAGCGGCCTTCCTTAATCGCCTGCTCTGTAGCTTCCTTTGCCGCAATTTTTTTAGCATACGCTTTTTTACTATCATCTGCTAATAACTCATTAGTCTTATCTAATTTAGTATTTTTAATTAAATTTCTATTTCTTTCTTCTTTTTTATACACTTCGTATTTATCATTTTTTCCATATATATCTAAATTTGAACCAATCCAAGTCCAACCTTTAGGCATACGAGGAACTGTAATTTCTCTTCTTTTCACTATCTTTTTCTCCTTTTCTTTATATTATAATTATATCAAAATTTTTATAAAAAGACAAGTTTAATCAACGGATTCCATCATATACATCATTACCATTTGTTGATACATTTGAAATTCGTTTTCTGTAAAATTATCTACATTTCCATCTGAAACAATTTTTCCCATCATACTACTCATAGTGCATATATCAGAAACAACACCTGTTACATTCCACTCTTTATCCTCTTCTTTCTCGCCATGAAGAAGCTCTTTTAAAATACTTAACGCTGCCTCTTGATATTTTGCAAACATTTCTAATTGTACTTTTTGTTTCTCATTCATTATAATTTCCCCTTTGTATTTTTTCTCTACTTTTATTATAACATAATTTTTTATAAAAATAAAGAAACCTCACCATTAAGGTGAGGTTTAATGAGCATTTTTCATTGAATATTTTAATTTATTTATAATTATATTAGACCTTCGCCTTACCAGACAGTATTACCATAATATTCAGCCATTAACGATAGAAGGCTGAGTAAAAGGGAGCTACCCAAATACTTCTTCTACCAGATGATACACATCTATAATGTTAAAGGGGATTGATTAGTTACCCCTAACTTTCACTCATCGTTCAGCTTATTCGTTTCTTTTTTTGCTCTTGCATTGCAAAATAACCTCTTCTGTAGCAATATTACCATTTATTCCTGTTGCTTTGAGCTACTTGTTCAGTAAACTGGTCTTATACGAGATTTCTCTCTATTCAACAACAGCACTACCCGTTATTTGAAGCGTTCCCTACTTTCTTATCTCCCTATGCTTTGCTTCGGAAGCATCAGGGCATCAGGATTAAGCACCAAGTTGGTTCTCTCTTCTACGGGCGACCAGAACCTAGCCTTTTATTCATAATAAAATCCAGCACCTTCCCTTAGCCTTGAAATCTTTGATTTCTTCTTTCCTTTTTCTCAAAAGTTCCTAGCATCTTTTATAGGACAGATACCCTATAAAATTTCTGATACTCGCTCTCCAGAAAGTCTTAGCACGGTGATTAGCCGTTCATACACTAAGATAATAAATTATAAATAAATTAAAATATTCAATTTCCAATGTTCATTTATATTATGGGCGAACCCATTTTGCAGAGCTGCTTTAAATACGG
>CAMYVO010000013.1 GCA_947302485.1 uncultured Clostridium sp. | reverse complement strand
GGACATACTAAAATTGATACAACACTTCTTTATGCAATGGTTAATCAAAGTAATGTTAGAGTATCTCATAGGAAATACATTTGTTAGTACTATTTTAAAAACATTATCTAAATTGTAATATTTAACGAAAGGAAATAAATAAAGGTAGAAATCAATCTACCTTTATTGTTTTTTTAGCCATTCTATGTATTCTTTTTCAGTACTTACACCTTTACTAATATTTTCTTTCCATTTATTATTATCATCTTTGAAAATCTCAAACTCTCTTGCATATTTAGTATTACTTGGATTTCTTCTTGTTCTTAATAACAATTTTTGATAAACATTTCTATAAATTCTTAAATCATCATTCTCTTGTATTAATTTTTGTTGTACTTTAAAATGACCAATTTCTTTACAAGTCTTACCATTTTCATAAATATTACTACAATATATTTCATCTGATCTATTATCTGGAACAAAGAATTTGCCACAATTTCTACATTTTTTTATTTCAATATTAAGTTTTGCTATTTCTAAAAGTTCTATAAGCAGTGTTTGTATAATATCAGTACATTCAATGAAATAAGAAGAATTTATATTTGCTTTACTAACTATTCTTTGTGTTTCATCTTGCCTCATAGGATAATTAGAATAATCTCTTAATATCTCAAATGCAGATAAATTTATTTTTACTTTATTGTTATCGATTTTTTCTAATGATTTACTACTAACATCACTATTTGTCATAACTTGAAATCTTTGTAATGGAGTTAAGTCTTTTATTTCTTCCAGATTATGCATATTAAATATATATTCGATATCAAGTATTAAGTCTTGCCTAAATAAGCTAAAAATATATTTATTATCGTTAATTAATGTATCTTGTGATTTTTCATATTCATCAGAAGATACAGGATAATCAGAATACCTTATATCTGTTAAATTCAAAAAGAAGTTTATTCCATATTTTTTTATAAGAGTCTTAAAGCTGTCAGGAGTTTCAAAATCTGTGTTAAGAAAATCACAAAGTTGCTCTCCAATATTATATTCTTCTTTCTTTATATGAGAAGTATATGTATTTTGATATTTCTTATATATCTGGTAAATAATTATCTTCTTTTTATTACTCTCATCGAAATAAAATTTATTGCAATTGGTATCTAACATATTAAATAAGCTATCCATAACCTACTCCTAACTACATTTTTTAAATAAATGTTATTTTATTATAAATATTTTATCATAAACTATTGACAGTGTCAAACTTTCATGGTAAACTTATGTTAGTAAACAATAAAATAAATACAATAAAATAACAAATCTATAATTGTATCTAAAAATTGCAAGTAAAAAATGAAACCAAGAAAGGAGGGAGAAAATGGAGGCAGATGAAGTAAAACAAGAAATAATCAGATTATATTATGAGGAACACAAGAGACCATCAGAGATAGCACCTATTATTAAAAAGACACCTCAATATGTATCTAAAATTGTAACTAAAGATAAAAGATATAAAAAAGAGAAACAATACAAGAAACAGCAATCGCTAGAAAGAAAAAAAGCTTATAATAAAGAATATAGCAAAAGTTATGTTAGAAATGCAAAAGAGAAAGAAGATAGAGAAGAATATTATAAATTACTTGCACGAATAGATAAAGATAATAAGGTTTTATCAACTAAAACCGAAATGTCAGATGTTGATTTTGCAAAATGGAATAGGTCTATATATGATTATGCAAATAATTCTAGTAATTTAGTTGTGAAAAAAGATATTAATGTTACATTTGATGTACCTAAAATTGTGAGAAATGTGGTACAAGCAAGTAGCATAAGAAGTTCAAGAGTTTATTAAAAGGATTATTGTATAAAATTGTAAAATCAGGAAAAAATAAGGTAAGGAGGGATAAGATATGGCTGAAGTAAAACAGGATGTTAAAAAGAAAAAATATAAAAAGAAAAATGAATTTAGATTTAACATTATATTTAATAATAATGGAGAAACACTTGAAAGAATAGTTGAAAGAGCATTTGGGAATTATTGCTTAAAAAGTTAATATATCCCAATAATAAATTATAGTAAATAGATAGCAATAAATGAGATAATATGATATAATTCTGGTCAGAAGAGTATCAATATTATCTCATTATTTTTAGCAGGAAGGAGGAAAAATGAGCTTTAATATAATGAATAATATTGATTATAAAGTAGGCATATATATAAGACTTTCAAAAGAAGACGAAGAAAAGGAAAAATATTCAGAAAGCGAGAGTATACAAAATCAAAGAACATTACTTATGCAATATATTAAGGAAAATAAACTTAATTTTATTTCAGAGTATGTTGATGATGGGGTAAGTGGCACAAGTTTTGATAGACCAGCATTCAATAAAATGATAGAAGATATTGAACAAGGCAAAATAAATATGATTATTACAAAGGATTTATCAAGACTTGGAAGAAACTATGTGCAATCTGGATATTATACAGAAACTTATTTTCCAGAGCATAATGTAAGATATATTGCTATTTTAGACAATATAGATACAGGACTAGACTCTGCAAATAATGATATTGCACCTTTCAAATCTATATTAAATGAAATGTATGCAAAAGATACATCTAAAAAGATAAATAGTGTATTACAATCAAAAAGAAAGCAGGGAGAATATTTAGGAACTGCACCTTATGGATATAAGAAAGAACCAGAAAATAAATATCATTTAATAAAAGATGATGAAGCAGCAGAAGTTGTTAAAACTATTTTTAGAATGTTTCTTGAAGGATATGGAACAATGCAAATAGCAGATTATTTGTCAGAACAAAAAATACCAATTCCATCAGATTACAATAAAAGAAATAGAGGAACGAAATCGATAACTTATGGCTTATGGGCTCAATCTACAGTTAGATTTATTCTTTCAAATGAGGTATATACTGGAACTGTTATACAAGGTAAGCGAAAAAAGATTAGTTTTAAATCTAATAAATTTGTAGATGTTCCAGAAGAAGATTGGATAAGAGTTCCTAATATGCACGAAGCAATAGTATCACAAGAGGATTATCAAAGAGCAAGAAAAATAATTGAAGCTACAAAAGGCTCAAGGAATGATGTAAACGATTATTTATTTAAAGGACTATTAAAATGCTATGATTGTAAAGGATATATAGGAATAAGAAGTCCAGATAAAAATGGCAATATATATGGCAGATGTCAAAGGTATGGAAGATATGGAAAATTTGATGTATGTTCTCCACATAACTTTAATTATCAAGTTTTTGAAGAAAGTATGATAGTAGTTTTAAGAGAAATATGCAAAGAGTATTCAAATAAGAAAAAACTTGAAGAAATTGCAAAAAAATCTAAATCAAAGGAAGATAAAAAATTGGATTTAGAAAATAAAATTGAGAATTATAAAACTCAAATAAAAAAAGAAACAAGAAAACTAGAACTATTATATGAAGATAGACTTGCAGAAATCATTACAGTTGAAAACTATGTTGAAAATGCGAAAAAAATTAAGAATGATATTGAAGACTGTCAAAAAAGAATTAAAGAACTTGAAAAAGAGCTTAATGGAGAAGATAAACAAGTAGATAAAGAAGAAAAGTTAAATAGTTTGGTTGATGAATTTTTAAATATGGAAAGACCAAATAAAGAAATAATAAGAGAATTTATAGAAAGAATAGAAATTCATAGTGATAAACAAGTTGATATTTATTTTAACTTTAAACCACTACAAGAATTAAATGATAATTTAGAAAAATTTATATGTGCTAAAAAGGAATATGAGAGAAAGGCTGTATAGCGAGGTTTTGTGACTAAAAGAGAGAATATAAAAAATGGTCACAACAACAATACACACATGCTGCAGTATGGGCTATTATGGCAGAAGCAATATTAGGTTTTGGGGATAAAGCAACTGAATTTTTTAGAATGATTAATCCAATAGAACATTCAAGAACTAAAGAAGTGGCTGGGAAATATAAAGTGGAACCATATGTTGTCGCAGCAGATATATACGGAGCAGGAAATCTTGCTGGTAGAGGAGGATGGACGTGGTATACTGGTTCTAGTAGTTGGATGTATAAAGCAGGTATTGAATATATTCTTGGACTAAAAATAAAAGAAAATGTTCTAAGCATAGAGCCTTGTATTCCAACAGATTGGAAAGAATATTCAGTGCAGTATCATTTTGGAGAGAGTATTTATAATATAAAAGTTAAAAACCCAAATGGAAAAAACACAGGAGTAACAATATTTAAATTTAATGGTGAAGAAATAAAAGAAAAGAATGTAAAACTACAGGATAACAATACTGTTAACGAAATTGAAATTATAATGTAATCATGTGCAGAACAAGTTAAAGTTGAAAAAGTTATGTAAATATGTTACAATATATATAGAAGCGCTGTAAATAGCCCTTCGATTGCTATAATCGGAGGTGCGCTTATACCTCCGATTATATGAAAATATAACCTAAAGGAGGTAATAAAAATGAGCATTATAATAAACGGAAACCAACAACCCGAGGGTTTGGTACTTGATATCAAACCTTCGAATATGAAGGGTATGGAGCCCTTCATATTAAAGGAATCGATTTCCAAGATTCAAAAAATTTTGGATCTTGGGATAGATACTTTTAATCCTAACTGTATCACAGTTAGGAAAGGCGAGGCTTCCCTGCGGACGAAGCTGGAGGAAAACACGATTTTAATCGTGGAATCTCCTCAATTTGTTTGTATGGGAAACTTCCACAAAAAACAGATGAGGCAGGGCGCCTCATCCATATTCAAAAAGATTTTTGAATATTTTGAATATACAGGCCCGTTGAAGGTTACTGTAGTAATGAATGAAAATACATGGAGTATTAATATATTCTGTGCTACATTATTCAAAAATCTTCAGAGTATTAATCATTATAAGGTAATCGAAGCACCCATCGGAGCAGAGATAGTCGTTTATTAAGCTCATTCCGGCCATCACTTTTTGTGGTGGCCGGTTTGCAATTTTCAATAAATGGGGCCAAAAAGGGTCAGACCCTTTTTGGCCCCACTTTGAAATTTTACAAATTACTATAAAACACTTGAAAAAAAGCCATTTTTGAGATAAACTAGAAGCATATATTTATTTAGGAGAGGATAACATGAAAGTTATTTTAAAATCTGATATTAAGGGAGTAGGGAAAAAAGACCAAATAATAAATGCAAATGATGGATATGCAAGAAACTATTTATTTCCCAAAAACTTAGCAGTACCTGCTGATAAAGAAAATATGGCAAAGTTAAACTCTAAGCAAAAAGCAAATGAATATAAAAAAGGAGTAGAAATAGAAGAAGCAAAAAAACTAGCTGATAAAATTAATACTTTAGCTTTAGAGGTTAAAATTAAAGCAGGAGAGAATGGCAAAATATTTGGATCTGTAACATCAAAAGAAATTTCAGAAAACTTAAAATCTAAATATAATATTGAAATAGATAAAAAGAAAATAGATTTAAAAGAACCAATTAAAACATTGGGAAGCTTTAATGTTAATATTAAGCTATATGAAGGCGTAACAGCAAAACTAAAAGTAAAAATTGTTAAAGAATAAAAATGACCCAACCCAAAAAAGTCAGACCCTTTTGGGTCATTTTAGAAGAAAGAGAGATAAAAATATGGAACTTACAAAAATACCACCAAGTGATATAGAAGCAGAGCAAGCAGTACTTGGGAGTATGCTAACAGATAAAGATGCGGTTATTTCGGCAATAGAAGTATTAAAAGAAGATGATTTTTATAGAGAAGATAATAAAGCAATATATAGAGCTATTTTAAATTTATATAGTTCATCTGAACCAATAGATATAATTACTGTAAAGGCTGAACTTGAAACTATAGGGAAACTAGAAGCTGTTGGAGGGCTTGAATACTTAGCAGAATTACCAGAAAAAGTACCAACTACAGCCAATGTTGATAAATATATTAAGATTGTTGAAGAAAAATCTATATTAAGAAGTTTAATAAAAACTGCAAATGAAATTATTACACTTGGATATGACACTACTAATGAAACAGAAATGATAATGGACGAAGCTGAGAAAAAAATCTTTAATATTATGCAAAAAAGAGCAACTAAGGGATATACTCCTATTAAAGATGTTTTAGTAGAAACATTTGCACAGCTTGAACAACTATATAATGAAAAAAGGCATATTACAGGTGTTCCGACAGGATTTAGTGATTTAGATTATAAAACATCTGGACTTCATAAGTCAGATTTGGTGTTAATTGCAGCAAGACCAGCAATGGGTAAATCTGCTTTTGCATTAAATATTGCTGCAAATGCAGCAGTAAGAGCAAAGGTTCCAGTAGCTATTTTCAGCTTAGAAATGTCTAAGGAACAAATGGTAAATAGAATTTTATGTAGTGAAGCAATGGTAGATAGTAATAAAGTTAGAACTGGTAAGATTGAAGAAGATGACTGGGGAAAACTTGCAGCAGCGTTAGGACCTTTATCTGAATCTGAAATTTATATAGACGATACACCTGGTATCTCAGTAATGGAAATACGTGCAAAATGTAGAAAACTTAAACTAGAAAAAAATATAGGATTAGTTGTTATTGATTATTTACAATTAGTACAAGCAAGTAATAATAGACGTGGTAGTCGTGAACAAGAAATATCAGAGATAAGCCGTTCTTTAAAAATTTTAGCAAAAGAAATTGATGTGCCTGTAATTGCACTTTCTCAATTATCAAGAGCACCAGAACAAAGACCAGACCATAGGCCAATGCTATCAGACCTTCGTGAATCAGGAGCAATAGAGCAAGATGCAGATATTGTAATGTTTTTATATAGAGATGATTATTATAACAAAGATAGTGAAGACAAAAATTTAACAGAAGTAATAATTGCAAAGCATAGAGGTGGATCAACGGGAAAAGTAAAACTTCTATGGCTTGGAAATTATACCAAATTTGCAAATATAGAAAAATATAGAGACTAAAGAAAAAATTGCCAATAGGGACGGAGCATTTTGGCAATTAATTATTTAAACTATTTAATAATAAATTAATAATATTTAATATAATAATTAATTTCAAAAAAATTGCCAAAATGCTCCGTCCCTATTGGCAAAAAAAGGGAGAGCTATTTTGTTAAATAAGGTAAAAGATACAATAGTAAGTAAAAATTTAATAGTAGAAAATGATATGGTTGTGACAGGAGTATCTGGTGGACCAGATTCAATGTGTATGTTAGATACTTTAATAAATCTAAAAAAAGAAATTAGTTTTAATATATGTGTTGCACATATTAATCATGGAATAAGAAAAGAAGCCAAAGATGATGCAGAATATGTTGAAAAGTTTTGTAAAATCCATAATATTCCATTCTATTTAAAAGAAGAAAATGTAATTAACATTTCGAAAATAAAGAAAATAGGATTAGAAGAAGCTGGAAGAAAAGTAAGATATGATTTTTTTAATGAGGTTTTACAAAAAGTAGGTGGAACTAAAATTGCAACTGCTCATACTGCTTCTGATAATGCAGAAACTATTTTAATGAATTTAATGAGAGGAACAGGCATTACAGGTTTAAAAGGAATTAGTGCAGTAAGAGAAAATAAATATATTAGACCATTAATTGATTGTACTAGAAATGAAATAGAAGAATATTGTGAAGAAAAAAAACTGAATCCAAGACATGATAAAACAAATGATGAAAATGAATATACAAGAAATAAAATTAGAAATATATTAATTCCACTCATTGAAAAGGAATTTAATCCCAATATTATTCTTTCATTAAAACGATTATCTGAGATTGTTTCTACGGAAAATGAATATTTAGAAGAAATAACAGATAAAATATATGGAGAGATACTAATAAATAAAGAAGAAAAAGAAATTATTTTAGATTTAAAAAAATTTAATAATCAGCCACTTCCAATACAAAATAGAATTATTATATATACTATAACAGAGATTTTCGGTTCAGCCCAAGGAATAGAAAAGATACACGTAAATGACATAATCAAATTGTGCAATAATAATGTTGGAAATAAATACTTAATTCCAAATAAAAAGATAAAGGTCTTAGTAAAAAATAAAAAAATTTTTTTTATATCCCTTATATAAGTATCCGTAAGGAAGTCCTAGAAAGAAGCGGGATACAAAGAAAAAGTTTATAAAAAAGTATTGAAATGATAAAAATTGTGTGTTATATTCTTTTATATGTTAAGATATAAGCATTAAACTATGCAAATAATTATAAGTTATTGCTATAAGGATAGTAGGTGCGTCCAGCCAATGTGCCTTTAGCCGGATAATAGCACGCACTTCGAAGAAATTGCGATGAGTCAAGAGGAGGAAAAATGAAAAGTAGTTTAAAAACATTAGCCATGTGGTTAATTATAGGAATAATTTTTATTGTATTATTAACATCAATTCTAGATAACACAAACAATAAAATGCCATATTCTGAGTTAATTAGCAAGATAGAAACATCTGAAGTAAGCAAAGTTGAAATTGCTGCAGATGGATCAAAAGCGTATGTAACTTTAAAAGGAGATAGTACTCAAAAAGAAGTTAATATACCAAGTGTAGATAGTTTTATGGATTACGCTACAGATTTTATGAAAGCAGGAACTGTAGACATATCTGAAAGAACACAATCTATATTAATAACAATATTAAGTCTATTTTCTCCATTTGTTATATTAATTATTTTCTTTATATTCTGGTTCTTCCTAATGAGCTCTCAACAAGGTGGAAATAAAACAATGAGCTTTGGAAAAAGTAAGGCTAGAATGATGACACCAGCAGATAAAAATAAAGTTACATTTTTGGATGTAGCAGGTGTTGACGAAGAAAAAGAAGAATTAGAGGAAATAGTAGAATTCTTAAGAAATCCTAAGAAATTTACTGATATGGGAGCGAGAATTCCAAAAGGAGTATTACTTGTAGGACCTCCAGGAACAGGTAAAACACTTTTAGCAAAAGCAGTTGCAGGAGAAGCTGGAGTACCTTTCTTTATAATAAGTGGTTCAGAATTTGTTGAAATGTTTGTTGGTGTAGGTGCTTCTAGAGTAAGAGATTTATTTGAAAATGCAAAGAAAAATGCACCATGTATCATATTTATTGATGAAATTGATGCTGTTGGACGTCAAAGAGGAGCAGGACTTGGAGGAGGACATGATGAAAGAGAGCAAACATTAAATCAACTTTTAGTAGAAATGGATGGATTTGGAACAAATGAAGGTGTAATAGTGCTTGCTGCAACAAACAGACCCGATGTGTTAGATAAAGCATTGTTAAGACCAGGAAGATTTGATAGACAAATTTTAGTATCGGCACCAGATGTTCTTGCAAGGGAACAAATATTAGAAGTACATTCTAAAAAGAAAAAAATTGCAGATGATGTCGATTTTAAAGTAATAGCTAAAAACACATCAGGATTTTCAGGTGCAGATCTAGAAAATGTATTAAATGAAGCAGCTTTACTTGCTGCAAGAAGAAACTTAAGTCAAATAGGAATGAAAGAAATTGAAGATGCTATGGTAAAGGTTACAATGGGACCTGAAAAGAAAACAAGAGTTAGAAGTGATAAAGAAAATAAACTTGTAGCATATCATGAAGCAGGTCATGCAGTTGTTAGCAGATTTTTACCAACACAAGATGCAGTTCATCAAATATCAATAGTGCCAAGAGGAATGGCTGGAGGATATACTATGTATCGTCCTACAGAAGATAAATCATTTATGTCAAAATCCGAAATGGAAGAAAATATTGTATCACTACTTGGTGGTAGGGTTGCGGAAGCATTAATATTAAATGATATTTCTACAGGAGCAAGTAATGATATAGAAAGAGCAACAAAGATTGCAAGAGATATGGTTACAAAGTACGGTATGAGTGATAGAATTGGAGCTATAATGTTTGGATCAGGACAAGAAGAAGTATTCTTAGGAAGAGATTTTGCACAATCAAAGAATTACTCTGAAGAAACAGCAGCTGTTATAGATGTAGAGACAAAAAATATTATAGATAAAGCATATAAAAGGGCAGAAACAATATTAAAAGAAAATATTGGGAAACTTCATGAAGTAGCAAAGATTCTTTTAGAAAAAGAAAAAATCGAAGGTGACGAATTCGAAGAGATTTTTTCTGAGAATTAGAAATGAAAACTGGAAATGGGGATGATTCCCTTTTCCAGTTTATTTTATTATTTTTAAATTAAGAACCTATAAAAAAATGGAAATGAGGATAGTTCTCATTTCCATTTTAATTTAATAAAGTTATTTTATTATCTATTTTCTTAATAATTTTTTCTTGTTTAAGTAGATTTAACTCTCTCATCATGGCACTTCTATCAACACTAATATAATCAGCAAGATCTGTAAGAGTAAAAGGAATAATAAAGGTATTATTATTATTAGTTTTAGATAAGATAGAAAAATATGTTAAAAGTTTATCTCGTATCGACCTTTTAGATAAAACTTCTATACGAGTATTTGACGTAGTTATTTTACGTATAACTAAATTTGGTAATGTAATAAGTAAATCTTGATGGAGTTTACAATTTTTTTTGCATTTTTTATCAAATATATCATAGTTAAAAAATAATACTTCACAGTAGTCTTTTGCTATAACAAATAAGTCATTATTTGTATGAATTTGGTAAAAAGCTTCACCAAAAATATCGTTTTGTATAAATCTTTCTACTATGGTTTTATTACCATTAAAGTCAAACCTGATTAAATCTGCTTTACCTTGAATAAGTAAACAAATTTGTTTTCGATTTAAAAGATATGTAGTTATTATTTCACCTTTTTCAAAGGATTTCTTTTTTATTTTATTACAACTTGTAGATAGATAATCTATAATTTTTGATATTTCAATATAATCTTTATTTGTTTTCAATTTCAACATCCTTTCTTAATCGACATTATAATCTAATATTGTTGCTTTTGCAACAAAAAAACATAAATAATTTCATATATAATTATTTTAAAAACCACAAATACAGCTAAAATAGCGAAAATTTTAATTTATTTTAATTATACAAAAAAATATTAAATTTGTAATAAAAATGTCATAAAACAATAAGCATTGTACAATAAATGAATTCAAAGCAGGAAAAAATTACCTTTCTTGTAAAAACAAAAAAATGTTGCAACTGCAACAGAAAGTGAAAAATAAATATAGATATAATATAGATGAAATAAGGATTTAAGATTTTTAAGTAGAGGACACAAAAATTTTATAATCTACAAATTAATTTTAATAGTATTAAGGGGGACTAAAGGAAAATGAAGGTAATAAAAATGGATGGAAGAGTGGTAGATTTTAATTCACAAAAGATTGAGCATACAATTGAAAAAGCAAATAAAGAAGTTGATGAATTTGAAAGAGTGACAAAAGATCAAATATATGAAATTATAAATTATGTTGAAGATTTAGATAAAAAAAGAATACTTGTAGAGGACATAAAGGAAATCATAGAAGAGAAATTAATTGGTTACAATAAACTTGAGCTTGCTAAAAAATATGTTATTTAATTAGTAGGAGGCTTTATCATGGAAAATATTAAAATTTTTGCCTGTAGATCTGCAGAAAATTTTACAAAAGAAATATGTGATACACTAGGAGTAGAATTAGGACAAATTGATTCATTTAAATTCAAAAATGACAATAATTTTGTTCAAATTAAGGAAACAGTAAGAGAAAAAGATGTATACATAGTCCAAACAACAATGCCACCAGTAAATGAAAGAATAATGGAACTATTAATTACAGTAGATGCAGCAAAACGTGCATCAGCAAAAAGAATTACAGTGGTTATTCCATATTATATGTATTCAAGATCTGATAAAAAGGATCAACCAAGAATTCCAATTACTGCAAAACTTATGGCACAGCTTCTAGAAGCGGCAGGAGTGGACAGAGTTATGACATGCGACTTACATAATCCAGCAATACAAGCATACTTTAATATAAATTGTGATAGACTAACTGCACAAAACCTATTACAATCATATTTTAAGCAAAAAAACTTGGATAATATGGTTATAGTTGCAACAGATGCTGGAAGTTCTAAAAAAGCATATAAATATTCAGAATACTTTGAATGCCCAATTGCTTTAATAGATAAGAGAAGAGATGGAAATAATGATAAAGCAATAGGGACAACTGTTGTTGGTAATGTAAAAGGGAAAAATGCAATTATTTTTGATGATGAAGTAGATACAGCAGGATCAATGATGGAAACAGCAAGAATACTAAAAGAACATGGCGCAAACGCTATTTATGCAGGATGTACACATGGAATTTTATCCGGACCGGCAATAGAGAGAATACAAAAATCTGACATAAAAGAATTTGTTGTTACTAATACTGTTCCAATTCCAGAAGAAAAAAGAATAGATAAAATAACAATATTATCAATTGCTCCACTATTTGCAGAAGCAATAAAAAGACTTAATGAAGCAAAACCTTTAGGAGATTTATTTGAAGTAGAATAAAAAAGTCTTGACAAGCCCTTTCCTCCTAGAGTATAATAGTAGAAGTTCAAGGAAAATCCCACATACTGTGATAGTACTGGAAGGAGGGGAATATAAATGTCAGAAGTAAAAGTTAATAATGGTAATATAGAAGATGCGCTAAAAAGATTTAAAAGGCAATGCGCAAGAAACGGTGTTTTACAAGAGGTAAGAAAAAGAGAACATTATGAAAAGCCTAGTGTAAAAAGAAAGAAAAAGTCAGAGGCTGCAAGAAAAAGAAAATTTTAGAAAATATAAGGATTTACAATTTTGTAAATCCTTTTTTATATAATAGGAAATTTCTCCGAAATTCCTATTATATAAAAAAGCTATAATCGCTATTGCCTTTGAGATTTGCTCGTTTTACTCGCAAACTCAAGAACGGCGAGAAGAAAAGGTGGCAAAGCCACTTTTCTTGTATTTTTTAAGACCTTAAATAATAGTAATAAAATGTCAGAAAAAAGGAGAAAAGTTCTATTGAAGCCAGATTTATTATTTTTATATACAAAACTAAAATTAATGTGTTATAATATGCTCGTTAGGTGAGTATATGATAAATAAAGTAAAAAAATATGATAATTTAATAATATTTATATTACTTTTATTAATTTCTATAGGAGTTTCTTTAAGTTTATATATAACTACAGGTGATATAATATGGAATTTTAATAATGTATATAAAATAACTAATGGATATAAAATGTATACGGATATTAATATAATTATTACCCCAATTTTTTTCTATATTGTGAGTATAATTTGTAAAATTGTTGGTTCAAATATTTTAATATATAAAATTCTAGGAACAATAATATATTCGTTTACTGGATTAATAATTTACAATATATTTAAATCGTTGAATATTAGTAAGAAAAATTCTTTTTATTATCTTATGATAATGCAAACAATGTTATATGTAATTTTAACAGGAGGAGCAAATTATAATTTTTTAGCAATCACATTTACACTTTTAGGTATACTTTTATTAATAAAAAACAAATCAAAATATGGTTGGATATTACAAGGTATAATTTGTTATTTAAATCTATTTACAAAGCAGAATATTGGAATATATTATATTGCTTCAGTTATTATTGTTGAATTTATTATAGAGGGAATAAATAAGAATACATTTAAAAAAATTACAAAACAATTCTTAGTAACAGTAATCTTATCTGTGCTAAATTTATTATTTATGTACTTTGGGGGGAATTTATTTGATTTTATAAATTATACTATATTAGGTATAGGAGAATTTACACACAATTTTTATATTGATTCATATGTAATACTATTGATTGGTATAGATATAGTTACTCTTGTTACAACTATTTTTATAAATAAAAAGAAATTATTAGATAATAAGCAAAATAATAATTTAATTATTTTATCAACTTTTTCGATAATGATGTCTTTTGTAATTTATCCAATTGCAAATCTATATCATATAAAGCTTGCACTAATAATTCCACTCATCGTTTTATTATATATTTTACACATAATAGTATTTGAACAATTTAATTTAAATAAATTATTGAAAGTTATAAGTATGTTTATATTTATAGTATTGTTTATTTTGTCATCTTATTTTACTTACTATTTTTTTAAAAAAGCTAAATTTGAACTACAATATACTCATCCATATTATGGAGGGTTAGTTGAGAAAAAGACATGGGAAGAAATAGAAAAAATAGATAAATATATTATAGATGAAGAGAAAATAGGATATAATGTTATAATTTTATCAAAAGAAGCTAGCATATATATGTTACCATTATGCAAAAATAATGGAGTACTTGATTTACCTTTTAAAGGAAATTTAGGTAAAGATGGAGAAGAAGGATTAATAGATAAGATAAGTAAATTAAAATCTTGTAAAATACTAATAACAAAAGAAAAACTTTTCTGGCAAGAATCTGAGAAAGCAAATGATTATGTGAGGGAAAATTACATAAAAACAGGAGAAATAGGAGAGTTTGAAATTTATGAGTAATAATGTATAATATTTCCAGATTTGATTATAATAAATTTTAGGGGGCCAAAAAGGGATTGTCCCTTTTTGGCCCCCTATGTTAAGAAAGAAGGATAAATTATGGACTATAAAAAACATGAATTAAAAAAAGGAATTAATATTCATATTATAAATACAGACAAATTTAAAACTAATTTATTATCTGTATTTTTAACAATACCTATAATAAAGGAAAACGTAACTAAAAGTGCACTTTTACCAATGGTATTAAGGCGAGGCAGCAAAAATATGCCTAATCAAGAAGAAATAAGTAAACATTTAGAAGAAATGTATGGAGCAAGTTTTGACTGTGGAGTAGATAAAATTGGAGATGATCAGGTTTTAAAATTTTATATTGAAGCAGTTAATAACGATTTTTTACCAGTAAAAGAAGATATATTTTCAAAAACAATTGATAGTATTTTAAACATTGTATTTAATCCATTAATAGAAAATAATGCATTTAAAAAGGAATATCTGGAAATAGAGAAAAAAAATCTAAAACAAATTATAGAGGGGAAAATTGATAGTAAAGCTGCATATGCACAAGATAGATGTATAGAAGAAATGTATAAAGATAAACATTATGGTATATATAAATATGGATATACAGATTATTTAGAAGAAATAACACCAGAAAATTTATATGAATACTATAAACAATTAATTTCAGAATGTAAAATAGATATATTTGTTTCTGGCAAATTAAATGATAGTGATGTACTTGATTTACTAAATAAAAATGAGAATATTATAAAACTAAATAGTAGACAGGCAAAATATATTATAAATAATGGAAATAATTTAGATAAAAAAGAAGAACCGAGTATAGTAGAAGAACATATGGATATAAATCAAGGCAAACTCGTAATGGGACTTAATATAGATGATAATTCTGAAAAAGGAAAATATATAGGACTTGTATATAATGGAATTTTAGGAGGACTTCCTACTTCTAAACTATTTCAAAATGTAAGGGAAAAAGCAAGTCTAGCATATACCGCAGGCTCTAGTTATATAAGACAAAAAAATAACATCTTGATAAAATGTGGAATCGAAATAGAAAATTATGACAAAGCTGTTGAGATTATAAAACAACAAATAGGAGATATGAAACAAGGAAAATTTGATGATGAAGATATAAATAATGCAAAAACAAGTATTGTTGCTAGCATTAAATTTATACCGGATGAACAAGATACACTGCTTACTTATTATTTTGGACAGGAATTATCAGAATACAAAATGAAGTATGAAGAATATGAAGATAGAATTAATGAGGTAACCAAAGAAGATATAACAGATTATGCTAAAAAAGTAAGTATTCATACAATATATTTTTTAAGAAATTAAAAAATATGGGCCCAAAAGGGGTCTGACCCTTTTTGGCCCTTCTTAGGAAAAAATGGAGGTAAAAATGCAAGTTATTGATAATTTAAAAATTAAGGAAAAGTTATATATAGAAAAATTAGAAAATGGTTTAACTGTTATGATAATTCCCAAAAAAGATATACAAAAAAAATATGTGATATTTGGGACTAACTTTGGTTCAATAGACAATAAATTTGTTGTAGCAGGACAAGAAGAACCTATAGAAATTCCAGATGGAGTTGCACATTTTTTGGAACACAAAATGTTTGAACAAAAAAGTGGAGTAAATAGTTTAGATAAATTATCTAGCCTAGGAGTTAATGCAAATGCATATACTACGAATGACCATACAGCATATTTATTTGAGGCAACAGATAATTTTTATGAAGCTTTAGATGAATTTATGGACTATATTCAAAATCCATATTATACTGACGAAAATGTTGAAAAAGAAAAAGGAATTATTGCGCAAGAAATAAAAATGTATGATGATCATCCTGGATGGCAAGTATATATGAATGCAATGAAATGCATGTATAATAATTTTCCAATAAAAATAGATATAGCAGGAACAGTAGACTCTATTTCAGCAATTAATAAAGAAATATTATATAATTGTTATAACACATTTTATCATCCATCCAATATGGCTTTAGTAATATGTGGAGATTTTAAACCAGAAGATTTACTACAAGAAGTAAAGAAAAGATTATTAAATAAACCGCAAGTAGGAGATATTAAAAGAATTTATCCAGAAGAAAAAGATGAGATATGTGAAAAAGAAAAAAATGTTAATATGGAAGTAAGTAATCCTTTGTTTGTTTTAGGATATAAAGATAAAAATCTAGATAAAAACGATATTGTAAAAAAACACATCACAATAGAAATTTTATTAAATATGATAATTGGAAAAAGTTCTAAGTTATACAAAAGATTATACGAAGAGTGTTTATTATTATCACAGCCAGATTTAGAGTATGAATTTTCAAAACAATATGCACATATTTTAATTTCTGGACAATCAAGAAATCCTAAAAAAGTTATAGAAGAAATAAAACAGCAAATTGAACAAATGAAAGTGGAAGGATTAGATGAAGAAGAATTTAATAGAATTAAGAAAAAAATATATGGAGATTATGTAACAGAATACAACGATGTGGGGGACATTGCAAGAATGTTTTTAGCTGATTTCTTTAAAGGTATTAATAGCTTTGAATATATAGAAAACTATAATTTGGTAGGAATAGAATATGCACAGCAGATTTTAAAAGAATGCTTCAGAGATGAAAATTCAGTTATATCTATAGTAAATGGAAAATAATTAATTAATATGATGAAACTATTCAGTTTTTAAAAAAGAATTGTCCTGAAAACGGTAGTTATATATAAATAATCTCGCTTCGTCCCGACGGAGCTCCCTGCTTTTCTCAATTGTTTATATATAACTACCTGCGCAGATTTTATATTATATCATCTGAATAGTTTCATCATGTGTAAGGAGAGACATATGAACATAGTAACATTTCCAATATTTAACTGGACTTTTAATATAAATCCAGTTGCATTTAGAATATTTAATATAGACATATATTGGTATGCTATTTTAATTGCTTTAAGTTTTGTAATTGCAATAATAGCATTAAAAAAACAAGATGGAAAATATGGAATAAAATATAATGATATTTTAGACTTAGCAATTTTTTTAATACCAATATCTCTAATTGGAGCAAGACTATACTATGTGGCATTTAATTTTGGTTATTACATCAATAATCCTTCTCAAATATTCAACATAAGAAGTGGAGGAATGGCAATTTATGGAGGATTAATTTTAGGCGTAATTGCAATATACTTTTTTTGTAAAAAAAAGAACATACAATTTCTAGACTTATTAGATTATATAATTCCATATGTAGCTTTAGGACAATCCATTGGTAGGTGGGGAAATTTTATAAATGGAGAAGCATATGGAACAATAACAAGTATGCCATGGAAAATGGGAATTTATAAACAAGGAGTACTAGAATATGTGCATCCTACCTTTTTATATGAATCAATAACAACATTTTTTATTTTTATTATTTTGTTAAAAATAGGAAAAAATAGAAAATTTAAAGGGGAACTGACATGTATTTATCTTATTCTGTATTCTTTTGCAAGAATGATAATAGAAGGAATAAGAATTGATAGTTTAATGTTATATAATATAAGAATATCTCAAATTTTATCAATAGTATTATTTGTAGCATTTTGTATAATATGGACATCAAATGTCAAAAAAGTTAAAAAGACAAAATAAAAAAACGTAATATGACATACGAAAGTATTGAAAATAAAGCATATCTCATTGACTTTAATGTAAAAATATGGTAGTTTTAATTTAAGAATTATCATATAAAGGAGATGATTGTATGCTAGAAGAAGAAATCTGTAAAAAAAGAGAAGAATTAAACGAAAGCATATTGAAGCGGGGAAAATTATGATATTGTATATAAGATTAGCATAGAATTAGATGAATTGATAGCTAAATTTTATCGCGGTGAGGAAATAACTAATAGAAGAGGTGTAATAAAAGGAAATAAATTAATAATTGCAAATTAAAGAGTATATAGTTAGAAGAAGCTAATTATATACTTTTTTTTATTACAAATTTATGACTAAATGATTTCAGTTTTATATCATTTAATTTAATTTATTGTAAAAATGTTGAAAATATTGTAAAATAAGATATAATATAAATGAAAAAACGGGGAGATAGTATGAATATTAAGTTTTTTATTAAATTAATGGTAATAATTACAATTATTGTAGCAATATTCAGTAGTATTAATATATCATGGGCAACAAATACGACCGGACCAATTGATCCTACCGAAGATCCAAATTGGTATGCTCCATCAGAAGAAAATAGTACACAGCTATCTGACATAGGTAAAACAATACTTGCAGTAATTAATGTTGTAGGTGTTGTGGTAGCTGTTATATCACTTTCGATAATAGGGCTTAGATATATGTTCGGAAGTATTGAAGAAAGAGCAAATTATAAGGAAACAATGGTACCATACATTATTGGACTTGTAATGCTTGGAGGCATAACCACAATAGTAAATATTATATATAATATTGCTAGCAACATTGGAAAATAATAGTTAAAGTTGAAAAAGGTAAATAAATGTGATATAATGAAATAGAAGATGATTTAATAGGAGGAAATTAAAATGAAAACTAGCATTTGTTTAAATAAAAAAATATTAGTTTTAATGTTAGTAATAATTCTGTTATTTACAATAATTCCTATTAAGTCTAATGCATCTGAATTAGACACTGTAGCTCAAGGAGCTAATGGATTTATAGAAAAAGGAAAATCAACAGGTGGTCCTACAATGGATCCAATAGAAATAAAAAGTGCATCTGATACAATATATAATTTATTACTTGGAATAGGAATATTGCTTGTTTTAGCAGTTGGAAGTATATTAGGAATAAGATTTATGATGGCAAGTGCAGAAGATAAAGCAAAATTAAAAGAGGCAATTATTCCATATATAGTTGGTAGTATTATTATATTTGGCGCATTTGGAATATGGAAAATTGCAATACTTATTGGAGGCAATTTTGATAATACACATGGCTCAAGTACAGTAACTATCCAACCTGAAGGAAGTGGCAGTGCAGAAGGAGAATATTCAGGTGGAGGTAGTAAATTTTAGCCAAATTAGAAAGGGAAATATATTATGAAAATATTTAACAAAAAAATTATAACTATTTTAATAATATTTCTAACGATTGTAGGCTTTACAGTAAATTCTTTTGCATGGTCAATTTCAGATTTTAATCCGAGTGGTACAACTGTAACTGGAACAGAAGGAATAAAAAAAGCAGGAAATAATGCTGTTTTTGTAATTACAACAATAGGAATAGTTGCATCAGTTGTAATACTTATTATAATTGGACTAAAATACATGGTAGGAAGTGTAGAAGAAAAAGCCACATATAAAAAGTCACTAATGCCTTATGTTATAGGTGCGGGGCTATTATTTGCAGCATCAACTATAGCAACTATAATATTTAATTGGGCTAATGCTTTATAAAAAAGTTTTTAATGTTTTCTCAGAAATTATATGGGAAAGTTTAATATAAATATAAATAAAAGGAGGAACAAATTATGAAAAAAGCTATGAAAGTATTTTCAATTTTATTAGTAGTTATAATGGTATTTTCTTTAACTGCAACAGTATTTGCTAGTGATTTAACACCAGCATCTATTAATGGATCAGGGGCAACTGTAAGTACAGATGCAATTTCTTCTTTTGGAAATAACATAGTAAGAATACTAACAGTTGTTGGTATTGTATTATCAGTTATCGTATTAATTGTACTTGGTATTAAATACATGATGGGTAGTGCTGAAGAAAAAGCAGAATACAAGAAGACAATGATGCCATATTTAATTGGTGCTGCTTTAATATTTGCTGCATCTGTTGTTGCAAATATTGTTTATGGATTCTTTTCAAATATTTCAGCATAATTATAAAATTACATATAAAAATAAACTCTGCAGTAAATTTACTGCAGAGTTTATTTTTATATATATTAATTTGCGTATAAAAACATAAATTAATTAATGTAAACTATTTTTTGATTAATTATTACAACTATATTACAATTATATTAAAAATGTATTTTTTTAGCTTAAAATAGTGCTTTTTAAAATATATTCTGATATAATATTATTAAGTATAATTATGCACGAAAGAAGGAGGAAATATTGTAAATGGGAACATATTATATTCCAAGAAATGTAAAGGGAGAAGGTAGAATTCTATTTATATTTTCAAAAAAAGCACTTATATATACAGCAGTTGGCGTTTTAGTAAGTATTCCAATATACTTTTTATTTAATTTGTTTGGAGCAACTGTTTTAGGAATAATAATAGCATTAATATTTGGTGTAATAGGATTTATGATTGGGACATTTAAAATGCCAGAAATAAATAGTTTTGAATTTACAAAAAAGACAGGTGGAGAAAATATAGATGATATTATTAGAAGAGCTATAAAATTTAAAATGAAAAAAAATAAAATATACGTATATGGTAAGGGGGAAACAAAAGATGAATAATGAACAAATTATGGGGCTATTATATATGGCACTTGGGGTCTTTATTATAGTGGTACTAGCATTAATTATATTTTTAGTTATTCTTAAACTAAAAGATAAAAATAAAAACCAAGATAATAAAACTAGCAATGGAAATGATAAAAAAAATGAAAACATTCAAACTGATACTAGACAGTCTATTTTTGATTTTATGGAGTTTGACAAAATTGAAGATAATATGATTATACAAAAAAATGGAAATAGATTTATAATGGTAGTTAATTGCCAAGGTATAAACTATGATTTAATGTCTAATGTGGAAAAAACAGGAGTTGAAGAAGGATTTGTTCAATTTTTAAATACTATAAGACATCCTATACAGCTATATGTACAAACTAAAACGGTTAATTTAGAAAAAAGTGTAGAAAAATATAATAATAGACTTAAAGAATTCCAAGATAAATTAAATAGAATGAAAATGCAATATGAGCAGATGAGAGCATCAGAAAGATATACTACAGAAGAATTAAACAGAGCATATTACGAAATAACTAAACAAACTAATTTAGTTGAATATGGAAGAGATATTGTTTATAACACAGAAAGAATGAGCTTAAATAAAAATGTTCTTACTAAACAATACTATGTTATAATTTCATACTACGCTACAGAAGCTTCAAAAGGGGATTTTGATAAAGAAGAAATAAAAAACATAGCATTTTCTGAATTATATACAAAGGCACAATCAATAATTAGAACACTTTATACATGCAGTGTAACAGGAAAAATATTGAATTCAAATGAGTTAGTAGATTTACTGTATGCAGCATATAACAGAGATGATTCTGAAATTTATAGTGCTGAAAAAGTATTAAATGCAGGGTTCGAAGACTTATATTCTACGGCACCAGATGTTTTTGAAAAAAGAATTAAAGCATTAGATAAAGAAATTGAAGATAAAGCAATGGAACTTGCACAAGAAAAAGTGTTGGAAGCAAGAACAGAAAAAGAATTAAAATTAATGCAAAAAGAAGAAGATATGGATAATTTAATTGATGAGATGGCAAAAATTATTTTAGGTGAAAATAAAGAATATATAGGACAAGATATTGTAGAAGCTGCAAGCGAGAAAATTGATGAAGAAAAGCAAAAAAGAACTAGAAAAAGAACAACAAAAGAAAAAGATAAAAAGGAGGTAAAAAATAACAATGTTCAAGAAAAGAAAAAAACAAGAAGAACTACTAAAACAGCCTAATACCCCAGAGGAAAAATATAATGCACTTCTTAGAAAAAAAACAATAAAAGAATTAATTGCACCATCTGGAATTGATGCATCAAATATCGATCATTTAGAAATTATTTCAAATGTAACTAGATATGCAAGAAGTTTTTTTGTATCGGGACTTCCAAGAATGTGTACATTTCCAGAAATATTTAGAGATATGTACATGTTTGGAGATATAAATACTTCAGTATATATTAATCCTGTTTCAGAGGCAAGATCTCAAAACGAACTAAATAGAGTAATAAATGAGCTAGAAACAGAAAGAATTGTTGCAGCAGATAGAGGAAATATTAACAGAGAAAGTAATGTTACACAAAAGAGAATAGAAGCAGAAAGCTTAAGAGACGAAATAGCTGCAGGATTTAATAAACTATTTGAGGCATCAGTAGTTGCTACAGTATTTACATATAATAAAGATGATCTAGATAGATTAACAAAATTGCTTTCTACTGAAATGTCAAAATCATTAGTTGGAATAAAAAGCGCTTGGGGAATGCAAGAGGAAGCATTTAAATCTAATTTACCTCTAATGGAAGATAAAATAAAAAAAATACATACTTTTGATAGAAGGTCAATGGCAACGGTATTTCCATTCACTACTTCAGATGTAGGACACATAACAGGTGTACCCCTAGGATTTAATAAGCAAACAGGAGTACCAATTTTGTTTGACAACTTCCACAATTCATTATCAAATTACAATATGGTTATTTTTGCTAAATCTGGTGCTGGTAAATCCGTTACAATGAAAACTCTAATTTCTAGATCATCAGTTCTAATGGGAATTGAAAGCTTAGCCTTAGATGCTGAAGGTGAATATTCTATAGTAGCTGAAGCATTAGGAGGAATAAATGTAGTACTTAGTCCAAATTCTAAAACAGTTATAAATGTATTTGATGTAGAAGTTGAGAACATAAAGGATGAAATAACTGGAAAAGAAAGAACTGTATTAAATATAGAAAATAAAGTAGAGGATGTAACGCAAGCTTTACTTACAATGGCTAGAGGAAGCACAAGAAGTCAAGAAGTAAACGAGCTTACAAAGCAAATAATAGCAGAATCTGTTGCAGAAGAATATGCAAGTCTAGGAATTACAAATGATCCTTCTAGCTTATATACAGGTTCATCTACAAG
Organism: uncultured Clostridium sp.; assembly: GCA_947302485.1. Taxonomy (GTDB): domain Bacteria; phylum Bacillota; class Clostridia; order TANB77; family CAG-508; genus CAMYVO01. Next base: position 2,808 of record CAMYVO010000013.1, on the reverse strand, counting down.
AATGCAAGGTGATATGATTTTTAAAGAAAAAAAAGAAATGCCAACAATAGGGTCTTGGTATAAAAGGATAGTAAATAAATCTAAACAAAATGAAAATTCTGATTATAAATTTCATTATAGTTATTTAATAAAAGTAATGAGACAATACATAAGAGAGTATAATGGTCAAATGGCATATTTTGATGGACAATCTACATTCGAACTTTTAGAAGGAGCACCATTTATAAATCTTGATATTTCTCAGCTTGAAGAAAGATTTGCAAGGCCACTTGCACAACAAATACTTCTTTCATGGATTTGGGAAAAATATGTTAAGAAAAATAGTGAAGATAGAAAAAAGGCAAAACAAAAAAGAGTTTTAGTTGATGAAGCATGGATGCTTCTTCCATATCCTGAAGCTGTAGACTTTTTAAATACAATGGCAAGACGTGCAAGAAAAAGAAATGTTTCACTTGCAATAGTATCTCAAAGATTCCAAGACTTTTATGAAAAACAAGAAGCCCAAGCAGTATTAACTTCATCTGATACAAAACTATTTTTAGCACAGGATAAAGCAGAAATAGAATATGTAAAAGAAGTATTTAAATTATCTGAAGGAGAGGCAAATTTCTTAGTAACATGTAATATAGGAGAAGGACTTTTAAAAGTAGGTTCAGATACAGCAATACTTCAAATAACACCAACGAAAAAAGAATTTGAGTTTGTAGAAACAAACTTAAATAAACTTGTAAACAAGAGAAGACAAGCATAAAAAAGGATGGTAAATATTATGAAGATTTTTACTAATAAAAACATTATACATAAGATAGCTACTGTATTAGTTGTATTAATGTTATTTAATTTTATAATGCCAATGCCAAATAACATAAGTCATGCAGATGGAGGAGACGGCGGAATTGGAGGAGCTTTATTTCAGCCAATAATACAATTTTTAGTTGGTGTTGCAGATTGGATTTTGAGTTTTATTCAACAATCAATTTTTGGACTTAATGAAACACTAATACATATTAATAGAGGTGGAGCTTTTTGGTCAACCTTCTTTGGAATTGTAGCTGCAGTAATTGTAATTGCAAGTTGTATTGCACTTACAGTTATCACTGCTGGAGGAGCAGCTGCGGGTGCATTAGCAATAGCGGGAGCTGTTGCAGGCGCTGCTACATCTGCAATTGTAGCAGGGGGAGTTACATTTGCTATAGTAAAAACTTTAACAAGTGAAATGCTCCCAAATGATTTTTATTTGCCTGTAATAGAAATTTCACCAGAAGCTATTTTTTCTCGGAGAGATTCCAACTTTTGATGTAAATTTTTTTACTCCAATGGAAACAATGGAACTTAGACAAGTATCTGGAAAAAATTCAGTTAGTTATGTTTTGGGACCAGATTATGTAGAACCAAGTATTGAAGAAACCCAAAAGATAATAAAAGAATGGGGTGGTGGCTCAGGTACAGAAAATGAAGGCAAAACTGAGTGGACTTATGTTAAGGATGGTAAAACATATAATGTATCAGTAAAACCTAAACTTGCAGCAGCACCAATGAATTCAATAGAGGGATATGATATTTCCGTAGGTTATGAAGTAGCTTCAGATGAAAATAAAATAGAAGTAGAATCAACGGCAGCACAATTACAAAGTGTTGTTTCAAGTTGGTATTATGTATTAAGAAATATAGCATTAATTGGTCTTTTAAGTATATTAGTGTATATAGGAATAAGAATAGTTATATCAAGTACGGCTAATGAAAAAGCAAAATACAAATCAATGATTATGGATTGGATTATAGCTATGTGTTTACTATTTTTTTTACATTATATTATGGCTTTTTCCGTAACAATTGTAGAGAAAATTACAAAAGCAGTATCAAGCATTAATCTTAATGCACCAGAAGTTGTTAAAATAGAAGATGAAGAAACAGTCAAACAGATTTCTGAAGAAACAATATTTAGTGATTTAGTTGTTGAAGATAATGGAAAAAAATATGTTGCATGGCCAGTAAGTAATTTTACAGAGTTTGCTAGAATAGAATCTCAGATATTAGAAGAAAAAGAAGAAAAAATGTCTAGTATGACATACTCATTAGTATATATTATCTTAGTTATTTATACAGTAATATTTGCTTTTACATATTTGAAAAGGGTTGTATATATGGCATTTTTAACACTAATTGCTCCTCTTGTTGCATTAACATATCCAATAGATAAATTAAATGATGGAAAAGCGCAAGCTTTTGATACATGGCTCAAAGAATATATATTCAACCTTTTAATACAACCAATGCATTTAATAGTTTATACAGTTTTAATAGGAACAGTTTATACATTTGCAACTAATAATATGTTATATACTTTAGTAGCATTAGGTTTTATAACACCAGCAGAAAAATTATTACGTAGATTCTTTGGATTTGAAAAAGCTCAGACTCCAGGAGCATTTGCAGGACCTGCAGGTACAGCATTAATGATGACAGGAATGCAAAGATTATTACATAGACCTCCACATGGAAATAGAGAAGGAGACGGTAGATCAAATTCAAATGAAAATTCAAATAAAAATACTAGATTCTCATCAAATATAAATGAAGAATCAGTGTTAACTGGTGGAGGTGGTGCATTACCAGCAGGTAGAAATCCACAGCCAGTAAATCCACAGCCAGTAAATCCACAGCCAGTAAATCCACAGCCGGAAAATCCACAATTTGGAAATCCACAGCCAGTAAATCCACAATTTGGAAATCCACAGCCAGTAAATCCACAGCCAGTAAATCCACAGCCAGTAAATCCACAGCCGGAAAATCCACAATTTGGAAATC
>CAMYVO010000012.1 GCA_947302485.1 uncultured Clostridium sp. | reverse complement strand
TACATTTTTATGTCAAAATTTGCGATATACATAAAAATCCTTAGGGAATAAAAAGAAAGAGAATACAGTTTAAATTTTTATTTTTTAACTATACTCTCTTTCTTTTTTATATTATTATTTACTTTTATATTACTTTATAGCATATTTCTTCTCTATTATTAAATCACTCTTTTATTTCTTCTACATAGGTACAAGAATATTCTATTGTTGTAATTCTGTTTTTATTGTATCAATCTCTGTTTGTGTAGCAGACTGCGCTGGTTGATAATATCCTTTTGTTTGTGCTACTTTAAATAATTCATATTGAAAGCTCTCACAATTATTTCTTAATTGTTGCAGAGTTTGTCTAAGTTGCATATTCTCTGTTTCTGATATAACACCTTGATATGTTGTAAGTTCCGTCTTAGTGTTATCTAAAATGTCATTTACCATTGTTTTTTCTTCCATACTTTTCCCTCCTAATTATTTAAAAATGTCATTAATTTTTGTTTTGTATTTAGTGCATCTTGTGCAGATTTAGTAAATATTTGCTTAATTTGTGGATCAACTGCTTGGGATGCATAAGTGTTTAGTTTTTCATATGATGTGTCTTTTGCACTAATTAAATGTCTTAAATTTTGTAATTCAACTTGACTTAAATTTGCCATTTTTATCAATCCTTTCTTTAATATTTACATTTATTATTTACCAATTTTTGAATTTTATTCATTTTTCTATTCGTTCATTTATCCAATTTGAAAAATCTCTTTTACTTCCTAATGCATTATGTAATTCTCTTGCATTAATTAGTTTTTCGTTAGATTTGTTTTCATAAATAGGTACTATACCTTCCTCTACTTTCTTAAATTCCAAATACATCAACTCTTTATTTTGTTAATTTTAAATTATTTTAATAACATGAATTTTGTAGGCGATTTGCCTAAAGATAAAATTAAATAGATTTAAATTAATATTATACTTACATATGTTCTGTTTATTGTAAAGGATACAAAAAGAAAAAAAGAATGAGAACCAAAAAGGGTTTGACCCTTTTTGATTCTTTAGGATTTTGTTGGAGTTATATTATCTCTAAGCCTGCATATCTTGCCATTAAACGTTTATGTCCTACTTTATCAAATGTAATATCTACTTTATAGTCGTCTCCTTCTTCTTCTATATAATTTATAGTTCCCTCTCCAAATTTTTTATGGTATACTCTTCCTCCAGCTTTATATTTTGATACATCTACCGCTTCTTTTTTCTTTTGTGTTATATTATTCAAAAAGCTTTCAGCTGTTCTAAATGCAAAGCTAGGTTCTGTTTTCTTTATTGTTTCTGTATTCATTTTATATGTATTTACTTTAGATTTGTTACCATATTTCCATAAATAGTTTGTATCATCAAATTCATCTTGTTTTTTGTAGCTTGACAGGCTATCTGCTCCTTCTAAATACTCGTCTGGTATTTCTTTTACAAATCTTGATACAGGATTACATGAAGTAGAACCAAAAATTGTTCTTTGAATAGCACATGTTAAGAATAAATGCTCTTTTGCTCTTGTTATTCCTACATAGCATAATCGTCTTTCCTCTTCTAATTCTTTTTCTTCAGATATTGATTTATACCCTGGAAAAATTCCTTCTTCCATTCCAACTAAAAATACTACTGGAAATTCTAGTCCTTTTGCACTATGCAGTGTCATAAGTGTAATAGAATCTTCCTCATCTTCAATTTCATCAATATCACTAGATAATGTTATTCCTTCTAAAAATTCTCCAAGTGAATTTTCTGCAGTTTCATCTTCAAATTCTATAGCAACTGTTAAAAATTCCTCTAAGTTTTCTATACGGTTCTCCGCTTCTGTTGTGTCTTCTAGTTCAAGTGCTTTAGTATATCCAGTTTTATTTAATATTTGTTTTATTAACTCAGAAAGTTTTATTGTATTTTTTATACTTATTAATTCTTCCATTGTATTTATAAAGTCTCTAGAATTTAAAAATACTCTATTTAATCCATAGTCCGCAGCATTTTTTATTACTTCATACATAGAAATACCATTTTGGTCAGATATTTCTTGTACTTTATCTAAACTTGTTTTTCCTATTCCTCTTTTTGGCTCATTTATTATTCTCTTTAAGCTTAAATTATCATTAGTATTATGTATTAATCTTAAATAAGCAATTATATCTTTAATTTCTTTTCTTTCATAGAATTTTAATCCACCAACAATTTTATATGGTATATCTTCTCTTCTTAAAATATCCTCTATACTACGTGATTGAGAATTCATTCTATATAGCACTGCAAAATCAGAGTATTTATAGTATTCTTCCCTTTTTAAATGATTAATTTGCTCTACTATATATGATGCCTCATCATATTCATTATCTGCCTGATAAACCATTGGAAGATTTCCTTCTTCATTTTCTGTCCATAATTCTTTTTTATATTTTTCTTCATTATTTTTTATAACCGCATTTGCCGCATTTAAAATATTTTTTGTACAACGATAATTTTGTTCTAGTTTAATTACTTTAGTTCCAGGAAAATCTCTTTCAAAATTTAAAATGTTAGTAATATCTGCTCCTCTAAATGAGTAAATTCCTTGATTATTATCACCGAACTACAGTTATATTTCCATTTTGCGCTGAAAGAAGAGATATTAATGTAAATTGCGATTTATTAGTATCTTGATATTCATCTACCAAAACATAATTAAATTTATTTGAATAGAATTCTAGGACATCTGGATTTTCTAATAATATTTTTATAGTAAAATTAATAATGTCGTCAAAATCCAATGCATTGTTCTCTTTTAACCTTTTTTGGTATAGTTCATATATCTCAGCAATTGTTTCTTTTCTGTAATCTCCACCTGTTCTTAATTTATACATATCAGGTTCTAACATTTCGTTTTTAGCATTACTTATTTCTGAAAGTACAGATCTATCTGTAAATATTTTGTCATCAATTTTTAAGTATTTTAAACATTCTTTCATAAGTGTTCTTTGGTCTGATGTATCAAATATTTGAAATGAATTATCAAAACCAATTCTATCTATATATCTTCTTAAAATTCTTACACATATTGAATGAAATGTTCCTATCCACATATCATTTGCAGCATCTCCAATTAAGTTTTGTGCTCTCTGTTTCATTTCGTTTGCTGCTTTATTTGTAAATGTAATCGCAAGTATACTCCATGGTTTTATATTTTTCTCCTGAATTAAATATGCAATTTTATGTGTTAAAACCTTTGTTTTTCCGCTTCCAGCTCCGGCAATAATAAGGCATGGTCCATCAGTTGCAACCACAGCTTGGTACTGTTTATCGTTTAATCCTTCTAATATGTCTTGCATTCTATTTCTCCTTTATTAGCAAATTATTGTTTGCTTTATTTTATATTATTTAAATAAAAATGTAAAGCATATTTTTGCTATTTATTTTATTGACAATTTTACATAATTCTAGTATAATAAAACTATTCCTAAAAGAAGGGAGGGCTTTCTTTGACCCCTGCTAAGCGCAATGAAATGAGGCGTAAAGACGAGGCTGAGAAACGCCGTAAAAAAGAGAAACGGACAGGTTTATCCGTTTCTCCTAAAAAAAAATATGCTAAAAATACCCGTAAAAAGGGTTAACAGCATGTTTTTAGGGTATAGGATTTCCTATACCCTTTTTATTTTTTCTATTAACAATTCAATACATTTTTCAAGCTCAGATGCGCAAAATCTATATGTTTCAATATCATATCCCCATGGATCTTTTATATCTAAATCATTTAAACTATATCCTGCATATTCTTTCATTGTATATACATTATCTTTTAATTGTGGATACATATCTATAACTGCCATTTTGTGAGATCTGGTTGCACATAAAATTAAATCCATTTCTTTAGCTTTAGAATTTTGTATGTTAGTTGCCTTATGTTTTGTCATATCTATTCCCATTTCGTTCATTACTTCTATAGCAGAATATGTTGGCCTATCTCCATTTTGTGCATATACTCCTGATGAACATACTTCTATTTTATCTTTTAATTCATCATTTTCAGAAATCTTTTTCTTTAAAATCCATTCTGACATTGCACTTCTACATATGTTTCCTGTACATACAAACATTATATTCATTTTTTCCTTCATCTTATACATCACCTAGAAATAAGCATAACACATTTTTCTATTTTTAGTAAATAGCTAATACAAAAATACATTATATTATTGCAGTAACAATCCCAAGTACAATACCAATCATATTTCCTATACTGCTAATTTTTCCATTATATAATTTATTATACTCTGGAATTAATTCTCCTGAAACTATATATAACATTGCACCTGCAGCAAATGATAAACATATTGAAATAACAGATGTAGATATACCTCCTATTATTGCTCCAAAAAAAGCTCCAACACCTGTTGTTATTCCAGATAAAATTACATAAAAGATAACCTTTATAGTCTTAATGCCTCCTTGCTTCATAGGTAAAGACATAGATATCCCTTCTGGAATATCGTGAAGTGCTATTGCTATTGCAAGAGAAAAACCGAGACTAATTGATGCTCCAAATCCTGAGCCTATTGCCAATCCTTCTGGAAAATTATGTATTGCAAGTCCTATACTTATAATAATACCTGTTTTTAACAATGAATTATTTTTTTTATATAAATTATTCTTACGGTTAAATATATTTTGTACTTTAATATCACAAATAATCATACAAATAACGCCTATAGCTATACCAATTAAAACATTTGTAAAGCTAGATAATTCTAAAGCTTCTGGAATTAAATCAAAACATATTATAGAGGTCATAAGGCCAGATGCAACTGCTAATACAAAGCTTAATATTTTATTTGACGGATTTTTTAATTTTACGCCTAGTATTCCTCCCAGTGTAGTTCCAAATGTCCCAAAGAATAATCCTATTAATGTGGTTTTTAAAATATTATTCAAAATAAATAAACCTCTTTTCTGATTAATATACTTAATTCTATTGAAAAAAGGTTTATTTTATTCTATTATTTATTTTTATTCGTCTCCTTTTAATTTTTCTGCTCTATCTGCTGCAATAAGTGAATCTATCATTTCATCAATATTTCCATTTAGGAAGTCTTCCATTTGGAAAATACTAACTCCAATTCTATGATCTGTTATTCTTCCTTGAGGATAATTATATGTTCTTATCTTTTCACTTCTATCTCCTGTACCTACTTGACTCTTTCTTTCTTTTGCAAGTTTTTCATCTCTTTCTTTTCTTTCTATTTCATAAAGTCTTGTTTTTAATAATTTCATAGCATATTCTCTATTTTGCAATTGTGAACGTTCTGTTTGACATTCTGCTACTATACCTGTTGGAATATGTGTTAATCTAACAGCAGAAGATGTTTTATTTACATGCTGTCCTCCAGCACCTGATGCTCTAAATACATCCATTTTAATATCTGCAGGATTAACTTCGATTTCAACATCCTCAATTACTGGTAATACTGCAACTGTTGCAGTAGAAGTATGAATTCTTCCGCTGCTCTCTGTATCTGGAACTCTTTGTACTCTATGTACTCCACTTTCAAATTTTAATCTGCTAAATACTCCTTTTCCAGATATCATAAATGTTACTTCTTTATATCCGCCTATTCCTGTTTCATTTTCATTTAATATTTCTATTTTCCAATGCTTTCTTTCTGCATACATATTATACATTCTAAATAAAGTACCTGCAAAAAGTGCCGCTTCTTCTCCTCCTGCTCCTGCTCTTATCTCACATATAGCATTTTTGTCATCATCTGGATCTTTTGGAATTAATAATATTTTTAGTTCTTCTTCGATTTTTGGAAGCATTTCTTTTGCTTCTAGCATCTCCATTTCGGCAAGCTCTTTTAATTCTTTATCATCTAGCATTGCTTTTGCATCTTCATACGCCTTACTTGTTTTTTTATACTCCCTATATTTTTCAACAACAGGTGTCATGTCTGCATGCTCTTTCATAAGTTTTTGCCATGTATTAGTATTTGCAATCACTTCTGGATTACTAATTTCCTTAGTTAATTCTTCATAGCGCTTTTCAACCTCTTCTAACTTTTGAAACATATTTGCTAACTTCCTTCCTTTATTTTCCTTAAGTATTATACACGAAATGTAGCTATTTTTCAATAGCTACATTTGTACTAAATTATATTTTACATTTAATTTAGCAAGAGCTTCTTTTTCTCGTGTTGTACATGTAAATATTATTATTTGTCTATCTGAATAATTATTTATTAAGAATTTTAAGATATTTTCTAATCTTTCGTCATCAAAATATGCAAAAGTTTCATCTAATATAATTGGCATTTTTTCTATAGATATATCATTAATAACAGAAAGTCTTAATGATAAATATAATTGGTCTATTGTCCCAATACTTAAACTTTCCCCTGGTATATAGTTCCCATTTTCTATTTCTACTGTAAATCCACTTTCATCATTTATTTTTATTTTTTTGTATTTACCATTTGAAATTGCTTCCATCTGTTTAGAAATATTACTTGCAAACTGTGGTGATATCTCATTTTTCATTTTTTCATAGCTATATGTAATTACTTGTTTTGCCTCTTCTATACATTCTCTTTTTAATTCTAATTCTTTTTCTTCTTCTTCTAATGATTCTAATTCTTCTTCTATTCCTGCAAGCTTATCTAATCTTGGTAAAATATCTTTTTCTTCTAATTCAAGTGTTTTGATTTTTAAAACTAAATTCTGGTACTCTGTTTGAATATTATTTAGTTCTATAATTATATTATGTTTGTCAATGTTTAAATCTTTTTCATCTATTTTACCTAGATATTTTACTTTTAATTTATCTTTTTCAATTCTCTCTCTAAGCTCTAATTTTTCTTGCATTTTACCAATATTTTGCTCTTGTTCTCGAATGCTATTTTTTGTAAGTTGTATTTCTTTCTCTGTATTTATTTTTTCATTTTGTTTTGCCATATTCTTTTTATTCTCTATAGATCTATTTTTAGCATACCAAATAGCATATACAGCATTAATTAAGATACCTAATATTATTATTGTGATAAATACTGTTATATTTTTAACTAAATAAGCTATTATTGCAGTAATTAAAAATAAACAAATTGGTATAAATGGTGAAATAATTTTTCTTTTTTTATCATTTTTACCAGATGATATCTCTTGCTTTTTTGTCTTGTTTAATTCTTCTAATTTATCTGCAAGTTCTTTTTCTATTCTTTTATTAATTTCTATTTTTTCATTTTCAATTGTTAGCTCATCTTCTAAATACTTTAATTGATTTAAATATTCTATTTTCTGTTTTGCTTTTTCTAGCCTAGTATTATATTCTTCCTTTTGTTTATTTATTTCATATTTTTGTAATAAATGTGGCTTTAAATATTCATGTTCTTTTTTTATTTCATCAATTCTTTTTTTTATTATATTAATTGGTCTATCTTGACTTCTTAAAGTTCCAACTTCTTCTAATAATCTTTTATCAAGATTCTTTATAGTCTTTTGATATGATACATTATCTTCACCTGTATTAATTAAATTAGAAATTTTTTGAATTAATGTGTTTTGTGATTTCTGGTCTAGTTTAACTTCTTGCTGCTGTGATACTAAAGTAGATAAGAAGAGTTCTTCTTCTATTCCTGTTTGATCATAGAAAAACATATTTCCTTTTGTTTTATCTATATTAAATTCCTTGCTTATATCTTCTGCATTTTCATTAAAAATTTTAGGATTTTTCTTTTTAAATTCTCTATATATTTCGTATGATTCTCCATTATCTAATTCATAGATGAGTTTCCCAGAAAATTCTTCTTTTGACCATGGAGTATATTTATCCAAATCTGAAATTTCTTTTCCATTTTTATTTTTAGAAATACCATAAAACATTCCAACAATAAATTTTAACAGGCTTGATTTTCCACTTTCATTATTTCCATATACTATATTTATGTTAGAATCAAATTGTACTTGTTTATTATTTAATTTACCAAAATTATTAACTTTTAAATTTAATATTTTCATTTATTTCTCCTAATTTATTGTTGACCCAGGCGAATTTTGGTAATCCTTACCGGTATTCTTTACAGATTTCGCCCCTTGTTTTACTATATTGTTTAAGAGTCCATTGCCACCAGACCTACTTCTATAACTTTTAATATTCTTTCTTTTTCTTCTGGATGTTGTGTTATTCTATCTAATAATTCACTTACGAAAAATCCTCTTAAACTACTTTCTTTTGCAATTTCTTCTAAATTAATTGCAAGTTTTGTTTTATCTTTTAATTTTATAACCTGTATGTTATCTATTAACTTCTTTATCTCATTTAGCTTTATTTCAAAATTTCTTTGTCCTATGAATAGTATTTTATAATATTTATTATCTTCATAACTAAAAGTATTTATTTTTTCTACTAGGCTTTCCTCTGATAGAATATTGGTTACATCTAACTCAATCTCAATAAATTCTTTTGTATCCACAGGAATAAATTCTATGTTTACATTTTTTGTGCTTTTATCTATTTCTCCGCACTATCATTCCGTGTTTTCCTATTTCATCAAATCCAAGCGATACAAGCGAACCAGGATATACTATGTATGGTCTTTCTTGTTTTTCATAATATGGTTTATGGATATGTCCAAGTCCAATATATTCAAATTCTAGACTTTTTAATTGCTTTAATGAAATTGGATTATATTCTCTGTCTTGGGTTGCTCCATCTAGACTCGCATGTGTTAATAATATATTTATCTTGTCTATATTTTCTATTTTAATATTTTCTATAAAATCCGAATCATTCATATAGAAATTATCAAAACCATATCCATATATATCTATATCTTCATCTTCTATCTTTTCTAATTTTGATGTAAATATATGTACATTTTTACTCCACAAATATTGTTTATAATATGAATTATTAATATATGGATCATGATTTCCTGGTATAATTAATATTTTTGTATCTGGAATTGTTTTAAATAAATTGTTTATGTAATTAATTGTGCTTTGTTTTATATATTCATTTTCATATAAATCTCCACATATAAATAAATATGGTATATTATTTTCTTTTATATATTCTATTACTCTTTTAAATGCTTCTCTTTGTTCTAATCTTCGTTTATCTCCTAAATCTCTTTGATTTAAAGTTCTAAATGGTGCATCAAAATGAATATCTGCAATATGTACAAATCTCATATTTTTCTCCTAATTCTCTATATTATTATATATTTATATATATCATAGCACAAAAAATAAGTCAATATATTTATGAATAAATGTTCGCAGCTAGATTATGAACATTTAGAGTCGAAACAGGTAATTATATATAAAAAAATCTCGCTTCGCGAGAGATTTGGTTTCAATTAAACTTTTCTATAATTATAATAAGCTCTTAAGAAGCGTAAAGATTTGTTGTCAATTTGCATTCTTATTTTTATATTATATTAAAAATATTGCAAGCATTATTGTATGTTATTTGAGCTATTTTATCTATTGTCATACCTTTTGTATCCGCTATTTTTTTTGCTACATATTTTACATTCATACAATTATTGCGAGTTCCTCTTACAGGTTCTGGTGCTAAGTATGGACTATCTGTTTCTATTAATATCCTATCTTCTGGTATCATATTAATTATTTCTTCTGCATTTTTCGCATTTTTATATGTTATAATTCCTGATAAAGAAATATAGTATCCAAGCTTAATGCCTTCTTTTACAAGTTCTCTATTTAATGGACAACAATGAAATATTCCTTTTTTATGTACAGGATATTCTTTTAATATTTTTATTGTATCCATAACCGCTTCTCTTGTATGAATAACAATTGGTAACTCTAACTCATTTGCAAGTTTTATTTGTTCTATAAACATTTTTTGTTGAAGATTTTTATTTTCTTTTTCCCAGTAATAATCAAGTCCTATTTCACCTACGGCTACAACCTTATTTTCGCCACAATTAGTATTTCTTGAGTCTATAATTAATTTTTTAATTTCTTCTATACTTTTATCTATATCCTCTTTAGTGTGTATATTTTCTATATCATTTGGTGAAATTCCAACAATAGCATGTATTTTTTCATATTTTTTTACTATGTCTATAGCTTTTTTTGAACTTTCTACATCATAACCTGCTACGATAAAACGAGAAACATAATTTTTAAATGTTTCTTCTATAATATTATTTCTATCTTTGTCAAATTTTTCATCATTATAATGTGCATGTGAATCAAATAAATTCATAATGTTTCTTTCCCTTCCAATTGTATAATAAGCATACGGTATTTTTCAATATTACTTAATAGTTAAAATTACATTAGCTGTTGCATATGCCTTACAATGTGAAATACTAATATCAATATCTTGTATTTTATTTATAATATCTGTATTTATAAAATGAATATATGGTCTTCCATTTTCATCATTTAAAATTTCTGCATTTTGCCATGTTAATTCATATTTATCATTTAATAGGCATGATATGGCTTTAAAAATCGCTTCTTTTCCTGCAAATCTAGCAGCATAATGCTGATATTTCATTTTATTTTTACTCTCACAGTAATCTATTTCATTCTTTGTATAAATCTTAGTTTTAAAGCTGTCTCCCAAGTTTTCTATTGATTCTTTAATTCTATCAATCTCAATTATATCTGTTCCACAAAATATATGCATTTGTTTTCCTTTCTACATTTTTACAAGAAAAGTGGCTTTGCCACCTTTTTTTCTCTCCAATCTTGAGTTTGCGAGTAAAACATGCAACTCTCAAAGGCAATAGTAATTATAGCATTTTTATATAATAGGAATTTCGGAGAAATTTCCTATTTTATAAAAATTAATGTAATAAAATTAGCAATATTTACTATTAAAGAAATGCAAAGAGCAACAATTATGCCCTTGTTCAAAGCTTGCATTTTATCCATATTTGCTTCTTTATAGATGATATCATATTGCTTTTTTACATTATCAAAAAGCAAATTTAACCCTAAAGCTTTTTTCCAATTTTGTTCTAATATACTTCCAAAGCTATTATCTGTTGTTTCTCTAACCCAAAGTTCACTAGTAAATTCTATTATTTTTTTTCTTGGCTTTTTCCCTTTTTTACTATAGGTTAATTCATTTAATATTTTCTGTAAATATATTTTTTTATATAAATTAAATATATAGTGGTACAAATATTCATTTTCATATGAAACTGGCAACTTAGTATACGAATTTGAATCTGCACCAGATGAAATTAAAGAATTTCCATAAATTGTTGTACCAATTTTAACATAACTAGACCTTGAAATCTTAACTATTCCTCTATGATTAATATTTGAATTATACCTACTAGGTAAATAATTTGTATATTTATAGAACTCATTTTCTATTTGTTTAAAATCTGATTCTTCATTCCAATATTCTTGTTCTAAACAGCAATAGCTATGTATTATAAATTTATCTGTATCTATGTCTAGTTTTATAGTATCTATATTTTTACCAGTAATTTTTTTAATAAATGTTGATAATTCCTCCATATTTTGAAATTTGTCTGTTTGTATTTTTATATTTTCATAATTTTTAAGTGAGTTTAATTCTGAATTAATGTCTTTAAATTTATAATTAAAATTCAAAACATCTGAAAACAAGTCTGTATTTTCTATGTTTGTTTTTATACTTATAAAACAAATTCCTGTGTGAAAACATATTATCTCTATTTTATTTATTCTAAAAAATATTCCATCTTTGTCTATTATTTTACCTTGAATATCTTCTTTCAACTTATACTCAAAAATATTACATGGATAGCTATTTAATATATTTGCTTTCATTGTATCGCTAAATTCGTTATACTTTTTTATTTTTTGCTTATTAAATTCAAATGTTTTAAATAAATACTCTCTTATGTTTGGTAAAAAATAATTGTATATGTCAAAATCCTTTTCTTTTTCAAAAAAACGCATCTTACAATTCTTATCTCGAATTATCCTTAATAAATACTTCTTCATTTTATTTTCCTTAACTATAAAAGGATAAATAAAATATGTATATTGATACTTAGTCTTTAGTTCCATATATTTCTCTCCTAATCACTAAGGGGGCCAAAAAGGTTTTGAGCCTTTTTGGCCTCCTTACACTTTATTCTACATCTGTATAGTAGTATGCATTTAGGTCCTCGCATATATGCCATTTTCCAATAAAGTCTATTTTATAATTATTAGGTAATGAATACTTTATTTCTTGAACAATATTGCCATTTTTATCTATACATCCCCATTTTCCATCTTTTCCTACTGCTGCAAATCCATATGTATTTTGTTCTCCTGCATCATCATAAATATATTCAACTACTACATTTCCATTTTTATCTACATATCCATATTTTCCATTCTTTTTACTAAGGAATAAAGTATTGGTAGTTAAAACATCTTTAGAGTCCTTTTCTTCAAATTTAAAATTGTAATATTTGTAATCATTATCAATTCTAATTCTAAAATATCCTTTTTCTGAATTGATTTCAGAAATTATTCCTGTTAATTTTAATTCAAGGTTTGTATTATATATATATGTATCCACTTGTTCAGCCTTTTCTGCTTGTATTAACTCGGCATCTTCGTTATAATAAATACCAATATATTCAAATGGAATTTTTTCTTCATTGTTAATATTTATTACACCATATTTTCCAGATTTTTTTGCAATATAATAATCTGAATACATATATTTTAAATCTTCATAGCTAGCTTTAATTTTTTCTTCTTTTGAAGTATTAATTACTCCATATGAATTTCCCTTTTTTATAATAATATTTTCCCCATCAATTGATTTAACATCATCAAATCCACTATCTAATATTACCGCTTCTGCTGATGAAATAACTTTATATTTTCCATCCTCTTTAACTACATATTTTTTATCTCCAACAACATTTGTTATATCATCATATTTATTGTCTAATATAACTTTACCTGTAAAATCAATAATACCATATTTATTATCTATATTTACAGTTATGTAACCATTTTTGTAATCATCTCCAAGCGCTTTAATTTCTTTATATACTGGATTAATAATTATCTTTCCTGTATTATCCGCAAGTCCTATTTTATCTCCTTGTTTTATTATATATGAATTTTTTATACCTATAATCTGTGTTATTTCATCATAATTACATGCTAAAAGCTCTTTACCTGAATTGTTAATAAGTCCATATTTTCCATCTTTTTTAGTTTTTAAAATATCTTTTTCATACCATATATTGTGATTTTCATCATAATTATCAATTGCTTCTACTAAATCATAACCTTGTAAAATTTCTTTGTTTTTTGAATTTAGTACTTTTGTTTTATATGTTCCATCTTCATAGTTTACATCATAAGCACATATAAATACATCAGTTTTATTATCTGGTATTGTTATCATATCATCATAAATAGGATTTATTATTATATTACCATTTGAATCTATAACGCCCCATTTTCCATTTGTATATAAAGTAAAATAACTTGTTACTTTAATATTTCCTTTATCTTTATCCTTATTAAATAAATCTCTAATTATTATTACAAACATAATTACAACTAAAATAAGTGCTATTACTGCAATTACTTTTTTTATGTTTAATTTTGGTTTTTTATCATATCTTCTTCCTCTACTCATATTTTACCTCCAATATATTTATGGCATATATACTATATCATATTTTAGTATAAAATTACAAGTATTAGCCTTGAAAATACTATTCTTTATGATATAATGTGCAATATAGTTTTTGTTGAATAGAAAAATCTGTGATTTTTTTATTCATGAACAAAACATCCTAAAGGAGTAAGATAATGGGAATTTATGAAAAAGATTTTCATGTTAGATATTTTGACCTTGGCGAGAAAAACACTTTAAGCATTACAGGTCTTATGAGCTTATTACAAGAAATAGCAGGAATGCACTCATCTTATGTTGGATATGGATTAAATGATATCGAAAAAACAAATTTAACATGGTATTTATTATATTGGAAAATCAAGATTTTAAAAAAGCCAATATGGAATACCAAATTACATATAAAAACATGGGCAAGAAAACTTGAAAAAGTATCATCATTCCGTGATTTCGAAGTATACGATGAAAATAAAGATAAAATTGCAATTGCTTCTTCAAAATGGGCACTATGGAATGTTAGAACAAACTCTATTTCACGTATTCCAGAAAGTATGAATGATGAATACGGTGTAATTGAATCATCTGTTTTTGATGATAAAACAGATGGAAAAATTAAAATCCCTGAAGATGGAATTTGTTCATACGAATATACTATTAGAAGAAGAGATATAGATACAAATCATCATGTAAATAACTTATATTATTTAGACTTTGCACTTCAATCTTTACCTGAAAAAATTTATTATAATACTGATTTTACAGAAATTGAAGTCTTATATAAAAAACAAATAAAAATTAACGAGAAAATAAAATGCTTTTATACAAATGAAGATAATGGCACAAATACGGTCGTAATTAAAAGTGAAGATGAAAAAACAGTTCATGCTGTAGTAAAACTAAAATAAACTGGAAAAGAGGACAATCCCTTTTCCAGTTTATTTTAACTTTTTGTAATTTTTCCAACAAATATTGTCATATCATCTTTTACAGCACCATATCCACAGTCTATTGCTTCTTTTAAAATTATATCTGCTATTTTTTGTACATTGTCAGTTTCTATTTGTTCTAAAATATTTTTTACCCATAATTCTTTATTTTGATATTCTGTATTTGCTTCTAAAATCCCATCTGAGCACATAACAAAGATTTCATTATCTTGCAAATCTCTATCATATGTAACAAAATCTATATTATTTAATATTCCTGCTGGCAAACTAAGTGATTTTATACATTGTACTGTTTTGTAATCTTTAAAATATGTTGGGCATGCCCCATTTTTTATAAACTCAGCATTTCCTGTAAATAAATCTATAATCATCACATCTACTGTTGCGTACATTTCATCTTCTGTATTTAAACACATAGATTGATTCATAAGTTCTATAGAAGTATCTTTATCAAATCCTGTTTTTAATAATCGTTCTAGCATTTTAATTGCTATTTTACTGCTTTTACTAGCCTCTGGACCAGATCCCATTCCATCACTAAGTGCTATTAAATATTTTCCATCATCAAGCCTTGTATGCAAACTTGTATCTCCTGATACACTCATACCATCTTTTCTTCTTTTTGCAACTCCTAATTTTAGAATATATCTATCTTTTGATCTATAAATTTGTTTACATATTTTTTCTTGTTGTTTCATTGCACATTTTTCTTTGCTTATTACAATATTATCATTTAATACTTTTGACAAAATTGTCTCGATCTTAGATATTGGACATTCTTTTATTTTATCTTCATTACATGTATTCATATATATTGTAATAATATATTTATTGTTATCTTCTTGTTTTATTGTTATATCTTCGAGTTCTATGTTTTTGCTTTTACACAAATTTATAATTTCATCTTGTTCTTTTTTAAATTTTTCCTTATTTTTTCGTTCATCATCTATGTTGCTAGCAACAGAAGATATAACTTTTGATACACCGTCTAGTTGATTAGATATAGTTTTTTTATTATCTTTAATTTTTTGTTTCCAAATATAATTAATCTTACAAATGTCAAATGTATGGTTAAGCACTTTAGCCATCTTTTTAATATCTTGTTCAATAACTATATTGGCATCTGTATTATCGAACCCTACAATATAATTATTGTATTTTTCAAATACATAAATAATATCTTCTCTTGTAACGGTTTCATTTGTTTTTAAAATCTCAAATAACTCTTCAATCAATTGGTTTGATTCTACTAAATCATCATATAAAAGATTATCTTCTAGTCCCTCTACATTTTTTAAAAATTCATCTATAAATATTTCTTTTTCTTTATTATCTACTTCTTCTTTTTCACTCACAACAGCAGCTGCAACTTCTTTATATGCTTGTGACATTTCTTTTATTGTTTCAGAAACAGTATTTAATTTATTTATTGTTTCTTTACTTTGTTCTAATCTATGACTTGCACCTACTGGAAGGTATAAATTCTTTCCAAATAAATCTTCAATATTAATCTCTACTTTTTTAGGTACAAGTAATAATCCTAACGATGCTATCAAAATTTCTTTTAAATAAATAATTTGTTCAGTATTTCCGTTTGTAGTGTATGTAAGAATTATAGTTCCAATAACAAATCCAAATATAACTCCAATTTTACCTAGCCTGCTAAATACTCCTGCTATCATTCCAGATATTGCAAATGCGGCAATCATCATAGGATCTCCATTACCTAGTATTCCTAAAACACTACCTATTGTAATTCCACCCGTTGCTCCCAGTAAAATACCATTTTTCCATCCTAATATTAAAACGATTAAAATGCTTAAAATATTTTTTACTTGAAATCCAAAAATTGAAAATTCTCCAAGAGATAAAAGTGCTATAGACAGTATTAAGCTTGATCCTATAACTTCTTCTATAGAAAAAGCCTTCTTTATTCCCCATTCATCAAACACAATTAACGAATTGCTAAATATTTTATAGAATATAAATACAGTTATACCTGTTGTAATACTTAAAATAGCGTCATATACCATAAATCCATTTAAAACCATTTGAACAGCTTGTACAATTGCTACAGATAAAAAAACAAATAAACCTAATTTTCTTTTTTCGTTAAAATTATCATCTTCATACTTCGGCTTAAAAACTAATATCATTGCAATAAATAATAGTGATTCCAATATATAAATTAAAAGTCCATTTGCTCCATTTCCTATAAATGCTCCTATTAAAGTAATTACATATATAATTCCTGCTGGAATCATATTACTACAAGCAGCAGAAAAAACAGCAAATCCAAATGGACATATTCCTATTCCAGGGTTTACTACTGATAACATAAAAGAAATTATATATAATAATATATTTTGCTTTGTAAAAATATCATGTGTAAATATTTTCATTTTACCTTTTTTATTAAATTCAACATCCTTATTTTCTTCTGGTCTATCTTCAGCTGATAAATTTTGAAACATCCCTACCACCTCTACTTTTGTAAATATGTATCAATTTTAATACATTCTCTTATACTTTTTTGTCATATTTAGATACCATATTTAAAAAAGTTTTCTACTTTTTGTGATAATATTTTTTTGTTTATACTATATAAATAAAATTATAAACAATTTATGTTTATAATTTTATTATATTTTGTCAAATTTTTCAATGTTTTTTTGATAATTTAATTTAAAAACTTCTGCAAATAGAAGGGGGAACCAAAAAAGATCAGACCCTTTTGGGTTCCCCCTTCTATTTGCAAAAAAAAAAATTAGTGCTATACTTTGAATATAAAATATAAAAATATACAAAATAAATACAGAAGATTGGAGATGTAATATATGGCAAGTCCTAAAGATGAAATAGATGTAAAAAAATCTTATGGAATGGAATGTACTCTTTCAAAAGATGAATTTATAAATAAGTATAAAATTAATATATCTGGGCTTACATCTAACGAAGCTATTGAAAGAATTAATAAGTACGGTTTAAATGAGGTTAAGCAAACAAAGCAAAAGAAATGGTATCATTATTTACTAGAAAGCCTTTTCAGCCCATTTAATATCATCTTATTATTGATATGTATTATATTAATATATACAGATGTTATATTGCCTGAAATACCCAGTTATGCAAATATTATAGTTATTCTAATTTTAGTTACCACAAGTACCTTTCTCGACTTTTTTGAAGAATATCGTTCAAATAAAGCTGCAGAAAAACTAAAAGAACTTGTTGCAACATCTGTAACTGTTATACGTGATTCTAAAGAAATTCAAATACCGGTTAAAGATTTAACCATAGGAGATATTGTAGTATTATCAGCAGGAAGTATGATCCCTGCTGACATAAGAATTTTAGATTCAAAAGATTTATATTTAGGACAATCTGCTTTAACTGGAGAATCTGAATCTGTTCGTAAATCATATAAATCTGAACTTACCTTAGATGAAATAGAATCTATTACTGATTTAGATACAATCTGTTTAATGGGAACCAATGTAATTAGCGGAACTGGAAAAGGAACTGTTATAAAGGTTGCAAATGATACCTATTTTGGTAAGGTTGCACACACATTAACAAATGGAAAACAAAAATCCACTTTTCAAAAAGATATCTCATCTATTAGTAGATTACTTATTCGTTTTATGCTTGTAATGATACCTATTGTTTTTATATTAAACTTTAGAAAACATGAACTAGTTACAGCATTCACTTTTGCCGTAGCTATAGCTATTGGAATTACTCCTCTTCTTTTACCAGTTATATTATCTTCTACACTTTCAAAAGGTGCAATAAGAATGTCAAAGAAAAAAACAATAGTTAAAAAGATGGATTCAATTCAAAGTTTTGGTGCTATGAATATCTTATGCACAGATAAAACAGGAACTTTAACAGAAGATAAAATTGTACTGGAAAAATATCTTGATGTTCATGGTGATGAAGATTTAAGAATATTAAAACATGCCTTTTTAAATTCATACTTTCAAACTGGAATTAGGGGTAATATAGACGAAGCTGTAATAAATCGTGGATTTGAAAATAATATGAAGGAATATACAGAAAAATATAAGTTAGTTGATGAAATTCCTTTTGATTTTTCACGTAGACGTCTATCTGTTATTGTTTCAGATAATCAAAAGGTACAAATGATTACAAAAGGTGCTGTTGAAGAAATTCTAAGTATTTGTTCACTTATAGACTACAAAGGAACAGTTTCACCTATTACTAATGATATCAAAAACAATATAAAAAAAATCAGTAAAAATTTAAATCAAGAAGGATTAAGGGTAATTGCAGTATGTCAAAAGCAAGTAGATCCAAGAGAAGACAATAAATTTGATGTATCTTATGAAAAAGGTATGGTGCTTCTTGGATTTATAGGCTTTCTTGATCCACCTAAAGAAAGTGCCAAAGATGCAATTAAAGGATTAAATAAAGCTGGCATAAGAGTTATAGTTCTTACTGGTGATAATGCTGAGGTTACAAAATGTATTTGCGATAAAGTTGATATTAATTCTAATAATATAATACTTGGAAGCCAGATAGATAAACTAACAGATCAAGCTGTTTTAAGAATTGTAAGAAAAACTAATATTTTTGCTAAACTTTCTCCTATACAAAAAGCAAGAATTGTAAGACTTTTAAAAGAATCTGGTAATGTAGTAGGCTATATGGGAGATGGTATAAATGATAGTCCTTCCTTAATAAATAGTGATGTTGGAATTTCTGTTGATACAGCTGTTGATATAGCTAAAGATTCTGCAGATATTATCCTTCTTGAAAAAGATTTAAATGTACTTCTTGAAGGTGTTAGAGAAGGTAGAGGTACTTTTTCAAATTTAATGAAATATATCAAAATGTCAACTAGTTTTAATTTTGGAGAAGTTGTGTCTGTAATTATAGCAAGTATTTTCTTACCATTCCTCCCAGAAACACCTATACAACTTTTAGTAGAAGGTTTATTATATGACTTTGGGCAAATGACATTACCTCTTGATAATGTTGATAAAGAATTTTTAGATAAGCCAAAAAAAATAAATATAAATAGCATGAAACGATTTATGTTTTTTATGGGGCCTTTAAGTTCTGCATTTGATATGTTAATATTCTTAGCATTATGGTTTGTATTTAATATAAGAGAAGCAGCATTATTTCAATCTATATGGTTTAGTTATAGTATAGTATCTAACTTAATTGGAATGCATATAATAAGAACTTCTAAAATTTCATTTATCCAAAGCAATGCAAGTAAATGGGTATATTTTTCATCAATAACGCTATCTTTAATTGGGCTTTTAGTTCCATTTACTCCTTTTGGTAATATGCTTGGACTTGTACCATTGGCAGCTAAATATATAATAACTATTATTATAGTAACTGTTTTATATTGTATTTTAGCAACATTTGCAAAAAAATTATACATTAAAAAATTTAAAGAATGGATTTAATGAGTCATTCGAAGGTGTGGGGGCAAAAAGGGGCAGACCCTTTTTGCCCCCACCTTTTTTTAGTTTCCTTATTGGTAAAAATATTCCATTATTCCATTATATATTCCCCATGCTAAACGGTTTTGATATTCGTCATCTAATAGTTGTTTTTCTTCTTCCCTATTTGATAAAAATCCACATTCAACAATTGAAGTTGGTATTTCCACATGCTTCATTATATATACTGTATCAAGCTTCATAGGTACCCTTTTATTATCTTTTTGTATTGATTCATTTAGACTATTTTGAATACTAGTAGCAAGTTTTATACTGTCCTGTTTTCCATTTTGATAAAAACATTGCCAACCCCAATACTGTTCTTGTGGTATCTTATTTAAATGAATTGATACAAAAATATCAGCTGAAGAGTCATTACCTATCTTTACTCTATTTCTAATGTCTGATATTTTTTTTTGCTTTAATGTTGTTTTATCTAAATCGTAAATTGCATTTTCATCAGACCTTGTTAAAATTACTGTTGCTCCACTTTGTTCTAGTAAACTTTGAACTTTTAATGCTATTTGTAAATTAGTTTGCGCTTCTGTTGTTCCTGCACTACTTTCTGCCCCTTCATCTGGTTTGCCATGTCCTGCATCTAAAACAATTACTTTATTTGAAACTGGAAGGCTTACTGTTGGTATAACATCTTTAGCTATAAAGCCTTTATATGTACCTATAGCAAATATAGAAGCTACAATTATCCCCATACATAAAAGTATTTTTTTTCTTTGTAATATAATCATAAAAAATCGCCCCATATAATATTTTATTATATTATATGAGGTGTTTTTATATTTATTCTTTTACAATTTATTTTCTTCTATTTACTGCATATGCACTTCCTAGAGTTATCTTTGCCATATGTTTTACTGCTGCTCCTACTTCTCCTATTTCTAGTATATTGCTGAATCTATCTTTACTAACTTCAACTACTCCAATTGATAGTGAAATTAAAGAAAATTGTTCCATAACGCCTTTTCTATTTACTACTTCTATGTATCCTCTCTTTATATCTTTATCATTAAAATATTTTAATACCTTATTATCAAATTCTAGTAATATATTTTGACATACTTTTTCATATTGATCATTAGGTGTTATAGCAACAAAATCATCTCCTCCAATATGTCCTACAAATGCATTATCCAGTTCTAAATTATGTACATTTTTTATAATTATGTTTGCTGTTAATTTAATAATTTCGTCTCCCTTAATAAACCCGTATGTATCATTATATGCCTTAAAATTATCTAAATCAAAATATAATACCGCAAATTCTTCTTTTTTAAATAATCTTTTTTTAAGTTCAGCTTGAATCTGAACATTTCCTGGAAGTCCTGTTAAAGGGCTAACTGTTCTATTGTTTTCCATAAGGCTTACAATATTTTTTACTGTATAATATAGGTATTCTTCATCTATTGGTTTTTTTATATAATATTCAACAGCTTTACTCAGTACTTTTACTCTATGCTCTTTATCAATATTTGAAGAAATTACAATTATAGGTGTAATACTATTATCTTCGTCCTGCCTTATAATTTCACATAAATTTAGAATGTCTATATCAATATCATCTTCATGAATTATAATTAACGCAGGAATACTCTTTAAAGCATCTTCTATATCTTCTGCCTTAACACTTTTAAATCTATAATCTTTTTCTTTTTGAAACATTTTTTTTAACTCTTTTGTTAAATTTAGATTCTTATCAATGACATCGATTTCTTGATACATAACTTTCTTCCTTCCATTTATCTTCTTTTGTTATATCTACTTATGTCTAATTTCATCTATCTTTTGAGTAAAAAATTCAGTGATTTTTTCAGACCTCATTGTTGGAAAAGCCTTTTTTAGCCTTATTGCTTGTTTTGATACTTTATCTTTTAACTTTGATTGCTGCATTTTTAGGTCATCTATTATATCTTGAATACTGTCAATTTTGTTTGATGTAGCATCTTGTGTTAACTCTTTTAATTCGTTTAACTTTAATTTAATTGTATCATTTAACTCTGCTATTTTACTAATACTAATATCTATTTTCTTAACTCTCACAAATGTTGTAATAGCATCTATTAATAAATACGCAAAAAGAATAATTGTAGAAATATTCATATAACCTTCTGGTAATTTGTTTAAAAACTGAGCTACAAGAGGATGTATATATTTAATAAATACAACCCCTAAAATGCCCCAAAAAATAGAATTGGTTAAACATATTCTTCCATTAATATTAAATTTATTATCTGTGTAATCCCAATATTTTGTATGGAATATTATTTCTAATATCCAGCCTACAACATATTCCCATAAAGATAATATAAAAAATCCTAAAACAAACAAAATAAACATATTATCTTTAAAATTGTTTAGAAATAGGAACATAATTATTGCTCCTATTCCATATATAGGGCAGAATGGTCCATATAAAAAACCAGAATTAATCAATTTTCTTTCACAAAAGCTTCTATAAGTAGATTCTATAACCCACCCCATAAAAGAATAGATTATAAAATATGCTAATAAGTTAATAATCATGGCTTAGCCCCTATCTTAATCTTATGAGTTATAATGGCATATACCTTCAAATTTTGATGTTCCATTGTATATGTTATATGCATTTACCCCTAATATATAATCTCCAAAATATTGCATTTTGATTCTATATACAGCTTTACTTACATTTCCATTTGAATCCTTTTCTACTGTTAATCCAGTTTCCTCGCTAGTTACATCAACTGTATATGGTGAACCATTTAATGTATATTGTATACTTTTTACTCCTTCATTATCTGTTACAGTAATTACAAGTTCAGATTTATCTTGTATTACCGAAATCTTAGGAGGTTCCACTCCTTTTATTTCTTGTGTTTTTGTTTGTGTATTATTTAGTACATCTATTGCATTAACTGTAATTGTATTTTGTCCTTTTGGTATTTCTGTTTCTGTCTCAATAATAGTACTATTATTAGAATCAACATTTACTCTTGTTTCTTCATCATTATTCCATTTATAAGTAATAAATTGTAATCCTGAACTGTCTGTAGCAGTTATTTTTAAATAATTATTGTTATTTACAACGGCAAATTCAATTTTTAAATCACTTTCTACTACATATTCTTTCTCATATGTAGTTTCTCTTCCATTTACATCTATAACTCTAATTGTTAATTTATTACTTCCTATTGGTAATTCAATACTTTCTGTTATACTTGATTGGCCATTACCTGAAATTACTTTTTCTTCCTCATCATTCCAATGATAAATTATTTTATCTATTCCCTTATCATGTGAAGCTACTATACTAACTGAATTATCTTCTCTAGTTACTTCTACTTGTGGTTTTACTTCTTCTTTTGTAGGTTGTGATGCCATTTTTTTTATGTTTTTATAAGCAGAAAAAGAGTTTACACCAGCTAATATAAGCCCGAATAGAATAATGGAAATAGAAAAAAATATTACTATTTTATTAATTGCAATTGGTGCCTTTTGTTCTTCTTTAGTAAAAAGAATCTGATTCATTTACTTTTCACCTCTTCTTGAATAATTATATCATATGAAAATTTTATTGTAAAGAAAAAAAGTTTGTCTAAACTGCAAAAGAATACTGTTCTCTTTTCTTCTATCTGATTTTGAGTTTTCGAGTAAAACGAGCATCTCTCAAAAGCAATAACAATTGTTAAATTTTGATATAATAGGCATTTCGGAGAAATTTGGTAACATATAAGTATAGAAAATATTTATTGTTTCCTATTATATAAAAAAACTGGAAAAGAGAATTGTCCCCTTTCCCAGTTTAGAAATTATAATACGAATTTTTTAATTAAAATAATTCCTCCAGCTAATGTTATAAGTACTATTCCTGAAATTAAGAAGTATATTCTCATTTCTCCAGTTTTTATTGATAACATTACTGGTGCATCATCAATATCGTCTTCTTTTGGAACTTTATTATCTGGTGTAGAATCAATATCATCATCACTATCTTTACTAATTTCTGCTGTGTTTACTTTTAGTCCCATATTATCTTGCCCATTTATCCATGTTAATATTACATCTACTGTTGCTGTTTCTCCTGGTTGTAATAGTGTATTTTCAAGCTGAGCAGTTGATATTACTCCTCCACCTAAATCAATCCATGATGGGTTATCCTCTTTTATGAATTTTAATCCATCTGGAATATAATCTTTAAGCTCATATGCATAACCTGCAATTGTTCCTTCGTTTGTAACCCTTATATTGTATTTAAATTTAACTGTAACTGTATTTAATTTCTTGCTTTTAATTTCTACTTTAACAATTGGCTCTGGATCTTGTTCAGCAGTATGTCCTGTTTCGTAGATGTTTGTTTTTCCATCTTCAGTTACAATTGCCTGTGTAACCCATTTTCTAAGCGCTAAATCAAAATATTTTACTATAATCTTTTCAATATCTTGATCATCTTCTCCATCATTCCACTCTCCTGGAATTGAATCTATATCATCATCACTATCTTGTTGTATTTCAGCTTTGTTGATAATTACTCTATCTGATGTATTTGGTTCTACTACTTTAAATGCTACTTTAACGTCTTTAAAGTATGGATTTGTATCACTTATTTGTTCATCATTATTAAATGGATTTATAATATTATGTCTTTCATTTGTCTCATTTTCTTCTGATAAGTACTCTGTAATAATTACTTCTGCTTCTTTTGGATCTGTTACTTCAACATATTCCTTAACTCCATTTGTCTCTACTATTTTATACATTTTCCATTCATATTCTTCATTTATGCTTTCATTTGGTAAGAATTCTAATCCTTGTGGTATATCATCTTTAACAGCTTCTGCATATCCTGCAGCTTGTCCTTCATTATATACTCTTATTGTATATGTTACTATATTTCCATTTCTTACTTCTACAGGTTCCTTTGTATGTGTATATACTAGCTTTTTAGCTTCTTCATCATAAGAAACTTCTGGATATCTGTTATTAATATCTGTATTATTTACTTTTGTAATAAATTTTCTTAATGCTAAATCAAAATATTTTACTTTGATTTTTTCAATATCTTGATCGTCTTCTCCATCATTCCACTCTCCTGGTACTGAATCAATATCATCATCACTATCTTCTTGTATTTCAGCTTTGTTGATAATTACTCTATCAGATGTATTTGGTTCTATTACCTTAAATGCTACTTTAATATCTCTATAATGTGGATTTGTATCACTAATTTGTGCTGAGGCATTAAATGGATTTATTATATTTTGTCTTGCAGTTGTTTCTTTTTCTTCTGATAAGTAGTCTGTTATAATTACATCTGCATCTTTTGCATCAGTAACTTCTTCGTACTCTTTTCCATTTTCTGTTTCAATAACTTTATACATCTTCCATTCATATTGTGTATTTATACTATTATTTGGTAAGAATTCTAGACCTTCTGGTATATTATCTTTAACTTCTTCTGCATATCCAGCAACTCCACCTTCGTTATAAACTCTAATTGTATAAGTTACTATATTTCCATTTTCTACTTCTACAGGTTCTTTTGTATGATTATATACTAATTTACCATTATTATATGTAACCTGTGGATATCTGTTATTAATATTAGTATTATCAACTGCTGTAATAAATTTTCTTAATGCTAAATCAAATGGTCTTATAATAATTTTATCAAAGTCATCATCATCTTGTTGTCCTGGAATATATGATCCTTGTTCATTATCTTTATATGTTGGTAAGTTTTCATCACTTGGAAGTACTACATTATTAATCTCAGAATCTCTATCTAATATAACATTTTTATTTTCATCTTTATATACTGTAATATCTGCAATATTTGTTATATTTTCATTATAATGTGCTGTACTTTTTACTTTACACATAATTTGAATATCTGCATAATCAAGTGTATATCTGTTTTCTGGATTTGTTGGGTTATTATTTAGTACTGCTTTATTAAGTAATGTATTTTTTAGATAATCTGTTGTAACTGTTCTTCCATCTTCTGATACAGTCCATCCAAAATTATCATTAAATTCGCAGTCAACATATTCTAAATATTCTGGTAGATGATCTTTAATTTCTGCTGCATATCCATCCCTATATCCTTCGTTATATACTCTAATAGTATATACAACATAATCTCCTTTGCTAACTTCTATAGGTTGTTTACTATGATTATATATTGCTGTTGTTATAACTTGATTATTTTCTATTGTGTTTAATTTTGAAGTATCAACTTCTGGCTCTCTTATATATTTACCATTTGTAAGTTTTAATTGATTTTCTGGTTTAATAGTTGTACTTTTGCTTACTGCAGTTATAAATTTTCTAAGTGCTAAATCAAATGGTTTTAAAACAACATTATCAAAATCTTCATCATCTTCATATTTAACCCAATTGTGTGGATTTGAATCTCTATCATCTATTTCTTTTCCATCTTTATCTGAATCTTCTGAAATACATGCTTCATTTCTTATAACTTTTTCTAATTTGCTCTCATCTGTAACTAACATCGTAACATATACTTCTTTAAATGATAAATCACTTGCTGTTTTGCTTCCGTCATTTTCTCCAAATGCCCTGATTAAATTACTTCCATCTCCTGGTACAACCTCATTTTCTCTTGATAAATAATCTGTTGATATTTTAACTATTTTTCTACTGCTGTCTCTTTCAAAATTACTCCATCCATATTGAAGGTTTATTGTATCATTTTCTATATATTCTAAACCATCTGGTATATCTTCAGTAATTTCCTTAGCATATCCATCAACTAGTCCTTCATTGTATACTCTTAATCTATATGTAATTTTATCTCCATTTTTAACTAAAATAGGATCTTTATCCATAGTATATGTTGCTGTAGTTTTAGAATCTGTTCCTAAAGTATTTAATTTAGTAACACTGATTGACTTTAATCTTTCTGTAATAGGTTCATTATTTACTTTAGTAATATTTTTTATTAATTTCAAATCTAATTCAGGTATTTCAATTAACAATTTTTCAAAGTCATCATCATCTTCTTGTCCTTTATAATAATTATTACTATTACCTAATTCATCTATACTATAGTTATCTTTTCCTGTATAGTTTTGAAGTGCATCTCCAGAAAGTTTTGGTCCATTTGCAGGAACTGAATCTCTATCAGCATTTAGTGCTACACCGTTTGCATCTGTCATTCCTGATACATCAGCAATATTTGTAATTAATGTTCCTTTTGTTACTCTATCATTTACTATACAATTAATTTTTACATCTATGTAATCAAGAGTATCTCCTCCTGTATATTTTGTAAGTAATGTATTTCCTCTTGTAGAATATAGCATAGATTGTAATCCAGAATATTGTGTAGTTTTAGATGTAATGTCTGTTTTATATGTTCTATTATTACTTCCTACTGACCAACCATAATTTACATTTTCTTGATCTGTTAAATCAAAATCTAACCATTCTGGTAAATAATCTGTTATTTCTGATATATATCCATCAAGTTCACCTTCATTATATACTCTTATTGTATATGTAACTTTATCTCCTTTTTTTACTTTTAAAGGTGCTTTTGTATGTTTGTATATAGCTGTTGTACCTGTTCTATTTTTTAAAGGTGTAGTATCAACAACAGGAACTCTTGAAATTTCAACTGGTGTTCCATTAATTGCTGTTATAAATTTTCTTAAAGAAAAATCAAATTCTTTTTGAGGAATTTGTATTGAAACACTATCTCGTAAATTATGTGGTGTTTTTTCAACATTTACAAGTGGTTGCTCATTACTTGCAGTATTTTCGTCTGTTGTAATAAATGTTGCTGTTGTGCTTGTATAATCAATACTATATGAAAATTCTAAACTTCCTTCAATTCCAGAATTTTCTGGTATATATGCATAAACTTTTAATGTACTTCCTACTGAAAGATTATTTACTGCTGCCTGTAAATTAGATATTATATTTCCATTTTCATCTTTTAAAACATATCCTGTTTTATTAAAATTAAAACTTGCATTATATGGTAAATTAGAATTTTTTGTTATTTCATATGGTCCAAATTTATAGTTTGCATTTTCTTCTATGCATACTGCATTATTTATATTTATTGTAATAGGTGATATATTTGTACTTTCATAATTACTATTTGCTTCTGCATTAGTAATAAAATAATTGAATAATTTTTCCATAGCTGCTTGTCTTACATATCCTGCATTTCCATAATCACTAAGTGCTTCAAAATTATTATTTTGTCCTAAATAAATTGTGTGGAAATTTACTGGATGATAGTCACTATTTTCAAAGTTTGTATAATACCAAATCACTAATTGTTGTACTACTTCTATATCTTCATCTGTTATAGTGGTATATAAGTTTTCACTAATTTCCGCATTAGATAGCAATTTAACTCTGTCTGATGCACTTGTTGAACTTGAAGGTATGTACATATTATCAAGTATCCATAATAGTTTATTGTAGTTTGATTTATATGATTCAATTTGAGCTTGACTTAAACCATCGTTAGATAAAACATTAGACAAGATATTTAACACATCAGTCTTATTACTTTTCATATCATAGTTTCTTGTATAATTTACAAACCTACTATTTGCTGTAAAACCTACACCTGCTCTTATACAGTAAATTGAGTTACTCCAATCTATATTTCCTACGTTAGATTCAGTATAGTTTGGATATTTTACTATTTTCCATACATTAATTCCATTACTAGGAGGCATTCTATCTTTTATCCTATATCCATATCCCGATTCTCTATATTCTTGCACTCCCATGTATCCGGTTAGCTCAGTTGCATTAGCCTTGTTTGTAAATAATCCTATGCAAATTGCCGCAAAAAATACTATTGCAATTTTAAGAATTTTTCTTTGTTTCATCTTATACCACCTTTTTTATTTAATATTTTTATGTATTTATAATACACTTTTATTAAATTAAGTCAATAGCTAATTTTAATCTTTTTTTAAGGTTAAAATTAGCGTTTCCTAATTACTTACGGAACTACATTTTTTAAGACACGCAAAAATAAAACTCCGTATATTACAATTATATAACATTTTTTCAATATTTTCAACCTATTATGTAAAAAAGATTAAAATTTCCTTAAATCCGTAAGGATTTATCAATTTAGAAATAAAAAAAACGACCCCTTGGTCGTTCTTTTTATTTGTTAATATATTTTTTATTCCTCGCTATCTTTATTATTATCTTCATCTACTTTATTATTTGACTTTCCTTTTCTTTCTACTTTTGCAATCACTATAAAGATAACTATTAATACAGCTACTATAATTACAATTACAGTTAATGTTTTAGCTGTAGTCCATTCAGTTTTAGAGTTTTTATCATATACTTTATATGTATATATAATTTCTTTTCCCTGTTTTTCAATTTCTCCTTTTTCTTTACCACTTGTTTTTACATGTTTATAACCATCTACACTTTCTGCTATAGTTTCATATGGATCTCCTTCATACCCAGTAATTGTTTTATCACGTCTAATGTAATAACCTTCTTGGTTAATATATTTAACAACTACTTCTTCGTCTTTAACTTTTTGGTATACAAATATAGTTTCAATATCTTCTTCAGTATATATTCCTTTTGATGTCTTTGGTGTTACACCATATGCTTTGTAACCTTCAATGTTTTTTCTTGCAACTTCGTATTCATCTCCAATATTTCCTTGTATAGATTCTTCTTCTGAAATAACATTCCCATCTTTATCTTGATATTTAACTATAACTTTGCCTTGTCTATTTTCAGCATAATTAGCTATTGGACAAATTATACCAAATAATATAGTCATACATAACATTATAACAATGGATTTGGTAGAAATTTTTACTAAATTACTTTTCATTTGTATCTTCCTCTTTTCTAAAATATATTTTAAAATATATTTTAATTTATATTTTTTAAAAAAACAATAGGTTTAATAAATTTTTTGAGTAAAAATATACTATGAATTTGTCAAATGGGACGGTTCTCTTTGGCAAATTCTTTTATAATAATTAAATAAAGGAATTATTGTAATATAATTATATTATAATAATTCCTTTATTTTTAAACAATTTTAGGAATTGCCAAAAAGAACCGTCCCATTTGGCAAATTCTTATTCTCCTAAATAATGTATTGTTACTCCTTCTGGCAATCCTTCGGTTTCAATTTCACCTTCTTGCA
>CAMYVO010000011.1 GCA_947302485.1 uncultured Clostridium sp. | reverse complement strand
ACGGAATAGATACATATATAGATAGCACAAATAACGATATAACACCTTTTAAAGCTATAATGAATGACATGTATGCTAAAGATATTTCAAAGAAGATTAGAAGTGTTTTAAAGGAAAAACAGAAGCAAGGAGAATATATGTGTAGCATTCCAGCATATCGGTTATAAAAAAAATCCTACAATAAAAAATAAATTAATTGTTGATGAACAAGTAAGAGTTGTTGTAGAAAAAATTTTTGATATGTATGCAAATGGACATGGAAGTTGCGAAATAGTAAATTATTTAAATAATAACAAATATCTATCTCCAACAGGTTATAGAAAAACTGGATTAATTCAAGATGAAAACAAAACAAATTATTGCGAAGCAACAAGGTTTCGGAAAACCCACCCACAGCTTAAACTGTGATGGTGGGTCGGGTTCTTATAACTGGAATGAAGTAACATTATGCAATATGCTAAAAAATGAAGTATATATTGGAAATACAGTACAGAATAAAAGACCTATAATATCGTATAAAGTTAAAAAATTTAGAATAGCCTCCAAAGACGAACAAATAAGAGTTAATAATACACATGAAGCTATTATTGATAAAGATACATTTGATAAAGTTCAATGCATTATAGAAAAGAGAGGAACAAATACAAAACTTAAATATGATTATTTATTAAGAGGATTACTATATTGTTATCATTGTAAAAGAAAATTGCAAATTGTTTTAAAGAAAAATTCTAAAAGGAATAGTGCAACACATCCATATATAACTTGCACAGATTCAAAGAAAAAAGGATGCTATCCGTTAAATATGAACTACGAAAAGTTTGAAAAATATATTATTTATATTGTAAAAAAGATTGCTGGGATATATGCAGATAAAGAAATTTTTTATGGAGTTTATAAGAAATATCGAAATAAAACTATTGATATTCACGAAGGGGGCAAGAAAAAAATTGAGCAAATTGATAAAGCAATATTTGATATAAATAATAATTTAGATAAGATGTATATGGATAAATTAAGAGGAGTTTTGCAGGAAGAAGATTATATAAGAATATCTAAAAAATTGAGCTTAGAAAGGATAAAATTAAATGAGCAAAAACAAGAATTAGAACAAAAAATAATTGTAACAGAAGGTAAAATTGATAAAAAAACACATACAAAAGAAGAAAAAGAATTAGATGAATTAATAGAAAATTTCTTAAAATTTGAAAATCTAGACAAAATGTTTTTATATAGGTTAATAAATAAAATTGAAATTGATAAAGAAAAAAATATTTACATATATTTTAATTTTTCAAAGTTAAATTTAATGGATGAAAATCTAAAAGAATTTATAAAAATAGGAGAACTAAGAAATGAAGAGAAAGTGTTACTAAAATCTTGTTGAAAAAATATTTTTATGGTAATATAAGAAAAAATAAGAGGTGTAATTATATGAGCAAAAGAAAAACAAAGAAACAAAAAACTTGGCAATTAATTTTAGAAATTACAATAATAATTTGTATATTAATTGGTGGATATATAGCTTCCAATATAGAAAAACCTGATAACAATATAAAAAATGAAATTCCAAATGAAAACATAATAATTGATTTATCAACAATTCCAGAATATACATCTAGTGCATATGTAGAATTAAACAATAATAATCCTTATTTTACTGAAGAAGACTATACTACAGAACCCTTTGAAAAATATAGTCAGTGGGATAAATTAGGAAGATCCGGAGTAGCTTATGCAAATGTATGTAAAGAAACAATGCCTAAAGAGGGAGAACGACGTGGAGAGATAGCAAATATTAAAGATTTATCTGGGTGGGTACAAAAGAGATATGATAATTTAATTAAGGATAAATATTTATACAATCGTTGTCATTTAATTGGATGGCAGCTTTCGGCAGAAAACGATAATAAAAAGAATTTAATTACAGGAACTAGATATTTAAATACAGAAGGTATGTTGCATTTTGAGAATCTTGTTGCAAATTATATTAAAGCAAATGAAAATAATCATGTACTTTATAGAGTAACACCTATATTTGAGGGAGATAATAAGCTAGCAAGCGGAGTTCAAATGGAAGCTTCATCAGTTGAAGATAATGGACAAGGCCTTCATTTTAATATATATTGTTATAATGTTCAGCCAGGAATTATAATTGATTACGCAACGGGAGAAAGTTATGCAAAATAGAAAATATAAAAAAATATTGTAAATCTATATAAAATAGCATATAATTTCTTTTAGTTTAATTCTTAGTGCTATTTATCAATAGTATTTTTCCAATCAATGAAACAAAAAACAAAGGAGTGATTGATTATTGAATTTAGATTTAGGAAATAATTTTTTTAAGCGGTTTAACTAAAAATAACCCAGTGCAAAGTTTTATTAATGAATTATCAAAGTTTTTAGAAGGGGACTTGAATAAAGAAATGGAGCAAAAGCCAATAATAGAAGATATATTATCTAAAAATAATGTGACAACAGGTAGCCAAAATGC
Source organism: uncultured Clostridium sp. (assembly GCA_947302485.1). GTDB lineage: Bacteria > Bacillota > Clostridia > TANB77 > CAG-508 > CAMYVO01. The sequence continues at coordinate 29,744 of CAMYVO010000011.1, read as the reverse complement.
TATAAGAGGGAAGCTTAATGAAGTTATATTAGAATATGCAAAACAAAATTTTAATAATGAATCAATGTATTTTGTATGTGATAATAAAAAAGTATATTGGTTAAATAATGAAGAGCATTATAATAACGATGTTTATAGTGTTTTAAAAGTAGAAAATAATCAAATAGAAAAAATAGAAATAAATAAAAAAGATATGCCTAAAAATATAGGAGTAAATAATGTTTTTAGAATAAAAGACAGCCAATATATAATTGATAATATAGCTACTGAAGAATTGCAAAAGGTAATTAAAAGTATGGCAGAAGAAATAATTGATAAACAAAATACAAAATTAGATAGTTACAGAAAAGAAGGACACCTATATATGGTAAGTGAAGAATTGGGGAACAATCTCTTTTTATGGGATTTAACAGATGCACCAGAAATTGAATTTGAGGAGGTTAATATTCCAAAAGGTTTATTAGATAAGGTGGAACAAGGTTCAGTACTTAAATATACTAACGGAACTTATGAATATTATTCAAATGATGGATTTGAAAGAGCAGATAAAATTCATTCATCGAAATAACTAGAGTATAGAAAAATTGGTTGGTTATTTTTAAAATCCACGCCTTGAATATTTGCTTTCCATCCATTAGGGAAAGGAATATTTGGGTAATTATTACTAATCTGTTTTGCATTTTCGTAAATAGTAGTTCCTGGAGGTGTTTGCCCAGTGACTAGATTAACTCCATCTGGATTTACCATAGGAACAATATATAAAGATACATTATTAAATAAATTTCGTGCATTATATCCATAAATAGATGTGTTATTTACATATGATATACAAAAATCTTCTAAAAATTTCATAAGTAAAGGAGATGTTATCCATTCATTTGCATGGAATGATGCGTTATAAAACACCTCTTTTGTACCAGTTCCAATTTTTATGTAAGATAGATTGTTTCCAAGAACAGAATTACCTATTAAGCCAATTTCTAAAAATGGATAAAGAATGCTTAATGAATAGATATTCATTTCTAAAATAGTATAAGAATAACTTATATTTGTAGGTATTATATTTCCAAACGGAACTATAATATTTTGACCAATAACTAAATTATTTATATCAATATTTGGATTAGCAAATAGAATTCTATTTATTGTTGTATTAAAACTTAAAGAAATGGAATATAAAGTATCTCCGCTTCTTAATGTATATATTGTATAACCATATATATAAGGTGAAAGTCTTATCCATGTATTTTTGCCAACAATTCCATCAATAGAAAGTCCAAATTGTTTTTGAAATAATTTAACGGCATTGCCGAGTTTTTGAACCAAATATACCATCAATAGGAGCAGAATAAAAGCCAAGTTTTTGAAGAATGCTTTGCACAAGTTCTACTAGAACACCATTATCATTAATGCTTAAAGTTTCCATATTATCACCTAAAGTAATTATATGTATTAATATTAAGAAAGTTACTTATTTTCTTCTACTACCTATTTGAGAGATGACATCTCTTGAGGCGCTATTTGCTTCTTCAAAAGTTCTGTCTATAAAACATTCATTAATTTCATTTTGATAAGCATAATTTTTTACAACACAAGCAAAAAAAGCATCTCCAGCACCAGAAGAATCTTTAACACTAGCAATTATTTTAGGCTCTTTTTTTATCTGTATAATTTCTTCGTTATTTTTGTATAGAAAACTTGCTCCTTTTTTACCATTTGTAATTACAAGTAAATCTAAATTAAATAAATTAAAAAATTCAATTTCATTTTTTACCTGAAGACGTTCAAATAATAAAGAAATAACATTATGATTTAATTGGATGAGATTTGCATTGTTTAAGAATGTTAATAAATATTGTTTTGTAAAGTGTTCAATAAATCTAATATGACCTATATCTAAGCATACTTTTTTATTAGGAATATTGTTTAAAAATTCTAAATTTATAGGTTCAAATTTATCTAATAATATATATAATTCTTTAGAAGAAATCTCATTTGGCAATAGAGTTGGTAGATTGTCTCTAAACTCAATAGTTCGTTTATTTGTAATTGGAGAATACCAACTATGGATAATAGTATCATCGCCAAGTTTTGAATCTGGAATAATAATGTTCATTATATTTGTAGGAATTTTTTCTATTTTAATATAATTAGTATTTATACCATGTTTTTTTAAAGAGTTTAAAGCAATTTTACCTTCTTCATCATTACCAACACTTCCAATGGCATAACAATTTTCACCCATATATGATAAATTATATAAACTATTCCAATTACTGCCTCCACCATCTTGCTTTATTAAATTTAATTCCGAATCATATACTTTATCCAAAATTATATCACCATGAGATACAAAAACTTTATCTGACATAAATATCCCTCCAACTAAAAAGTATTATATGACAAAAACAATTAAAATACAAGTAATAAACCATTTACAAATTAACATAACAATGATATACTATAAACTGTATAAATATATAGCTATCAGGTGAAAGATATGGATAATAAAAGAATAATAAAAAGTCTAAGAAATAAAAAACAAAAACTAATTGATGAAAAGGGTTTTTTATCAAAACGAATAGGAATGAAGAGGTTAGAAAAATATGCTAATGAAATGGATATGGTGCTTACAAGATATAATAAAAAAAGCTGTAATACTACAATGATGATAAAAGGATACAGAAAATCAGAACAAGAGTCTACAAATAGAAAAACACATCAAGAAGAATTAGAGTTAATAGTAGGACAGATGTCAAAAGGATTAGGACTATATGAGAGAATAAGTAAGACTATGGGTAAACATCATGATATAAGACATACATTTGAAGGACATAGTGGAGAATGGTGGATATCAAATATTTTAGAAGATTATGGCTTAGGATATTTTGGACATCCTACATTAGGTGCATCTGATTTAATATATACACACAAAGTTTATGATGAAATAGTAGAAAAGATAAAAGTACATAACCCACAAATTACACAAAATGAAATTAGAAGAGTTAGAAAAAGTTTATGGCTTATTATGGATGCTATTAATGCACATAACGGTGAAAAACCAGATAAAGAATTTGTCCCTGATTCTAAAAAAAGCGAGCAAGATTTTAGCGAAGAAATGATTAAATGTTATTCTATTTCTGGATACGATAGAAAAATTATACCTGCAACTTCAGAGGCTTGCTTAATGAGACTTGCAGATAAAATTGCATATACACCTTTAGATATGGTTGATGGAATAAGAGAGGGTCTGGTTCGTGATGAAGATGGAAAAATAATTGATTATTTAGATGATGACTATAAAGCTATATTAAAGAAATTTGGAATAACAGATAAAGAAATAGAAGAGGCCAATATAAAGAAAAAGTATGATACTATTACTGAAAAATTAAAATCTATACTTATTAATGATGTTATCCAAAATAGTACGAAAAAAAGAATTAGAATGTCAAAAGATAAAATGCAATTTATGGGAGAACTTTTAAATTTAAATAATAAGAAAGCGGTTGATAATGTTATTTTAATAGAGGATCAAGAGACATATCCACCAGCAATTAGAACATTAATTAATCAATTTAAAGGTATTATTCTTGAAAATGATTTATTACCTGTACTATCAGGTGCAAATCAGAATTTGGATATTAATGAACAACTACATAAATATAAGGGTACTCCTTATCAATCTTTTATTACATATATATGTAATATGAATGAAGATGATTTTAATTTTACTCAAAGTATAGTAGAGAATGCAACACGAGAAACTGTGAGAGAGGAATTAGTAACAGCAAGAACAAATATTGAACAAGGTATTAAGTATAAAGATAAAGAAGAATTAGGTTTAGATTATTCAAATAAAAATTATAGAATTAAAGGATATATGGCATATTACAGGAAAAAACTAGAAAGTGGAGAATTAATTGGATATGATGAAACGGACTTAAATGAAGAAACAAATAAAGTTATAAATTATATTAAAGGTGCAAATAACAATTCTAGATTCCTTAATATGCAAGAAAGAATGGCTTTAATTATAGGAGCAAGATATATTGCAACATTAAATGATATTGAGTTTATGCAATTATTACAAGATACAGGAATTATAAGTAAGGAGAAATATAAGAGTTTAACAAGAAAATATAAGGATATTGCAAATTTAAAAGATGAAGTATATGTACAAAGTAATTGGAAAGATATCACTAAAATGCAACAAAGAGCAGTAGATAACCAAAAAGATAAATAAAATGGAGATAAAATATGAAGATAAATGATTTTATTAGAAATCTAATTAATAGATTAAAGAAAAAATCGAATAATATTCCATTATTAGAATCACCAAAGAATTTATATAAAGATATAATAAGAACGGAAGAAATTGAAACTATAATAAGCAATATGCCACAGAATTTATCCCAAATAGAAAAGGCATATTATATATACATTGAACTTGGAAAGATTGTTAAAGAAAATCCTGAGTTTGTTTTTAGTGAAGTTCAAGGCAAATATGAACATTATAATGATAAAATAGATGATAATTATAATGGAATTTGTAAATCTATATCAGAATTATATGTTGGTATATTAAAAGATAAAAGAATAGGAATTTCAGCAGACTTATTTAAACAGTATCCTCAAAGTGGAATAGGACACATAGATACAATTCTTAATATAGATGGAAAGCATTATATTACAAATTTAATTGGTGATTTATCTAGAATAAAAACATCTAGGAGAATTAATCAGTTTGGATTTGATTTAGATAGAGATACAGGTGATGAAAATGATAATGCAGCAAATAGAGAGTATCTATACAGATTAGAGCAATATTATGGAAAAATGAGTTCTTTAAATAGGGGAGAAATAGAACAATTAGATACAAAAGTAGGATATAGTTTCTTTATTCCTAAGATACAACAGAATCAAAGAGGAATATATACAGAAGATACATTAAAATTATTAAAAAATGATTTTCAAAATCCGGAAGTATTTAAAAAATATGTATTAAATGATGAAGATATTCCTCAAGAAGAATGGCTTAAATATAAAATAGGATATATATTTAGAAATATAACCAAGTATACAAATTTTAGAGGCAAAAGTGGAATTTTGGAGTTTACGCAATATTATATGAAAGTTTTAGATAAAACATTATCTGAAGAAGAAATGAAAAGAATTAACTCATATATAGCAACTTTTGGTGATGACATATCAAATCCAATATCTATGATAGATATCAAGCCAATGAATCAAGATGATAATAAAAATAAAGGTGATATATTATTTGTATGTTGTGAAAATAATAAAATACATGTAAGAAAAGATATTGATAGCATAAGAGAAATTCTTGGAAAAACAGAAAATGATTTATTTAAGATAATAAGAGTAATGGAGATAGCAGATAATAAAGGACAAGAAGAAAGATAAAATATAATTTAAAGGAGAAAATAATTGAGTGATAAAGAAATTATAAGTTTAATTGAATGTACTTTAGAAAAGAAATTTGAACAAAATTCTAATATAATAAAATATACTTTTTATGAATTAAGGCTTGATTTAAATTTAACAGAGGACGAAACTATCCATTTTCTAAAACTTCTATCAATAAAATTAAAAAATCTTGGATATAAAATATATTACACAGGTGATAGCTATCTTTTTAATGAAAAAAACATGATTGTAGGAGATAATGAATTATTATTAGCAATAAAATAATTTTATGGGGATACTTATCTTAAATCTATAATAGTAATAATAAGGTATAATGATTATTCTAGAAGGATATTTTTTCATCTGACTCAATGTGATCAATATAAAAAAAGTTGGATACTTAATAAGAGTTTTATTATAGTATCCTAATACTTCATATAGAAGTAATCCCAAGCTATATCCATCTGAGATAATATGATGTAGTTTTACTATAATACCACCAAATCCATTTTTAAATCTATATACAACAAAATGAAACAAAAATGAATTAATCATATATAATGGTCTGTTAATTACTTCATTTACTAAATTTTTAACATCTTCTTCATTATTAACATTAATGATTTCAATATCAAATTTCTTATATTTTTCAAAACATTGAAAAAATTGATTGTTTTCACAACAAAGCTTTGTTCTTATGCTATCATTTTTTTTACAAAATAATTACTGCTTCATTTAATCTTTTAAAATCTATTTCTTGATTAATTTTTGCATGTCCCCAGATAAAGTTTTTGTCAGAGCAGGTTGTATTACCGTTTTCATCGAATTCTATTAAAACACTATTTTGTGCTAAAGTTAAATTATATTTTTTTTCATTTTTTTCCTCTTAATTAGTGATTTTTTAAATTATATACTAATTCTTTCTCTTATTCTATGCTTTTTAAAGATTCTATTAAATTTATTTTCTTTAATGAGAAATGTACCCCAATGCCTACAATTATTGTAAATAAGATCATAAATCCAGCTGTTTGCAAATAACTATCTAAATGAATACCTTTTATATATTGCATTGTATTAATTTCTATTGTATCTATTAGCATATTTGAATATACTGTTCCTAAAATTAATCCTACTAATATTCCCAATATAGTTATTCCTATTTCTTCTTTCATTATATAGCTATCTATTTCCTTATTATAATATCCTAAAACTTTTAATGTTGCTATTTCCCTTTGTCTTTCACTCATATTTATATAAGCTAGACTATAAAATACTACAAATGATAAAGCTCCTGAAAATATTACTAATACATAAATAATAATATTTAACGATTTAAATAATATAGCTGCTTGCTGTTTTGTATTTGCTATTGAAATAATACTTAAAATATGTGGATTTTTATTTTTTATGTTATTAATGATCTCGTTTTCTTTATTTATATCTTTAAATTTCAAATATTGAGTGTTTATTTTGTACTCACCTATATTTTTTTTATAAGTGTCTTTTGTCATGTATATGTAATCTCCAATATAGTTTTCACAAATATTTGATATTGTAAACTCATAAGTTAAATTGTCATTTTCCAATATTTGAATTGTGTCTCCAACATTTTTATTAAAATATTCGGCTAGCTTTTTTGAAACAATTACAGAATTTTCTTTTAAGCTAGTTTCTTCTTGTGTTTTAACATCTATTATTGTCAATGCTTTTTTAAATTCTTCATTATTATCTGGAATTATTAAAGATAATCTTTTATTCTCTGTTTCAACTTGATCTATTCTAGCATATACATTAAACTCTAATTGCTCATTATCAACTAATTGTTTTAATTCATCTATATTTGCTTTTCCATCTAATGCTATTAAAGCATCATTATGGTTTATTTCATTATATTGTTTATCCACGACATAAGATATTGAATCTTTTAGTCCATATCCTGCAAGCAAAATCATTGTACAAGATGCTATTCCAAATATTGACATAAAAATTCTTTTTTTATATCTAAATATATTTCTTATTGTTAATTTAGTAGAAAATTTTAACCTATCCCATAAAAATGTTATTCTTTCTAAAAAAATTTTTTTACCAATTGGTGGTGCCATTGGCCTTAAAAGTGACGTTGTTTTTTCTCTAACTAAATTGTTTATAGCAAGTATAGTTGAACCTACTATACATACAACGCTTATTAAAATTCCTGTAATTATAGGTATAATATCTGTGCTATACACATTTACTGGAATATGATGCATTATTTTAAAAATTCCAAATATTATATTAGGTAATATAGTATAGCCTAGAATTGTACCAATCAATCCTCCAATTAATGTTGCTAATAAGGAATAAATTATATATTTTAATCTTATTTTTGTATTACTAAAACCTAGTGCTTTTAAAGTACCTATTTCACTTCTGTTTTCTATAGCCATTCTTGTCATTGAAAGCAAGCTTATCATAATCGATACCAAAAAGAATATTAGAGGGAACAAATTTGAAAGTCTTTCAATACTGTTATAACTACTTATATAAGTTATGTATTCATTATTATCCTCTCTTGTTTGTGTAAACCAAATTGCTTTTTCCATTTTGTTTATTTTTTCTTTTGCTAAATTTATTTCTTCTTTGGCCTTTTTATTATTTTCTTCAAATTCTTCTACGCCTTTATTATATAATTCTAAATTAGAATTATACTCATCCATTCCAGAATTATATTTTTTTATTCCTGCTTTGTATTCTTTAATTCCTAAAGTATATTTTTTCATGCCTTCTTCATATTCTTTATTTGCTTTATTTAATTTTTCTTCATTTTCATTTATTAATTCTAAATTTTTAGAGTATTCTAAATATCCATTTTCTATGTATCTAATTCCCTCAAATAGTTTTGTAATATTTTCTCTAGTACTTGCAAACTCATCTAAGTATTCTTCAATTTTTTCATAGTATTCAAAATTCTTCGGGATACTTTCTTTAACTAATATAATAAAGTTTTCATCTAACATTAATTCTTTTAATTGTTGTATTGTTATGACATCTAGTATTTCATGTAATTTAATATCTGTTTTTTCAAGAAATTCTTTTTCATCTATTCCATATTTATTAAGCATTTCTTCTATATTTATGCCATAAGAACTAGCTACAGATTTTATATTAACTAGACTGTTATCCAAAGTTTGTTTTATATTTATTTCTTCATCAGTAAAGATTTTAACTACATCATTAACAGAAAATGATGAACTATCATATTTTTTTACAAAACGTGCTAATTTATCATAAGTTACATTAGAGATTCCTGCATTTTGTAATTTGTTCTCTATTTCTTTTTTTCCATCTTCTAATTTTAGATTTCCTTGTGCAAGTTCTTCTTTAGCTTTTTTTAGTTCTTCATAACCTTGTTGTATTTGAGTGTTTCCATTATCTAGTTGTTTTTTAGCATTATTTAATTCTATTCTGCTATTATCTAATTCTTTTTTTGATTTTTCTAATTGTTTTTTTCCATTATCTAACTCGATTTTATATTGTTTTAACTGTTCTTGTGCTTTTTCTAATTCACTATTTATTTTTTCTTCTTCCTGACTTACTTTATTATTAGCTTCATCTCTTAATTTGGTATATCTATCTTTTTGTAAGTTTTCTTTTATAGAATCTATTTGTTTTTCATCTTCTTCAATTTTTTTTAGATAATCTTCTTTGGTTGTCATTAATTTGGTAGCAGAATTATCGAGAACATAAATCTCTGTGTAATAATCTAAATTAAATAAATCTTTTGGAGCGTAAGAATAGAATGCAACCTTTCCATTTCCTAAACTTGTGTTTCCTCTACTTTGTGTTACTTGGGTATTATTTAAATACTCTGGACTTACAACAATTCCAACGATTTCTAATTCATCTGTTTTTATTGATTCATTATCTTCCTCTAGCTCAAGCTTTATCTTATCTCCAATTTTAAAATCTGTTTTATATTCAATTCCATTTTCTACTACAATTTCATTATATTTTTCTGGCATTCTTCCTTCAGTGATTATAATACTATTCATATCTTTATTTATTTCGTGTAGCCTTAAAACAGATTCGTGCTTTCCATCGTTAAAGATGGCATCTTTAGTATGTGAGCCTACAACCGTGTATTCATTATCTAGTTTTTGTATTTCGTTTATATCTTCATCTACAAGGCCAAGAGTTGAAACTATTTTTAAATCATAAATTTTATTGTCATCATAATACTTATCTAATGTTTTAAGCATGGTAGGGCCTGACATTTTCATTCCTACAAAGAACGAAATACCTAAAAAACTAAGTACGCATAATGAAAAAAATCTTTTTTTTGATTTTCTTATCTCTCTTAAACTCATAGTAATAATTCTATTTTTTTTCATTTTTTATTAATTCCTCTTTTTTTACCATTCAATTTCTTTTACACTTATTGGTTTTTTATTCAGAATTATTTCTTCTGCTTTTCCATTTCTAAATTTTATTATTCTATCTGCCATAGGCGCTATTGCACTATTATGTGTTATTATAACTGTTGTTATTTTTTCTTGTCTACAAGTATTTTCTATAAGCTCTAATATCTGTTTTCCTGTTTTATAGTCTAATGCTCCTGTTGGTTCATCACATAAAAGTATTTTAGGCTTTCTTGCTATGGCTCTAGCAATAGATACCCTTTGTTGTTGACCTCCAGACATTTGTGAAGGGAAATTATCCATTCTATCTTCTAGACCTACTTTTGTTAGTGCTTTTCCAGCATCAATTGGATTTTTACACATTTGTGTGCCCAATTCTATATTTTCAATCGCAGTTAGATTTTGGACTAAATTATAGAATTGGAAAACAAATCCTATATCATTTCTTCTATAGTTAATTAGTTGCTTTTCTTTCATTTTGGTTATATTTATTCCATCTACTATTACATCTCCAGAAGTTGCTTCATCCATTCCACCTAATATATTTAAACAAGTGGATTTACCTGATCCTGATTGGCCTAATATTACAACTAATTCTCCTTTTTCAATTTCAAAATTTACTTTATTTAAAGCTTTTAAATCTACTTCGCCCATTTTATATATTTTTTCAACATTTTTAAATTCAATATAAGCCATTACTTACTCCTTTTTATTCTGTAAATACTATGTAAGAAGGGCTATTTTATTAAGCACTTCTATGTATTCTTTATTAATTTATAATAGTTATTTTCTATTCTTTGTATTTTTATTGTTCCTAGTATGCATAAAGCAGAAAATGTCATTAAGCAAATCCAGATTTAAATATTATCTCCTGTTTTTGAATTAATTGATGTTTTGTTTTTTGCCTCAACATCTTTTGTTTTTTTTTATGATTTCTGGTTCTTTAATGTCTTCTTTATAAACATAGATTAATTTTCATATATTCCTCCACAACCGAAGCAAAACTATATATTTGAAGTATTTATTCTTTTTTATCAAATCTCTTATTATTTAATCATAAAAGGCTTTTTTTTTACAAGATTATTTAATATTTTTTGTAGTGTATAGTGTAGATTTGTTAAACAAAGACATTTCTAAGAGAGTGTGACATATGTTTGACAAACCTACAATTGGTAAAAAGCTTTTACTTATTTACCTATTGAAAGTATGATAAAGAAAAATTAAAATGAATATTATAAAGTTATAGATAATTACAATAAAAAACTGGTAATTCAACTGAATAAATTTAAGCTAAATTGTTCTAGAAAAGTTCTATAAAATAATCTTAAAACACTTGATTTGACTGATTTTTATTTTTAGATTTATTTATTTTTTGAAATTTTAAATTAGATTTATGTTCTAGAAAAATTGAAGGATTTTAAAAGACTGAAAAATACGCTATCTCAATTTCTTGAAATAACGTATTTTATGAACTATTGATATAATTTTCATACTACTGCAGTTTCCTGTAAAAGCTTATTTAGATGGTCGAGGTGACAGGGATCGAACCTGCGACCTCATGGTCCCAAACCACGCGCGCTACCAACTGCGCTACACCTCGACGTACTTATATACTATATCATAAAAATAAAATTTTTGCAATATTTTTTAAAAAATATTTAATTAATCTTGAATTATCAGCGTAATATAGGTATAATTAATAAGTACATTTATTTGCGCCTGTAGTTTAGCTGGATAGAATGGCAGGCTACGAACTTGCAGATCGGGGGTTCGAATCCCTCCAGGCGCACCATTAAGAGTTCATTTCGAACTCTTTTTTTATTACAAATCATGTTGATGGATTAAAAATTAAATATTAAGAATATGTATGAGCCAGAGTAAATGGTCTGGTTATAATACAAAAGAAAACTACAAAAAGTTTGATACTATGCTAAAAGATATTGATGAAGAATATAGAACAACAATTATAAATTTTTCTAAATACAAATTAGTAACATTTGCAATGGCCAAACTTATGGAAATGGAAAAAGAAGAAATAAACAGAGTGCTTTTGTTCTTATTTAATATTATAAATTATTAAAATCAATATTGTTATTTTTTAATTTTAGTGATAGAATACTTAGTAATAAATTAAGGAGAATGAAAATGAAGAAAATAGTAATAGTATTAATAATATCAATACTTATAGTAATAACTTTAGTAGGATTATTGATTTTTAAATCAAATGGAGATAAAAATAATATTAATGATTCTTCAATTGATTTTTTCGCGATGAAAACGCATAGTGGATTTAATGATACAGTAAAGAATACAAAGTATAGAATAACAAATAAAGACGAATTACAAATGTTTTATACGCTTTATAATGGATTTAAACTTTCTAAAGACTATGATTTATCTAAGAATACTATATTTATTCAAACACAAGCTTATGGTTCTGGAAGCATAAGTGTAGACTTTAAGGGAGTAAGTATAAATAAAGAAGTTAAATTTAATGTAAGTACTAATAGTCCTGAAATTGGTACAATGGATATGGCATATTGGTATTTGGTTGCTATTGTACCAAATGCAAAATTAAATGGAGTTAATGTTAACGAATGGAAATCTCCAGTAGATGTAAATAATAGTTTGAGAAATGAATATACAGTTACTATTGAAAGTACTAATTTAGATTTAAAAAATTAATTAAATATTGTTGAAAAAACAGTAAAGGATATTGGGAATATTAAAATTCAACAATATCATTATTCTCCTGCAGATAATAAAAAAAGCTATACTTTGATATCGTATGACGAAAAAATTAGTAAACAGTTAATTCAAAATATTAACAATCAAGAAAATGGGATGAGAGCAGAAATATCTTCTACAAGAATAAAAGATGAAACTGAATATAAAAATTTTCAAGAAGCACTAAATAAAACGGGAACACAATATTATTAAATAAATTTGTGGTCTAATGCAATTAATAATTATACATCTTGGCGGAATTACAACTGAGAAAGGTAAAGAAATAGCGGAGCTGTTAAAATCAGATGAAATACTACAAAATAGCAACGGACACTTAAACATTAAGATTAATGATTTTAATATAGAAAAAATCGAATCAAATATGAACATTATTTCACAGCACAGAACAGAATGGAGCTTAAAAGATTATTATATAGATGTATATTGGAAGTATTAATAACATATATAACTTTATATATAATTTTTTTGAAATGCATAAAAATTATTGACTTTTGTAAAATATCTATGTATAATAAATATAGGAAATGACAAATCCACAAACGTGGTTTTGCCGATATAGATAGAAAAACTCACATCTAAATCGTCAAATTTTACAGATGTGAGCTTTTTTTATTTATGTAGTTGCTTATCAACCCAGTTCTTATACAGAACTGCTGTCAAGGCAACGTTTAATGTTAAAGATAACATAAAGGATATTATAAAAAATAGTATCACTTTAACCATAAACATTACCACCTCTCCTACGAAGATTCGTAAAGTTTGGTGGTAAAACCACATCTGCTTATCATCATTTCCTATGTCAGTTAGTATAGCATACATTTTACAATAAATTAATATAAAAAGAACAAAATTTCGCAATTCTTTTTTAGCAAAAATCACTTGATTTTTATTTAATAATTTGGTAATCTATATATAGCTTGATTGATTTTAATATCAATCGTCAATGAGAGCCAAGGCGAGTTGTAAATGTCTACGTCGTTGGCACCAAAAAAGTTAGATTGCTTTTTAGTAATCTTACTTTTTTAAATCTTTTATGCTTGGGTCATATAAAGAATGACCATTATAATCAAATCTAGAACCGTGACAAGGACAATCCCAAGTTTTATCTAAGTTATTCCATGAAAGCTCACAACCAAGATGAGAACAAATAGGCTCTATAGTGTGAATTTTATCATTACAGTCACGATAAACCCCTACTTTTTTACCATCTACTTCTATAATTTTACCATCATCTTTAGCAATATTATTTAAAGTATCTTTAGGAATTTTTAGCTTATTGATCGCTAGTGAATAAGTTACTTCTTTAACCATATTACCAAGTTCTTTATTATTTTTAATAGGATGGAAACGTGTAGAAGAAAATACATATTCATAAGGATTTTCTTTACCTAAAATTTTATCTGTAATAATATTTGCAGCAACATTAGAAGAGGTCATTCCCCATTTTTTAAATCCTGTAGTAACATACATATTGGGCAATAAATTAGAAAACCTACCAATATATGGAATTTTATCGAGTGAAATACAATCCTGTGTGTTCCACTTATATATAAGTTTTGCATCCGGATACAAAACTTTTGCTTGTTCTTCTAAAAATTTATAACTATTTGATAAATCAGTCTTTGCTCCAACTTTATGACTAGAACCTCCAACAATAAGTAACTTCTTATTACCAAATTTAGCAGTTCGAAACGAAACAGAAGGAGAATTACTACTAAGATACATTCCTTCAAATAGTTCTTGTTTAGTTTCTAAACCGATTAAATAAGAAGTTTCCTGATACATTTTTAAAAAGTAAAAACCTGGTACATTAATGATAGGATAATGAGAAGCTAAGATAACATATTTTGATTTAATTTTGTTGTTTTTAGTGAATGTAAGATAATAATCTTTTTCTTTCTTTACATCATAAACTTTTGTGTTTTCAAAAATTTTAACTTTGTTATTTAAAATAGAATTACAAATACCTGCTAAATATTTTCTAGGATGAAACTGTGCTTGATTTGGAAATTTAATAGCACCTGCTATATCCGAAACAGGAAGAGGAATACTAGTTGTATATTCTGCAGGAAATCCCAAAGAATTTAATATAGCTGTTTCATTCTTTATTTTATCTATATCAGATTCAGAATTAGTATATATATAGGAGCTTTGTCTTTCAAAATCACATTCTATGTTTTCGGATTTAATGATATTTTCAATATTATTCATTGCTATTTCATTTGCAGTTAAATAGTCTTTTGCAAATTTTTTAGAAAATGAATTATTAAGATATTCGTAAAAAAGGCCATGTTGAGATGTGATTTTAGCAGTTGTATTTCCGGATGCTTTTTTGGCAAGTAAATCTTTTTCTAAAATTATAACATTAAATCCATGTTTACTTAAATAATAAGCACAAGTTATACCTGTAATACCACCACCTATAATACAAACATCACAGTTTAAATCTTTATCTAACGAATTGTTTTTTAAAAGTAAATTAGGAACTGATTCAATCCAATAAGAAATCATAAAATGCCTCCATTAAGAGAGGGACCAGAAGGGGCAGTACCTTTGTCGTCCCCCTAAATTAAAAAAATCATAATATTAGTATTACCAATATTATGATTTATATAAATAATATATAGAGATTTATCATTTTACCAATGATATGTCTCATTATTAGAAATTTTAAATGCTCTAAAAATCTGTTCAAGTAAAAATACTCTAATTAATTGATGAGGAAATGTCATTTTAGAAAAACAAATACTATCATTGCATGCTTGTATTAATTCATTTGACAGTCCAAGTGTTCCACCGATAATAAATGTTATGGAACTAGATTGATTTAAAGATATATCTTGAATTTTTTTTGAAAAATTTTCAGAAGTAAATTCTTTTCCTTTTAAATCAAGACATATTTTATAAGAATCCTTTTTTAAAACATCTAATATCTTCCTAGATTCTTTCTGCTTAATTTCATTAATAATTGATGTATTAATTTTTTCTGGAAGTTTTTCGTCTGCAATTTCAGTAATATTTAAATTACAAAATCTAGATAGCCTTTTTGAATATTCGTTTATTGCTTCTTTAAGATAATTTTCTTTTAATTTTCCAACACAAATTATATTAATAGATAACATATTAACATACCTCTACAAAATTTCCTGGCTCTGTTCTACTTGCTACTGCAATTTTAATTTGATCATTTGAGTAATTATTTTTTTGTAACTCAGAAAGTACAGATGTATAAGCAAGTTCAGGGAAATTACTTTCTTTGCTTAAATGTCCTAATATTACTTCTTTTAAGCCAGATTTCATTAAGTGTGCTATGGTCTGTCCTGCTAAATTATTGGATAGATGTCCGTTTGGACCAGCAATTCTGTTTTTTAAATAGTAAGGATATGAGCAGCATTTAAGGACCTCTGGCTCATAATTTGACTCAAGCATAATAAAAGAACTGCCTTCTAAATTATTTATTATATTGTTAGTCATGTGACCTAAATCAGTTGCAATACTAAGTTTTGAATTTTCACTATATATATTAAATCCACAAGGATTTGCAGCATCGTGAGGGATATCGAAAGGATGTATCTTTAAATCCTTAATTTCAAAGTTTTCATTATTATTGAAATGAAATTGATTTTCAGTAGAAATTTTATCACGTTCTTTAAGCATAGTATCCCAAGTTTTTTTATTTGCAAAAACAGGAATGTTAAATTTGTTAGAAATTGTGCTAAGGCCTTTTATATGATCGCTGTGCTCATGTGTAACAATTATTGCATCAATATCTTCAATATTAACACTAAGAGAAGTAAGTGCATTTATAATTTTTTTTGCACTTACTCCTGCATCTACTAAGATTTTGGTATTCTCATTTTCTATATATAAACTATTTCCAGTACTTCCACTATATAAACTACAAAATTTTAACATATTAACTATCCTTTGTTTTATTCTACAACTCTTTCTATTTTTGCACCAAGTTTTCTGAATTTTTCTTCTATATTTTCATAACCACGATCAATATGTTCTAAATTATAAATTTCCGTTTCACCTTCTGCAACAATACCTGCAATAATTAAAGCAGCACCTGCTCTTAAATCAGTTGCAAATACAGGAGCACCAACTAATTTTTTAACACCTTCAAAAAATGCAGATTTTCCTTGAGCCGTAATTTTAGCACCCATTTTATTTAATTCATCAGTATATTGAAATCTTGATTCCCAGATACTTTCATTTATAATACTAGTTCCCTCTGCCATTGATAATACAACACCAGTTTGTGGTTGCAGATCAGTTGGAAAACCAGGATAAGGTAATGTTTTAATGTTAACCTTATTTGGCCTTTTATTACACCATATTCTTATTGTATCACCATATAAATCTTCTACATGTGCACCCATTTCAATAATTTTTGCAGATAATGGTTCCAAGTGTTTTGTAATACAGTTTTTTATTATAATATCTCCACGAGATGCTACAGCTGCAAGCATAAAAGTACCTGCTTCTATTTGATCTGGAACAACAGAATATGAAGTATCTCCATGTAATGATTTTACTCCATTTATTTTTATAACATCAGTACCAGCTCCACGTATATCAGCACCCATAGTATTTAAAAAGTTTGCTACGTCAACAATATGAGGCTCTTTTGCAACATTATCTATAATTGTAGTACCATCTGCTAAAACACTTGCAAGCATTGCATTTATTGTTGCACCAACTGAAACAATATCTAAATAAATAGAGTTTCCTACTAGTTTTTTTGCGCTTGCTGTAATTTTACCTTGAGAAGTATCAACAGTTGCTCCTAAAGCTTCAAATGCTTTAATGTGTTGGTCAATTGGTCTAGCACCTAATTTACAACCACCTGGCATTCCAACTTGAGCCTTTTTAAACCTTCCTAAAAGTGCACCAAGAAGGTAATAAGATGCCCTAAATTTACTAGTCATATCTAAAGGAGCATTTGTACTTGTA
This sequence comes from uncultured Clostridium sp., assembly GCA_947302485.1. Lineage (GTDB taxonomy): Bacteria > Bacillota > Clostridia > TANB77 > CAG-508 > CAMYVO01. Next base: position 12,213 of record CAMYVO010000011.1, on the reverse strand, counting down.
ATATTTCTACTATCTACAGTAATTGTATGTTTATCTATAAAATTAATCTTTGCTCCTAATTTTTCTAAAATTTTACAAGAAATCTTTACATCACTAATATCTGGTAAGTTTTCTATTGTACAGATTCCATTAACTAACAGGGTAGCTGGCAAGATTGCAACAGCAGCGTTTTTGGCACCGCTTATAGTTACTTCCCCTTTTAAAGCGGTTTTTCCTGTAATAACTAATTTTTCCAAATTAATTCCCCCATAAATTTTTATATTAACAAAATTAGAGTGCTTATTACACTCTAATTTTAATAAAATATAACATAAAAAATTACTTTTTACAACACTTTTTTTAAAACTTATATGGATTAAAATAACTTATTTTATATACATTAATTTTTAGCTGTAGAAATTTCTGAATGTTCAAAAAATTCAAGTATTTTAAATTTAAATTTCATTTTATTATTACTTTCAGAAATTATACTATATTCTTCGCTAGATAAGTTATCTTTTATTAATTGTTTAGAATCATCAGGCACAATTCCTGAAGTTACATCTATAAAACATAATGGAGGAAACATTACACACCACCAATTTTGACCTTCTGCATTTCCAATTTCAACTCTTAATGCATCATAATTTCCAGCTGGAAGAGAAATATCACCATAATTTTTAGTTGGAAATGAGAAATTGCCAATATTTATATTTACAGGATAATTATAACCATTTTCTCTTATAGTGTTTATAGCGATTTCATAAAATTCGCTTTTATGTTCAGAAACTATTTTAATTGCTTCTTTTTTATTTGCAATATTTGTTGATAATTCATTCATATATTCTATTAGTCTATCACGTACAAGATATTTTAATGCTTGATCTTCTTTTGAATCGCTATTTGCAATAACATGAAGACGAAATATACTTTCTGAAATGTTATTAGAAACGATATTTGCATAAGAAAAAGCACATATGCTTGTATAAACTAAAAGTAGTGAAGATATAGTAATTATATATTTTATTTTATTTTTTCTTAATAAACAACACATTTTAACCTCCAAAAAATTTATGTAATAAAAATATTTAAGAGAAATTTCTGCTTATATAAAAAAGTATTTACTAAATTTTTAATTTTATACACAAAAGGTAAAAAAGTGAAATAAGTGTGACGAAAAATTCAAAAATACTACGTAATTAATAATTTGAGTGTCGAATAAAGACGTACGATTCATATTATTTTTAATTGACAACACTGGAAATAAATGGTAAAATTTACCAGTAAATAAAAATGAAATTTATGAGGTGAATACAGGTGAATTATCAAAGGGGATATATAAAGAAAATATGTAGTTTTTATGCAGGAGACTGTCATTTTGTAGCAATGATATTACCATATGTTATAAAAATGAATAAAAGACAAGCAAATATAGTTACACTATTAGATAAAGAAATAAATCAATATATTGATAAACTATTAGACAATATAAATATAGATAAAAAATTAAAAAATAATATAAAGAAAATAGGATGGAACGGTTTAGATATAAAAGAAAAGGATTTAGAAAAATTTTTCGATGAAAAATTGCAAAGAAACAAAGAAAATATATTTATTATAAAAAAGCAGAGTAATGACTTATTAGATAAAAAACTTGAACAAATTATACAAGAAAAATTACAAAATATTTTAAGAGATAATATAAAATTAAACTTAATTTATTGTTATAATATAGAAAATTTAAAGAGTGTAGATAATATTATACCAAAATATGAATATGTACTTAATACTTCAGGAATACATGAAATAAAGAAAGTTTTTCAATGCAATTTAAGTGAAAATGAAGAAATAGTAGAAAATAAATTTGTTGTATAACAAAGAAAGAATCTTATGGAAATACCATAGGATTTTTCTTTGTTTTAATTTAATTGATTTATTTGACTAAAGAAATAAAATAGTATATTATAAAGATGTTCTGAATAATATAAATAATATTATAAGAAATTGAAAGGAAATGATACAATGGAAAGAATAGAGAAAGCAAAACAAATTCTAAAAGAATATAATCAAGAACATTTATTAAACTGTTATGGACAATTGTCAGAAGAAAACAAACAAAAATTACTTAATCAAATTTTAACAATTGATTTTGAACAAATTTTAAGTTTATATGAAGATACAAAAAAAGAAATTAGTTTTGGAGATGGAAAAATAGAGCCAATTCCGTATGTAGATAAATCAAAATTAACTTTGGAAGAATTAGCTGTATATGAAAAAATAGGTGCAGAAATTATAAAAAATGGAAAATATGCTGTAGTTACTATGGCTGGAGGACAAGGAACAAGACTTGGTTATAAAGCTCCTAAAGGTACATTCGAAATTGGTGGTGGAATTAAAAAATCGCTTTTTGAAGCACTATCTGATACTATTAAAGAAGCAAAGCAAAAATATAATGCAGAGATTCCATGGTATATAATGACTAGTAGAGAAAACAATGACGCAACCGTAGAATTTTTCGAAACAAATAAATATTTTGGTTTAAATAAAAATGATGTAATTTTCTTTAAACAAGGCGAGCTTCCTATGATAGATACAGACGGAAAAATATTATTAGATGAAAATGGATTAATAAAGGAAGCTGCAGATGGTCATGGCGGAGTGTTTGAAGCTATGAGTAAGAATTATATCCTAGAAGATATGAAATCCAGAGGTATAGAATGGGTATTTATTTCCGGAGTAGATAATGTACTTGCAGGACTAGTAGATGCAGTAGCAACAGGACTTGCGCTAAATAATAATGTAAAGGCTACAGGAAAATCAGTTGTTAAAGCTAATCCTTATGAAAGAGTAGGAGTATTTTGCAAAAAAAATAACAAACCATATGTAGTTGAATATACAGAGATAACAAATGAAATGGCAGAAGCTGTAAATGAAGATGGAGAATTACTATATGGAGAATCACATATACTTTGTAATTTATTCAATAGAGAAGCTCTAGAAGATATAGGACATAACAAATTAAAATATCATTCTGCATTTAAGAAAGCAAAACATATTAATTTAGAAGGAGAATTAATACAACCAACTAAGCCAAATGCATATAAATTTGAAGCATTTATATTTGATGCATTTGAAAGACTAGACGAAATGGCTATTTTAAGAGTAAAAAGAGAAGATGAATTTGCTCCACTTAAAAATGCTTCTGGTACAGACAGCCCAGAAACTGCAAGACAGCTTTATCTAAATCACATTAAAAATAAAAGAGGATAAATACATAAGATAATTGTAGGAGGGAAATGTAATGGATTATTTACAAGAATATGAAAAATGGTGTACAGATTCTGTATTTGATGAAGATACAAAAAAAGAACTTGTATCTATAAAAGAAAATGAAAAGGAGATTAAAGATAGATTTTATAAATCTTTAGAGTTTGGAACAGCGGGTCTTCGAGGAGTAATTGGAGCAGGTACTAATAGAATGAATAGATATACTGTAGGAAAAGCAACACAAGGTCTAGCAAATTATATTATAAAAAATGGTGGACAAGATGAAGGTGTGGCTATTGCATATGACTCTAGAAGAATGTCAAAAGAATTTAGTGAACTTGCATGTTTATGTTTAAATGCAAACGGAATAAAGACATATGTGTTTGATTCATTAAGACCAACTCCAATGTTGTCTTATGCAGTAAGAGAACTTGGGTGTATTGCAGGCATAATAATTACAGCAAGCCATAATCCACCAGAATATAACGGCTACAAAGTATATTGGAAAAGTGGGGGGCAAATAATTCCACCAGTAGATAAAGGAATAATTGAAGAAGTAAATAGTATTGAAGATTATTCTAAAATAAAAATAATGGATAAAGAAGAAGCAATTTCAAAAGACTTTTATCATGTTATTTCAAAAGAAATTGACGACAAGTATTTTGATAATCTAAAATCTTTAGTCCTTAATTCTGAGGTAATTAAACAAGAACAAAAAAATATGAAAATTGTATATACTCCATTACATGGAACAGGAAATATACCAGTTCAAAGAATATTATCAGAAATTGGCTTTGAAAATGTATATATTGTGCCAGAACAAGAAAAACCTGATGGAGAATTTCCTACAGTAGATTACCCTAATCCAGAAGATCCTAAGGCATTTGAACTAGCAATAAATCTTGCTAAACAAAAAGATGCTGATTTAGTACTTGCAAATGATCCTGATGCAGATAGGTTAGGAGTATACGCAAAAGATTCTAAAACAGGAGAATACATGAGATTTACTGGGAACATGAGTGGTTTATTAATTGCAGAATATTTACTATCTCAAAAAAGAGACAAAGGAATCTTATCTAATAATGGAGCAATAATAACAACAATTGTATCTTCAAATTTAGCAAAGGCTATAAGTAAAGAATATGGAATGAAGTTAATGGAAGTATTAACTGGTTTTAAGTATATTGGTGAAAAAATGGATGAATTTGAAAAAACAAAACAATATACATATGAGTTTGGATTTGAAGAGAGCTATGGATGTTTAATTGGAACACACGCAAGAGATAAAGATGGAATAGTAGCTGTTATGATGCTATGTGAAGCTGCAGCTTATTATAAAAAACAAGGACTAACACTATGGGATCAGATGATTAATATTTATGAAAAATATGGATATTATAAAGAAGGAATTTCATCTATAACACTTAAAGGAGCAGAAGGAAGTATCCAGATTAAAAATATGCTAAACAATTTAAGACAAAACCCATTAGATAAAATTGGTAATTTTAAAGTGATTAGTTTTAGAGATTATGAAAATGATATTATAACAAATTTGGAGACTAGAGAAACTACTACTACAGGACTTCCAAAATCAAATGTAATATATTATGAACTTGAAAATGATGCATGGTGCTGTGTGAGACCATCTGGAACAGAACCAAAAGTTAAATTCTATATGGGTGTAAAGGCAAGTAGCTTAGAAAGGGCAGAAGAAGAATTAAAACAATTAGAAGAAGCAATTTTAGAACAAGTTAAATAAGTGAAAAAAAGGCGAAAAATAGAATGTTCTTATTTCCAGTTTTTAAAAACTGGAAATAAGAACATTCTATTTTTCCTTTTACCATTCTTTAATATTTCTTTTAATAGCTCCATATAAATTAGCTTTTATATGAGGAATATCTAATTGCATAGTTTTAATTAAGTTTTTCATATCTTCTCTTTTTGAATATCCATCCATAGGACAAGCTTTCGGCATAATTTCAATATTATTTTGTTTTATAAATTTTCTGGTTTCTTTTTCAGAAGTATATATAAAAGGTCTTATTAATGTCATTTTTGAACGATCCATATAACTTACAGGTGCAAAAGTATGGATACTACCAGTATAAAATAAATTTAATAAGAAGGTTTCTAGTACATCATCTTCATTATGCCCCAAAGCAATTTTATTACAGTCTTCACGAATTGCTGCAGTATTTAAAATACCTCTTCTTAAATTAGCACATAAAGAACAAGGATTTTTTTCTTCTCTTATATCAAAAACAATTTCTTTTATATATGATTTTTCAATAAACAGTGGAACATCAAATTTTTTACAAGCAGATTCTAAAATATTTGTATCAAAAAACTCAAAACCAGGATGAACACTAATCGCAATAAGATCATATTTTTTTGGATAAAAACGTTGCATGGCTTTTAAACTAGCAAGTAGAGTAATGGAATCTTTTCCACCAGATAGAGCAACAGCAATTTTATCTCCTTCTTCAATCATGTTATATTCTTCTATAGCTTTTCTCATATGACTTAATAATTTTTGCATTATCTTCATCTCCTATAATGCATATGATACAACAATTTTAGATTTAGCGCAACTTTTCTATTGAAAAAAAGCCTAAAATGTTATATACTACAGTTATTAATATATGCGCTCATAGCTCAGCAGGATAGAGCAGTCGCCTCCTAAGCGACCGATGGTGGTTCGAGTCCGCCTGGGCGTACCATACGAAGCCTAGCTTCTTTCAATGCGGACTCGAAAAGGACGTGCATGAACGAAGAGAAGGCAAAAATGGTCCAGTGGACCATTTTTAGGACGCGGCTTGGCGAGTCCGCCTGGGCGTACCATAAAGGAATCTGTTCGAATTAACAGACAGATTTAAAATAATACTAATTATCATATAGACAACTTGGCGTTATTTTTATCCTTTTATGCAATTTAATAAGTCTATTAAATTATAGATAATAGATCAAATTATATAAGAGTGTTTGAAGTAGATATTGCAAATTTTAATAATTATAATAGGACATATATTAGTTTATTATATGAAAGAAGGGAAAATTATATATGGATATAAAAAATATTGCATTAGTTAGAGCAACAGATGTAATACCACTTGAAGGAATAGTAAAACCTTTAAGTGAAGATAATCATTTAACAAAAGACCATGGCACGGAATTTTATTATCAAATGAATTATTTATTAGAAAAATATGGAAAATTGAATAATACAGAAGGAAATAATATTGAACAGTACATGCCATATACAGCCGAATATAATTCTATGGTCCTTTGGGCACTAAATGGATTAGTTCCAGATGATATGAATAATACATTTTCTAACAAGAAATGTGCAATAATAGATGGATTAGAAGAACAAATGAAACAAGCAGAATTGATTTCATTAGTACCAACGGATACTGCTATAAAAGGGACTGTTAAATTATCTAATAATGCTATTATTTGGATAAATAAAGAAAAATATGAACAATTATCTCCAGAAGAAAAGAAAAAATTAGAAAATACCGGATTAAGTGTACAAATTTCTGATGATAGTATATTTGATGCGGTAAACAAAATATTATCTGAAAGTGAAAGATATACTTCAGAAATATTATCATTAAGAAGAGAAGATAAAGGATTTAAAAAATCTGATACTAGTGAAGAAGTGAGAACTACAGTAGCTGATATAGCAAGAAAAAACAATATAGCTCAAGTGCTACACAGAAACGTTATTACTCAACAGAATGATGAATTAGACAAATTACAAAGTGTAAAGAATGAATATAGAAACTTCAATATAGTAAGTACATTTTATCAAAAATCTTTTTTTAAATATTTATTTTCTAAAATAGATATAGATAAAAAATTAAGAATAAATATTATTGCATATCCAGATACTCCAGCATATATAGAAAAGCTTTGCGATGAAATAGAAAAAATTGGTATAGATAGATATAAAGAAATACTAGATGAATATAATAACGGATTAGAACAATTAAAAAATGAAGGAAAATTACCAACTCCTCAAGAAATTGTTAATGCAGATAAGGAAGATAAAAAAATAGATATAGGTTTACTAATAAAAGAAACACAGAAAACAAAATCTTCTCAAGTTACAATGAAAGAGTTAGTGACGAATGCTTTAATGAAACAAAATATTAGTATTGAAGACTTAAGAAGAATAGATGGTATAGAACAAGGAAAAGGTGAAAAAAGTACAAACGAAGGAGTAAGTTTAGATGATGATTGATGGATATGCAAAAGCGTATACAGAGGTTTTAGAAATATTAAAATATTTACCTATTGAAGAATATAAAAAGATACCTAAAACAGAAATAGAATTTTATAAAGAAAATAAAGATGAAAATTATATATATGAATTTGATTCCAAAAAACAACTAAGTGAACAAAATATATCAAAAGAAGCATATAGTCTAATAATAAAAATATTCAGAGATTATTTTGCAAATGATAAACAAAAAGAAATTTTAGCAAAAATATTGATAAATAATGAAATAAGAATTCAGAAAGAATTACAAAAACAGTTTAATTATAATGATATATTTCAAAAATTAAAAAGCAATAAAAATCTTACAGAAAAAGAAAATGTTAATAATACACAATTGATACAATATGAAGAAAAATTGTGGAAAAAAATTCTAAAAAAGATAAAGATTTTTTTAAAAAGGAATTAGTAAATATTAAAGAAGTATAATTTTATAATTATACTTCTTTTTATGTAAAAAATAAATTATGCTATATTTGAATTTTTTTAATAATATGATATACTATAATAAATTGATTGATTTTGTATCAATCGTTACGAGAGCCAATGGTAAGTTGTAGATAACAACGCCAAAGGTACTACAGAGGAATACACCTTGAATGCGGACTCAAAAAAGACGTACCAAAAGCATAGCAAAGGCAAAAAGGTCCAGTTAACCTTTTTGGGACGAGGCCCCGTTAGTACGCTTGGACACATATCAAATGTGTAATGTTAATACACTGTAGTTAATAGTTAATAAAGAATAATAAAAAGTGAATAATTGTATTTAAAGGAAAATTTATGGATCAAAAAGAAAAATTTATGAAAGAGGCTTTAAATGAAGCAAAAAAAGCCTACGAAAAACTAGAAGTTCCTGTTGGATGTGTAATAGTAAAAGACGGCAAAATAATTGCTAGAGCTCATAATTTAAAAGAAATAAAGAAAAGCGCAATCAAGCATGCAGAAATAATGGCAATACAAAAAGCAAGTAAAAAATTAGATGGGTGGAGATTAACGGACTGCGAAATGTATGTAACACTTGAGCCTTGTCCTATGTGTACAGGAGCATTAATTCAATCACGAATTAAAAAAGTATATATAGGAGCTATGGATTTAAAAACTGGTGCATGTGGTTCAGTATTAAATTTATCAAATGATTATGCATTTAATCATAAATTAGAAATAGAAACAGGAATATTAGGAAAAGAGTGCGAGAAATTACTAAAAGATTTTTTTAAAGAATTAAGAATAATTAAATCCTAAACATAGGGGGAAGTATGAAGCTAGAAAGTAGAAAAGATAAAATAATGAAAACAAGTATAATATCTGTTGTTGTTGTACTTTTACTAATTATAATAGGATTATTAATATTAAAATATCAAGTAGAAGGTGAAACTAATATGCCATTTAGTCTATCAAAGATAATGGTATTTAGTACGGCTGAAGGAGTACAAAAAGAAGAATCTACAGCCAAATGGGATATGAATATCATGCAAAATAACGATATTTATTTAGAAATAGTAAAAAATAAAAACTATAGAAAAACTGAGATTATAAAAAGTATTGTGCTTGATAATTTTAAAATAATAGAAGAACCTAAGGTAGGTAGTATTACAATATATAGACCAACTACAGAGGAAAATAAAACATTTAGTTATTCAGAAGACATGAAAGTAGAAGATAGTATAGTGCTTGAAGGCAGTGATAAAACAGATCTTAAGAATCTTCAAATAGCAAATCAAGGTTCAACAATTATATTTAGATATACAAATGAAAATATTAGTAATTATGTATCAGACGAAGATGATGAAATAGTACATGATGGTTCTTTACTTACAAAAACAGGAATAAATATAGATGATGTAAAATATACAATTTCCTTTGATATAACAATAAATCTAATATCAGATAAAAGTTATAAAGGAACTATAACACTTGAGATGCCTGTTGGAGATATTGTCCAAGAAGGGGCATCACATATGGAAAAAAGAGATTGCACAGATATTGTTTTTAAAAGACAATAAATTAATTATAAAAGACATGCATTTAAATAAAAAAATAGTATTGCAGACTTAACTAAAAAAGTATATAATACAAATGGTATGAGACTAGACTCTTGTACGGAGAGTATAATTCAATAAAAAGCTGTGAACCTCGTCAGGTCTGGAAAGAAGCAGCGATAAGCAGTGTATTTATGTGAAGGATACTTTCCGTAGAGGAGCCAAGATATTTTCTCACACCATTTTTAATACTAAAATAAGTAAGAGGTGAAAAATTTGAGCTATACAGCATTATACCGTAAATTCAGACCAAAAACATTTTCAGAAATGGTTGGACAAGAGCATATTACTAAAACTTTAAAAAATCAAATAATAGCAAACAGAGTAGGACATGCTTACTTATTTAATGGTGGTAGAGGAACAGGTAAAACTTCAGCCGCAAAAATCTTAGCAAGAGCTATAAATTGCTTAAATCCTAAAGACGGAGAACCATGTAATGAATGCCAAATATGTAAGGCAATGCTTGAACGGTTCATTAACTGATGTAGTTGAAATGGATGCAGCATCTAATAATAGTGTAGAAGATGTTAGAGCAATACGAGAAGAAGTTAACTTTTTACCAACTCTTGCAAAATATAGAGTATATATTATAGATGAGGTTCATATGTTATCAACAGGGGCATTTAATGCACTTTTAAAAACATTAGAAGAACCACCAAAGCACGTAAAATTTATTTTAGCAACAACAGAACCACAAAAGTTGCCACCTACAATTTTATCAAGATGTCAACGCTTCGACTTTAAAACTATTTCAGAAGAAGATATAATAAAAAGATTGAAGATTGTTTGCAAAGAAGCAGATATAGAAATAAGCGAGGAAGCATTGAATATAATTGCAGTTTTATCTGAAGGTGCAATGAGAGATAGCCTTAGTATATTAGAAAGATGTATACAAGATGGAGTTTCTTCAATAGATGAAAGCAAAGTAAAAGAATTAATAGGTATACCAAAAACAATTTCCATACAAAAAATAGTTAAGGCAATTATAGATAGTAATATAGAAATGCTAATGAAAGAAGTAAATGATATACTACAAGAAGGAAAAGATATTTTAAATTTACTATGGGAAGTAATAAAATATGTAAATGATATTTTATTATATAAAGTAACTAAAGAAGCAAAGTTATATAATAAAAATGAAATAGAACAAATAAAGAGTTTATCTGAAAAAATATCAAAAGAAAAATTATTAAATGTAATATATGAATTATCTATACTTGAAAATAATTTAAAATGGTCTTCACAAAAGAGAATTATGTTTGAAGTAGGTATGATTAAATTATGTATAAATCCAGATATAGATGGATTAAAGGAGTTAAATGATAGAATAACTAAATTAGAAGAGAAAATAAAGCAACCACCATTTAACGTAGGGAAGAGTATAGCTCGTCCGGAAGAAAAAAAACAAGAAGGAAATAAAGAAGAAGTATCTATAGGGGCGAACATAGCTAATCCGAAAGCATCACAAAAAAATGTAGTATCTAGCATAGCTCGTCCGAAAGAAATAAATACTAATACTGTACATTCAAACAACATGCAAGAAGAATGGAGTAAAATTGTAAATAACTTAAAGAATTCTGGAAAAATTATACTATATACAAATTTAATAAATACAGAGGCAAATAAAGTAAATGATATGATAGTAGAAATTATCTTTCCAAATGGAATTACAGCTTTTGGAAAAACAGTATTAGAAAAGCCGGAAAACAAACAAGAAATTGAAAGATTAATTTCTATGGAATGTGGAACAACAATGAAGGTAAAATATGTTGATAATAAAAATGAAGTAAAAAATTCTATAAATAGCACTTTAAGTATTGAAGAGTTGGCAAACAACTTAGATATTCCAATACAAATTAGTGAAGATTAGAAAGGAAGAGATAAATATGAGTAAAAGAGGTGGATTCCCAGGAGGTATGGGAGGATTTGGCGGAATGAATATAAACAAAATAATGAAAGAAGCCAAAAAAATGCAAGCTGATTTAGAAAAGTCACAAGAAGAGCTTGAAAATAAAGAGTTCGAAGCATCTAGCGGAGGAGGAGCAATTTCTGTTAAAGTTACAGGAGCAAAACAAATTAAAGAAATAAATATAAAAAAAGAAGTTGTTGATCCTGAAGATGTGGAAATGTTACAAGATTTAATAATAACATGTATCAATGAAGCATTAAGAAAAGTAGATTCAGCACAAGCATCACAAATGGGTAAGTTTAATATACCAGGATTAATGTAATACTGCAGCAAATGCGCAATAAATAGGAGAAAAAAATGAGTTATTATTCACCATCAATAGAAAAACTAATTGAAAGTTTTGAAAAGTTACCAAGTATTGGTCATAAAACAGCAGCAAGGCTTGCATTTTATATGCTAAATTTAAGAACAGAGGAAGTAAATGAATTTGTATCATCTATTGTAAATGCAAAAAAGAACCTAAAGTATTGCTCAAAATGCTATAATATATCAGATACAAATCCATGTATAATATGTGCAAATCCTAAAAGAGATTCTAGTGTAATTTGTGTAGTAGAAGATGTTAGAGATATTATTGCAATGGAAAGAACACATGAATTCAAAGGAGTTTATCATGTCTTACATGGTTCAATATCTCCAATGAATGGAATAGGACCAGATGATATAAAAATAAAAGA
>CAMYVO010000010.1 GCA_947302485.1 uncultured Clostridium sp. | reverse complement strand
CAGGAATGATAGCAGTTTTAACAGTAATATTCATAATAATAGCTAAAAGAGAAAAGAATAAAGAAGAAGAATAACAAAGGAGGACAAAAAAGGGTCAGATCCCTTTTGGTCCCCCTGGGGCGTGACTTTGTACGGAAAATTCTAGAGAAGAATTTTAAGGAGCGCCCCAAGCATAGTTTTTCTTTTGCAAAAATAACGCTAATTAACTAGCGTTATTTTTGTATAGAAATAAAAAATTATACATATAAACCTAATGTAAAAGTTTCTTTACAATAAACAAAACATATGTTAGTATAATGTTAATTTAAATCTATTTAATTTTATCTTTAGGCATATCGCCTACAAAAATCATTTTATTAATATAATGAAAAATTAACAAAAGAAGGGATTGATGTTATTTGAAATTTACAAAAGTAGAAGAAGGAATTGTACCTATTTATGAAAATGAATCAAAAGAAAGATTAATTAATGCAAGGGAATTGCATGATGCATTAGGAAGCAGAAGGGATTTTACAAATTGGATTAAAGATAGAATTTTAAAGTATAAATTTAAGGAAAAAGAAGACTTTATTATAACGTTCGCCAAAGTTGGTGAGCGTAAAAATGTTATAAGACATGACTATTACTTAACTATTGATACAGGTAAAGAAATATGTATGATAGAAAATAATGATACAGGAAGAAGAATTAGAAAATATTTTATAGAAACAGAAAAAAGATACAGAAAAATACTTAGCAGTACAAGCAGTACAAATCAACTAATATATATAATGCAAAATGCAATAAATTATATGAAGGAAAATAATATTAGAGTAGATAATTTAGAGGTGGGATTAGAAGATTTAAAACTAGATGTAGAAGAAATAAAAGCAAAAATAGATGTAAAAATTAAACATAACTATTGTTTAGCATCAGATATAGCAGAAGAGTTAGAGCTATATTCAGAAAATAAACTTCCACATTCAAATTTAATAGGAGCAATAGCAAGAGTTTTAGGCTATAAAATATCATATAAGCATTATTATGAAGATGATTATATAGTAATTGTAAAAGATGTAAGTAAAAATGAATATTGGCAAGTATATTTTAAACCGCGAGCAGTAGAACAAATAACAAAATGGTTTAATAAAAATAAGGAAGAAATATATTATGAAATACAATATGTAAAAAATACTAAAAAATGGTAAAAAAAGGAGAAGTTAAAGAAAGAGGATATAAAATAGAAGAAATATGTTATAAAGTAATTATATAGATACTTGAAAAATAGTCAAATAATCCAAAATGGTCAGAACATTTTGAAACATAAAAATCTAATATATTAGAAAATTTTTAAAGGTAACAAAAAATGAGCATTAGCGAGAATTAAAGAGAAAACAAGAGAATACGTTACATAAACAAAAATAAAAATATATTAGCGTAGATATTTTTTAAAAAATTATGGTAAAAAAGGTATACATAACTTGAAAATGTTTAAAATATATAGTATAATAAAGTTTAGCTGTGCTTAAAAAAGGAGAGTGAATATATATTTTAAACGATAAAAAGAAATATTATTTAAGAACAGGATTAAAGTTAATAAGTATAATATTAATAGCATTTCTAATTATTTCTGTTATAATTTTTTCTAAATTTCAAATAGGATATGCTGTTTGCATTAATGGAAAAGAAATTGGCTATACAAATAATAAAGAAGAATTGGAAAAAGAAATTAAACAAATGTATGTAGGTGATAATTCTAATTTAGAATTTTTTACACTAGATACAGAGCCTACTTATACAGCAAAATTTATTTCTAATACTACAAATAATGATGAGGAAATATTAGAACAAATAAAAAATGAGGCAACACCAACATATTTGCAATATGCAATTACTGTAAATGAAGAAAATGTCGCATATGTAGATACTATGGATGAAGCTGAAGAAATAGTAAATAACTTATCTGAAGATGAAAAAGAAAAAGTTGATGTAGGAATATTAAAGGTATATACAAATACATTAGAAACTATTAATTCTGAACAAGTAGAAATTGCATCTACTGTTGAATCAATAGTTAAAGAGGAAGTAGAAGAAATAGAAAAGAAAGAAGTTTCAAGTATAAATGGTGTATATATTGCAATTCAGCCAATTAGTGGAATAATAACATCTAGATTTGGTGATACAAGTGGAAGAAGTAGAACACATTCTGGTTTAGATATAGCTGCTTCTACAGGAACACCAATTAAGGCATGTTCTGATGGAATTGTAAAATTTTCAGGATATAATGGTTCATATGGTAATGTTGTAATTGTATCTAATGGAAATGGTGTAGAAACATATTATGCGCATTGTAGTAAATTGTATGTAAGTGCCGGAGATGAGATTAAAGTAGGAGATATTGTTGGAACTGTAGGATCCACGGGAAATTCTACAGGACCACATTTACATTTAGAAATACGATTAAATGGAACTTCTATAAATCCACAAAAATATGTATATAATTAATAATTAAAAAATAAATCTCGTACTTAGGAGCATTTTAATAAGGACAATTCTTATTTAAAATGCTCCTAACTTTTTTAAAACAGTATAGTTTACACTATGCTGTTTTCTTTTATTATGTTTTATATTGGTTTAAGGTTAATATCTGCTATAGCAAATCTGCAGAGTGGGTTTAACAATTTTTTCAAAGCGTGTAACCCGCTATGATACTTTCAGACTATCGTCTGCATAGATGTCGATGGTTTCTTTGCCAAAAGGCATAATATAATTAATACTACATTACTAAAAATTTTTCATAAATCGAAAAAATGTTTGCAAAAATTGTTGTGAAGTTGCTTGATTTATGATAAGATATCACAAATGGTAGAATTTCTACAAGGAGGTATTTCAATATATAGATAATAATAAATTAGATACAATCACAAATTTGTTTAAAGAAAAAGAAATAAGAAGTATTTGGGATAGTGAAAAAGAGGAATATTTTTTTAGTGTAGTTGATGTAATTAGCGCTTTAACTGATAGTAATATTCCTAGAAATTATTGGAGCGATTTAAAAAGAAAACTTAAAAATGAAGGAAGTTAGTTGCACGAAAATATCGTGCAACTTAAAATGAAATCGCAAAAAGATGGAAAAAACTATTTAACTGATGTTTTAAGTACAAAAGGAATTTTAAGATTAATTGAATCAATTCCGAGTAAAAATGCAGAATCATTTAAAGTTTGGCTTGCACAAATGGGCAAAGAAAGAATTGATGAAGTATTTGATCCAGAACTTGCAGTTAATCGTGCTGTTGATTACTACAGAAGCAAACGGATACGATGATAGATGGATTAAACAAAGATTAACTGGCGTTGTAGATAGACATAAATTAACTGATGTTTGGAAGGAAAATGGAATAACAAAGAATTATGAATATGGAATACTTACAAACGAAATTTATCAACAATGGTCTGGAATGAAAGCATCACAATATAAAGAATATAAAGGATTACGAAAAGAATCTCTAAGAGATAATATGACCGATATAGAAGTTGCTCTAACAGATTTAGGAAAAATTACTACTAGAGAACTTGTAAAAAAGCATAAACCTTATGGATTAGATGAGAATAGAAAAGTTGCTAAAATGGGTGGGCATGTTGCAAAAGTTGCAAGAGAAGATATCGAGAAAAGTTTAGGTGAATCTGTTATATCAAAGAAAAATGCATTAAATTATAAATATGTAGAAGATGAAAAATTAATTGAAGATAAAACTAAAAAGAAAAAATAAGTTGTCAAAATACAAATGCACACAAAATTTATTATATAAATTTTGGCGCACGAACAATTAAACGCTGAATATAAGTTATACTTCATAGTGTAGAAAAATATATTCAGCACGCTATTGTTATTATAATTATTTTTAATTTATTAATTCTTTCTTAATTGTATCGACAGAAAATCCACAAACAAAAGATGATATTCCTATAATTAAACCAATTTTAAATATTTCTAATCCTATATAGTATAAATCAGGTGAAGGATAATAATTTATATATGTATAAAGTATTGTAGCAGAAATAATTAATACAATGAATGCAGATATATATCCATATTTCATAATCTTTTTTGTTTTATTTTCTAATTTTTTTATTTTACTAAAAATATCTATGATATTATTAAACATTTATATACTTCCCTTCTATAAATAATTCACTTAAATTTATGTTAACACAAATAAAACGTAAAATCAAAGGAAATACATGGAAAATGAAGAAGGTCAAAAGGATTTAATCCTTTTGACCTCTTTTATTTTAAAAAAAGATGAGTTTAAACTCATCTCTAAATTTCAATTATTCTATTTTTAAAATTAAGCTTTAATAGCATTTAATTTATTTGCAAGTCTAGATTTTTTTCTAGCTGCTGTATTTTTAACAATAACTCCTTTTGTACAAGCTTGATCGATTTTTTTTGTAGCTTCTATAAAAAGTGATTCTGCATTTTTAACATCACCATCATTAATTGCTTGTTCACATTTTTTAACAGCTGTTTTGTAAGCTGTTTTAATCATATTATTTCTTTTTGTTTTTTTATCGATAACACTTACTCTTTTTATTGCTGATTTTATATTTGGCATTGCTAGATGTGCACCTCCTCTTAGTATAGTAAATTATAACTTTAAATATTGTAACATAATACAATGAAATTTGCAATAGTTTATTGTAAAAAAAATCTCTACTTGATATAATATGAAAAAAACGGAGGGGATATTATGAAAGCATTAGTAACAGGAGCATCATCTGGTATAGGAAGAGATTTAGCTATAGAGCTAAGTGAAAAGGGATATGATTTAATATTAGTATCTAGGAATAAGGAAAAACTACAAGAGGTTGCAAGTAAAATAAAAACAAATACAAAAGTTATTGCTATGAATTTAGAAGATGAAGAAAATTGCAAAAAGCTATATGAAGATTTAAAAGAAGAAAGTATTGATATATTGATAAATAATGCAGGTTTTGGATTAAAAGGAGAATTTGTAAATGCAGATTTAGATAAAGAAATTAGAATGATTAAGACAAATGTAACTGCCGTACATATCTTAACAAAATTATTCTTAAGAGATATGGTAAAAAGAGATAAGGGTATAATACTAAATGTTGCATCAATTGCAGGATTTATGCCAGGTCCACTTATGAGTACATATTATTCTACAAAGGCATATGTTGTTAGATTGACTGAAGCAATTAAAGAAGAATTGAAGCATAAAAAATCTAATGTACAAATTAGTATATTATGCCCTGGACCAGTGGATACAAACTTTAACAAGGTATCAGGTGCAGACTTTAAAGTTAAATCACTAAGTAGTAAATATGTTGCAAAATATACTGTAAAAAAGATGCTTAAAGGAAAATTTATTATTATACCAGGTTTTGGAACAAAAGCATTAAAGCCGCTTGCAAAGATTATTCCTGATAATATAATTATGAAATTTGTATATAAAGTTCATTAAAAATACATGTAATATACTTAAAAATAGTGATTATATATGATATAATAAAAAAGGTGATAATATGTACAAAAAACAGAAGTATGTGTTAAAAAATCCTGATTCATTTGAACTTGTTCACACTTTTGAATGTGGACAGTGTTTTAGATGGAACAAAAAGGAAGATGGAAGCTATATTGGAGTTGTAAAAAATAATGTTATAAAAGCCCAAAAAATAAATGATAAAATAATATTTTCCAGTATAGGAGAGGATAATTTAGAAGAGCTTTGTATTTCATATTTTGATTTGGATAGAAACTATAAATATATAAAGGAAGACTTAAGCAAAATAGACCAATATATGAAAACTAGTATAGAGTATGGAGAAGGAATTAGAATATTAAATCAAGATTTATGGGAAACGTTAATTTCTTTTATTATATCAGCTAATAATAATATTCCAAGAATCAAAGGAATTATAGAAAGAATGTCAAAAGTATATGGAAATAGAATTGTGTGGGAAGAAAATGAATATTATACTTTTCCTACTGTAGAAGCTTTAAGCAGAGCAAGTGTAAACGATCTGCGTTCACTAGGTTTAGGATTTAGAGATAAAAGAGTTTTTGATACAACTCGGAATAGTATTAAATAAACAAATAGATTTAGAAAAATTAAAAGAAGAAACAGATGTTACTAAAATAAAAGAAACATTATTAAAATTTCCAGGTGTTGGTGAGAAAGTTGCAGATTGTATTATGCTTTTTTCTTTAAAACAGTTTTCTGTTTTTCCAGTGGATGTATGGGTAAGAAGAGTAATGAATGAATTATACTTAAAAGAAAAAGATGAAACAAAAGTCAACAAAGATAAAATAAGGAATTTAGCAAACGATAAATATGGAGATTTAGCAGGAATTGCACAACAATACTTATTTTACGCAATAAGAAATTCTAAAGGAAATTTTATTGCGTAAAAATACGATAGTGTAAAGTAATCTATGAAAAAATGTAAGAGAGCCCAGATAATGGCACATTGGCTGGATAATCTCTCGTAATTTGAAGAAATTACTAAAAAAATAAATTAAGGTGAAAACATGGGACTTAGAATAATTTATGGAAGAGCAGGAACTGGAAAAAGTGAGTTCATTTTTAAAGAGGCTGCTAAAAGAATAAATGATGAAGAAAAAATATATATTATAACACCAGAACAGTTTTCATTTAATGCTGAACAAAAGTTATTAAAGCATATAAAAGGGAAAGCTGTTATTCATGCTGAAGTTTTAACTTTTAAGCGTATGGCATATAGAGTCTCTTCTGATACAGGTTCAAAAAATAAAAGCTTACTTTCTGATTCTGGTAAAAGTATGCTTTTATACGATATTTTAGAAAAAATTAAAAAAGATTTAAGATTTTTAGGAAAATCAGATAAAAATGTTGATCTTGCTATTTCATCAATTACTGAATTTAAAAAACACAATGTAGGTATTAAAGTTTTAAACAATTTAATAGAAAAAACAGATGATTTATATTTAAAATATAAATTAGAAGATATGTATTTAATATATAAAAGCTTTCAAGATAGAATAAATGATAAATACTTAGAAGATAATGATTTATTAACAGTACTATGTGATGATTTAGACAAAACCGATATGTTTAATAACAGTATAATATACTTAGATGAATTTACAGGATTTACACCTCAAGAATATAAATTAATAGAAAAGTTACTTAAAAAAACAAAACAGATAAATATTACAGTTTGTACAGATAATTTTCCAAAACAAATCATATCTGATATGGACTTGTTTTATAGTAATAAAACAACACTAAAAAAGATAATAGATATAGCTAAAAAGGAAAAAGTTAATATAGAGACCTCGGTGAATTTAGATAAAAAATATAGATTTAAATCTCCTGAGTTATTGCATATTGAAGAAAATTTATATAACATTCCATATAAAAGTTATAAAAATAAATGTAATAATTTGAATTTATTTTTATCTATGAATCCATATTCAGAAATAGAATATGTAGCAGGTAAAATTATTAAACTCGTTAAAGAAAAAAAATATAGATATAGAGATATCTCAATTATTACTAAAAATATAGAAAACTATTCTGGACTTGCAAAAGCAATTTTTAATGAATATGAAATACCAATATTTATTGATGAGAAGAAAGATTTAAAGCAAAATATTCTAGTTAAATATATATTAGCAACATTAGAAGTATTTAGTAAAAATTTGTCTTATGAAGCAGTATTTCAGTATATAAAAACAGGACTTTGTGATATTACTGAAGAAGAGAGCTTTTTACTTGAAAATTATTCTCTAAAATGGGGAATAAAATATAGCAAATGGTATGTAGATGATTGGAAATTTGAAGATGATAAAATAGATGAAATAAATGCTATTAGGAAAAAAATTGTAGATCCTCTTATATCATTTAAAAACAAACTTAAGGGTAAAAAAACATATAAAGAAACAACAAAAGTAATATATGAATTTTTAATAGAAAACAAGATAGATGAAAAACTTTTAGCCAAATCTAAAAAATTAGAAGAAAAAGGCGAAATAGAAATGTCAAAAGAATATGTTTCAGGATGGAATATAGTAATTAAAGTTTTAGAAGATATTGCTGAAATATTCGGAGAGGAACAATCTACATTTGAAAAATATGCAGATAGATTAAAAATAGGAATAAAAACATCAGAACTTGGTAAAATTCCACAAAGCATCGATCAAGTATCTTTAGGAGATATAGACCGCTCTAGAAGTCATAAGGTAAAGGCAGTATTTATAATTGGATTAAATGATGGAGTGTTTCCAAGCGTAAAAAAAGAAGAAGGTTTTTTTGACGATAAAGATAGAGAAAGTATAAAAGAAAAAGGAGTAGAGCTTGCAAAGGGTAGTTTAGAATCTATTTATGAAGAAAATTACAACATATATAAAGCATTAACAACGGCTGAAGAAGATATATATTTATCTTATGTATCAACTGATAGTAAAGGTGCAGCCTTAAGACCGTCTATTTTACTTACAAAAATAAAGAAAATATTTCCAAACCTAAAAGAAGAAAGTGATGTTGCAAATGAAGAAGAAATATATTATAAAAACAAAATGTTTTTTGAACTTCTAGAGCGTATTAGAGATTATATGGATGGAGAAGATATTTCAGATGATTGGATAAATATTTTTGAAGCATTTTCTAAAGACGAAATTTGGAAGGATAAACTTACTAATGCTATACAAGGACTTGAATACACAAATAAACCAGAAATACTAAGCAAAGATAATATAAGAAAAATATATGGAGATACTTTAAAAACTAGTGTTTCAAGGTTAGAACAATACAGATCTTGTCCTTTTGCATTTTATTTGAAATATGGTTTAAAACTATCTGATAAAGAATTGTTTAAAATTGAAACTGTAGATACAGGAAGCTTTATGCACGAAGTAATAGATGATTTTTTTGAGCTTGTAAATATTAATGGTATAAATTTAAAAGATATAACAGAAGAACAAACAGAAAGTATGATAGAACAAATTATGCAAGATAAGTTACACTTAAATAAAAACTATATATTTACAAGTACACCAAAGTATAAATTACTAACAAAAAGACTAAGAAATTTACTTATAAAATCAATAAAGCACATTATTAATACACTTATTTGCAGTGATTATGATATTTTAGGAAATGAAGTAGAATTTAAAGAGGGAGGAGATTATCCACCTATAAAAATAGAACTTGAAGATGGAAGAAAAATTGAACTTACAGGTAAAATTGATAGAATAGACTTAGCAAAAACAGATAAAGGAAACTATGTTAGAGTTATTGATTATAAATCTTCTGTAAAAAATATAGACTTAAATGAAGTAATGTATGGATTACAACTTCAGTTATTAACATATTTAAATGTAGTTTCAAATGAAGATTTTTTACCTTCTGGAGCACTATATTTTAATTTAATTGATCCAATATTAAAAGCAAATAGAAATTTATCTGCTGAAGAGTTAGAAGAGAAAATTAAAAGTGAATTTAAAATGAAGGGACTTATACTTGCTGATGTAAATGTTGTAAAAATGATGGACAAAACATTTGAAAAAGGATCTTCAAATATAGTTCAAGCATATATAGATTCAAAAGGAAATTTAAGTACAAATAAACCAAACATGCTTACAAAGGAGCAGTTTAAAGATTTACAAAAAAATATATATAAAACTATTAAAGATATATCTAAAGAGATTTTATCAGGAAAAATAAATCTTGAGCCGTATTACAATGGGGTTAAGAAAAAATCTGCATGTGAATATTGTAAATATCATTCAATATGTCAATTTAGCCCAGGATTTTGTGAAAATGAATATAGATATGTAGACAACAAAACTAAAGATGAAATTATGAATGAAATTTCAAACAAATAAAAGTGACGGTTATATAACTACCTGCGCGGACTTTAAGAAAGATAAGTTTGAACAGTAACAAATAAAATATAGAAAAGAGGTTAAAATGCAAGATTTATCAAATAGCAATATTATACATGTTAAAGATAAAAACATAGAATACATACAATTTAAAAAGCTATTAAAATATAAAGAGGTAAAACATGCGATTACACTAAAGCCATATGACTTTTATGGAATAGCAAATTACGATAAAAATAAAGAAGAAGTAAATAAAAATTATAAAAATTTATGTATGAGTATAGGTGTCTGCAAAGAAAAAATAATAAGAGCTAAACAGACACATACTGATAATATTGAAATAGTATCTAAAAATAACATAGGAATTTTCCCTAAAAGTTTAGATGATGTTGATGGACTTATTACTAATGAAAAAGAGTTAGCTTTATCATTGGTATTTGCAGATTGTATACCCTTAATTTTTTATGACCCAGTAAAAAAAGTTATCTCTAATGTTCATTCTGGATGGAAGGGAACATGTAAAAAAATTGGCACGAAGGCTACAAGAATGATGATAAAAGAATTTAACTGTGAAGCTAAAGATATTTTGTGTTTTGTAGGACCTAGTATAGGAAAGTGTCATTTTGAAGTAG
Source organism: uncultured Clostridium sp. (assembly GCA_947302485.1). Classification (GTDB taxonomy): domain Bacteria; phylum Bacillota; class Clostridia; order TANB77; family CAG-508; genus CAMYVO01. The sequence goes on along the minus strand of CAMYVO010000010.1, from coordinate 23,784 downwards.
ATGAAGATGTATATAAAACTTTTAAGGAATCATTTAAAGATTTAGATAATTTTGAAAATATGGTTAGTAAAAAAATAGATGCTGAAGGGAAACAAAAATATTATATAGACACAGTAAAAATAAACAGATGTATGCTAGAAAATATCGGATTATTACCAGAAAATATTATAGAAAGTAATATTTGTACAGTATGTAATCATAACTATACACATTCATTTAGATATGATAAAGAAAACTCTGGAAGAATGACATCTGTTGTATCATTGGTATAAAAATATATAATATAAATTGTTTTAATAAATCCTAAAATAATAGTTTTATTAGGAAGTGTAGCACTAAAGAGTGTATTAGGAGAAGAATATAATATTACATCTGCAAGAGGAAAATGGATAAAAAAAATGGAATATGGTACATACCAACATTTCATCCAGCAGAACTATTAAGAGATGATACAAAGAAGATAGATTTTTGGAAAGATATTAAGCTTGTAAAAGAAAAAGAAAAGGAAGTTTGTTAATATGTTAAAAAAGGTAATAAAACATTTTTTATTAGTATGTAGACACAAGTTGGAAGTTTTTAAATTGTGTTGCAGACTTAGACTAATCTGGCAAGGAATAATTCACGATTTATCTAAATTTTCTCCAACTGAATTTTGGGAAAGTGTAAAATACTACAACGGAACTAGAAGCCCTATTATTGTATGTAAAGAAGAAAACGGATATTCAAAAGCATGGCTTCACCATAAAGGAAGAAATAAACATCATGCAGAGTATTGGTATGATGCAAACACAAAAGATCAAACTTTAATTATGCCATTTAAATATGCATGTGAAATGGTATGTGATCAACTTGCTGCAGGAAAGGCATATATGGGAAAAAAATGGTATAAGGAATATCAGCTTGAGTATTTTAACAAGAGAAAAAATATATTTCAATGTAATGAAAAGTTAAAAAACTATTTAGAAGAAGTATATAATGAGGTTGCTAAAAAGGGAATAAAGGAAGCTGTAACAAAGAAGAACTTAAAAAGAATTTATGATAAACATGTAAATTAAAGTGAGGACAAATAATATGATAGAGCGAGATATAAAGGAAAAAATTGAATATTGTTTAAATTGTAAAACGAAACCTTGCACCAATGGATGTCCATTAAATAATAATATACCTGATTTTATACAATCTATAAAAAGTGAAAAATACAAGGAAGCATATGAAATTTTGAATAAAACTACAGTTTTATCTTCGATATGTGGAAGAATATGTCCCCATATAAAACAATGTGAGGGAGCATGTGTAAGAGGAATAAAAGGAAAGCCTGTAAGTATAGGAGAGCTTGAAGCTTTTGTAGGTGATATTGCAAATGAAAATGGATATTTGTTTTTTGATAAGAAAGAAAAAAATAAAAAGAAAGTAGCGATAATAGGAAGTGGACCAGCATCTCTTACATGTGCTGCATTTTTAAGAAAAGAAGGATACGATGTAACTATTTTTGAAAAGAGAGAAAAACTTGGTGGAATATTAAGGTATGGTATACCAAGGTTTAGATTAGATGAAAAAGTACTAGATGATACAATAGATAGTATTATAAATCTAGGAATAGATGTAAAAACAAATTGCACGCTTGGACATGATATATTTATAGATAATCTACAAAAAAATTATAATGCGATATTTATAGGAACAGGTGCAAATATATCTTCTATGATGGGAATAGAAGGGGAAAACTTAAAAGGAGTTTATGGAGGAAATGAATTATTAGAGTATAAAAGGTTTCCAGATTTTAAGGATAAGAAAGTTGCAGTAATTGGTGGTGGAAATGTTGCAATAGACTCGGCAAGAGAGATTAAAAGGCTAGGAGCAGGGGATGTTACAATTATATATAGAAGAGCAGAAAAGCAAATGCCTGCTGAAGAAAAGGAAATTCAAGCTACAAAAGATGAAGATATAAATTTTCTATTTCAAACAAATGTAGTAAAAATAATTGGAGATAACAAAGTAGAAAAATTAGAATGTATTAAAACTAAATTAATAAAAAAAGAAGGAGAAAAAAGAGAAGTACCAGTTGATATTGAAAATAGTAATTATATAATTGATATGGATTATGTAGTTATGGCAATTGGATCTAAACCAGATAAAAAAACAATAAACTCTTTAAGAGTAGAACTTGATGATTGGGGGTATATAAAGATAGACGAAAATCATATGACATCCAAAAAAGGAATTTTTGCTGGAGGAGACATAGCAGGAGAAAAAAAGACTGTTGCTTGGGCTGCTAGATCAGGTAGAGAAGCGGCTTATAGTATAAATAAGTATTTAAAATAATGTTTATAATTTTAAATACTTTAGATTATTTATATGTTTTTTATAATATATAAATAAATAATCAATTTGTATAGATTTTTTTTATAAAATAGTTTATAATATGATTAAGATTAATAAATATATGTATTGGAGAGTGAATATATAATGACTTATGAATTTGCTAAATATCCTGATGGAACAATAGGTGTTTTTTCTAATATAGGAAAAAAGGAAAATGGTGAAGAATATATTTGTATTACTTTTGAAAGAGCAAAAGAATATGGTTTTGATACTTATGTTATTGAACTTCCAAGTTATAATATTGTTTTAGAAGATGGAAATTATTCAGATAAAGAGAAAAAAACGTTTTTAGATATTGTAAAAAATGGTTCATCTTTCTTTTTTAAATATGCTAGATTAGGAGGATTGAAAATTGCCTAATATTTTTGAGATAAAACGGATATAAAATATATTTTTGGACAAATGAAAATAGTGAACCTATACACGTCCACATATCAAAAGGTACTCCAACTGCTAATAGTACTAAAGTTTGGCTAACACAATCTGGAGGTTGTATTGTTTGCCATAACAAAAGTAAAATTCCTGAAAGGGAATTAACTATTATATGTGAAGATATTGCTTTACATTATTTTCAAATTGTCGAAAAATGGAAATTAATTCATTCTGGAAATATTAAATTTTATTGTTAATACTTATTTTATATAAAATAAACAATTTTAAAACACTTGCTTTTAAAAGCAAGTGTTTTAAAATTGTTTATTTCATTTATTTATATATATATTCTTTTTTAAGATGCAATAGCTTTCCAATTTTTTTAAATAATAAGAAAATTGTATTTGTTTTTTCAGGAACTAATGAAATAGATGTACCTTCAATAGAAATACGTTTTTCTTCTAGTTCTGCCATCTTCTTTATATAATAACTATTGTAAAATGAATAATCATCATTTGTTCCAATTAGGTGACCAAAGCCATACAATTTATTTCTAAAATTTTCAACACCTTTACTTGAGTATATTTCTTTAAAATATAAGTCAAAGTAACTAGTTAAAATTGTATTTTGAGTTTCAAAAAATAATTCTTGTACTTTATTTTTTAAATTTTGTAATTTTGATTCAAATTTGTCTTTCTTTTTACCTAAATCATTATGTTGTAAATAATATGAAATATATGAAATTTTATCTTCTAAATCCATTATTTTATCTAAATTGTTGCGAATTTGTTTATAGCTTTTTTTACTTGTTAAAGAAGAAAGAGTATTTTCAAAAATTAAATTTGCATTTATAGTACTATTAAAAAGTACATCTTCTCCAGTAATATATGCAAGCTGATTTACTAAATTACATTCTAAAGGATAATAATCTGGACTACTAGTGGTAAGTTCTATTCCAAAATATTTTACTTTGTCCTCTGTAGTATGTAATGCTTTTGTAGACATTAATTGAACTGCAGCTTCATTTAAAGCCATACCTATAAGTTTTGGATGTGTAAAATCGCATAATCCTAAACGCACAAGGTTGTTTTTTTCGTCTCTATTTTCTTGCATAAAATGTATTAATTCATGTACAGCAAAATTTGCGAGTTCTTTTTTATTTATTTTGTTACTAAAATAAATAGAAGAATTCCTGTAAAAATACTTTGCACGAGAAGTACCATTAGGCATTTCTACAAAGTACATAGGAACTCTTGAAAATGCAATAAATAATTTATTATAATCTAAATTTTGTTCTGGAAAGTTAGAAACAAGTATTTGACTAACATTTTTTGCAATAGTATTAACCATTAGTGTATCTAATGGTTTTATAACTTTTATTCCTTCTTTTGCTAAGTCTGTTTCTATACTCATTTTTTTCTCCTTTGTAACATTAATATTATACTATAAACATAGAAAAATGTATATTTCTAATATTTTACAAATATATTACAATTGTGTTACAAAGAAATTTGAAAAAGACAACTAAATATGGTATAATTAACATAAGGTACCACGTGTCTGTGTGCCCTAGTCTGAGAAAATACTGCAAAGGAGAGCTTATAATGAAAGATTTAAGAACAAATGAAAGAAGACTGAGCGATTACTATGGTAATTGCCTAGCGCAAGTTATCCGAATCGACAAAGACAAAATTGAAAGATTTTGGGAGGTACTGCGGTTTAAAGCAGAAGTAAAGACTTTTGTTTTTACACCGCAGTCGCGGAAGGCATTTGTCTTCTTTTTACTTCTTGCAATTGATACTGGTGTGAAAGTACCTGTATCAGTAAGAAGATTCCTTGATACAGAGGAGAAGAAATTGCTCACTACTGGAGTAGCTTCTTCGCTTTTGATCAAGGACGAGGAGGAAGCGAAAAAGGAAATTATCTCGCTCTTTATTTCTAGAGATATGAAGGACGAGATGAGAAAAGTCCTTGACACAATGTGGGACGACCACATTGATGTCGATGAAGAAGAGCAACAGCAGTTCGAGGTCCTGTATAAGGACTTGTGCCTCTTTGGGCACGACTACCGTTGCATGTTTACCTAACTCAGACGGAAGCGGAGAGGGTTTATTCCTCTCCGCTTCTTTTAAAAAGTATTTATCTATTTAACAACAATGTTATATATTTTATTTTTTACATATATTTCTTTTACAATTGTTTTACCATCTAATTTTGAATCAATTGCATTACGTACTTTTTCTTTAACCACTGCTTCATTTTCATCTAGTGGAATTGTAATTGTTCCTTTTAATTTTCCATTTATTTGAATAGCAAGTGTTATTTCATTATTAACTGTTTTTTCCTCAGAATATTCTGGCCATTTTTCATATGAAATTGTATTAGTATATCCTAATCTATTCCATAATTCTTCTGTAATGTGAGGTGCTACAGGATTTAGTAATTTCAAAAATCCTTCTGCATATTCTTTTGGAAGTACATCTTCTTTATATGCGCTATTTATAAATATCATCATTTGGCTTATTGCTGTATTAAAATTCATAGTTTCATAATCGTTAGTTACTTTCTTTACTGTAAAATGATATTCTCTTTCTATATTATTGTTAGGTTTATCCTGTATTTTGTTACTTTCAGTATATAGTCTCCAAACTCTTTCTAAGAATTTTTTAGAACCTTCAATTCCATTTGGATCCCATGGCTTAGCAGCATCAATAGGCCCCATAAACATTTCATATAACCTTAATGAATCTGCTCCATAATTTTTAACCATATCATCAGGATTAATTACGTTTCCTTTAGATTTACTCATCTTTTCTCCGTTAGATCCAAGTATCATACCTTGATGACGAAGTTTTGCAAAAGGTTCTTTAACTGGAACTATTCCTTTGTTATATAAATATTGATTCCAAAATCTAGAATAAAGTAAATGTCCTACAGCGTGTTCAGGTCCACCCATATATAAATCAACAGGAAGCCAGTGAGCAAGTAATTGTTTATCTGCTATTTCTTTATCATTTTTTGGATCAATATATCTTAAGAAATACCAACTAGATCCTGCAGAACCAGGCATTGTACTTGTTTCTCTCTTGCCAGATTTTCCATCTATATTAACATTAACCCAATCTGTGGCCTTATCTAAAGGTGATGCACCTGTTTTAGAAGGACTATAGTCTTCAAGTTCTGGTAATATTAATGGCAAATCTTCATCATTAAGTGCTATCATATTATCTTCTAAATGAACAATTGGGATAGGTTCTCCCCAATATCTTTGTCTAGCAAAGATCCATTCACGTAATTTATAGTTTACCTTTTTTTGTCCAATTTTGTTTTTTTCTAACCAATTTATCATTGTATTTATTGCTGTTTCTTTATCTAATCCATTTAGAAAATCAGAATTAATATGAAGACCATCTTCAGTAAATGCTTCTTTTGATATATCTCCACCTTCAAGTACAGGAATAATATCAAGACCAAATTTTTTAGCAAACTCATAGTCTCTTGCATCATGAGCTGGAACTGCCATAATACTACCTGTTCCATAACTAGAAAGAACGTAATCTGCAATCCAAATTGGAATTTTTTTATTATTTACAGGGTTAATTGCATAAGCACCTGTAAATACACCTGTTTTTTCTTTATTTAATTCTGTTCTTTCAAGGTCAGATTTAGAAGCACATTGAGCGATATATTTTTCAACTAATTCTTTTTGCTCGTTAGTTGTTATTTTTTTAACAAGTTCATGTTCAGGAGCAAGCACACAATACGTAGCACCAAATAAAGTATCACATCTTGTTGTAAATACGGTAAACTCTAGATCATGACCAGCTACTTTAAATTTAACTTCTGCTCCTATTGATTTACCAATCCAATTTCGTTGAATTTCTTTTGTTGATTCTGGCCAATCTATGTTATCTAATCCTGCAAGTAAGGTTTCAGCATATGAAGGAATATCTAAAACCCATTGTTTCATGTTTTTACGAATAACAGGGAAGCCCCCTCTTTCACTCTTTCCATCGATAACTTCATCATTTGCAAGAACTGTACCAAGCTCTTCACACCAGTTAACTGGCATATCAATAAGTTTTGCTAAACCATCGGTAAATAATCTTTTAAAAATCCATTGTGTCCATTTATAGTAATTTGGATCACATGTAGATATTTCTTTATCCCAATCAAAAGAGAAGCCAAGCATTTTTAATTGTCTTTTGAATGTTTTTATATTTTCATGAGTAAATTTACTTGGATGATTTCCAGTGTTAATTGCATATTGTTCAGCTGGAAGACCAAAAGCATCCCATCCCATAGGGTGAAGCACATTATATCCTTGCATTCTTTTCATTCTTGAAATTATATCTGTAGCAGTATAGCCTTCAGGATGTCCAACATGTAAACCTTGTCCAGAAGGATATGGAAACATATCTAATGCATAAAATTTAGGTTTAGAAAAGTCCCACACATCAGTTTTAAATGTTTCATTATTATCCCAATATTCTTGCCATTTTCTCTCTATTTCTTGAAAATTATATGACATACATATCACGTCCTTTTGTTTTAATCAGAATTTTTTGCAATTTTATCATAATAAACAAAAATAATCAAGACCCACAAGGGTGACCAAAAAGGGACTGTCCCTTTTTGGTCACCCTTGTAAAATGTAGATATATATAATATAATACTAAATATTGGGAAGGAGTAAAATGAAATTATTAATAACGGAGAAACCGTCTGTAGCAATGGAATTTGCTAAAGCTTTAAAATTGAATACGGTTAGAAAAAATGGATATTTAGAATCACAAGAGTGGATTATAACATGGTGTGTAGGTCATTTAGTTACAATGTCTTATCCGGAAAAATATGATGAAAAATTAAAGTATTGGAGATTAGATACACTTCCATTTTTACCAGAAGAATATAAATATGAGATAATACCAGCAGTAAAAAATCAATTTGAAATAGTGCAAGGTTTATTACAAAGGGAAGATGTAGAGGAAATATATAATGCAGGAGACTCTGGAAGAGAAGGAGAATACATACAAAGGTTAGTATTTATGATGGCACATCCAAATCCAAATGCAAAACTGAGAAGAGTATGGATAGATTCTCAAACAGAAGAAGAAATTTTAAGAGGTATTAAAGAGGCGAAAGATTTATCAGAATATGATAGTTTATCTGATTCAGCATATTTAAGGGCCAAAGAAGATTATCTAATTGGAATTAATTTTTCTAGATTACTTTCTATTATATTTGGTAGAAAGGTTGCAAAAGAAATACAAGAAGATAAGGCTTCTATTTCTGTAGGCCGTGTTATGACTTGTGTTCTTGGTATGATTACACAAAGAGAAAGAGAAATTAGAAATTTTAAGAAAACAAAATATTATAAAATAATAGGAGAATTCGGCATTGACTCTAATTTTAAAGCGGAATGGAAAGTAAATGAGAAATCTATAGTCTATGAATCTCCTAAGCTATATAATGAATCTGGATTTAAGAAAAAAGAAGATGCTGAAGAACTAATAAACAAGGTAAATAAAAGTGAAGCAATTGTAACAGAGATAAAAAAAACAAAACAAAAAGAAAATCCTCCACTTCTTTTCAATCTAGCAGAACTGCAAAATGAATGTACAAAAAGATTTAAGATTAAGCCAGATCAAACGCTTGAGATAGTACAAAATTTATATGAAAAAAAATTGGTTACATATCCAAGAACAGATGCAAGAGTATTGTCGTCTGCAATTGCAAAAGAAATTAGCAAAAACTTGAATGGATTAGTAAAAGGCTTTAAGAATGAAGAAATTCAAGCATATATGCATAAGATGGCAGAAGAAAAATACAGTACTAATTTGATAAAGACGAAATATGTTAATGATAGTAAAATAACAGACCATTATGCTATTATACCTACAGGCCAAGGATTTGATAATTATGATAAATTACCTGATTTACAAAAACAAATATATATATTAATTGTAAAAAGATTTTTATCTATTTTTTATCCAGCTGCTGAATATCAAAAGTTATCTATTATATTAAATCTAGAAAATGAAATATTTTATGCAAGTCAAAAGATATGTATAAAAGAAGGGTATCTTGAGATTTTAAATTTTAAAAACAAAGATAGTAATGATAAAAAAGATAAAGATGAAGAAAATTTATATATTCTGAAAGATATAAAAAAAGGACAAAAACTTGAAGTTAGTTCTATAGAGATAAAAGATGCAGAAACGTCTCCACCTACTAGGTATAACTCTGGAAGTATAATTTTAGCAATGGAAAATGCAGGTAAATTAATTGAAGATGAGGAATTAAGAGAACAAATTAAAGGTGCAGGAATAGGAACAAGTGCTACAAGAGCAGAGATTATAAAAAAATTAGAAAGAATTAAATATATTGCTATTAATCCCAAAACTCAGATAATTACACCTGAAAAAAAAGGAGAGGTTATATATGATATTATAAGAATGTCAATGCCAGATATGCTTAATCCAAAATTAACAGCCAGCTGGGAAAAAGGATTAGAAATGGTAGCAAAAAACCAAATAGAGCCTAAAGAATTTATGGATAAGCTTGAAAAATATATAAAAGATAAAGTAAATAAGCTTGTTATTCCAATGTAAATTGAATAATGTAAATAAAAAAGTGAGAAGTTTTAATAACTATTTAAACCGTTTAGTTTTTAAAAACTTCTCTTTTTTATTAAAATATATAAGTATTGACTAATACGTTACGCTAAATATATAATATTGCTAATAAAAGTCATTATAGAATTATTTTTAGGCAATAGAACATACTATTCCTAGAGGTGATTTGCATGATTTTGAGTAAAAAGAAAAACGGAAAAGGATATATAACTAGCTATACATTAAATATAGGTTCTAAAGAGGCCAGAGATTTAGGATTTATAAATAAAAATGGGGACTCAAAACAAATTGAAAAAATAGTAGATATCGAAAAGAAAATGCTAATAGTAAAAGTAAAAGAAGAAACATAAAGGAGCAGAATTATAACAAATGCCAAAGATATATTTAGAAAAAAATGTTTTAGATGCAGCATTTGAGAGATTAGAAATAGCATTTAACAGATTTGATCATATTTACTTTAGTGTTAGCGCTGGAAAAGATAGTTCTGTTATGGTGCAGCTTGCAAATATAGTTGCAAAAAAATTGAATAAAAAATTTGATGTACTTTATATTGATTTAGAAGGTCAGTATAAGTGCACGATTGATCATTTATATGAGCTAAAAAAACTTTCTCAAATTGATAATTTTTATCATGTTGCGTTACCACTTGCTTTAAGAAATGCTGTTTCTGTACTACAACCAAAGTGGATTTGCTGGGAAGAAGAAAGTAAAGATTTATGGATAAGACCACTTCCCAAAGACAGCATTAATATTCACAACAATCCTTTTAAATGGTTTAGAGAAGGTGAAGAATTTGAGGAGTTTATTTTACAATTTGCAGATTGGTATCAAAAAAAGAATAAAGGAACTATAGGATGCGGAGTTGCTATAAGAACTGATGAGAGTTTAAATAGATTTCGTACTATTTCATTTCAGAAAAATAAAGTTACACTAGATAATTATCAGTGGACAACCAAAATAAGGTTTAACAATGAATTAATAGATGTATATAACTTTTACCCTATATATGATTGGAGAGTAGAAGATATATGGGGAGCGGTTAGTAAATTAGATTTAAAATACAACAAGATATATGATTTGATGTATAAAAATGGATTAAGTATTCACGAACAAAGAATTTGCCAGCCATATGGGGATGATCAAAGGAACGGATTAAATCAATTTAAGGCCTTAGAATATGATACATGGGCTAAAGTTGTAAGCCGAGTTAATGGAGTTAATTTTGGGAATATTTATTGTAGAACATATGCGCTGGGAAATATAAAAACATCAAAACCAAACTTCATGAATTGGCAAGAATATACAGTGTTCTTACTTGAAAGTATTGGGATATACAATCGTGATTTAATGATGCATTATTACAGAAAAATTAGCAAATTTATGTATTGGTATAAGAAAAAAGATAATATAGAATTTTGTGATATACCAGAAGAAGGATCAAAAAAATTAGAAAATCAAAAAAAGATCATTTCATGGAGAAGAATTGCAAGAGCAATTGAAAAAAATGACTTCTATATGAAAAGACTTTCATTTGCACAAACAAAATCAGATAATGAACAATTGAGAATAATGGCACATAAATGGGATAATTTACTGTCTCAAGATATGTATACAGATGATAAAGACTTAAGAAAATTTATTGAAGAGGAAGTAGTAAAAAATGATAGTTAAGATGAACAATACAAATGACGACTTTTATAAATATATGGGGAGAGTATTTGGCTCAAGAATTATACAACTTAAAACAAATGATAGAATATATGATGATGCTGAAAAAGAATGGTTTATATATCTAAATGATGGAGTGCCAGAGGCATTTGTGTCTGTTGTGAACAATGTAATAAAAAATGTTTATACAACCAAAGATAAATATTTAGAAGAACTATTAAATGAGGTTAAAAAACAAATTAAAATTCATTCTAGTATTGTACCTAAGATATATGAAGATATATATATAAAGGTTAAATTTGAGATACTAGATGAGAAAAGCTATAAAAATTTTATAGTAATTAAAGGAGCAAATAATGAGTAAAGAAATAGAATTTCCAGTATTAAATGTTAAAATGGTTGATATAAATAAAGTAATAGCAAATGATTATAATCCGAATAAAGTAGCTCCACCAGAAATGGAACTTTTAAGGCATTCCATAGAAGAAGATGGCTATACACAGCCAATTGTTACATACTATGATAAAGATAATGATGTATATATAGTTGTTGATGGATTTCATAGATATCGTTGTGCAAAAGAATATTTTAATTTAAAACAAATTCCAATAGTAACTATTGAAAAAGATTTAAATAATAGAATTGCAAGTACAATCAGACATAACAGAGCAAGGCGGAACACACCAAATTGCAGATATGTCTCATATTGTATTTGAACTTACACAAAATGGTTGGACACAAGAGCAGATTTCAAAACATTTAGGAATGGAATTAGACGAAATTATACGTTTAAAACAAATAAATGGATTAAAGGACACTTTTGCAAATCACGTATTTAGTAAATCATGGGAAGAATTTGAAGATAAAATTAGAAATAAAGATATATAACAATCAATATTCACTTATCCAAAGGGGTTAGCATAATATATATAACATAAAGGAGAGTGAATTTTTTATGAAAAGATACATAGTGGAGGGGGGAAGAGCACTTCAAGGAAAAATTGTAATATCTGGATCTAAGAATGCATCACTACCAATTATAGCAGCAAGTATATTAAATAAAGGTATTACGAAGCTGTATAATGTACCTAATATACATGATACACAAATGATGTTTGAAATACTTAAGAAATTGGGTTGCAAAGTGAAGAAAAATAATGGTAAAATAATAATTGATTCAAGAAATATAAAAAGTTATGAAATATCAGAAGAATTAATGAGACAAATGAGATCTTCTGTAACAATTGTTGGAGCATTAATAGGAAGATATAAAAAAGCAATATTTACTTATCCTGGGGGGTGCGACATTGGATCAAGACCAATTGATTTACATTTGAAGGCATTTAGAAATTTAGGAGTAAATATTGAAGAAGAGGATGGATATATTAACTGTAGTTGTGATAAGATTAAATCGTCAGAAATATCACTTGATTTTCCAAGTGTTGGTGCAACAGAAAATGCAATGATTGCCTCTGCTTTAGCTGATGGAAAAACTATTATAACAAATGCTGCAATGGAACCAGAAATAATTGATCTTCAAAATTTTTTAAATAAAATGGGCGCAAAAATAAGTGGGGCTGGAACTAATGTTGTTACTATTGAAGGAGTTCATAATTTAAAAGATGTAAGCTATAAAATAATGCCAGATAGAATTGAAGCAGGCACATTTTTATGTGCATCAGCAATTACAGGTGGAAATATAACAATAAAAAATGTAATACCAGAGAATCTTACCCCAGTATTACATAAGCTAGAAGAGTGCGGTTGTAAATTAGATGTAAAAAAAGATGAAATTGCTATAGATTCACCTAAAAAATTAAAAGCTATCGATATAAAAACAATGCCATATCCAGGTTTTCCAACTGATATGCAATCAGTATTTGCTTCTATGCTTACTATAGCAAAAGGTACTTCTATAGTTATAGAAAATATATTCGAAAACAGATATAAATATACCAATGAATTAAAAAGAATGGGAGCTAAAATTACAATAGAAGGAAAAACTGCAATTATAAAAGGAGTAAGAAGACTATCGAAAGCAAATGTAAAAGCAACTGATTTAAGAGGAGGGGCTTCTTTAGTTATTGCAGCATTAAATGCAAAAGGAAAAACAGCTATTGAAGACATAGAATATATTTTAAGAGGATATGAAGATTTCGATAAAAAGTTAAAAAAAATTGGAGCTAAAATAAAGTTAGAAGAAGGTGAATAAATGGCTAAAAAATCACATGAGGAAGAAGTAGATTTCTTGTATCTTAATGAAGGAGAAAGAATATCTTCTAATAAACAAAAGAAAAATAACAAAAAAACAAAAAATAGTAAGAAAAATGTAAAAAATGGTACTAATAATACAGGGCTTGCCGATAATGAAATAATTATTGGTGTAAACACTAAAAATTCTAGTAATAAAACAAATAAAACAAGTAAAAAAACGAAAAAGAAAAAATCAAATACTACAAAGCAAAAAGGTAATGCTAATAAAAAAAGTACAACTTTTCAAAAGGACAAGCATAAAAAGCAAAAAAGTGATAATATAAAACAAAATAAAAGAAAAAGAGTTCTGTCAATTATTATTAAATTAATACTTGTTTTAGTTCTATTTATTGTTGCAATAGTATTTTTAATGACTTCACCTATTTTTAACATATCTGAAGTTGAGGTAAAAGGTAATAATAAAATAACATCTGATACATATATTAGTTTATCAAAAATTATATTAGGAAATAATATATATAATGTAAGCAAAACATCTATAATTCGTAATATAAAAGAAAATCCTTATGTAGATTCTGTAGTGGTAAATAGAAAGCTACCTAATAAAATAGAAATTACTGTTAAAGAAAGAAGTCCTAGCTATATGCTCGGAGTACTTAATAGTTACGCATATATAAATAATCAAGGCTACATATTGGAAGTGAATGAAGAAAAACTAAATGTACCAGTAATTACAGGATATTCTACAAACCAAGAAGAAATAATTCCAGGCAATAGGTTAAATCAAGAAGATTTATCAAAACTAGAAATAGCAATTAAAATTATGGATACTATATCTATTAGTGGTATTACAGAAACTGTAAGTGAAATAAATATTTTAGATAAAAATAACTATACAATAATATTTTTAGAAGAAGGTAAAATTGTATATTTGGGAGATGGTTCTAATCTAACAGATAGAATTAACATATATTTAAAAGCAATATTACAAAAGGAAAAAGGAAAAAATGGAGAAGTATTTATTAATGGTGATTTAAACAAGGACAAAGTATTTTTTAGAGAGAAGGTTTAATATGAAAACAAAACAAATTGCTATTACATTAGGTATAATGTGCATAATTTTAACGTTTTTAATTATGATTCAACTAAAAACAATAAAGAATGCATCAATCACAGTAGGAAATTCTTTTACAGAAGATAGTTTAAGAAATGAAGTATTAAGATACAAAGAATTATATGACAACTCATATCGTGAACTAAAAAAATCACAAGAAGAACTTGAAACACAAAGACAAAAAGCGGCTAAAAAAGATGAACTTTCTAGTAAAACAGAACAAGAATTACAAGAAAACAATAAAGTTTTAGGATTAACTGATGTATCTGGACAGGGATTAATTGTAACTTTGCAGGATAATCAAAATGTAACTTTAGAAACGATAGGTGCACTTGATAATATTAGCTATTATTTAGTTCATGATGAAGATCTTAGAATTATCGTAAATGAGCTTAAAAATGCAGGAGCTGAAGCAATATCAATTAATGATCAAAGAATTGTACCTACAACGTCAATTACTTGCGATGGAAATGTAATTTTAGTTAATAATATAAAACTTAGTTCACCATTTACTATTAAAGCAATTGGAAATTCAGCAAGCCTTTCAGGGGCATTATTAAGACCAGGTGGATATATAGAAACGCTAAATAGTACAGGAATTATTACAAGTGTAAAAAAATCAGATAATATAAAAATACAAAAGTATGATGGAGTTATATCTTCAAAATATTTAAAAATTGCAGAGTAGGTGATTAATTTGAAAAAAGGTAAAGTAACAATGACAATAACACTTGGTATTATATGTTTTGTATTGGTATTTATAATGTTTATGCAATTTAAGACCGTAGAACAGACAGATATAACACAGATTGAGACAATGAGAGAAACTGAGTTAAAAGATGCATTAGCAGATTGGAAAACAAAATATCAAGAGACAAACGAGAGCTTAATACAAACAAGACAAAAAAATGAAGAATATAAACAAAAAGATGATTCTAATCAAGAAGCAAATGAGCTACTTGCAAAAGAAGTTTCACAAACAAATTTAATGAGTGGAAAAGTAGATGTACAAGGAGAGGGAATTATTATTACACTAACAGATACTGATGAAAAAAGTGTAGCTTCTCTAGACTTGGTTAATCTTGTTAACGAATTAGTTTTAGCAGGAGCAGAGGCAATATCTATAAATGATAATAGAGTAGTAAATATGACAGATATTGTGGATATAGGCAATCAGTTTATAGTAATAAATAGTCAAAGAGTATCATCACCATATATAATAAAAGCTATCGGAGAAAAAATGTATTTACAAAGTGCTTTAACAATTAAATCAGGATTTGTAGATCGAATTAAGGCAAGCGGAATAAATGTAAATATTGATATAAAAAATAACGTAAAAATACTGAAATATGATGGAGATAAGTTGAAATTTAAATATGTAAAGTAATTAGGAGGTAAATTAAATGGTTATAATAGCAATTATAGTAGGATGTTTAATAGGAGTTGTTGCAGGAATGTTTGCACCAATAATACCGTATACAATGTCTGGATATGTTGCAATTTCAATAGTTGCTGCACTTGACTCTGTTTTTGGAGGAATCGCATCAACGATTAAAGGAAACTTTGATTTAAAAATATTTGTATCTGGTTTTTTTGGTAATGCAATTTTATCTATTTTGCTTACCTATTTGGGACAAAAATTAAATGTTGATATTTATTTGGCAGCTATTGTTGTATTTGTTGGTAGGATGTTTACAAATCTTGCTATTATACGTAGATACTATATTGATAAATGGGGAGATATACAAAAAAAAATAAAAAAGAAGAAATAAACCAAGCATTTTGCCATTAGGGACGGAGCATTTTGGCAATTTTATATATATGTTTTTATAAAGATGGTATCAATTATGAAGTGAACCCAAAATGTTAGACAACAATCTAGCATGGAGGGTTTTTAATATGTGAAAATATTCAAATGAATTTAAATTAAAAGTAATCAAATATTATTTAGAGGGACATCATAGCTTTTTAAATTGTTGCAAAAATTTAATATTGCCAAAATGCTCCGTCCCTAATGGCAACCTATAATATTGCCAAAATGCTCCGTCCCTAATGGCAACCTAATGGCAATGCTGACATTATTACAAAAACATTTCGAAATTATTACAAAAATATTACAAATTCTATTGACTTTTTAAAAAAAATATATTATTCTAAAGAACGAAAAAAAGATATTGAAAATGGAGGAGTCTAAGTTGGCAATAGGAGATATAATTGTTGGAATAGACATTGGTACTTCCAAAGTTGCAACTGTTGTTGGTGAAGTTAATAATTTTAACCAAATAGAAATTATAGCTTCTTCTAAAATTAAATGCTCTGGACTAAAAAAAGGTAAAATTATTGACGAAGATGAAGTATCCTTTGCTATTACGAGAACAATCGAACAAGCAGAAGATGAAGCCAATCTTAAGATTAATTCTGCATATGTAATGATTCCTGGAAAATATACAACTATTGTTCAAAATAGTATATTAAAGGATGTAAAAGATAGATATGCAGGGATATCTATGAAAGATGTCGGTACGAGTATAATGCAAATAAAAGATATTGAAGTTCCAGATGGAAAAACAATAATCGACATTGTACCAGATATTTTCATATTAGAAGATGGAAAAACTACAAATGATCCAGTTGGAAAGTTAGGTTCAAGTTTTACATTAAAAGCGCAAATAATACTTGCTGATAAAGATTATGTAAGACAATTACATTCAATTTTTAAAAAAGCTGGAATAGAAATAGATGGAATAGTTCCAACTGCACTTGCTGAAAGGAACTTAATATTAGACACAAATGAATTAAGTGATCATGTAATGCTTCTTGATATTGGAGCTGGAATGACTGATATTGGTGTTTTTGATGGATCTTCATTTATTTATACAAATACAATTCCTTTAGGTGGAGACAATATTACAAATGACATTTCAATAGTATTAAATATTTCAGAAGAAGAAGCGGATAAATTAAAAAGACAATATGGATTAGCTTTAAAATCTTTTATAGACAATGACAATGACATTATTTTAAATACTTATAAAGGAGAAACTAAGAACAAGTCAATTAAAAGCTCAGAATTAATTGAAATAATTGAAGCTAGAATTGAAGAAATATTTTCTCTTATAAATAAAGATATTACAACTCAAGGGATAAAATCTAGAATTAATAATGTTATTTTAACTGGGCAAGGAATAACTAATATTAATAAAAGTGATGTAGCTGGGAAAATCATACTTAATATACCTGTTAAGATATCTACAGGAAGATTAGTAAGCACTGTAAAACCAAGTTATAGATCAGCGTATGCACTAGTAAGATATATTGCAGCAAGACCATTTACTAAAACTGTTTCAAGTAGTATAGATACTGCTTCGCAGGATAATATCTTCAAAACAATATTTGAAAGAATCAAAGAATTTTTTTATTCATAAGTTTTTAATTTTAAAAAATATATAATAATTTAGGGAGGAAAATCATAATGATGGAGTTAGATGAAAATGAGAAAATGTTAGACGGAAATGCAACAATTAAAGTAATCGGTGTTGGAGGCGCTGGAAATAATGCAGTAAATAGAATGGTAGATTCAGGTATTAGAGGAGTAGAGTTTATTTCTGTAAATACAGATAGACAAGCACTTCAATTATCAAAAGCAGGAACAAAAATACAAATAGGAGAAAAAATTACAAGGGGACTAGGAGCTGGAGCTAATCCTGACATAGGAGCACAATCAGCAGAAGAAAGCAAGGCAGAGATAGCAGAAGCTTTAAGAGGTGCAGATATGGTATTTGTAACAGCCGGTATGGGTGGAGGAACAGGTACTGGAGCTGCTCCAATTGTTGCAGCAGCAGCAAGAGAAATGGGGATTTTAACAATTGGTGTTGTTACAAAACCATTTACTTTTGAAGGAAAGAAAAGACTTTCTCAAGCAGAGAGAGGAATTGAAAGCCTAAAATCAAAAGTAGATACACTAGTTGTAATACCAAATGATAAACTATTACAAGTAATAGATAGAAAAACTTCTATTGTAGAAGCATTTAAAATGGCAGATGATGTTTTAAGACAAGGTGTACAAGGTATATCTGACCTTATTGCTGTACCAGGACTTGTTAACTTAGATTTTGCTGATGTAAAAACAATTATGCTAAATACAGGAATGGCACATATGGGTATTGGTAGAGCATCTGGAGAAAATAGAGCAGAAGATGCTGCAAAACAAGCTGTTCAAAGTCCAATGCTTGAGACTTCAATTGAAGGTGCAAGAGGAGTTATTATTAATATTACTGGTGGAAATGATTTAGGATTACACGAAGTAAATACAGCAGCTGAGCTTGTACAACGTAGTGTAGATCCAGAAGCAAATATTATATTTGGTGCAGTAATCGATGAAGAACTTGAAGGAGAAATTGTAATTACTGTTATTGCAACTGGATTTGAAAAGGAACAGAAGGTTTCAAGCCTAGGAGTAGATAAAATTGTAAGCAAGGCTTGGGATAAGAAAATTAGTTCAATACCTGCTAGTACAGAAAGTACATCTAATTCAAATGATTTAGATATTCCTTCTTTCTTAAGAAAAAATAAAGGATTAAACAAATAATTATTAAAATTCAAATCAGAATAAATCAATTTATGAAAATAAAAAAAAGAAATAATCTAATTTAGTAGATTATTTCTTTTTTTCTGCACTAAGATATGACAGATTTTAAAATATTAAAGTTGTAGAATATAGAACAGAAAAAGAAATTTATCTTTTGAAATATCACAAAAAGTGAGGTGATGTTATTTTTAGATGACAATATATTTAGATGTTATACTTTTAGAGAACATATGTATGAATTATATTATTTTATATGCAACATCTATAATAAATAAGAAAAAAACTAATCATATAAGGATTGTTTTATCAAGCATGCTTGGAAGTGCATATGTTGTCATTTATTATATTTTACCTTCATTTAGTTTATCAAATATTATAGCTAAAATATTACTGTCAATAGCAATGGTTAACTTGGGACTTAAACCAAAAAACTTTAAAGTTTTATTAAGATATTTGGTAGTATTTTATTTAACATCATTTGCTTTTGGAGGATGTGCATTTTTTTTACTCTATTTCATAAGGCCACAAGATATTTTAATAAGAAATGGTGTATTAGTAGGAACATATCCTATTAAGATAGCGCTTTTAGGAGGAATACTTGGATTTATAATTATTAATATTGCTTTTTCTATAGTTAAGGGAAAAATAAATAAAAAAGATTTATTTTGTGAAATAGAAGTTTATTTGTTTAATAAAAGTATAAAAGTAACATCAATTATAGATACGGGGAATTTGTTAAAAGAGCCTATTACGGGCTTTCCTGTTGTCGTAATTGAAAAAAACATATTAAAAGAATTAATACCAGTAGACATATTAGATAATATGAATGAGATAATAAAAGGAAATATTAAAGAAGGAAGTAATTTAAATGAGTACGGGCTAAGATTAAGAGTGATACCATTTACTTCTTTAGGAAAAGAAAATGGAATGCTTATTGGAGTAAAGGCAGATAAGTTGGTTATAGAATTTCAAGAAAATTTGTACAATATTAAAGATATTATTATAGGTATTTATGATAGGCAATTAAGCGGTACGGATAAATATAAAGCATTAATTGGACTAGATGTTATACAAATGTCAATGGAAAACATAAATAGAAAGTTAGGTGATGATAATGAATTTATTACAAATGCTAAAGTCTAGCATTAACACTATTTACGTCAAATATCTAAACAAAGATGTAATAGATAAAGATGTAATTTACTATATTGCAGGAAGTCAGACACTTCCACCTCCATTATTACCAGAAGAAGAAATGGACTTATTAAATAAATTATCAGAAGGAGATTTAAATGCAAAGCAAATTTTAGTTGAAAGAAATTTGAGATTAGTGGTATACATAGCAAAAAAATTTGAAAACACAGGTATTGGAATAGAAGACTTAATTTCAATTGGTACAATTGGACTTATGAAAGGTGTAAACACATTTAATACAGATAAAAATATTAAACTTGCTACATATGCATCTCGATGTATTGAAAATGAAATATTAATGTATTTAAGAAGAAGTAATAAAATTAAAGGAGAAATTTCGATAGATGAACCATTAAACCAAGATGGAGATGGAAATGAGCTTTTACTTTCTGATATTTTAGGAACTGATAATGATATTACTTCAAGAAGGATAGAGGATGAAGTTGATAAAAAACTATTAAAAGCAGCAATGAATAAACTAAATAATAGAGAAAAAAATATAATGGAACTCAGATTTGGATTCATTACAGGAAATGAAAAGACACAAAAAGAAGTAGCGGATATGCTACGGAATTTCTCAGAGCTATATTTCCCGTTTAGAAAAGAAAATTATATTAAAGATGAAAAAAGATATAATGAGTAAAACAGGGTGAAGTTTATTGTCATATGTAAACTAATATGATATAATTGCTATATAATTTATAAAGAGGAGAGAGTATATGAAGGTTTTATTAGTAAATCATTTTCCTTTAGATGGTTCAGGAAGTGGTACATATACAAAAAATATAGCAATGAGCTTAAAAAATAAAGGACATCAAGTTAGTATTATTATGCCTGAAAACACGGAGAATTATTGTAAATTAGATGGTATTGATATTTATCCTGTTTATTTTACTGATAAAGAAAAAATAAAAAATAGTTTAGATTTTAATTTTCCATGTTTTACAAGTCATCCAAGAAGTAATGTTACATTTGGAGACTTAAAAAAAGAAGAATTTGAAAAATATATTCGCGTATTTGAAAAGAAAATAAAGGATGTAATAGAAGAATTTAAGCCAGACATAGTTCATGTACAGCATGTATGGATCTTAGGATATATTGTAAAAAAGGTTGCATCTATTTATAATATTCCATATGTAATTACTGTACATGGGACAGATATAATGGGATATAAGAAATGGGAACATTATAGAAAATATGCTGAAGAAGCTATAGAAGGAGCTTCGCACATTATTTCTATATCAAATGATAATTATGCTTTAATCAATAAAACATTCTCGAATAATGATTTTAAGATTACTATAATCAAGAATGGGTATAATCCATCAGTATTTTATATTCAGAAAGTTAATAAGAAAATGATTTTGGAAAAATACGGTATTCCTATAGATACAGATAACATTGTAGTCTTTGCTGGTAAGTTAGCTTATTTTAAAGGAGTAGATATACTTATAAAAGCTATATCTCATTACGAACAAAATAATAATAATAAAACGAGTTTTATTATTATTGGAGATGGAGAATTAAAATCAGAATTAAAATCTATGGCAAATCAAATGGGATTAAAAAGAATCTATTTTATAGGAAATCAAACACAAGATACTTTAAGATTATTTTATAATATTGCAGATGTGTCTGTAGTACCTTCAAGAAGAGAACCTTTTGGTTTAGTAGCAATTGAAGAACTAGCATGTGGTTCTAGGGTAATTGCAACAAATGAAGGCGGACTTGCCGATATTATTAATAAAACAGTTGGTACATTAATAGAACCAGAAAATGAATTAGAATTGTGTTTTGCAATTGAAAAAGAATTAACAAATAAGGACAAAGTTGATAGAATAAAAGTATCTGAATATGCTATAAAAAAATATGCTCAGGATAATTTAATAATTGAATTAATAGAAATATATAAAAAATATATAAAATAAATTAATTATATTAAAAATTTAATATTAAAGAAAATAGTTTAAAATATTGATTACTATATGTTAAATGTATATTATATATCAGTATAAAAAATATCTTCTTTGGAAATAATGTTAACAACATATTTCTAAAGGAGGTTTTTTATTTGATAAATAAGGTTGAAATAGCTGGAGTAAATACAGCTAAACTTCCTGTGCTATCAAATGAAGAAAAACAAGAATTACTAAAAAGAATAAAAGATGGAGATAAAGATGCAAGGGAGAAATTTATTTCACGGAAACTTAAGGTTAGTTCTGTCTGTGATTCAAAGATTTACACGGAAGACGGAGAAAATGCAGATGATTTATTTCAAGTGGGTTGTGTGGGATTAATAAAGGCAATAGATAATTTTGATATATCACAAGAAGTACAATTTTCCACATATCGGAGTTCCGATGATTATAGGAGAAATAAGAAGATATTTAAGAGATAATAATTCAATTAGAGTTAGTAGATCAGTTCGAGATTTGGCATATAAAGCATTGCAATTTAAAGAAAAATATACAAAGGAAAAAGGGAAAGAACCAACAATAGAGGAAATTGCAAAGGAATTAGAGGTAGAGAAAGAGGAAATTGTATTTAGTTTTGATGCTATTCAAGATCCACTATCATTGCAAGAGCCAGTATATAACGATGGATCAGAAAGTATGTATATATTAGACCAAGTAAAAGATAGAAAGAATACAGATGAACAGTGGGTTCAAAATTTAACTCTTGCTCAGGCAATGAAAAAATTAAATCAGAGAGAAAAAACAATAATAGCAAAACGTTTTTTTGATGGAAGAACGCAAATGGAGGTTGCAGAGGAAATTGGAATATCACAGGCGCAAGTTTCACGACTTGAAAAAGATGCAATAAATCGTATAAAGAAAATATATAAATAGGAAATGAAAAATAGCTATTAGGGACGGAGCTTTTTTTGAAAAATTAACAAAAAGCTCCGTTCCTAGTGGCTATTTGAGTTATTGTTCTTATTTTATATATTAATACATATAATAAATAAGGTGAAATGTTATGGGAAATAAAGGTTTAGATTTTAAACACAAAGAGGTTATAAATATTACAGATGCAAAAAGACTTGGATTTGTTCAGGATGTGACAGCAGATTTGGAAACAGGTACTATAACATCAATTATTGTACCAGGTAGTAATAAGTTATTAAGTTTATTTACAAGTGGTAATGATATTATTATTCCATGGGAAAAAATAAAATGTATTGGTGAAGATATCATTTTAGTAGAAATATAATATAAATACCAAAAATTACTAATAATAAATACTTGATTTTATGTTTATCTTGTGATAATATAATAAATACAGAGAGGAAAAGAAAAACTTTCAAAATCAAAAAAACTTTATGAAAACCTATTGACTTTAACATAATGTTTATACTATAATATATATTGTACGATCTATTAAACAAAAGATATATATTAACATTTAAAGTTAGTAATATTATTGAGTAAAGCGCATATTTTTGACATTTTAATATACTAATTTTTATTTTGTCTAAATTCTATTAAAAAATTTAAAAAAAGTATTGACAGTTAGTTTAATAGAGAGTATAATATTAAAAGTCTGTTGCTTAGCAGGAGACAAAAAAGTACATTGAAAAGTAAACAACAAACCTTTAGAGAAGAAACCAAACG
>CAMYVO010000009.1 GCA_947302485.1 uncultured Clostridium sp. | reverse complement strand
AAGAAAACGGAAAAGAAATAACATATACATATGAAGAAGCAAAAACAAGAGCAAACAAATGGACAACACAGCAAACATTACTTGCAATTGCAGGAATGATAGCAGTTTTAACAGTAATATTCATAATAATAGCTAAAAGAGAAAAAAATAAAGAAGAAGAAAAATAACAAACAGGGCGTACTTAGGTACGTATGAAGAGTGCGCCCTAAACTGCATATTTTTTTTCTTTCCAAAATACACGCTAACCGTATTAGCGTGTATTTTGTATTTATATAAATTAAAATGCTTTAAACAACTATTAATAGTATGATTATTCATAATTATATTTCCATGCTTTTTTAATTTTCAATTAACTTAAAATTTACCTTAATATTACTAAAAAAACATATAAAATAATATACTTCATAGTAAAATGAAGATAATAAGAAAAAAAAAGAGAAAAGTAAAGATAAAAAGAGATAAACTTAAAAAATGATTAACATTTATAATTGTATAATAAGAAAAGTTAATATAAAATTTAAGTACAAAAAAAGTAAAGGGGTGCTTAAAATTATTAGTAATATAAAAAGATTATTTATATATTTAAGGACATCTGTAAAGCTTATTTCCCTAATAGTAATTGGTGGACTTTTAATTGCAGGATTGGTTACATTTGTATACAAACCGATCTATCATGTTAGTTTAAATGGTGAATTTATAGGTTATGCAGAAAATAGATTTAGTTTACAAGATAAAATAAAAGAATATATTGATCATGGTGATGGAGAGAATATGGCTTTTGTTAATATTGATACATTGCCAGAATATAAAATGTGCATGTTAAAAAAAGGAATTGTTCCAAATGATGATGAGATATTTGAAATAGTAAAATCAACAGGAACTCCGTATTATAAATTTTATGCTATTACTGAAGATGGAGAAGAGAAAATATATGTTGCTACATTTGAAGATGCAGAAAAGGCAGTTAATTCTTTAAAAGATAAGAAAAGCACTAATAAAGAAAAACTAGGAATTCTAGAAAAATACGAAACACAAATGCAAACAATTGTGACTTCAGAAGAAGCTGTTTCAAAGCTATATGTAGAGCCTGTTGTAAAGAAAACTACAACAGTAGCATCAACTGGTTCAGTTAATACAAGTAGAAACTTAAATAAAACATCTCAAAAAATTCCACTGGGAATTAGTTTTATACAACCTGTTTCTGGAGTAATTACATCTAGATTCGGAAGTAGAAGTTTAGGAACACATTCTGGAATAGATATTGGGGTACCAACAGGAACTCCTGTAAAAGCAGCAGCAAGTGGTACAGTTACATATTCAGGTTATCAAGGTTCATACGGATATTTAATTGTTGTTACTCATGCAGATGGTGTTCAAACATATTATGCACATAATAGTAAATTGTTAGTTAGTGCAGGTCAAACTGTCGCGCAAGGTGAGGTTATTTCATATTCAGGTTCATCGGGTAGATCGACAGGTCCGCACCTACATTTAGAAGTAAGAGTAAATGGAGTTGCACAAAATCCGCAAAATTATTTATATTAGTTTAATAACAAAAGCCTTAAATTTATTTAAAAAATAGATTTAAGGTTTTTTAAATATTCTTCAAACTTGACAATTTTGTATGATACGGAGTAAAATATACATAGGATAAAAGGAGGAACTTATGTCAAAAAACAAAAACTTTTTTGAAAATATAGTTTCAAAAACAAAAATATATTTAGTAATAATTGCAATACTTATGATAATGTTGTGTATTATGAATACACAATATATTATTCCTTCAATAATATTGTATATTTTAATATTTATATATAGTTATTGGACAAATATTAAAAGAAAAAATGAAATTTCAAAACATATAGAAGAAATAACATTTAATATTGATTCAGCAGCTAAAAACACATTAATAAATTCACCTTTCCCATTAGTTATATTAGAAACAGATGGAACAGTGATTTGGAGAAGTTCAAAATTTATTAGTGAATTTGAATCTACTGATATAAACAATACTTTACTTGATTTAGCAAAAGAATTAAAAAATAATATTAAACAACGAAATAATAAAAGAGATAAACATATACAAACTAAAATAAATATAAATAAAAAAACATATAAAATAGTTGGTAATTTTTCAAAGTCAAAAAACAGAAAGAAACAAAATGAATATATGATGACTTTATATTTTATAGACTATACAGAATATGAGAAGATATCAAAAAAACTTGAAGGTTCTAAGACATGTATTGGAATTGTAAAAGTAGATAATTATGAAGAAATGATGCAAAGAATATCTAATGAAAGAAGGCCTCAAGTATTAGCAGAAATTGACAAAAGCATTTATGACTGGGCATCTATTTCAAATGGAATAATTATAAAGACAGAAAGAGAGACATATGTATATGTGTTTGAACAAAAATCACTAAAAGATATTACTGAAAATAAGTTTGATATTTTAGATACTGTAAAAGAAATTGAAACTGAAGCACCAATTCAAGTTACTTTAAGCATTGCAGTTTCTAATGAAGGAAAAAATGAATATGAAAAATATAAATCAGCATTAGCCGCAATGGATATTATACTAGGAAGAGGAGGAGACCAAGCTGTTATAAGAGAAAATGGAAAATATAATTTCTTTGGTGGAAGAACTCAGGAAGTAGAGAAAAGAACAAAGGTTAAAGCAAGAATAGTTGCACATGCTTTAGAAGGACTAATTGAAGAGGCAAATCAAATTATGATTATGGGACATACAAATAGTGATATTGATTCAATAGGATCTAGCCTTGGAATTTATCGTATTGCAAAAACTTTGAAAAAACCTTCTTATATAGTAAATGATCGAATTGGAGCTACACTAGATACATTTGCAAAAGAAATAGAAAAAGATGAAGAATATAAAAATGTATTTATTGATAAAAGTGAAGCTATATCTAGAATTAATAAGGAAACTTTACTTGTTGTAGTTGATACTCATAAGAAAACTTATGTAGAAGTGCCAGAACTTTTAGACCAGACAGATAAAATTGTATTTATTGATCATCATAGAAGAAGTACAGATTATATCGATAATGCAATACTAGCATTTCATGAAGTATATGCATCATCAGCTGCAGAACTTGTTACAGAATTAATACAATATACAGAAAATGAAGTGGAACTTTCTAAAATAGAAGCAGAAGCATTATATGGTGGTATAATGGTTGATACAAAAAATTTTACTTTTAAAACGGGAGTAAGGACTTTTGAAGCTGCTGCATATTTACGTAAATGTGGAATTGATATATTAAAAATAAAAAAATGGTTCCAAAGTGACTTTGAGAGCTATAATATTATAACAGATATTGTAAGAGATTCAAAAATTATAAAAGGAAAAATTGGAATTTCCATGTATAATGAAGAAAATAAGGACGCAGGTTTAATTTGTGCTAAGGCTGCAGATGAATTATTAACTATTAATGATATTACAGCTTCATTTGTTATTGGTAATTTAGGAAATAAAATATGTATTAGTGGCCGTTCGATTGGAGAAATTAATGTACAGTTAATTTTAGAAAAGCTGGGCGGTGGAGGACATATAACGCTTGCAGGCGCACAAATAGAGGGAAAGACTCAAGAAGAAGTAAAAGAGGATTTATTAAAAGCAATAGATGAATATTTTGATGAAAGTGTAAACTAATTGATAAAAGTAGAAAAGAGTAAATACATATCTTTTCTACTTTTGTTAATTTTCTTGTAAAAATTACTTGTACAATAATAATTATTATGATATATTAATAAAAGATTGAAAGGCAGGTGACTTTATGGTAAACGAACTTAAGAATAAAGAAAAAAAGACAATATTAATAGTAGATGATGAAAAACCTATTGTTGATATATTAGTATATAACTTACAAAAAGAAGGGTATGAGACTTTAGAGGCAAATGATGGTCTTGCTGCTATTGATATTGCACTAGATAAAAAGCCAGATTTGATTTTATTAGATATAATGCTACCCAAACTAGATGGACTTGCAGTATGTAAGAAAATAAGAAATTCTTTAAATGTTCCAATTTTAATGCTAACAGCTAAAGACGAAGAAATTGACAAAATCTTAGGGTTAGAACTTGGAGCAGATGACTACGTAACAAAGCCATTTAGCGTAAGAGAACTAATGGCAAGAATAAAGGCAAATTTAAGAAAAGCTGAATTATCATCAAAAGAAGTAGGTAAAGGAAATAACGGAGGAAAAAATAGAATTATTGTTGGAGCATTAATGCTTGATTTAGATAAATTTGAGGTAAAAGTAAATGAAGAAGTAATAGAACTTACTATTAGGGAATTTGAAGTGTTAAGATATTTAGCAAGTCAACCTGGACAAGTAGTAACAAGAGAAGTATTATTAGAGAAAGTATGGGGATATGAATATTACGGTGATATTAGAACGGTAGATGTTACAGTAAGAAGAATAAGAGAAAAAATAGAAAGTGATACATCAGACCCTAAAATACTAATTACTAAAAGAGGGGTTGGATACTATATAGCAGAAAATTAAAAAAAGCAACCTTTGTAAAGGTTGCTTTTAGAATAAAATAGGAAATAAAATAGGAAATTTCTCCGAAATTCCTATTTTATTCTAATGCTATAATTGCTATTGCATTTGAGATTTGTTCCTTTTACTCGCAAACTATATTATTTCTTATTATTTATATCTGAAAGATATTAAGGAGAGATTAAATTGAAAAAAAAGCAGTATAGATGGTTATTTATTGTTTTAGTTATAGTTGTTTTAACAAGTGTATCATTAAGCAGTATAAGTATTATTAAACTGAAAAATATTGAAAATGAATTCACAATAGAAAATGAAGAAAATACAATTGAATTAATAAAAAATGAAGTGAATAATTTACGTTCTATATTTGTAGCATCAATAATTATTCTAATGATTTTAGGAATAATAACTTTAATTATTTTATCAAAGTCAATAATCGATAAAAACAAAAAACAAAATACAAAACAGGAAAAATTAGCTGCAGGAGAGGATATTGATATTAGAACCATTGTATTACATATGACTGATGGAATTATTGCATTTAATATGGAAGGAAGGATTATACTAATTAACCCAGCAGCAACAAGATTTTTAAGATTAATGCCAGAAGATGATACATTTGATAAAATATTTAAAAAATTAAATGTAGATATAAGTATGGAAAAAATTATATATCTAGAAAACTGGACTTCATTAGAACAAAGAGTAACAGTTGGTGATAATTATATTAATATGTATTTTGCTCCATTTAAGAATGAAGCAAATAGAGCATCAGGGGTTACAGTTGTTTTACAAGATATTACAGAACATGTAAAATTAGATGTAATGAGAAAAGAATTTGTTGCAGATGTATCACATGAACTTAAAACACCAATTACATCAATAATGGGATATGCAGATACCTTACTTGAATCTGAATATGATAAAGATACACAAGATAGGTTCTTAAAAGTGATTGCAACTGAAGCAAGAAGGATGGCAAAGCTTGTAACAGATTTACTTACTCTTTCTAAATTTGACAATAATGAAATTAAAACTCAAAAAAAGGAATTTGATTTAGGAGAACTTGTAAAGCAATGTCAAGAAAAGCTTCAACTTGAAATAAATAAAAAGCACCATACAGTAGAATGCTTTGTAACTGCAAATGTTCCACCAGTATATGCTGATAAAGACGGAGTAGAAAGAGTAATACTTAATATTCTAACAAATAGTATAAAATATACTAAGGAAAACGGTACAATTAAAATATATGTGGGTTTTGTTTACAATGATGCATATGTAAAAATAATTGATAATGGATATGGCATTCCAGAAGCGGATTTAGATAGAATTTTTGAAAGATTTTATCGTGTTGACAAAGCAAGAACAAGAGAAATGGGAGGTACAGGACTTGGACTTTCTATTGCAAAGGAAATTTTAGATAAAAATCAAGGAAGCATAGACATTAAAAGTAAAAAGGATGAAGGAACGGAAGTTGTAATAAAAATACCAACAAAAAAATAAGGTGAGAGAAGACCAAAAAGGGATTGTCCCTTTTTGGTCCACCTATTGATAAATTAATTTTACTGTTATATAATAGAAATGTTAGAGGAGGAGATATAATGCCAGGAGCAGAAAAAAGTCGAATTAAAGAAATATTAGAATGGATATATTGCATAATAATTGCCATTATATTAGCATTAATTGTAAGATATTTTATAGGGACTCCTACTATTGTTAAGCAACCATCTATGTTTCCTACATTAAAACCAGATCAGAGATTGGTATTAAATAGATGGGGACGTACAATAAAAAAAGAACCAAAAAGGGGAGACATTATTACATTTGAGGCTCCAAGTAAATCGTTTATTTCCTCTAATGAATATGATAAAGATAATCCAGTTGCTATATATGAAAATGAACCAACAAATATTTTTGCAAAATTTAAATACTATGTTTTAGAAATAGGAAAAACAAGCTATATAAAAAGGGTTATTGCCCTTCCTGGTGAACATGTTGAAATTGAAAATGGTAAAGTATATATTAATGGTGAAGAATTGGAAGAGAGCTATTTACAAGATGGTGTAGAAACAGAAATGGCAGGAGGATCTTTTTCAGATTTTATTGTTCCAGAAGGATATATATTTGCAATGGGAGATAATAGACTTCAAAGCAGTGATTGTAGAAGATTTGGATGTATACCTATCGAAAAAGTGGAAGGAACGGTTCTTCTTAGATTTTGGCCACTTAATGTATTTGGAAAGGTTGACTAACAATTTTAGTTCTCTTAGACAATTATCTTTAAAAAATATAAGAACTAGATTAAACTAAATATAAAGAACTTTTCAATAAAAAATCTAGTGTAGAATATATAAAAAACGGAGAGACATAGATGAGTTTTGAAAATTTAGTTGGAAATGAACCAATAAAACAAATTCTAAAAAATACAATAAAAAAAGAAAATATATTACACAGTTATATTTTTTATGGTCCAAGTGGAATTGGAAAAAAGGAATTTGCAAAAGAATTTGCTAAGATGATTTTGTGCAATACAAAAGAAGAGAATTGTAGAACATGTAAATCATGTATTGAATTTAAAACTTTAAATCATCCTGATTTTTTTGAAATTACTGCAGAAAATGATTCGATAAAAATAGA
The DNA here is from genome assembly GCA_947302485.1 of uncultured Clostridium sp. Classification (GTDB taxonomy): domain Bacteria; phylum Bacillota; class Clostridia; order TANB77; family CAG-508; genus CAMYVO01. The sequence goes on along the minus strand of CAMYVO010000009.1, from coordinate 28,610 downwards.
TGAAATCAGAAAAATGCAAAATACAATTTTAGAAAAACCAATTATTTCTAATAATAAAGTATATGTAATTGATGATGCAGATACTTTAACAAAAGAAGCGCAGAACTGTTTATTAAAAACTTTAGAAGAACCTCCAGCATTTGTTACAATTATACTTATAACTGATAATGATAGTAAATTACTTCCAACAATAAAATCAAGATGTTCTAAAATAGTATTTAAAAAAATAGAAGATACAGTATTAGAGAAATTTTTAAATGAAAAATATGGACTTAATATAGAAAAGAATGAATTAGAATCATATCAAGGAAGCATAAAAAATGCTATAAAGTTTCAAGAGAATAAAGAAATATATAACCAATTAGATAAAGTATTTTCACAAATAGAAGACTATAATTCTATTGATGCTTTAAATAATTTGGATATATTATATAATAGTAAGGAAAACATAAATGATTTACTAGACTACATAACATACATACTTTATAAAAAAATTAGAAGCCATCCTCAATATATTTCATATATTGAGGAAATAGAAAATACAAAAGTTAGATTAAATTCAAATTCAAATTATGACATGTGTATTGATAGATTAATATTTAAAATATGGGAGGGTAATCATTGAAAAACATAATAGGCGTAAGATTTAAGAAACCAGGTAAAATATATTTTTTTGATCCGGATGGAAATGAAGTTCAAAATGGTGAACATGTAATAGTAGAAACAGCTATGGGAGAGGAATATGCAGAAGTTGTAATTAGTAATAGATTTTTACCAGAAGATAAAATAACAACTCCATTAAAAAAGATGATAAGAATTGCAACAGCGAAAGATAAAAAAAATTATGAAGAAAATAAGAAAAAGGCAAAAGAGGCATTTAAAATTGCAGTAAAAAATATAAAAAAACACAACCTTGACATGACACTTGTTGATGTTGAATATAAATTTGATAATAGTAAAATTATATTTTATTTTACGGCAGATGGAAGGATAGATTTTAGAGATTTAGTTAAAGATTTAGCAGCAATTTTTAAAGTAAGAATTGAATTAAGGCAAATAGGAGTAAGAGACGAGGTAAAAAGAATAGGAGGAAATGGAGTCTGCGGTAGGGAATTATGTTGTTGTTCTTTTTTAAGTAACTTTGAAACAGTATCTATAAAGATGGCAAAAGAACAAAATATTTCACTTACACCTTCTAAGATATCAGGAAATTGTGGAAGATTAATGTGTTGTTTAAAATATGAGGAAGATGTATATAAAGGAAAACTTGAAAAACTTCCTAAGATAGGGGCTATAGTTAAAACAGAGGATGGAGAAGGAGTTGTAGAATCATTAGAAACTCTAAAAGAAAAGATAAGAGTGAAATTTAAAGATAAAGATGGATTTTTCTATAAAAAATATGATGCTAAAGATGTAAAGATTATAAAAGATGTTACAAGTGATGAAGAAAACGAAATAGATAATAATGAAGAATTAAAACAACTAGAAGAATTAGAACAGATGGAAAAAGAAAATAAGGATATATAGTTTGAGAGGAGGGGAAAGTATATGGCATATAGAATTAATGAAAATTGTATATCTTGTGGAGCATGTGCAGGAGAATGTCCTGTTGGTTGTATATCACAAGGAGAAGAAAGATATGTAATTGATGAAAATTCTTGTATAGGATGTGGATCATGTGCAGGAGTTTGTCCAGTAGATGCACCTAGTGAAGCGAACTAATTAATGTTCGTTAAAAACGGTGGCCCAGTAGATGCACCACAAGAGGATTAAAAATAAAAAAGAAAAATGGATGTTTCATTTCTTGGAAATGAAACATCCATTTTTTCACTATTCTTTATTTGTTAATTCTTCTAAATCTAAAAGCTCTTGCCATCTTGCATCTACTTCTTTTTGGAATTCTTCAATCATCCATTCATTACCTGGTTTAAACATATGTCTGAATCTTTTTTGAGGTTTTAAGAATTCTTCTATAGGCAATTTATTCTTTGGTTTATAATTAACCACATATTTACCATCAATTACTTCATATAAAGGCCAATAACATGTTTCTACAGCAAGCTTATTAATATTCATTAATTCATCTGTAGGATATCCCCATCCTCTTGGGCATGGAGCCATGATATTTAAGAAAGTAGGACCTTCTGTATAAATTGCTTTTTCAGATTTTTCATATAAATCTTTAAAGTTTGCATAAGGTACAGTTTGTGCAACATAAGGTAAATGATGTGCTACCATAATTTTTGTTAAATCTTTTCTAGATTGCATTTTTCCAGGGATAACTGTTCCGGCAGGTGATGTAGTTGTATCAGCAAAACGAGGAGTTGCAGAAGAACGTTGAATACCAGTATTCATATATGCTCCATTATCATAGCATACATAAAGCATATCATGTCCTCTTTCCATTGCACCTGATAAACTTTGAATACCAATATCATAAGTACCACCATCTCCACCAAAAGAGATAAACTTAGTGATTTTATCTTTTGGTAATTTGCCAGTTCTTTTTAATGCTTTATATGCAGCTTCAACACCAGATTCTGTTGCTGCAGCACATTCAAATGCTGTATGAATAAAAGAATCTGTCCATGCTGTATAAGGATATATAAATGTAGAAACTTCCATACATCCAGTTGCACAAGATACAACTGCATGATCTCCTTCTTTTAGTGCTCTTAAAACCATTCTAGCTGCAACAGGAGCACCACACCCAGCACACATTCTATGACCAGCAGTAAATCTTGATGGTTTATTTGCTACAACTTCTTTTAAATTATACATTATTTTCCCTCCCTTCTAACAGATAAGTAACGATAAGGGTTTCCAATATTACCTGTTTTTTGGATTTCTAATAAATCATTATATACAGATTCTATATCATCTGATTTTGTATCTCTACCACCAATCCCATAAATATAGTTTATCATTGGAACTGATTTACCATTAACATACATAGCAGATGTAACATCCTGGAATAATGGGCCACCAACAGCATTTAAAGAATCAGCCTTATCTAACACTGCAACAGCTTTTACGTTTTCCAATGCGTTTGCAATTTCTTCAGCAGGGAATGGACGGAACATTCTAATTTTAAGAAGTCCTGCTTTTATACCTTTTTGTCTTAAATTATCTACAACATATTTAGTTGTACCAGCAGTAGAATTCATACACACAATAGCAATTTCTGCATCTTCTAATTTATATTTTTCAAAATATGAATAAGATCTGCCTGTTAATTTTTCAAATTCTTTAGAAACATCAAGAACAACTTTTTTTGCATTTTTCATAGCTTCTGCTTGTTGGAATTTATGTTCAAATAAATATGTTTGAACATCTAAAGGTCCAACTGCAATTGGTTCTTTATCATTTAACAAGTAGTGTTCAGGCTTGTATTCTCCTACAAAATTTTTAACTTTATCGTCTTCTAATAACTCAATATTTTCGATTGAATGTGATGTTATAAATCCATCTTGACATACCATTAAAGGTAAATTAACATCTTTATGTTCAGCTATTCTATGTGCCATTAATAAATTATCATATGCTTCTTGATTGTTTTCAGAAAAAAGCATAATCCATCCGGCATCTCTAACTCCCATTGCATCAGAATGATCATTGTGTATATTTAAAGGACCTGAAACGGCACGGTTTACTAAACTCATTACTATTGGTAATCTCATGCTAGAAGCAATATAAATCATTTCCCACATTAAAGATAAACCATTTGCAGATGTAGCTGTCATAGCTCGACCGCCTGCAGCCTCTGCACCAATACATGCACTCATTGCACTGTGCTCACTTTCTACAGCTACAAATTCTGTATCTACACTACCATTACTTACAAATGTAGAAAAATATTGAGGTATTTCTGTAGAAGGTGTAATTGGAAAAGCTGCTACAACATCTGGATTAATTTGTTTCATTGCTATTGCCGCTGCTTCATTACCACTTAAACGTTCTCTAATAGACATTTTTCTTTCCTCCTTAAATTTATTCACTTTTCATCTCTATTGCATTAAATGGGCAGACTTTTGCACAAACTCCACATCCTTTGCAATAATCATAATTAAAATTTTCTCTTTTTTGTTCTTTATTAACTGGTATAGCATCATCAGGACATACTGGAAAACATAATCCACATTGTTTACATTTTTCACTTAAAAAAATTGGTTTAACTGAACGCCAGTCACCAGTCTTAAATTCTTTAGCATTTGCAGCCTCATAAATGTTACCACCAATTGTCATTTTCTCTGCAGGAGTATTAGGTGTAATTTCCATGAAAATCCTTCCTTTCTTCTTAGTTTATTTTTTTAACCTCTTTTAGAGCAAGTTCTAATGCTTTCATATTTCCCTCAATTACTTCAGGTTTTTTTGCAAATTTATGTTTAAAAGAACCCTCCATATCAGCTAAAAGTTCTTCATCAGTCATAATTTGGCTTACTTTAACAATTGCAGCGAGCATTGGTGTATTTGGAAAATATTTTCCAAGTGCTTCTAAAGATATTTTCTTTGCATCTAGAACATAAATATTTCCAGAATAATTATTTAATACTTTTTTTAGATATTCCGCATCTTTTGTTGTATTAATAATAATTGCGCCATCTTCTTTTAATCCTGCAGTAACATCAACACTTTCAAGTAAAGTATCATCAACAACAACTACATAATCTGGCTCATAAATATTGCTATGGATTGTAATTGCTTTTGTACTAATACGGTTGTATGCAGTTATAGGTGCGCCCATACGTTCTGGCCCGTATTCAGGAAATCCTTGAATGTATTTACCAGTATTAAAAGCAGCATCTGCAAGCAATAGTGAAGCTGTTTTTGCACCTTGACCACCACGACCGTGCCATCTAATTTCTATTAAGTCTTTCATTCATATTACTCCTCTCTGATTTTATTTTTTATTAACATTTAACATCTAAAGTATATGTCCAAATTAATTGAATGTCAAGGGAAAATACATATTTGAATGGAATAAAAAGATATAAAAAAACTCAAAAATTAAATAAGTTTAATTTTTGAGTTTTATAAATATAAATCTTTAAAATATTATTGTTCTGTGATTCTGATACCATATACTAATCCAGAATTATAAGATAATTGAACATTATATTTTTTTGAATTATCTATTTTAGTTGTAACTTCAGATACTGTACTAGTATATTCCATTTCACCTGCTTCTCCAATTTCACTAGCATATAAAACAGAAGCGGCCCCTGTTTTTGGAGAAACAATTATATAGGCATTAGTATCTTTATTAGCAAAAACAGAAACGAATACTGAAACTAAATTTCTAATACTAGATCCAGTTTGTATTCCTTCATATGGTGTAAATTGACTATTAAATGCTTGAATTTCTTGATCACTCATTGCATTTGTAGCTGTATCAACTATACCTGTAGATTTAGAATAAATAAGCATACCAATACCAATTAATAAGATAACAATTAATATGGCGCCGGCAATTAGTAAAGCTTTTGAAGCGTTTTCCATAATAAAATCCTCCTTTGTATAAAAATATTTGTTAATTAAATTAAAATTATATTTCTACTATGTATTTTAATATAAAATAGAAAAATATGCAATAATTTGTATTAAATTGATATATATCTGTAATATAAATGATATAAAAAATGAGTGTTAATAACAAAGAGATGATAGATTAAAATATTTTAATATGTTTTATTCCAAGTTATAAATAATAAATCTAAAAAACTGCACTAAAATGTGCAGTTTTTTAGATTTATTAAAAGATAATATCAATTAAATATATTTATTATATATTCATTATCTTATTCTGAAATTGTGACTGTATTAACTAATCCAGCAGTACTATAGCCTAATGTAACTGTGTATGTTTGCTGAGTATTTATACCTGAACTATAAGTTGCCATATCATTAGCATCTTTAGTTCCAGCACCTGCTCCAGTTACAAGAGAAATTTGCTTAGATTCATCACTTGTATGAGTTCCATTATTAGCTATTATAGCTGAAATCAAAGCTCTAACTGTAGATCCTTTTTGACTTCCTTCATATGAAATAAAAGAACTATTAAATGCTTGAATTTCTTGAGAGTTCATAGCATTTGTAGCAACATCAACAACACCTGTTGATTTAGAATAAATAAGCATACCAATACCAATTAATAAAATAACTATTAAAATAGCACCTGCAATTAGTAAAGCTTTTGAAGCGTTCTCCATAATAAAATCCTCCTTTGTATTATAATATTTATAAAATTTATAATATTAATGACAAAATAATTAATATTCTAAAATTATTCTACAACACAATTGTAAAACATTCAATATTTATTTTAAAAATGTAATATAAATGTAATATAATAAAATTTTTTGGTTTATATTCATTGACTTTTGATGAAAATCAAGATAATATATTAATGTTAAATGTTGTTTATAAAATGATTATTTATAAATTATTACAAGGAGGAAAAATAAATGGGAGAAGTAATAGTTATTACATCAGGAAAAGGTGGAGTTGGAAAGACAACAACAACAGCAAATTTAGGAGCATCACTTGCATTAGAAGGAAAAAAAGTAGCATTAATAGATACAGATATAGGACTTCGTAATTTAGATGTTGTAATGGGACTTGAGAATAGAATAGTATACGATATTGTTGATGTTGTAGAAGAAAAATGTAAATTAAGACAAGCTTTAATAAAAGATAAAAGATTTCAGGATTTATATTTATTACCAGCTGCACAAACAAGAGATAAAAGCGCAGTAAATGAAGAACAAATGAAAAATTTAACCTCCAAATTAAAAGAAGAATTTGACTATATTTTAATTGATTGTCCAGCAGGAATTGAGCAAGGATTTAAAAATGCTATTGCAGGAGCAGATAGAGCAATAGTTGTTACAACAGCTGAAATATCTGCTATTCGTGATGCGGATAGAATTATTGGACTATTAGAATCATCTGAAATCAAAAATCCAGAATTAGTTGTAAACCGTTTAAGACCAAGTATGGTAAGAAAAGGAGAGATGATGGATGTAGACGATATAGTAGATTTACTTTCTATAGATTTAATAGGAGTAGTTCCAGATGATGAATATATTATTACTCAAACTAATAAGGGAGAACCAGTTATTTCAAACAAAAGAGCACCTTCAGGAAAAGCATATCTTGAAATTGCAAAAAGAGTTTTAGGAGAGAATATTGAAGTAACAATTCCTGGAAGAGAAAAAGGATTTTTTGCAAAAATAAAGAAGTTCTTTCGAAGAAAATAATTAAAAACTAGACAAAAAATATTGATTGAAAGTAAGGTGTAATTATGTTCGAAAGTATTATAAATTTTTTTAAAAAATTCGGAAAAGAAGATAAAGAAAAAAATCATTCAAAAGATGCAGCAAAAGAAAGACTACATCTAGTTTTAATGCAAGATAGGGCAAATGTATCAGCAGATTTCTTAGATTTAATGAAGCAAGAAATTATTGAAGTTATTAAAAAGTATATAGATGTAGATGAAAATGAAATAGATGTAAGACTTGCAAATAAAACAAATGAAGATGGTACAACTGGTGCTCCTGCTTTATATGCTAATATACCAATTATTAGTATTAAGGAAGAGGCAAAAAAAGGAGTAAGACAAGAATCTAATAAAGATAAAGATAAAGATACAAAAGAAGAATTGAATGAAAATAATAAAAAAGAAGAAAATATAGAAGAGAATGTTGAGAAAAATATAGAAGAAAAAAAAGAAGAGATAGAAGATAAAAAAATAGAAGATAATAACGTACAAAAAGAAGATGAAGATAAAACAGATAAAGATCAGCAAGCCAAAGAGGAAGTTGAAGAAAACTCAAAACAAGAAGAGGATAATAGTCAAAAACAAGAGGATAAAATATAATCTATAGAGGATTTAATTATGAAAAAAAGAATTCTTAAAAACGTTGAATGGAGTATTTTAATATGTTGTATAATGCTACTAATAATAGGATTAGTAGCGTTATTTTCTGCTACTCAAGATAATAATTATGATGATTTTAATAAACAGATTATATGGACAGCTATTAGTATACCAATAATGCTTATCGTATTTTTTGTAGATTATAATACAATTGCAAAAATTTCACCTATTTTTTATGGGTTTTTTATTGTTTTATTAATTGGAGTATTATTTACTCCTCCAATTAACGGAGCAAGAAGTTGGTTTCAGTTTTCATCTACACTTACATTTCAACCAAGTGAACTTGCAAAAGTATTTGTTATTTTATTTCTAGCTTATGTTATAGTAAAAATTCAAGAAAGAGATTCTAGAGAAATTAATAGATTCACAAAATTACTTATAATATTTCTAGTACTAGGAGTTCCGCTTGGATTAATTGCAATTCAACCAGATATAGGTACTGCTGTTGCATTTATTATTGCAACAGTACTTATGCTATTTGTAGCTGGAATTGATAGAAGATATATAATAGCAGCAGCTCTTTTAGTTATAATATTAATTCCTATTTTATATTTCTTTGTTCTTCCTGATCATGCTAAAAACAGAATTGATGTTTTTTTAAATCCAGGTTTAGATCCTAGAGGAGCTGGATATAATATTATACAGTCTAAACTTGCGATTGGATCTGGGCAGATTTTTGGAATGGGACTATTAAAAGGAAATCAAACACAACTAGGATTTCTTTATCCAAAATCAACTGACTTTATATTTTCAGTAATTGGTGAAGAGATGGGATTTATCATTGCAGGAGCAGTAATTATATTATATGTAGTATTAATTACTAAAACAGTATATGTTGCAAAAACAGCTAAAGATGACTTAGGATCATATATCGCAATAGGAATTTGTGGAATATTTTTATTCCATATGATAGAAAATATAGGTATGACAATGGGGTTATTACCAATTACAGGAGTACCACTTCCATTTGTTAGTTATGGAGGAAGTTCTCTTGTCACAAACTTTATTTGTATAGGTATAATATTAAATATTAGTAGTAGAAGACAAAAAACAATATTTGTAGACTAATAAAAAAGAAAGGAATTGCCAAAAGGGACGGAGCATTTTGGCAAATTTAATAAATAATGTATATTAATGAAGAGCAAATTAGAAAAAAGCATAAAGTTATAATTACTAAAGCTATCAAGTTAAGTAAACAAATTAAAGATAAAGGTCATAGTTATGAGCACTTAACAGATGTAATAGATAATATGATAGATATAATAGGAGGATTGCCAGACGATACTAAAATTGATATAGAGGTGTGTGTTGTAGCAGCATACTACCATGATGCAGGAAGAACCGTAACAGAAGAAGGATATGAAAAATATAGTGTAGAATTACTAAAAAAAGAATTAGAAAAAGAAGGATATAATAAAAAATTTATTAAAGCTTGTTCAGATGCTATTATCCATCACAGATGGAATATGATGCCAACAACACTTGAAGGACATGTTCTAAAAGATGCTGATAAAATTTCTTTAATAGGTGTAGAAAGGTGGAAAAATTGCATAAATCATAAACACAGAATAGATTCTACACTTAAACTTTTAACAGTTCTTAGAAATAATTTATTATATTTTGATGTAAGTAAAAAAATATATGATGAAAAAGTAGTAGATTTAATACAAGTTTTGTATAATTATATTTTTTTGGGAAAATAAAAGGAATAACAAAAAGTGGGGCCAAAAAGGGTTAGACCCTTTTTGGCTCTATTTGTTTATCACCTAAATAGGAGTAAAAATGTATATAAAACCACTAAAAATTGGAAATGTAATGTTAGAAAATAATTTAATACTTGCACCAATGGCAGGAGTAACAGATAGGCCTTTTAGATTAATCTGTAAGGATTTTGGCGCACGGACTTGTTTGTACAGAAATGGTAAGTAGTCGCGCAATTATGCATAATGATGAAAAAACAAAAAAGTTACTAAATACATATGGTGAAAAAAAACCAATATCTATGCAAATTTTTGGAAGCGATGTAGAGTCGATGAAATATGCAGCGAGTTTGATCAGTGATATTGCAGATATTATAGATATTAATATGGGTTGCCCTGCACCTAAGGTTGTAAAAAACGGTGATGGTAGTAAGCTTTTATTAGACTTAGATTTAGCAAGTAATATTGTAAGTGAAGTAGTTAAAGTATCAAAAGTTCCTGTAACAGTAAAATTGCGTTCAGGATGGAATGAGGAAAATATAGTAGCAGTAGAGGCAGCAAAGATGTTAGAAGATGCCGGAGTAAGTATGATTACTATACATGCAAGAACAAGAAGTCAGTTTTATTCACGGAAAATCTGATTTAAAAATAATAAAAAAAGTAAAGGAAAATGTAAGTATACCTGTTATTGGAAACGGTGATATTATTGACGAACAATCTGCTAAAAGAATGTTTGAGCAAACGGGTGTAGATGGAATTATGATAGGAAGAGGTTCAATTGGCAATCCATGGATTTTTGATAGAATTTTAAAATACTTTGAAAATGGAGAAATACTACCCGAAATGCTTCCAAGTCAAAGGTTAGAGATTATAAAAAAACATATTAATTTTTTAGTAGAAGAAAAGGGAGAATGGATAGCGGTTCATGAAATACGAAAACATATAAACCACTACATAAAAAAACTTCCAGAAGCATCTAAAGTAAGACAAGAAATCAACCAAATTGAAACAAGAGATGTACTTATAGATTGTCTTACAGAATATTTATTGTCTATATGAATATAAATAAAAAGAACAAAGGTTGCCATTTGGGACGGTTCTTTTTGGCAATCAAAAAAAATTGCCAAAGAGAACCGTCCCAAATGGCAAATGGCAACCTTTTTATAGGAGGTAAAATTATGAAAAAGAAACCGTTAATTATTTTAATTTTTTTAATTATTATAGTCATAATATTTTTTATTTATTTTTTTAATATATCAAATTATAAAATATCAAATTCTGGGAATAATAATCTTAAATCAGTTAGTGATTTTGAAGATTATATTTTAAATATTAGTTCTTATGAATCAAACATTACTGTAGAGGTAACAAGCAATAAAAATACTAATAAATATATAATAAATCAGAAGTATTCTGAACCTAACATTTATAAGCAAGAAATATTAGAACCATCTAATATAAAAGGTGTAATTACTACATATGATGGAAAAACGTTAAAATTAGAGAATACAAGACTAGAGCTTAGTAAAATTTACGAAAATTATGAGTGTATTTCTGATAATTATTTGTGCTTACACCATTTTATAGAAAACTACAAGAATGCTAAAGAGAAAAGTATAAAAGAAGAAAGTGAAAATTTAAAAATGGAAGCAAAATTAGAAAATAGTAATAATAGTTATAATATATATCAAAAGCTATATATAGATAAAAAAACAGGAAAGCCTGTTAAAATGGAGATTCAAGATGTTAACAAAAATATGCTAGTCTACATATTATATAATGAGATAAAAATCAATAGTACAAGTAAAGAAGAAGCGCTTGCTTTTGAATTAAATACTAAAAAATATGACATTTAATTTAAATATACATGACTATGATTTAAATCTTGAACTAAATTAAAATATATCTAAAACTAAAATGTATTGAGATACCAGGAGTGAAAGAAATGATTGTAAAAAGAGGAGATATGTTTTATGCAGATTTAAGTCCAGTAGTTGGTTCAGAACAAGGAGGAATTAGACCAGTTTTAATTATACAAAATGATACAGGAAATAAATACAGTCCAACAGTAATTGCAGCTGCAATTACCTCACAAACAGGAAAAAATAAATTACCAACTCATATAGAAATTGGATCACAAGAATGTGGATTGAAAGCAGATTCTATAGTTTTAGCAGAGCAAATAAGAACAATAGATAAAAGCAGACTAAAAGAAAAAATAGGGCATATTGATGATAGAAGAGTAATGGGCCAGATTAATAATGCTCTAGGTGTAAGTTTTGGTTTGGAAAATTAGCTAGAAAAAGTGAATAGTCTCTTTTTCTAAAATTATAAAAAGGTCTTTGAATTTAAAACAAGTTCAAGGCCTTTTTTGTTCAGGCTATTATTGTATAAATATTACATTTATATTACAAAAATATTATTTTTTTATAATAAAACATTTTGAGTAACCTAAAAAGAATTAGCTATGGTATAATTAAATAAGGATTTTTATATTTTAAATAATACTATGTATTAAAAATAAATAAAAAGGGATAATATATGAAATATTTAACGATAGATCAAGTAAAAAAGGTATTAGAATATTGTGATGATGAAAATTTTAAAGGAGTTTCAGAAATATTAGAAGATCCAAGCTTTGATGTAAACTTAGATGATTTAACTTATGATGAACAAGAAGAGTTTGAAAATAAATTTCATAGTGTAGTAGCTTCAAAAATATCAGAAGAAGATTTTGAATTGTTGATGGATGATGAAGAAATCGATAGTGATTACTTAGAAGAAGTAATTATTGCATCCAATAACTCAGATTTGATAAAAAAATCAATACAAATTCTAAAAAATAAGTGGGACGAAACAAAAATAAAAAGTTTAATATTAGCAACAAAAGATAAAGATTTTATGTATCAGACATTAATAAATAGCAATGAATATAATATTGGATACTGGAATATGACTGAGATATTGCTATCAGCCGATGGAAAAAAATATGAATGGGAAAAATATAAAGATGTAACTTTTATAGACTTGCTTATTGAAAAAGGGGATATAAACTTAATTAGTAATATTATACATGGAAATAGTAGTCTAGATAATTATCAAAAGAAAGAATTAATAGTAGCAACTCATAATTCTAAATTTATTAAAGAATGCATAGATGATGACAGTCTAGGATGGAATAAATATGATATACGAGATTTAATAGAAGGAATAGATAATCCAGAGTACATAATAGAAATTCTTGAAAATTATGAAATAGATGATGAATTTTTTGAAGTAAAACTAATTAGTAAAACAAAAGATGAAAGTTATATAAAACAAAAAATTAAAGAGGAAAGATTTAGACTAGATAGGGATAAAATTTTAATTGGTTCTTTTAATATTGAATTAATAAAAGATTGTATAAGTAATAGGGAAACTTATTCTCTTTCAAAATATGATATAGAGAAAATTTTATTGGAAATAGGGAAAAAGGAATATATAGAGGAAGCATTAAAGGATAATCCTGAATTAGTTGAAGATATGCTTAAAAGCACTAAAGAGTATATAATAAATGCAATTAAAGATAACGAAGATGTAAGACAAATAGCAGGTGAAAAAATAATAGGGAATTTAAATGATGCAGAAATAACGGAAAGAGTTATTGAAGATGAAGAATTAGACTGGGATACAAATGAAGTATATAGACTGCTCATTTCAACAGGAGAATCTAACCTTATGAAAAAAATCATACAAAGTGGCAAGTATGAATTTAATTCTTCCCAAACAACTAGCTTACTTGTTGCAATAGGAATGCAAGATGAAAACTTTATAAAAGATATTTTAAAAACAGGAAAAATAGGTGTAAATAAATTAAGTATATTACAGCGATTAGGAAATGAAAAACTAATAGAAGAATTTATGGAAGATGAAGAGTTCGAATGGGACACTAATGCCTATGATTTAAAGAATTTTTTAATTTCAATACACAATCCTAAATATATAGAAAAATTTTTAAAAAGCGATAAATATGAATGGAGTTTACAGGACAGATCCGAATTATCATTTGCTACTGAAGATAAAGATATTATTTTAAATTTTATTATAGATAATCACTATTCTGGAGATTCTAGAGTTTTACCTGTAATTGATGGAATTAGTGAAGAAGAAAAATTAGTATTATTTAAAGCAATTCATGATGCAGGATTAAAAGAGTATATATTTGAGTATGTAAAAACCAAAGGAATAGATTATTTTAATGATAATGTAGAGTATATCATGAAATTAGAAGGAATAGATAAAAAAGACATTCCTTATAAAAAAGATTGTATTCTTAAAATGTACGAAACCAATAATGACATTTTAGGAACAATTGATTATAAAATATTGGATTCTAAATATGTTGACAGACTGGGATTAGATAAAATAAATCAAATTGCATGTTATGAAGACGTTCAAAAGCAAGTTCTTGAATTAAGTGAATCTCAACTAGAGGTTTTTACACAATGTATAGAAAATTGTGATAATACAAGATGGACACCACTTGCACAGATGTTTTTACAGAATTCATTACAATATAATGAATTAATAGATAATATTGCAAAAACAGAAGAAGGTAAAAGAGATTTTAAAAAAATTAATTTAATTATACAAGATGAAAATATCTTTCAGATAAAAAATTTAGAAGATGTAGAGAATTTTGAACAAATAAGAAAAGAAAAGTGTGATGAATGGATAAAATCTGATGATATAGAAAAAAAGAAGTTAGCAGTTTTAGAAAAAATATATGGACAAAGTTTAGAGTATAGTAAAACATTAATAACTAAATTTGGTAATGATATAGATTCAATACAGGATGGAGAATTAAAAGACTATATTAAAAGTATAAATGCGATAATCGAATTAGAAGATGTAGAGGTTATAGAAGAAATATATGAAAAATGTCAAGAAGTAGAAAATATTGATAAAATCAACATAGAAGAAGAGCTAAAGAGTGAATATGCAAAATTATTTAATGAGGATTTATTTACATTAGTTCAAGCAAAACAAATAGAAGAAGGAATATATGATGCAGGAACAGATTTTAAAATTATATTAACAGCTCTTTCACCTTTTATAGATAATTCAAGAAAAATTAATAATTATAAAAATGATTGGAATAGACCTGCAATAGCTTCACAACACTTTTGTGCAAGTTATGTACGAAACGATATGATAGGTACAGCACCAGTTTATAATATATGCTATCGGATTTTCTCAAATGTCTAATGATGGTTTAGCGTTATCAGGGGCTAATGATATTGGATCTTCATCAGGATGGAATGATTTTGTTTCTCATGCATATGAGGAACAGTATTATTCTCCTGATAATCAAATAAATAACACAACTGGTTATAATGAAATGGATTTTTATAGGATACAAGATGGAAAAAAGAAACAACCTGATTATATAATAGTATTTAGACAAGATGGCGAGATTAAATTTTTAGATGAGGCTAAAAAAGCACAAGAGCAATGGGGAGGATTACCAATTGTTGTCATTGATAAAGATAAATGTTTAGAAAGTGAAAGACAAAAAGTGTTAGAAATGAAAAAACATTATGACGAAGGAGATAAGAGCTATGCAAAACAACTTTATCAAAAAGTTAAGAATAATAGAAATACAAAATATTCATTTTGCTCTGAAATAGATATTGAAATGCTTAAAGAGGAAATTGAATTACAAGAAGAAATGGAACAAGAAACTAATTCAACTAGTCAATTAAGAGATGAAGATATAAATATAAGTGAAAGGCAAATTGGAATAAAGGATTTAGAAGAAAATTATAATCAAGTTACACCACAGGAAAGAAAAAATGAAATGAGTAGAATACGAAGAATTTATACTAATATTAAAGAAATAGTAAATCAAAAAGAAGGTGAAGAAATTGGAAGATAATAAGAAACTAGAAGAACAAATGAAAATCATTGGAAAAAATGCAAGAAAAGTATTAGAAATTATAAATAAAAAAGAAGAAAAAAACAAAGAAAAAAACAAAGATGATGGAGAAGAAAGATAATGGATACTACTATTAATCAAGCTTTTTGTGAAGTATATGATATTATTAATCATATGGAAAAAAGTTTATATAATAAAATACCACAAGGATTTATAAACATGGTATATAAAAATAGAGATAAACGGATACATAACAAATATAGATTATTCAAAAAGCATAAATGATCAAGAGTTATTACATGAAACTAGAATTATTTTATCATTAATATATCGTGATTATCTTTGCTTGCCAGAAAAAAGAAAAGAACTAATAGAAATAGATAGAGAAATATTACAAAGAAAAGAAGAAATCTTAAGAGAAAAATATGTAATCAATTTTGAGGCAAGAAATAATAAAATAAATGAAAACAATAATATTGAAAATATAATTACAAAAGAAGAACAAATTACTGAATATAAAGAGTCTATATTTAAACGTATTGTATATAAAATATTAAAATTCTTACATTTTAAAAAATAGTAAATATATTCTTGAGAACTGATGGATGGTTAGATTATAAAATAGGTGGGATGAATAATGAAGAAAAAGATATTAATATCAAGTATAATCATAATATTATTAATTATTATAGTAGTAGTTACTGTTAAGATAATTACTAAAAAAGACAATAAAAGTATTACTACATTAGAAAAGATAGATGGAATATCTATTGTACCTACTATGAATGATAAAATAACAGCAGACAGTAGTTGGTGTGGAACATTCCAATTAGTTTGGAATGATATGAAAAATGAAGTTGTAAAAAAAGATGTAGTATTTACACCTCAATTAAAAATTGCAGAAAACCTAAATAAAGAAGATTTTAATGAAACAATGTTATCAGAAGAATATTACTACAAAATATATGGATTAAAAACATTAGACTTAAAGAGAAAAATAGAAAGTAGTATTAAAGAAAAATTCAATCAGACAAGTGATATTTTAAATGACTTTGATTGGTCAGAAAATGGTTTAAATAATCCCAATGATACAGGTAGTAGAAGATATTTCCTTTACACAATGCTATTCAGAAAATTTGAATTTTTAAAAGAATTTGATAAATTAGATAACGATAAATTTGGAAATGAATATAAAGATGTTCAATATTTCGGTATAGATAAAAACACAAACGAATCTGTTGGAAATCAAATTAAAGTATTGTATTACAATTCAAAAGATGATTTTGCAATTTTAATAAATACTAAAACAAATGATGAAGTAATCTTTTGTAAAAATCCTAAAGGAAGTTCATTTAATGAAATATACACAAATATGAATAGTGAATCTAAAAAATATAAAGGAGATAAATCATTTAAAAGTATTGATGAGTTTAAAGCTCCAAATTTAACTTTTAATGAAAAAAAAGAATATAAAGAATTAGAAGGAAAAATATTTCAAACTGCTGATCCAATTTATACTGAGGGGAAAATATATAAGGCAATACAGACTATAAAGTTATCATTAGATGAAAAAGGTGGAGAGATAAAGAGTGAAGCAGCAATAGATATGAAATTTGATGCAACAGCATTTAATACAAAACCTAAAAAGGAAGAACCAAGATATTTCTATGTTGATAATACATTTGCATTATTCTTAAGAGAAAAAGGAAAAGAAAATCCATATTTTGCAGGAAGAATTGATGATATAACAAAATTCCAGTAGCATATGAAACTCTTTTGAAATATATGTAAAAAATAGTAAATAAAATAATAAGTATATAATTCTTAGTGAAAGGAGGACATATTTTGGAGAATGAAGTGCAACAAATAATAAAAGAGATACCTATTCCAAATTTTAGTAGAGAAGATACTTCAGAAGAGGTAGTATTAAAATTTATAGAGTATATAAAAAACATAGAAAGAGCAAGAGGACTTAGTGATGAACAAATAACTGCAAAATATGTTCATGGATGCTGTGAAGAATTGGCTACAGAAACGATAAATATATTAAGAGTTATGCGGAAGGGAAGGAATTAGAAATAAAATAGATAATTGCCAAGTACCACAACTTGATAATCTACAATCTGGAAGCCATTATGTTGTAGAGCTTTATCCAGAAGGAAAATATGATTATTTAGAAAATGATTATAATTTAATGCAAGCATCTGGACTTTCAGAAAGCAGATATTATGATATTACTGGTATACATGATGGAAAGTGGATAAAATATATGCAAGAAAAATTTTATATTGAAAATGAGCATTATATTCATACCAAAAGACAAATGACAGAAGCGCAACTTGATGAATGGATACCTAGATTAGCTTTTGTACATATATCAAAATTACTTGAAGAAGAAAAAGAAATTAGTTCTTTTGAGCAATTAATGGAGGAGCTAGATGCATTGGATGAAAAACAAAAAATTGAAAGTAATGCAACAGAATCAAGAAAAGTACAAATAATTACAGAGCAAAGGGAAATCTATCAAGGAGACATGGAAAAAGAAAATAATAATGGAAATATAAAAATGATAGATATAAGTACATTATCTGATGTCGAACTAGAAAATACTTTTTTTCATTATTCGCTTAAAAAAGATAAAAATTCTATAGATAGTAATGGGTTAAAAGCACAAATCGGAAGAAATTCAAAGGGTATTGATGAAAAAAAATCAATTTTTTTCTCTAAAGGAATTGAAGGAGCATTAGAAACTTGGGATGTATGGTTAAAATGGAGAGCTAATAGATTATTTAATCCATATTATCAAAAGGAAAACCAAGGAATTAGAGATGCTATTGAAAATGGAACGGCATCTGAGCAAGAAAAACATGAGTATTATTATAAATGTGAACAATGGAACAAAGAGCTATTAAGTGGAGCATATAAAGAAGATAAAGAAAAACTTGAATTCCTGTATGAATTTCAAATGGATGAAATGTCAGCAAGTAACTATTATACACTTGATTTAATTAAAGGAGAAGAATTTACTTATAATGAGGTAGATGAATCAAAAAGAAAAAATATAGAAAAAAAAGATTATCCAAATAGACGATTAGAATATGAAATGTTTAAAGAAATGTATGGAAGTTATAGTGATTTTGATACTTTAAAAGTTGATAAATGGAATATGCATACAATACTGGGAAAACAAATTACTATTAGGCCTGATAGGATAAAACAATTAACTACACCAGATGGAAGAAATGATGTTTTATCAGTAGTTGAATTTCTTTATGATAAATACAAACAAATAACTCCAAAAGAAGAACAAGTTCAATTTGATTTACTAGATAAGTATATGGAATATGTAAAAGAAATAACACAGAACAAAGAGTATCACAGTTTTAATAGAAATGATAGAATAGATGGAGTAAGTACGTTATCGCATTTTCATGATCAAAAATCAGATGTATTTTTTAAAGATGAATCTTCTAAAATATACACAATAACACCAAATCAAATTGGTAAAAAAACTGTTAATGTAAATATTGAAAAAAAAGATGTAGCGAGAAATGTTGTTCAAAGAAAAATAGATGAAAGGATAAATTCACGATAAATAGAGAAAAACAATTAACAACTTTTTTTACAAGGATTGATAATATGAATGAAAATGAAAGCAAATGTATAAAATTTGAAGAAAAATTACATTTAATCACAAAAGTTAAAGGAGATATAAGTAATGGAAGATAACTATCCTAAAGCATATAAGGAGATTGTAGAGATTTTAAAATATGTACCTAACGAAAGTATTAATAAAATACCAAAAGAATTGAGAGATATGTTTGAGAAAGAACAATTAAAAACTTATAACTTTCAAATTGATACAAATAAGACTTTTGAAGAACAAGTATTATTAGAAGAAACTAAAGCGATATTAGCAAATATTTTTAGAGACTATTGGGCAACAGATTATCAAAAAGAGAGAATTATTGCAAAAGAAAAATATGACAGAGATAAAATAGAAGAAGTAAAAAGAAAAAAATATGATCTGGATAAAAAATTTAAAAATAAAGATACTCTCGAAGAAACAGATGAAAATTCTATAGTAATGTATAAAGAATCAATTTTTGTAAAAATAAAAAAATGGTTTAAACGGTTTTTTGAGACATAACAAATAATACATAATAAAAAGTTTGCTTTTTATTATGTATTATTTTTAAATATTTTAATTAAATTTTTAACTTCTTTATAATTCTTATTTCTTCAAATAGTCTTTTTATAATATCACTTCTTGTCTGCAATGCATCTTGATACTCTTGTAATATTTCTTCATAATTATCAAAATTTTCACCTTGCTTAAATGAAACCTTCATACATTCTTTATAATATTCTCTTTTATATTCAGATGTTGCAGATTCAGATTTTTGTCTAAATTTTTGTATATTTTGCAATCTTTTAATTTCTTGTTTTAAATAATCTATGTAATCATATATACAGCTTATTTCATACTTAGTATCATCAATAACTACTTTAAACAAAGCTTTTAATACTTTTCCGTTTATTTTACCTACTTTATGAATTTCTGCTAAATGATCAAGTGCAATTAATTCTTTTGTTGGTCTAGCATCTTTAATTAATTCTTTTAGCGTTTCAGATATATTAACATGTGTTTTATATTTCCTTTTGGTGACAATAGCATCATATTCATCAACAACACGAATAATCTGAGCGACAAAAGGAATGTCTTTTTTTGTTAATCCATTTGGATATCCAGTTCCATCTAATGCTTCATGGTGATTTAAAGCACCAACAGCATATGGACGAAGCTTTATATCTTGCATGCATAGGTTATATCCTAGTGTTGTATGTGTTTTCATTATTTCAAATTCTTCAGGAGTAAGCTTAGTAGGTTTATTTAATATCTGTATAGGAATAAATTGTTTACCTATATCATGCAAGTATCCGTTTACTGTTGCATTTGCAATAAATTTTTTATTTAGCTTTAGATATTCACAAACACGGCAAGTAAGATTTCCAACGTTTTCACTATGCGTTTTTGTTAATGTATCTAAATTTTCTAATACTTTTAGTTGGTATCTAACTGTTTCTTCTAAATTATATATTTTTAAATTTACAGGACTATAAAAGTCAAAGGTTTCTTTATACATATATTTCTCCTTGGTTTAAGTATATTATATATTTAAGTAATAGAAAAATCAAGGGGGGCAAAAGAAAGGTAAAATCCTTTTTGGACCCCTTGATTTTTGTTTAAAAAATATTGTCTAAAAATCTTGATTTTAAGCTGATTTTAGGATATGATAAAAAACGAAAAAACATTGAGGTCCAAAAAGGGGCTGACCCTTTTTGGACCCCTTAAAGGTGGTAAATAAATGTATTTAAAAAGATTAGAATTACATGGGTTTAAATCATTTGCTGATAAAACAGTTTTAGAATTTATGCCAGGAATTACAACTGTAATCGGACCAAATGGTTCTGGGAAAAGTAATATTTCTGATGCTATTAAATGGGTACTTGGAGAACAAAGTATGAAATCCCTAAGAGGAGCAAAGTCTGAGGATGTTATTTTTGCTGGAACACAGAATAGAAAATCATTGGGATTTGCAGAGGCCTCATTAATATTTGATAATACAGATGGCAAACTTCCTGTAGAGTATACAGAAGTTACAGTTACAAGAAAGTTATATAGAAGCGGAGAATCTGGTTATTATATAAATAAAACACCATGTAGATTAAAAGATATTTTAGAACTATTTATGGATACGGGAATTGGTAAGGATGGATACTCAATTATTGGTCAAGGAAAAATAGATGAAATATTAAGTAATAAATCAGAAGATAGAAGACATATTTTTGAGGAAGCTGCAGGAATTGTAAAGTATAGAACTAGAAAAGGTGAATCTGAAAAGAAATTAGAACATACAAAATTAAATTTACTTAGAATAAATGATATTTTATCAGAGATTGAAAGCAATATTGAACCACTAAAGAATCAAGCAGAAAAAGCAAAAAAATATTTAAACTTAAGAGAAGAATTAAAAAATATTGAAGTAGGACTTTTTTTATACAATATAGATAGTAACAAAGAGAAACTTGCTAAAGTACAAGAAGATTCAAAGGTTTTTAAAGACCAAAATGAGCAAGAAAATGCAAAGATGAATCAAATAAATACTTTAAAAGAAGAAACAAAAAAGAAAATTGATGATATTACAAATAAAATAGAAAATATGCAGAATATTGGATTTGAAAGCCAAAAAGAAAAAGAACAAATTAATTCTGATATTAATGTTGCAAAAGAAAGAATAAAAAATAACGAAGAAAACTATTCTAGATATGAAGAAGAAATTAAAGAGATAAAAGAAAGAAATAAGCAGTTAGAAGAAGAAAAAAATGCAAAATTAGAAAAGAAAAATTCTTTATTTGCAAATAGAGAGAAATTTGCAAAAGAACTTGAAGAAAAAGAAAAAGAACTTGAAAAACTTACATCTAGATTATCTAAAAAAGAATTAGAAATTGAAGAAAAGAAAAAGGCTATAGAGGAAAAATCAGATAGAAAATATGAACTTTCTGGACAGATTAGTGGACTAGAAATTAACTTAGAAAGCTTAGAAAAAAGGCAAAAGACAGTAAAATTAGAAATTCAGACCACAATTTCTGAACTTGATAGTAGCAGGCTAACTAAAGAAGATATTTCTAAAACATTTAATGAAATTGAATCAAGAAGGAATAAAATATTAAATTCATTAGAAAGTGCTTCTAAAAAAGAGGAAGAAAGTACAAATAAAATAAAAAAATATGATGATCAAATTTCGGCTCTTACTACTGATATGAGAATGAAAGAAGCAAGACAAAAATTCTTAATTGAAACAGAAAGAGAAAAAGAAGGATATGCAAGAAGTGTAAAATCTCTTTTACTAGATTGTGATAAAAATGCTAATCTTGCAAAAGGTATGTATGGAGTACTCGCAAATATTATATCTGTAGAAAATATGTATCAAACAGCAATTGAAATGGCACTTGGAGGAGCTATTCAAAACATAGTAACAGAGACAGAAGATGAAGCAAAAAAATTAGTAGAGCATTTAAGAAAATTTAATTTAGGAAGAGCATCTTTTTTACCAATTAGCACTGTTAAAGGAAAAAAACTTGAAAAGATATCTACAAAAGGAATAGATGGATATATTGGAATTGCATCAGATTTAGTTAAGGTAAATGCAAAATTTAAAGATATAATTCTAAACTTACTTGGCAGAACAGCAATAGTAGATGATATGCAAGATGCAATAAGTTTAGCAAAACAAAATCACTATGCCTTTAAAATAGTTACTTTAAAAGGTGATGTTATAAATCCATCTGGAGCAATTAGTGGTGGTTCTGTTCAGGCTAAAAGTGTAAATATATTAGGAAGAAAAAAAGAAATAGAAGAACTTGGAAAACAAATAGAAAAATCTAAGAAACAAATAGAAAATATTGAAAAAGAAAAAGAAGAATATAAACAAAGTATAGAAGATGTTTTAGAAGAGGTTACAAGCCTTCAAAGTGCACTACAAGAAATAGATATTACTTATGCAACAGATAAGCAAAAAGTTATATCTGTTGATGAAAATATAAAGAAATTAGAACAAAGATTAAATAAACTTAAAGAAGAGATTATTGGAATAGATGAACAAAAAGAAATTATTGCAAAAGAGCAACAAGATAAAAAGGCTGAAATAGAGAATTTAACACAAGAGAGTAGAGAATTAAATAAGATAATTGAAAGTGAAAGCAGCTTAAATAAGGATAACCAAAAGTATATTGATGATTTAAATTTTGATGTAACAAATTTAAAGATTTCGGTATCTTCTTTTGACGAGAGCGAATCATCTATTGATGAAATGGTAGAAAGAATTAACCAAGATATACAAAATAACAATATTAGTGTTAGTAATAAGAAAGAACAAATGGAATCAATTACTAAAGATAATGAGTTTTTAAATGAAACTATTAAAACTTGCGAAAACAAGATAAAAGAAATTGAAGAAAGGGTTAATTCTAGTGATGGTGAAGTAGATAAATTAAAACAAGAAAGAAAAGAAGAAAACGAGAAACTACAGAAAACTGAAAAGGAAATATTATCTCAGTTTGAAGTAATAGAAGATTTAAAAGCACAGATAGTAAAACTAGAAGTAAAAGAGACCAAATTAGAAGAAGATATTGAGACAGTTATAAATAATTTATGGGAAGAGTATGAATTAACACCCAATAATGCTACCGAATACCAAAAACCAGAGAATGTATCACAAACTACTAAAAAAGTAAATAGTTTAAGGAACCAAATAAAAGGACTTGGAAGTGTAAATATTGACGCTATAGAAGAATATAAGCAAACAAGCCAAAGATATGATTTTATGTGTGAACAAAGACTTGATCTTGAAGATTCAATTGCAAAACTAAAAAAAGTAATTCAAGATATGACATCTATAATGAAAGAACAATTTAGCGCACAATTTAAAATGATAAACCAAAACTTTTCTGAAGTATTTAGAGAACTATTTGGTGGTGGTAAAGCAGAGCTTATATTAACAGATGAAGAGAATATATTAGAATGTGGAATTGATATTAGGGTACAGCCACCAGGAAAGAAACTTCAAAATATGAATCTATTATCAGGAGGAGAAAAAGCATTTACTGCTATTGCAATTTTGTTTGCAATTCTTAAGATTAATCCATCTCCATTTTGTGTATTAGATGAAATTGAAGCTGCACTTGATGATGTAAATGTATATAGATTTGCAGATTATTTAAAGAAATTTACAAAAAATACACAGTTCCTTGTAATAACTCACAGAAAAGGTACAATGGAAGCAGCAGATAGCGTATATGGTGTAACTATGGAGGAAAATGGTATTTCTAAATTATTATCTATGAAATTAAAATAGGATATGTTATAATATTTGTAAATAAAATGGAAAGTTTAAAGTAATATCATAACAATATTAAAATAGGAGGAATTTTCTATGAAAATATCAACACAAATCATGAAAAAACTATCAAAAATAAAAAATTCTTTATATGATGCAATTAAAATAGAGTATTTATATCATTCTAATAAGCTTGAAGGAAGTACATTTAGTAGGGAAAATTTGATAGATTTATTAGAACATAAACAGGTAAATGGAGAACATTATCTAGATGATGTTATAGAGACAAAAAATTCATTAGAGTTATTTGATAACATTATAAATACATTAGATGAACCATTTGATAAATATTTATTATGGGATTGGCATAGAACATTAAAAAAAGGTAGTATAGATGATGAAATTGATAATATAGGAAAATGGAAAAAATATGAAAACAGACTTTCAAAAACAGATTTAAAATTATGCGAACCACATTTGGTAGAAAATAATATGTATAATTTATTAGAAGATTGGAAAGAAAGCAAAAAAGATATTAATGCTATTGCAGATTTCCATCAAAAGTTTGAACATATTCATACTTTTCAAGATGGAAATGGACGAATTGGAAGATTTATAATTTTAAGGCAATGTATAGAAAATAATATTGATCTTATTGCTATTGACAATGAATATAATAAAGAATATAGAGATGCTTTATATGAGGCACAAACAACTGGTAATATAAATTCATTAGTAGAAGTGTTTAAAAAATGTCAGAGTCGAATAGATGAAAAGTTTCAGAGTTATGAAGGATTATTAAATCAAGTAACTGAGTAAAATAATTAAAAAATTTACATAAAAATTATATAGAAATTTTAATAAAATGTATTGAAATTTTAAATAAACTAAAGTATAATGAATATAATAATAAAGATAAAGCGATTTATCAAAAACTAGGTTAGAACGAGCCTTTAAGTTAATCTTATAAACGAGTTCTCGAAAATTTATAAGGGGGGTACTATAAAAAGTACTCTCCTATTTTATTTGGAGGAGCCCATGAAAAGTTATAAGAAAATAAAATTAGAGAAATTAAATTTTTATACTATAAATGACAATTATATTAATTATTTAAGTGAGTATGATAATCATATTGCATATAATAAAAATGCAAGGAGACCATATGTAGGAGTAGTAGTTATTGTTGATGGACATTTTTACTTTGCACCATTATTTTCTCCAAAACAAAAACATAAAATGTATAAAGATAATTTAACTTTTTTTAGAATACTTAATAATAAGACCAAAAATGTATGGAATATAGACAACCTAAAAATAAAGAGTAATAAATTCTTTAAGAATTTATTACTCTTTATTCATAATCTTTGTACAAGCACATATATATGTATAAAGACAACTTATGCAAAGGAGTGAAATATATGTGGGAAACACTAAAAATAGAAGAAGTAATAAATAAGTTAAAAACAAATTTACATTCAGGATTAACAGATAGACAAGCAGAAGAAAGAATAAATAAATATGGTAAAAATGTTTTAAAAGAGAAAAAGAAGCAGAGCTTATTTATTAGATTTCTACAACAGTTTCAAGATTTTATGATTTTAATATTAATTGCAGCATCTGTTATTTCAGCTATAATGGCATATATAGAAAAATCAGGAGACTATATTGACTCTATAATAATTATTGCAATAGTTGTATTTAATGCGTGTATGGGACTTGCTCAGGAAAGTAAAGCAGAAAAATCCTTAGAAGCACTTAAAAAAATGTCTGCTCCAACAGCGAATGTAAAAAGAAATGGCAAAATTTTCACTATTAATGGAGAAGATGTAGTACCAGGAGATATTATACTTTTAGAAGCAGGAGGATTTGTTCCAGCAGATGCAAGATTAATAAATTCCCATGAATTAAAAGTAGAAGAATCAAGTTTAACTGGAGAAACTGTCCCTGTACTAAAAAATGCTAAAGCTATTTTAAAAGAAAATACAAGCATTGGTGATACTTTAAATATGGTATTTGCAACAACAACTGTTACAAATGGGCATGCAGAAGCAATCGTTACAGATACAGGTATGAATACAAAGGTTGGAAAAATTGCAAATATGATTATAGATGGAGAAGCACCACAAACACCAATACAAAAGAAATTAGAACAAGTTGGAAAAACACTTGGAATAGCATGCCTTTTAATTTGCGTATTAATATTCATAATTGGAATATTAAAGAAAATACCAGCAAATGAAATGTTTATGACATCTATAGGCTTAGCAGTAGCTGCAATTCCTGAAGGGCTTCCTGCAATAGTTACAATAATGCTTTCTATTGGAGTAACAAAAATGGCAAAGAAAAATGCAATAATTAGAAAATTACCTGCAGTAGAAACACTTGGAAGTAGTAGTGTAATTTGTTCTGATAAAACTGGAACTTTAACACAAAACAAAATGAAAGTAGTAGAACTTAGAAACGAATTAGGAATAATTGTATCTAAAAAAGAAAGAGAATTTATATTAGAACTTGCATGTATGTGTACGGATGTAAGAGTTTCAAACGATAGAAATAATACAATTATAACTGGAGAACCAACAGAAACAGCAATTGTAAGAGAGGCTATAGAAAATGGAAAAGATAAAAATAAACTGTATGAACAAATGAAAAGAATATATGATATTCCATTTGATTCAGATAGAAAACTAATGACTACAATACACAAAACCGCAGGAGGATATCGTATTATTACAAAAGGAGCACCAGATGTGTTAGTTAAAAGATGCAAGATGACTAAAGAGGGTAAGACACTTTTGGATCATTTTCAAGAAAAGATAGAAATGCAAAATAATATTATGGCAGATAAAGCTTTAAGGGTTCTTGCCGTAGCATTTACAGACGTAAAAAATCTTCCAGATAAAATAAATACAGAAAATATAGAAAAAAAATTAACGTTTGTGCGGACTTATTGGTATGATAGATCCAGCAAGAGAGGGAGTTAAAGAAGCAATTAATACATGCAGAAAAGCAGGAATTAAAACTGTAATGATAACAGGAGATCATATAGCAACTGCAAAAGCAATAGCTAAGGATATAGGCATTTTAAGGGGAAATGATATAGCTATAACTGGGGAAGAATTAGATAAAATCCCAGAGCTAAGTTTAAATAAAAAAATTATGGATTACTCTGTATTTGCTAGAGTTTCTCCAGAACACAAGGTGAAAATTGTAAAAGCATTCCAAACCACAGGTTCAGTTGTAGCAATGACTGGAGATGGTGTAAATGATGCACCAGCATTAAAAAAAGCAGACATAGGTGTATCTATGGGACAGAATGGAACAGATGTTGCAAAGAACGCATCAGATATGATATTAACAGATGATAATTTTGTAACTATTGTTAAGGCAGTAAAACAAGGAAGAAATATATATGATAATATAAGAAAAGCAATTCATTTCCTAATTGCTACAAATGTTGGAGAAATTGTAACTATATTTATAGGGTTATTAATTGGACTAAAATCACCACTTCTTGCAATACAGCTTTTATGGATTAACTTAGTTACAGATTCTCTTCCAGCAATTGCACTAGGGCTAGAGCCAGAAGACGAAGATATTATGAATAGAAAACCAAGGGATTCTAAAAAAGGGATATTTTCAGATGGATTATCTGTAAAAATACTAGTTGAAGGAATGATGATAGGAATGCTAACACTTTTAGCATTTAGTATTGGAAATAGTATGTATAGTTTGGAGGTAGGAAGAACTATGGCATTCTTATCCTTAGGGCTACTGGAACTTGTGCATTCATTTAATATAAAAAGTGATGAATCAATATTTAAAGTTGGAGTGTTTAAAAATAAATATTTAGTAGGTGCATTTTTACTAGGGATTGTTTTGCAAGTAGGAGTTGTATGTATACCACAAATTGCACAAATATTTAAATTAACACCATTAAACGGCATGCAGTGGATGTACACAATAGCTATTTCTTTATCTCCATTGATTATTATTGAATTACAAAAAAAATTAAATGAAATTAAATTTGGAAAGGTGGTATATAAATATAAAGAAAAAAGAATATAAATTTTATCCCTGCGGAATATATATTCCGTAGGGATTTTTATGTATATCGATATATTTTGACATAAAAATGTAATATAAATTTAATA
>CAMYVO010000008.1 GCA_947302485.1 uncultured Clostridium sp. | reverse complement strand
ATGAAGAAGCAAAAACAAGAGCAAACAAATGGACAACACAGCAAACATTACTTGCCATTGCAGGAATGATAGCAGTTTTAACAGTAATATTTATAATTATAGCTAAAAGAGAAAAGAATAAAGAAGAAGAATAATAAACAAACTGGGCGTACTTGGGTACGTATGAAGAGTGCGCCCTAAATAGCATAATTTTTCTTGGGAGAATACTGTAACTAAAAATGGTTACAGTATTTTCTATATTAATAAAAAAACTCAAACTGGAAATGTGAAGTGAACCCAAATTGTTAAACTTTTTTGTCTAACAATTTGGGTTCACTTCATACGGTTAGTGTGTTTTTTGTATTTATATAAATTAAAAATGTTTTAAACAAGTATTAATAGCATAATTATTCATAATTATATTCCCATGCTCTTTTAATTTTCTCTCAAAATACTCTGATGAATTAATAAAAGATCCAAATTCAGAAATAACTGAAGAAATGTTTTTAATTAATTTAAAATTTAAGTTAATATCACTAAAAACTAAATAGAATTTATTATTATATAAATATAATGATGTGCTTTTTAAAATGTTTTTATATTCAATAGGTATTTTAAGATTAATACAATGGCAAAAAGCACAAAAATCATCGAAATTTTGAAAACAGTATATAGATTTGTTTTTATTAAAATTTTTTGCCTTGTTATTAATATGTATTTTCTTTCTTTTATATTTTTCATGTGTATGGTCAGGAAGACTTCTAGTAATAGTAAAAATAAAATTCCCATTTGCTAAAGCGATTGCTTCAACCATAATTCTATAATCGTCAGTTACAAATCCAACTTTTTTTTCTGCTTCTTCTAACATATCTAAAAATAGTTCTTGTGACTCAATTGAATTTGACATAAAAGAATGAAAGTCAACTTTTTTTTCTTCTAAATCATGCATATTTAAAGTAATTCTAACTTTATTTTCATTTAATTTTTCAATATTCATAATGTGTTATCCTCCTACCTCTTTAATTATATTATACTACCGATATAATAAAAAAGAAATGATAAAAATTTGGTAATTTACGATAGTATATGAATTAAATATAAAAAAGGTGAACTATAGAAATAGAGTTATATATAAAATCAATGGTGTAATAAATTATTAATATAATTTATATTAATATTCTTTAATTTTACTTGAAAAAAATATAAAATCAATATATAATTACAAAAGTAAAATTGCTTATATCCGTAAGCAAAGAGGAGGAAATATAGATGGCAACTAAAGATAAAAATATTTGGATATTAATTTTATTTATACTATCAGGGATAGTAATAGGAGGGCTCTTAGGAGAGCTTGCATCAAAAATAGATTTTTTATGGTGGCTTGGGTATGGTGAAACGTTCGGACTTTCTTCTCCATTAGAGCTAGATTTAAGTGTAATTAAAATAACATTTGGATTAATGTTTAAGATTAATATTTCAAGTATATTAGGAATGGCGCTAGCAATATTTATCTATCGTAAAATTTGAAAAACTATTTAAAATATGGGGGTAGGGGCTTTAGAGAAAGGACAAGTTATGTCAGTAAAAATGAAAGAAACCCCGGCATCAGAAAGACCATATGAAAAATTAGAAATGTATGGTGCTAAAGTATTATCAAATTCGGAGTTATTAGCAATAATAATAAAAAGTGGAACAAAAAAAGAAAATTCAATTGAACTTGCAAAAAGAATTTTAAAATTAAAAGGAGAAAATCAAAGTGATGATTTAAGATTCTTGCGGAGAAATATCAATTGAAGAATATACAAGGATTAAAGGAATTGGAAAAGTAAAAGCTATCCAGCTTTTAGCAGTATGTGAACTTGCAAGAAGAATGTCAAAACCAATTAATCGATTAAAGATAAAAATAAAAGAGCCAAAAGATGTAGCAAATCTATTAATGGAAGAGCTAAAGTATGAAAAAAGAGAAATTGCAAAAGTTATAATACTAAATACACAAAATGTAGTTATGAAAATTGTTGATGTTTCTTATGGAGGTACAAGCTATGCAATACTTGAACCAAAAGAAATTTTACTTGAAGCAATAAAAATGCAAGCTCCTAAAATAATACTTGTACATAATCATCCAAGTGGAGACTCAACTCCAAGTAAAAATGATTACAGGGCAACAGATAGAATATATGAAGCTGCAGATATTATGGGAATAGAGTTACTGGATCATATAATTATTGGAGACAATAACTATGAGAGTATACTTGCAAAAAAGAAAATAGAAAGGGAGATAAAAAGATGAAATTATTTAATTTTGGTGGAAAAGATATTGGTATTGACTTAGGTACAGCAAATATGCTTGTAACACTAAAAGGGAAAGGAATTATTATAAAAGAACCATCAGTGGTTGCAATTGATAAAAAAACAGGAGAAATACTTGCTACAGGTATAGAGGCAAAAGATATGTTAGGTAGAACACCAGAAGGAATAAAAGCAGTAAGACCATTAAAAGATGGGGTAATTGCAGATTTTACAGCAACACAATTAATGTTGAAAAACATTATACAGAAAGTGTCAAGTAGATATAATGTAGGAAAGCCAAGAGTAGTAGTAGGTGTTCCTTCTGGAATTACAGAGGTAGAAGAAAGAGCAGTTGAGGAGTCAGTACTTCATGCAGGAGCAAGAGAAGTATATTTAATAGAAGAACCAATGGCAGCAGCCATAGGAGCAGAACTTGATGTTGCAGAACCTAGTGGAAGTATTATTGTTGATATTGGAGGAGGCACAACTGAAGTTGCAGTTATATCCTTAGGCGGAGTAGTAGTTAGTAATTCTTTAAGAATAGCAGGAGATGAATTAGATGAAGATATAGTTGACTATGTAAAAAAAGAATTAAACATAGCTATTGGAACAACTACAGCAGAAGAAATAAAACTAGAAATTGGATGTGCACTACCACTTATGACTGAAGAGACAATGGAAGTACGAGGAAGGGATTTAACTACAGGGCTTCCTAGAAATATAATATTAAGTTCTACTGAGGTAGAAGAGGCAATGAAAGAATCTATAATGGAAATTATAGAAATAGTAAAAGCAACACTTGAAAAGACACCACCAGAACTTGCATCAGATATTATGGAAAAAGGAATAGTACTTGCTGGAGGAGGGGCACTTATTAAAAATCTAGATAAGCTCCTAAGTGAAAAAACAGGGATGCCAGTGTATGTTGCTGATGAACCATTAGATTGTGTTGTAAAAGGAACAGGAAAAACATTGGAAGATTTAGAAAGATTAAAGACAGTTTTAATTAACGCTCGCAAAAGAAGATAAATATATAAAAATTAGAAGGAGAGTGGCATAATGTATAAGAAGAAAACAGGATTTGTTGGAATTATTATTACGATAATTATACTTGTCTTGCTAGTAATATTGACAAATATAAATATAACCAAACTTACACATATTGAAAGTGCATTTAGCAATATTGTTATGCCATTTCAAACAGGAATTACTTATTTAAAAAATAAAATATCTGGTAATAATATTTTCTTTGCTGATATGGATAGATTAAAAGAAGAAAATAAAAATTTAGAGCAAAAAAATAGTGAGCTTGAAAAATCTTTAAGAGAATTAGAAATTATTAAAGCTGAAAATTCAACATTAAAAGAATATTTGAATTTAACAGAAAAATATAGCAATTACACAACAATGCCAGCTTATATTATAAATAAAGATATAAGTAATTTTAGTAATATACTTGTAATAAATGTGGGAAGTAAGGATGGAATTGAACCTAACATGACTGTAATTGCAGATAAGGGATTAGTAGGACATATTATTTCTGTAACAGATCATACAGCAAAAGTGCAAACAATTATTGATAGTTCTAATACAATTAGTGCAAGTATAAGTACATCTAAAGATAGTGTTATTTGTAGAGGTAATATAGACAGTAGTAATCTTCGTGCAACATATATTCCAACAACTGCAAATTTAATACAAGGAGATAGTATAGAAACATCAGGACTTGGAGGAATATACCCTAAAGGTATTTATATAGGTACAATTGATAAAATTGTTAATAAAAAGAATATAACAGATAGATATGCTGAAATTAAACCTGCAGTTGATTTTGAAAAACTAAATGCAGTTTTAGTTATAACAAATTAAAGGTGATGAAAAATGATAACAAGTTATGGAGAAAAGGTGACTAAAATCGTTGGATATAGTGCAAGTATAATTTCACTAATAGGATTTTTTACACTAATATATCTTGGGCTATATAGAAATTTAAGTATAAAAATAGAAGATATTGTGATATGTCTTTTATCTTCTATTATTTTCTTTGTTTCAGCAAAAATAAAGAAAAAAAAGGATTAATTAAAAGGAGAAAAAGGTGAAAAAAACATTAATTATCTTATCTACATTTTTAGTTTTTTTATTAATATATTTTTTACAAGCTAACTTTTTTATTTCCTTTACAATAGCAGGAATTAAACCAAATTTATTTATTGTATATGTTTTATTCCTAGGGCTATTTGCAGGAAGAAGAGTAGGAACAGTTTCACGGAGTGTGCTACGGAATATTGCTAGATATATTTATTAGTAAGAACATTGGAATTACCGGAATTTTACTTGGCATTGTGGGCTATTCAGGAGGATATCTTGACAAAAATTTTTCAAAAGATAGCAAAATAACTATTATTTTGATGGTTATGGGTGCAACATTATTATTTGAACTTGCAGCTTATATATTGAACTGTATTATTTTATCATATGGTGTACAGGTATTTGCTTTTATAAAAATAGTTTTAGTTGAGATATTATATAATTCAATTCTTACTATAATTCTATATCCTTTACTAAAAAAAGGACGGAGTATATATAGAAAGCTGTTTTAAACAATCAAAAATATTAACAAGATACTTTTAAATTAGGGAAACCAGAAATGGTTAGTCCATTTATAGTTTCACTGACTTTTTGGGTAACTAGTATTAAATATAGAAATGGAGGTGCAAATAATGAAAAGAGTTTTAAAAGCTAATTTAAGATTAAGATATAATATTATAATTACATTTATATATATAATTGGAATAATATTACTTATTAGACTCTTTGATTTGCAAGTAATCCATGGAGAAGAATATAGGCAAACATCAAATACTAGATTAACAAGAGAAAGCACTCTTGAAGCTGCAAGAGGATCAATATTAGATAGAACAGGGAATGTTATTGCAGGAACTAATATGGGATTTAGTTTAGAATTTTATAAAACAAAACTTGATAATAATGTATTGAATGATACAATTCTTAATATGATTAGGGTTTTAAATAATAATGGAGACAGCTATAAAGATACATTTCCAATAAAAACAAATCCATTTGAGTTTAAATTTGATGATGAAGTGCGGAGAAAAGAAATGGAAACAATTACATAAATTAGATGAAAAATTAACAGCGGAAGAATGTTTTGAACATTTTAAGGCAAAATATGGAATAACTAATGAAAATATTGAAGAAGTAAGAGCTATTATTGCAATAAGATATAGAATTACTGAAGAAGGATACAGTTCAACAAGATCAATAACTATTTCAAATAAAATCAGTAGAGAAAGTGCTATTATGCTTAATGAAAGGAGCAAAGAATTTCCTGGAGTTAATATAGTAGTTGAAGCAAATAGATATTATCCTGAACAATCGTTAGCATCACATATAGTGGGATATATTGGGAAAATAAATGAAAATGAATTTGAAGCAAATAAAGATGCTGGATATAAAATGAATGATAACTTTGGAAAAACAGGAATTGAATATGTTTTTGAAAAGTATTTAAAAGGACAAGATGGAGTAAGACAAATAGATATGGCAGTTGATGGAACAGTAACAGATGAATATATTTCAAAAGATGCAGTTGCAGGAGCAGATGTTATACTTACAATTGATGCAAATCTTCAAAAGGTTACGGAAGTGGCGTTACAAAGCAATATGCAAGCGATAAAAGAAGGTGCATATGGAGAGGCATCAGATGCACAAGCTGGAGCTGCTGTAGTAATGAATGTTAAAACAGGAGAGATACTTGCGCTTGCAAGTTATCCAAACTTTAATCCAGATTTGTTTGCAAGTGGAATTAATAGTTCAGATTTAGAAAAATACAATAATGATCCTAATAAACCATTTGTAAATAGAGCAATACAAAGTTCATATGCTCCAGGATCTACATTTAAAATGGTAACAGCAATCTCTGCCTTAGAAAGTGGAGCAGTAACCTTAACTGAAAAGATAAATGATACTGGAGTATATCCAAGAGGACATAATCCAGTATGCTGGCTTTACACAAGTTCACATAGAGGACATGGATATTTAAATATTACACAAGCAATTAAGCATTCATGTAACTACTTTTTTTATGAAATGGGATATAGAGTAGGAATAGATATTTTAGATAAATATGCTAATTATTTTGGACTTGGAGCAAAAACAGGAGTGGAACTTCCAAATGAACGTGCAGGAACGCTTGCAAGTAAAAAGGTAGCAATGGAGTATGGAAATGACTGGTATGTTTCTGATTCACTATCAGCTGCAATAGGACAAAGTTATAATGATTTTACACCTGTTCAAATGGCAAGATATTTAAGTATATTAACAAATGGTGGAAAAAGAGTTGATCCAACATTAATTAAATCAGTAATAAATGCAGATGGATCAGAAGTTTCTAAAGAAGAAATATCTGAATATGTATATAAAAAACTTGGAATTACTAAAGAACAAGTAGAAGATGTTCAAATATCTGAACAGAATTTAAAAGCTGTATTAGAAGGAATGAGATCTGTTACAAGTGAAACAGGAGGAAGTGCATACTCAATATTTAGAAATTTTAACATAGAAATAGGTGGAAAAACTGGAACAGCTCAAGCGGGAGATAAGACAAATGCATGGTTTGTTGGATTTGCACCATTTGATGATCCAGAAATAGCTGTAGTTATTATGATAGAAAATGGAGGACATGGATTATATGCAGCTTATGGCGCTAGAGAAATAATAGGACAGTATTTCGGAATGAATGCAACATGGATTAATGAAAATCTAAGTGCTGTGCCAACAATTGAAGTTCAGTACTAACCGGAAATGGACTGTTCTATTATCCATAAACTTGCTTTTATATAAAAAATGTTATATAATTTCATAGGTAATACAAAACATAGGAGGCAATTATATGAGTAATTGTATAAATATAAAATTACAAACAGATCAAATATTAATTAATATTTCAGATAAAGCAGAAGAAAAAGAAATAATAACATGTTTAGAAAATAAAATGGAAGAATTAAAAAAATTATATAAAGAAGAAAAAACTCCAATACTAGTAACAGGAAAAGTATTATCAAATGATGAGATGAAAACTGTAGAAAAAATAATTACTAGTAAAATAAATGTAAAAGTAGAATTTGATAGCCCAAAGGTTTTAGGCTTACATGGAATAAAAAAAGCATTTAATAAAGATATAGAATGTTCGGAGACGAAATTTCATAAAGGATCTTTACGCTCTGGTCAAAAAATTGAATTTGATGGAAGTATCGTAATATTAGGTGATGTTAATGGAGGAGCTGAACTGGTAGCAAGGGACAACATTGTTGTACTTGGAATTTTAAGAGGACTTGCGCATGCTGGAGCAAAGGGAAATAAAAAAGCAATCATAGCAGCATCTTGTATTGAATCACCACAAATTAGAATATCTAATATAGTAAAAGAGATGGAAAAAGAAGAAGAACCATCTAGAAAAAATTATGCATATGTAGAAAAAGATAATATAGTGTGCCAATAGGAATGTTCCTTTTGGCACTAAAAATTTTAGCTGTTCTTCAAGGCTTCTAATAATAGTAATAAAATATAAAAGTAGAACAAATCTTGCGAAGCGAGATTTGTTCTATTTCAAGGTTAAAAAATAGAACAGGCTACTTTTCGAGCTAACTTAAAAGTAATAAAATTAAGCAAATAAATAGATTTTGATCTTCTATATGTTCAGTATATAAGAATAATATTAATGCTATTAATAAGATATCATCATAATATAAATGTATTCCTAGAATGTCAAAATACTCTTTATCATCTGTAGGTATATCTTTTTTAATCTCATTGAATGATTTATTTTTTTTTACGATATTATTTATATTTTCCTTAACGTGTTTTTTTGAAATATTGCTATTTATGTGATAATTTGGATAATATCGATAATATGATGAATTGAAATATGGGTAATGTGTTATCATTTTTCTTTATCACCACCAGAAGAATTAAAAACCTCCATTACTTTACTCATATTAAATAATTTAATGTACTGATCGATTTTTTCTTTTCTAGATTCTTTTAAATAAGGTTTTAAAGATTTTAACAGATTTGCTCTTGGATCATCTTTATTGTTATTTACTTTATCTATTATAGTTTTCATTTTCATGATCATTTCTATATCAATAGATGAAGAATTATTAGAGTCTTGCTTTTTAGCATTTGTTTTTTCATTATTATGATTGGAAAGAATATCTATAAAATTATTAAGCATCTCAGAATTTATAGAAGATTCAGAAGATGTGTTGCTTTGATTTTCAGTATTATTTATATTTTTTAATATTTCTTTCATGTTATCTGGAATTTTATTATTATTTAATATACTATTAAGAGTATCCATGACATTAGAAGTGCTTTTTTCAGACATATAAACACATCTCCTTTTAAAATAAATTTTTTATTTATTATTGTAATTATTTAGTTTATTAATAATAGATTCTTTTTCTTTAGAGTTTAGGAAAGCTGAAGCTTTATTTAAACCGGTTTTTATATCTTTTTTATCCATTTTAGAAAGTATATTTATCAAAGCTTGCATATCATTTTCATTCAAATTAATCCCTCCTATATTAATATATGTTTACAAAGCTATAAATATAATATATTGTATTTTGCTTTTTGCATAAATGTTACAAATATAAATTATTAATAATAAATTTTGTAAAATTAGTACAGTGAAGTTTGCTATTCCTTAAGAAAAGTAACTTATTGTAATGATTTTGTAACAATAATTTAATAATAATTTAAACAAAGGGAAAAAAATTATCAAAGAGCATATATCCGTAAATAAAAAAATGTAATAAGATTATTTATCATAGTTTTATAGACTTGAAAAAAATAAAAAAAAATGTAGAATATAAATAAATTATAAAGATAAAAATAGAATTAACATAACTTTTTTACATTTTTTAGGTAAAAAACATTGAAAAAATGCTTGAAATGGGGTATAATATAATAGACAATGTAAAATTATGATAATTTTTAGGAGGATATCATGAGTAAAAGAATCTTTATTAAATTATTAGCGACTATTTTAGTTTTAATGCTAACATTTTCCAATGCTGTTATGATAGTAGCTTATGCAGTAGGGGAAGGATTGGAAAATCAGCAAACTAATATAGCTCGTACACAAGTAGAATTTGATGCATATTTTAGAAACGAGAGAGGAAATATACATAGTATTGTATCAGACATTAATGCAGATAATAATAATCTGTATTTAAGAATTAAGTTAGAAGAAGGAATTTTAAAAAATGCTAATGTCACTATACAAGATTCTAATTTCAAGCTAAAAGAACTTAGTGATAATCAAGGAATAATTCAATGTATTGATTTTGCAAATAATATAATTTATTTAAATGAAATCAGTGCAGGTACAGACAAAGTTATAGAAATTCCTATAGAAGCAAAAAAAGATAATATAATTTCTGCAGATTATTTTACTAAAGAGAGTAAAGTAGTATTATCAGGTGAATATGTAAATAATTCAGGAAATCAAGTGAATATTAATAAAGAAATAAAAGTACTTTTACAACTACATGGAGAAACAGAAGTATTAATTGAACAGTCAATAGATAAGTATGTACCATTTAGTGTAGGAAGTATTAAAGGAAACTTATTACAAAGTACAGTGCTTGCTGGAATACAAAACAATAATTTACCAATACAACAAATAACGGTAAATATAGATGTTCCAGTTATTAATAATGTTAAACCAAATATAGTTTCTGTTGTTGGCAAAGAATTTACATACAATCAAGAAACAGGAAAATTAACAATTGTAGAAAACAATAATATAGAAAATGAACAAATTGTATGGAATAAAGATGGACTTAATAAATATAAGATTATATATATATATGAAGAAAATACATATACAGAAAATGCTGTGGTATCAGGACAGAATATTGAGGCTACTGTAAAAGCATATAATGATATTGAAACAATAGTAAATAAAAGTTTAGCAGAGTCATTACAATTAGTACAAAAAATAAATGACAATGTTTCAAATAAAATATTAACAAATAAACAAGAGTTATATAAAGGTTTCATATATAATAATAGTCAACATGAAACAGAGTATCAAACAACATGGATTACAGATATTGCATATTCAAATATAGTTAATGAAATTACACTAACAGAAGATGGAGATAAATATATTTATGATTCAGTTTCTGGAGCAAATAGTGTACCAAATAATGCCTACTATAAATCAACATATATTAATGAAGATAATTTTATAAGCATTTTGGGAGAAAATGGACATATAGATATATTTGATGAAAGTGGTAATAAAATAGTAACAATTAATAAAGATTCATACAAAGATGAAAATAATAATTTTGTATTTACATATAATAATGAAGTAAATAAAATAACAATAAAGACAAGTAAACCATTAGAAAATGTATTAGGAAAAGAGTTAGTTATAATACATAATAAAGCTATAAAAAATCCAACAGGATATGAATTGAATTGGTTAAATGCATTTTATCAAATGGAGACTTCAGTAAATCAAGAAAAAGCAATAATGAATTTAAGAGAGATAGAAACAAAAATAGAAGGAGCATGTAACAAAAATACATTATCAACAGCAGTTGCTAATAATGTAGAGTTTACAGTTGCATTAAGAACAGATTCTGAAAAATATCAATTATATAAAAATTCAGTTATAGAAATTAAATTACCAAATTATGTTCAAAATGTTGAACTTGGAAATGTAGATATTCTATATGGTAATAATGAACTAAGTGTTGGAGGTCAAACTGTATATGTAGATAATGATGGAAATAAAATCATTAGAGTTACTCTTAATGGAGAACAAACAGAGTATTCTTTAAATTCTGCAAATATGGGAACTAATTTATTTGTTAGTGCAAACATAACTACAAACAGATTTATGGCATCACAAGATGCAACTATACAGATAACATGTGTAAATGGAAAAGATAATACAGTAGCAACTTCAAATTTAAATATGAAGTTTGTTTCAGAGACAGGAATATTAATGGCAAATAGTATTTCAAATTATAATGGAGATGCAGTAGTAACATCATTAAAAGGAGATAATAAAGTTGGAAATATCGAGATGAATACTCAATCAAAAGATGCAATAATGAATATTTCTCTAATTAACAATGATAAAACTAATATTTCTGGAGCTGCAATATTAGGTAGAATACCATTTAAAAATAATAAAACAGTTGGAGGCCAAAACTTAACAACTACATTTACAACTCAATTAAAATCATTAATTCGTACTAATGGATGCAATGCAAATATATATTATTCAGATAACGGTGAAGCAGATACTAATTTACAAAATGAAGCAAACGGATGGACAAACCAAGCTAACTCAAATTCTAAATCATATTTAATAGTATTAAATGATGAATTTAAAAAAGGCCAAATGATTAATTTTGATTATGAAATTACAATTCCAGAAAACTTACAAACAAATGAAGCAGCATATTCAAATTATGCAGTATGCTATAATAATCAAGCTTTTGAAGCACCAATTGTGGGGGTCGCAACAACACAAACTATGGTAGAAGAACATAGAGATCAATTAGAAGAACAAAATATAGATGTTACAGATGCAATTCAGCAAAATACTCCAAGAGGAGAAGACCTTGTAACAATTTCAATGCAACATATAAATGAAGCGGAAATTGATTCATCAAAAATAGGATTAAATTATGAATATACATATATAATAAAAGTAAAAAATAAAACATATCATAATTTAGAACTAGTAAGAGTATTAGATGTCTTAAGTGATAAAATACAATTTGAAGAATGTAATGTAATATCAACTGATAGAAACGGAAATATTGTGTTACGTAATGATTTAGAGGGCGTATATGACCAAAGCAATCATAATCTTACACTCGATATACCAGAATTACAACTTCAAGAAGAAATTACTTTACAAATTAGAGTTAAAGCTATTGGTTATAGTTCACAAATTGTAAATAATTGTATTGTAACTAATGAAGATATATATAAAACTCA
This sequence comes from uncultured Clostridium sp., assembly GCA_947302485.1. GTDB lineage: Bacteria > Bacillota > Clostridia > TANB77 > CAG-508 > CAMYVO01. Next base: position 26,746 of record CAMYVO010000008.1, on the reverse strand, counting down.
ATCATATAGTATTCCAATGAAATCACCTGCTATAGTAAGTGCAAGTTTAAATGGCTCAGAATTATCAGAAGAAATAAGAGAAGGACAAAAAATTAAATATACTATTCTTGCTAATAACTCAGGAGAAGATAATGCATATGTAAAAATAAGCCAAGATTTTCCAGAGGAACTAAAAATATTAAAAGCAACATACTATATTGATAATGAAGAATTTGTAGTTGAGAATTTTATAGATAACAAATTAGAATTAAGCGGAATTCCTATTTTATCAGGAAGAGGAGTAAAAATAGAAGTAGAAGCAAAAGTAGAAGAATTACCAGAAGATATATTAGAAAAAGAGATAGAAACATTTGCTATTATTACAGGAACAAATATTAATATTAGAACAAATACAGTAAGATATACAATTAAAAACTCTCAAAACTCTGGAGAAAATCCAACTGATAATATAAATAAAGGTATAAGCGGAAGAATATGGATTGATGAAAATAAAAATGGAAAAAGAGATACTTTAGAAAATGGATTATCAAATATTTCAGTTAAATTATTAAATGAATCAGGAAATATTGTTGGACAAACAGTAACAAATAATATTGGAGAATATAAATTTGATAATTTAAATAGTGGAATATATATAGTAATGTTTGAACATGATTCAAAATTATATAGAGTAACTACATATAAAAATGATGATGTAATTGAATCATTAAACTCAGATGCAAAAGAAACAACTTTTGAGGGTAAAAAAGTTGCTATGACAGATTCTATAAGATTAGAAAATTCAAGCATTAAAAACATAGATTTAGGATTAATAAAAAATTCAATATTTGACTTAAAACTTAACAAATATATAGATGAAATAACAGTTCAAAATGATCAAGGTGTAACAACATATAATTACACAGATACAAACTTTGCAAAAGTTGAATTAGTTGCAAAACATATTCCTTCAACAACAGTAATTTTAAAATACAAAATTGTGGTAACGAATGAAGGAGATGTATCTGGATATGCAAAACAAATAGTAGATTATCTACCAGAAGACCTAAAATTCTCTTCAGAATTAAACAAAGATTGGTATACAGATACAGATGGAAATCTTTATACAGCAAGTCTAGCAGATATAATTATTAATCCAGGTGAAACAAAAGAAGTTGAATTGTTAGTAACAAAGAAAATGAATGAAAATAATACAGGCCTTGTTGCAAACCAAGCTGAAATTGCAGAAAGTTATAACGAACAAGGTATTGAAGATTATGACTCTAATGTATTAAACAAAAATCAAAATGAAGATGACATTTCTACAGCTAGTGTAATTATTGGTATTAAAACTGGTGGAGTAGTATTATACTTAACAATAACACTAATTTGTATTGCAGTAATTGCAGTAGGAAGTTATGTGATAAATAAAAAAGTCTTAAGAGGTATTAAATAGAAAGGAGGTAATTTCAATGATAAAGAATTTTATAATTGATAATAAGAAAAAAATAATTATTATTGGAATAGTAATAGCTTTTATTATAGGAATAATATCAGCAATTAGTTATTTTGTACCTAAGACTGGAATATTTCAGAGAAATATAAATAATATTAGCTCAAAAGAATCAGTTAACGTGTCAGATGCAGATGTTGGTGGAATCGTAGAGAGATGGATGAGTCGTGGAAGTAATTCTCTTGAAAATAATCCTAATTTATACTGTATAAGAAAAGGTAAAACTTTTGCAGATAGTTCAGAATTTGAGGTTGTTGCATGTTATTATGTAAGAGGATTAGATTTAAAAGCATATAGAGGTAGCGGTAACACTGATTTTATAAATGCTGAAACTGACTATAAATATCATAGTGCAATATTATATGCAATGTCACCAGACTATAATTATGATGATTATAGTGAATATCCAAATCAAGTAGCTGTATGGGCAGTTGCTGATTGGTTCTATAAAACAGAAAGCGGATGGGGATATGATTATGGTAAATCTGGTAGAGACTATATCTATGAACTTTCTGGTGATCAAAGAAAAACAGCAGAAGATGCAATAACTTTTGCAGATTATATGTGGCAAAGAAAGCAATATTATAATAAATATACTGATCAAGGTATTATGGATAAAACAGATAAAAGTAATGTAACAACAAAAGCTAAGAATATAGATGGTACTGATTACGTAATATCTGGACCATACACAATTGATTATGCTCATGTTCAAAGAACATATGATTCAGACAAGGTATCTAAATTTGGAAGTATAGCAGTTTATGATTATAATGGAAATAAAGTAAATGATGGTATACAAGTATGTGACAAAGATGGTAATTATAAATCTGAAGGAGCAAAATATATTTCTAATAATGGTTCTTTCTACTTAAGAGTTAAAGCAAGTGAATTAGGTTCAGGAAAGAAATTTACTATATATTATGAAGGAAAGAAATTAACAGATCAATCTGAATACTATTATTTAAGAAGTATAGAGAGTGATAAGCAAGAATTAGTAGAGGGTGACGCATTTTTAACTACATTTAAAGATCAACTTAATATCGATATTGATCCTATTGGAACACGAAATGAGGAAAAAATTAATCCAGTAAATTATAGTTTTAATATAGAAAAAGTTGATGATAATTTTGCACAATCACTACAAGGTGCTGATTTTAGATATACACTACATAATGGTGGAGACAAGGGTAACAGAACTTATGTTGAATATAAACAAGGAACTATCCAAAGAAAAAATGGAGGTTTTGATACAACAACTATTACAATTGATCAAGACATATACAATTTAATGCAAGATAAAGGAAACTATAAAGACTGTTATATTACAATAGAAGAAACAATGTCTCCAAATGGATATAGGAAGATTCAAGGTAATATTGAAATACAATTAATAATAACTAGATCAGATCCAACTGTAACAACTACTATCCAAGATAATATACAAATTACTAAAAAAGAATACAATTTAAATATTCAAAATCAATATATTAAGAATAATACAGATAAAAGTATTAAAGTAAACAATGAAACTCTTAATTCAAATGCTATAAAAGAAGTAGAAGGAAATTCAACATTTTCATTTAAAGTACCAAATGAATTAATTTATTATCCAGAATATACAATTGAATTACAAAAATATGGAACAGATGGATCAGAGATGTTAAAAGATGCAAAATTCCAAGTTAAAATAGGACCACAAAATGCTACAAGTGATACTTCAAAAGATGTTTTTGAAATTACAACAAGTGCGATTAAATCTGTTGGAGATATTTTAGAAGATGGTTATTTATTTGGAGATGTAAATAAAGATGGTGCCATAAATAATGATGATATATCAGCAATTAGAAGTGTTTTAAGTGGTGGCGGAAATATTAACACTATGGACATAAATCAAGATGGAAATATTTCTAATATGGATATTACTGTGTTAAATAAATATTATCGACAAGCAATTAAAGCATTTTCAAAAGGATCAGAAGAACAAATAAGAATTGAGAAAAGTGAACAAGATGGTAATTTTACAATTCATATAAAAAATATAAAATATACAGGAACACTAAAAGTAGAAATTAATGAAATTAAAGCACCAAATGGATATGAAAAGATTAATGATTCATTAATATTATCAATACCTATTGATTCCGATAGAAACATTGGAAATGTAACAGCTCAAGGAACAACAAATGGAAATGTAGGATATAATGTTACAATTAACCAAAATCAAAGCAAAGCAAGTATAAGAGCACAAGATAAAAAAGTTAACTTATTTGGATCAGATGTAATTAGATTTGAGAAAATAACTGATGAAGGGAATAATAACATTGTACCTTTAGAGGGAATCGAATTTACATTATATGATGTTGATAATAAAAATTTAGGAACTTTTGTAACAAATGAAAATGGATATACAGAAAACTTTGAGGTTGAATATAAATATGAAAATAGTAATTTTACGGTAGGACAAATCGTAGATATAAAAGAATATAAACTAAAAGAAACAAAAACAAGAGAAGGATATAGTGGATTATCAGAAAATGAAGAGATAGCAATTACTATGTATGGAGTGGCAGTTTCAACACAAAATAACGGAGTTGCTGATACAATAAAAACAGGATATATTGCTGTACAAAATAAAACACAAAGTGATATTTATTATAGAGAAAAAGAAGGAAATGAAATACAAATAAAAAGCTTATCATCTAATGAAACAGTTATATTATATGATAGTAATGTGATTTCAAGAGAACAAATAAATAATGCAGCTCAAAAATATTGCGATATTAGTGGTTTAAGTAGCAGTATTAAAAGTATTATGTGTTTAATAAAAAATAATAAAGTTGTAATACCAAGTGAAAATCAATATTGTATAAATATATCTAAGTTTGACCCATTAAATAATAATGCAGTACAAGGTGCTGAGTTTGCATTATATGATGAAGCAAACTACAAACCAGGTGTACAAAATAGAACTGCTGTAAGTACAGCTACAACAGGAAGCAATGGAGTTGCAACATTAAATATTCCTTTAAATAATGTTGGAACATATAGATATTATATACAAGAAACTAGAGCACCTGAAGGATATTGGATATTAAAATCAGATGAATATGTAAGAGTGGATATAAAAGTAGATTATGATAGAGAAAATAATACATATATTATATCTGAAATGACTTTCGTTAATGGTTTAGCTATTGAAAGTGGTAGAACAATTAATGTAGTTAGTAACGTTGGAAACGGTCAGGAATATAGAAAAACAGTTGAGACTTGTTATGATACTATGGATCCTGATGCTGCAAGCATAAAGAAAGTAACAATACCACAAAATGAATTAGGAACTATTACTGTAAATATACCTAACGATAAAAAGACAAATGAAGGTAAATTTAATATTGGAATCATAAAAGAAGATTCTACAGATAGTGGTATTAAGCTATCAGGTGCAGAATTTACATTAACAGATTCTAATGGAAGATCAGTTTTACCAGCAAATACTACATTAGTAACAGATGGTTCAGGAAATGCTGTATCATCAGACATAACAATAACTGAAAATGATTGGAGTAAGAGAACACGTACAATTATTATAAAAGAAATAGCTACTCCAGAAGGTTATATTAAGTTGGGTGGAAATGAACATGTTAAACTTGAACTTTTCTTCAAAGAAGATGTAATAAATAATGTAAAACAGTATTCTGTAGAAAAAATTAATGTAACAAATAATACATCAATGGAAATAGGAGTAAATAATAAGAGTTTAGGACAATTAAATGTAAATCAAGATGAATATGGTGATTATAATTATCAAACTGAACAAAGAGACAGATTAGAGCCAGGAAGTACATGTGTATGTGATGCAGAACAAAATCCTACAATAACAATTATTATTCCAAATGAACCAAAAGAGGAACCTACAAATGAAGGTAAATTTAATATTGGAATCATAAAAGAAGATTCTACAGATAGTGGTATTAAGCTATCAGGTGCAGAATTTACATTAACAGATTCTAATGGAAGATCAGTTTTACCAGCAAATACTACATTAGTAACAGATGGTTCAGGAAATGCTGTATCATCAGACATAACAATAACTGAAAATGATTGGAATGAAAGATCACGTACAATTCTACTAAAAGAAATAGCTACTCCAGAAGGTTATGTTCAGTTATCTGGAAATGAACATGTTAAGCTTGAACTTTTCTTTAAAGAAGATGTAATAAATAATGTAAAACAGTATACAGTAGAAAAAATTAATGTAACAAATAATACATCAATGGCAATAGGAGTAAATAATAGTTCTGAACAAAGTGATAGATTAGAGCCAGGAAGTACATGTGTATGTGATGCAGAACAAAATCCTACAATAACAATTATTATTCCAAATGAACCAAAAGAGGAACCTACAAATGAAGGTAAATTTAATATTGGAATCATAAAAGAAGATTCTACAGATAGTGGTATTAAGCTATCAGGTGCAGAATTTACATTAACAGATTCTAATGGAAGATCAGTTTTACCAGCAAATACTACATTAGTAACAGATGGTTCAGGAAATGCTGTATCATCAGACATAGCAATAACTAAAAATGATTGGAGTGGAGGAACACGTACAATTATCCTAAAAGAAATAGCTACTCCAGAAGGTTATATAGAGTTGGGAGAAAATGAACATATTAAGCTTGAACTTTCATTTAAAGAAGATGTAATAAATGATGTAAAACAGTATGCAGTAGAAAAAATTAATGTAACAAATAATACATCAATGAAAATAGGAGTAAATAATAGTTCTGAACAAAGTAATAGATTAGAGCCAGGAAGCACATGTGTATGTGATGCAGAACAAAATCCTACAATAACAATTATTATTCCAAACCAAGCACAAATAGACTTAGCACTTAAGAAATTTATTGTTAGTGTAGATGGAAATACTATTAATGATAGAGCACCAGTAGTTGATACAACACCACTTGCAAATTCAACACAAGCAAAATACAGATTTGGAGATTCTAATACAGAAAAAACATCATTACAACCAGTTGAAGTATCAAATGGAAGTATTGTACGTTATAAAATAAGAGTATATAATGAAGGAATAGCTGATGCATATGCAGCTGAAATTAGAGATTATTTACCTAATGGATTAGAATATGTTAGCTCTGATGTAAATAGTCAATATGGATGGCAATATGATCAAAATACACATTCTATTACAACAAATTACTTATCAAAAGATGTAAATGAAAATATGGTAATAGGTGCATATAATGGTGGAAATTTAAAATATCAAGATGTAGAAGTAGAATTAAGAGTAATTGAACCAGATATGTACATTGGAACATTAAAGAATGTAGCTGAAATATCTAGAATGACAGCAGTAGATGGTAAAGAGATTCCACAAGATATAGATTCAACTGCAAATAATACAACAATTAGAAGAGATGGAGAAACAATTGATGACAAATATAATCCTACAACAATTGATTCAACAGGAAAATACTATCCAGATGTTGCAAATGGAGAAGATGATGTTGACTTTGAAATTGTTATACTTAAAAATCCAGTAATTGGTGGTAGAATATGGCTTGATATAGTACCAGATAATTCTAAGGATGATATTAATAATGTAATAGACGATCATGAAATATTAAGTGGAAATGAAACATTTAGACAAATAAAAGGTAATGGCGGATTAAGAGTAATAGTATATAAAAACGGACAAGAATGGCAAGAAGTTACTGTAAATGAAGATGGAACATATGAACTTACTGTACCAAAATCTGATGATGGTAAAACATATAATACATATGAAGTAAGATTTATATATAATGGTATGGATTATACAAACGTTATAAAAAATGCAGGAAATGATATTAGGATAAGTTCAAAAGCAGAAGAAGATGCAAATTATAGAACTAACTTTAATAACAAATTTGGTACTATAAACGGACAAAGTGCTATTCAATATGAATCTAATTCAGAGAAAACAAAAAGTAAATATATTGTAGATAATAGCATGGCTATGTATTCAAAAACAGATACTATAACATTAAGTATAGATACAAATCAAGATGATTTGAAATACTATAACTTAGGATTAAAGAGAAGACCTACATTTGATGTTGCTTTGATTAAAGATGTAGACAGTGCAACAGTAACTATAAATGGACAAACTGAAAAATATATATATGATAAACTTGCAAGCTACAATCCAGAAACAGATTCATTTGATGAGTTTATTGTAAAACTAAGAAATGGAGACTTTAACTATAGTTTAGGAATAAGAGATAATGATAGACCAGCACTTAACAGTGTAATTACAACATATTCTTTAAGAATAATAAATCAAAGTAGCATATATGGTGAAGCAACTATACTAAAAGATTACTACGACAATTCTATTTATGATGTTAGCAGAGTTTATATTAAAGAAAATAATAATATAGTAGACGTAAACTATAGACTTGAAAATGGAGTAATAATAATTACACTTCCAGGACACGTTCTTGGAAACAATCAAAGCTACTATGTATATCTAGATTTAGCAGTTAAACAAGAAAAAATTAATGAATTACAAGATGTTAATAATAAATTAGAACCAATAAATTATGCAGAAATTTGTGAATATAAAACATACACTGATGCAAATAAATCATCTACACCAGGTATAATTGATATTAATTCAGCACCAGATAACTATAGTAATGGTTATAATGAAAACGATACAGGAGAATCTCCAGTAATCTTCATTGGTGATAGAGATGAAAATGTAAGAAAATTAACAGGTAATGTATTTGAAGACATTGAATCAAGACCTAATATTACAGGAGCTTTAGTACAATTAGTAGAAATTACACCAGATGGAAATTTAGTTCTAAGAGCTGAGCAAGAAACTACCGATGGAAGTTATACATTTGAAAGATTTTTACCAGGAAATTATTTTGTAAGATTTAATTATGGTAATAACAACCAGACTGTACTAACAACTCAAAACGGTGGAGCAAATGCTACATCATATAATGGACAAGATTATAAATCTACAGATTATGAACCAGGAAATTATACAGATACATATTGGTATTTAACAGTTACAGATAAATCTGATGCAGTAGATAATGAAGCAAGAAGACAAGAAGTAAATGCTTATTCAAAAGTAATAACAAACTATATTGCAGAAGTATTAAATTCATGGAAATCAAATCCTATTGATGAAGCAAAAGTAGCTGAATTAATAGAAAAAACAAAAATGTTTGCAGATACAGCTACAATGAAAATGTCTGTAGAGTATGGAACAGAAACAGTAAATTCAAATTCAATACCAGAATACAATGTAACAGGAGTAGATTTTGGATTAAAGAAAAGACCAATATCTGAAGTTGAACTTACAAAACAAGTAAGCAAATTAACATTAAAATCAAGTTCTGGTGAAACATTAATAGAAGCAGCACCAGATAAAAATACTAATAATGTTCAATGGATAGTAAGTTCATTTGTAAAAGTAGAACAAGAAGACTCTGTATTAAATGGAGCAAATCTAGAAATTGAATATACAATAAAAGCAAAAAATATTGGAGAAATTAGTACAAAAGTAAATACTATTGTAGACTACGTTGATAATAGCTTAAGATTTGATACGACTTCAAATGAAGGTTGGGATATTAAAGAAGGATCAGAATTAAAAAATGTAGCTGATAAAACAAAAGATCCTCATGTTAATGAGAACATTCAATTAGATAACCAACAAACAATAGTTGTTAAGGATGTAAATACAGAGCTTAACGTTAATGAAGAAAAAGATTTAGCAACAATTACACTTACAAAAACATTAACAACAAGCAATAGCATGGATGATACTTTAGCATATGACAACGTTGCAGAAATTTTAGCAACAGAAAATGATGAAGGAAGAAAAACAGAAGACTCAACACCAGGTAACTTAGATCCTAATAACTTACCAGATAATCCAAATGATTTTGAACCAGGTGATGCGGTATCAGAACATGTTTCAATTACAAACCCAACAGGACAAACAAGAATTTACTATGTACTTGGAATTACTATAGCAGTAATTATGGCAGCTGGAGTTGTAGCTATTAAAAAATTTGTACTTGATAAAAGAGCATAATTAAATAAAAAATTTGCCATTAGGGACGGAGCATTTTGGCAATTTAAAGAAAAATAAAAGGAATTATATTAATTTTTAAAATTATTATAATTCCTTTTTAATATTTATTTTGAAAAATTGCCAAAATGCTCCGTCCCTAATGGCAAATTTTCGTATATAAATCCCTAAATTGGTAAAACTAATTTCAAATTACATATTAAGGAGTGAAAAATTTGAAATTAGTTAAGGCAATTAAACCAAAAGGAATAGTTTTAGAAAAAAAACAACTTGAAGAACATTTAGAAAAACTTGCATCTGATCATGTTTTACAAAATAATTCTAGTAAAGAAACATACCCTATTTTTAGCCTGGAAGAAAACTTTGAATTTATTACAAAAACATATGAATTACTATCATCACACCTAAAAAAAGGAATCCAAATTCATCCTGCTGGAGAATGGCTTTTAGATAACTATTATATAGTAGAAGAAGAGTTTAAAGGTATAATTAAAGAATTACCTTTAAAAAAGTATTTAAATTTTTTAGGTGTATCTAATGGAGAGCAAAAAGGATATGCAAGAATATATATACTTGCATCTGAAATTGTAGCATATACTAATGGGTGTATAGAGGCAAAAGATATCTCAGATTATATCAAAGCATATCAGAACAAAAAAACTTTGAATATGGAAGAAATTTGGAATATTAATATATTTATAAAAATTGCATTAATTGATAATATAGCAAGTGTATGCGAAAAAATATATTCTTCACAGGTTCAAAAATACAAAGTAGAAAATATAATTGAAAGATTAGTAGAAAATAAAAACAAGTCTGTACAAAATTTTAAAATGAGCAAACAATATCTAGAAAAAGTAAATTTTCATTCTGAAATGAAGTATCCATTCATTGAATACATGTCATATAGGTTAAAAAAGTATGGTAAAAAAGCAAATGCATTTGTAAAAATATTAGAAGAACAAGTAAATAAAATGGGATTAACTGCATCTGATGTTATAAAAAAAGAGCATTTTGATATAGCAGTAAAAAAAGTGCAAATAGGAAATGCCATAAAAAGTATAAAAGACATGCAAAGAATAAATTTTCTAGAAATATTTGAAAAAATAAATGGAGTAGAAGAAATATTAAAACAAGATCCATCTGAGACTTATGAGAAAATGGATTTTAGTACAAAAGAATATTATAGAAATCAGATTAAACAGTTATCAAGAAAAACTAAAATATCTGAAATCTATATTGCTAAAAAAGCATTAGAACTTGCAAAAAAAGAGATAAATAATGGAGAAGAAATAAATATAAATAAAAAGGCTCATATAGGATATTATTTAATATCAAATGGAAAACAGAGGTTATTAAATACATTACAAGTATCAAATAAAAGTGATGCAAAAGAAAAAAAATATAAAGAAAGACAATATATTTTTTCTATAACATTTTTATCTATTGTTATAGATTTATTATTGTCTATAAATATGTACTATAAAGTATATAATATTCCATTAACAATATTAACATTTTTAATATTATTCATACCAATTACAGAGATCGTAATTCAATGCATGCAATATATTTTAGGTAAAATAGTAAAGCCAAAAATAATTCCAAAGCTTGATTTATCTAAAGGAGTTCCAGAAGAACTTGCATGTATGGTAATAATACCAACAATAGTAAAAGATAAAGAAAAAGTAAAAAAATTAATATCTAAACTTGAAGTGTTTTATTTAGCAAATAAAAGTGAAAATATATATTTTACATTGCTTGGAGATTGTACATCATCAAAAAATGAGAAAGAAGAATTTGATGAGGAGATAATAAATACAGGAAAAGAAGAAGTTCGAAAACTCAATGAAAAATACAAACAAACAGGACTTGAAAAATTTCAATTTGTATATAGAAAAAGAAAATGGAATACAAAGGAAAAATCTTATTTAGGGTGGGAAAGAAAAAGAGGATTTATTAACCAGTTTAATGAATTTTTACTAGGCAACAAACAAAGTGATTTTTATACAAATACTTTAGAAGATTTTTTAAATGAAAATGAAAAAAATGTATTACCAAAAATAAAATATGTAATTACTTTGGATGCAGATACTGATTTGGTTTTAAATTCAGGTCTAGAATTAATAGGAGCTATGGCTCATATTCTAAACAAGCCTGTATTAAATGATAAAACAACAGCTATAGTAGATGGGCATGCTATAATGCAGCCAAGAATTGGGATTGATTTAGAAGTTGTACAGATGAGTCTATTTACAAAAATATTTGCAGGTGCAGGAGGTACAGATTCATATACAAATGCAATATCAGATACCTATCAAGATAATTTTGGAGAAGGTATTTTTACAGGAAAAGGAATTTATGATTTAGAAGTATTTGAAGAAATATTAAATAATCAAATACCAGAAAATACTGTTTTAAGCCATGATTTACTAGAAGGAAATTATTTAAGATGTGGACTTGTATCAGATGTAATGCTTATGGATGGCTATCCATATAAATATAATTCATATATAACAAGGCTTCATCGCTGGATTCGTGGTGATTGGCAAATACTAATGTGGCTCAAAAATAAAGTAAGAGATAAAAAAGGACATTTAGTTAATAATCCTCTACGGAATAATATCAAAATTTAAAATATTAGATAATTTAAGAAGAAGCACTTTGGAAATTTTTGCATTATTTAGTTTATTTACTCTTTTGGTATATAGTGCAAGTTTCAACATTAATACAACTATATTTTTACTAATAACACTAATTAGTATTGTAATGCCAACAATTTTGGACTATTTAAACTATATTATTTTTAAAAAGGATGGGATAAAAAAACAAAAAACATTTGAAAAAAATTTTAGTGTGCTGCAAGGAAGCTTTCTTAGAGGAATTATTGGAATAAGCTTAGTCCCACACAAGGCATATATTTCTTTTAATGCAATTATAAAAACATTATATAGAATGTATATATCAAAAGAAAACTTATTGGAATGGACTACTTCAGAGGAAGCAGAACAAATATTAAAAACAAGTTTATATTCTTTTTATAAAGAAATGTTCATAAATGTTATAGCTGGTTTTTTAAGTGTTTTATTAATATGGAATAGTAGTAATTTAATAATTAAAATACCTATATATATATTAGCTGTTTTGTGGATATTTGGACCAATGATTTCATGGAAAATTAGTAAGAAAAATAAAGAAAAAGATATGTCAAAAAAATTATCGAATGAAGATAAGGAATATATATTAGAGGTAGGAAAAAGAACTTGGAAATTTTTTGAATTGTATATGAATGAAGAAAACAACTTTTTACCGCCAGACAATTTTCAAGAAGATAGAAAAAATAAAATAGTAAATAGGACATCATCTACAAATATTGGACTAGGACTACTTTCTATTATTTCTGCATTTGATTTAGGATACATTAGTGAAGAAGAATGTATAAATTTATTAGAAAAATCAATTAATACCATTTCTAATTTATCAAAATGGAATGGACATTTATACAATTGGTATAATACAAAAACTTTACAGCCACTTATTCCAAGATATATATCAAGTGTAGATAGCGGAAATTTTATACGGTTATTTATTTACATTAAAAAAATTTTTAGAATCAAAGGAAAATAATGATAAAATAAAACAATTAATAACACAGATTAATTACTTAATTGAACAAACAGATTTTAGTGTTCTATATTCAAAAGAGAAGGGACTTTTTTCTATTGGATATGATGTTGAAAGAGGAAAATTAACAGATACGTATTATGATTTACTTGCTTCTGAAGCAAGACAAACAAGTTTAATTGCAATAGCAAAAAAAGATGTCCCATCAAAACACTGGAAAAACCTTAGTAGAACTTTAACTGTACTTGAAAAATACAAAGGGCTTGTTTCGTGGTCTGGAACAGCATTTGAGTATTTAATGCCTAATATAAATATAAAACGTTATCCAGGAAGCTTACTTGATGAATCTTGCAAGTTTATGATTTTTTCTCAAGAAAAATATGCAAAGAAACTTGGATCTTGTTGGGGAATATCTGAATCTGCATTTAATTTAAAGGATTTGCACGGAAATTATCAATATAAAGCATTTGGTATACCATGGCTTGGACTAAAAAGAGGACTTAGTGAAGAAAGGGTAGTATCAACATATGGAAGTGTTTTGGCTATAGTAGATGAACCAAATAAGGTAATAAGTAATCTAAGAGAATTAGAAAGAAAAGGAATGTACAATGAATATGGATTTTATGAGGCAATAGACTATACTCCGGAAAGAGTACCTCTTGGAAAAGAGAGCATAGAAGTAAAAACATATATGGCACATCATCAAGCTCTTATATTATTATCTATAAATAATCTAATAAATGATAATATATTACAAGAAAGATTTATGAGCAATCCAGAAATTAAAGCAGTAGAAATTTTACTTCAAGAAAGAATGCCAGAAAATATTATAATAACTAAAGAGAGAAAAGAAAAAGTAGAAAAAGTTAAATACCTAGGATATGACAATTATGCCCAAAGGATATATACAAAAATAAACCCGAGTGTTCAGAATATTAATGTAATAGCAAATGATGAATATTCCATTATTATGAATGATAAAGGAGAAGGATATAGTAAATATAAAGATATTGTTGTAAACCGATTTAAAGAAACTAGTGAAGATCATCAAGGAATATTTTTCTTTATCAAAAATATTAAATCTAATAAAGTTTGGTCAACTTTCTATAATAAAGAAAATAATAAAAGTGACAGGTACGAAATCCATTTTATGCCAGATCAAAATAAAATTATAAGAAATGATGAGAATATAGAAACTACAGTAAAAGTGGTACTTGCACCAGATAGTCCTATAGAAATTAGAAGAATAGAGCTTAAAAATACGGGTACAACAGATGAAATATTAGAAGTTACTGGATGCTTTGAACCTGTAATTTCAAAGGAAAGTCAAGATTATAGTCATATGGCATTTAATAACCTTTTCTTAAAATATGAAATGATAGAAGATACGGAATCTATTTTAATTAAAAGAAATAAAAGAGGAGATATAGAACCTATTTATCTAGGTGTAAACTTGTATTCAGATAGCGAAGCAATTGGAGATTTAGAATATGAAATAGATAAAGAAAGATTATATGACAAGGAAAATTCGCGGAATTCCCAAAGAGGTAAAAGATTCAATTCCTTTTTCTAAAAGTATTGGACTGGTTACAGACCCAATTGTAGCCTTAAAAAGAACTATAAAAATAGAACCGGGCAAAACGGTATATTTGAATTTAATAATAGGAATTTCAGAAGAAAAAGAAAAAGTAAAAGAACTTCTAGCTAAATATAAAAATAATGAAAATATAAAAAGAGTTTTTGACCTATCTAAAGTTAAGGTTGAAGAAGAAGCAAGGTATTTAGGAATAAACAGTCAGGATATAAAAAATTATCAAAAAATGTTATCATTATTGTTATTTCAAAATCCATTTAAAAAATTATATATTAATAGATTACCCAAAAAAGAATATAAACAAAATAAACTATGGAAATATGGCATATCAGGGGATTTACCAATATTGCTTGTTAAAGTAAAAAGTACAAGTGATATAGGAGTTGTAAGAGAATGCTTAAAGGCATATGAATATTTTAGAATAAAAAATATTATAATTGATTTAGTTATTATAGATGAAGAAGAAAACTCATATGAGAGATATGTAAATAATGAAATTTTAGAAGAAATTTTAAATAAAAATTTAGGTTATTTACGAAATCTATATGGAGGAATTTTCTTATTAAATAAAAATGATATTAAAGAAGAAGGATTATTTGAATTTATATCAAATTTATGGATTCTTCCAGAAGAAGGAACTATACAAAACAGCTTGCAAGATAAAGAAGAAGAATATCTAGATAGTATTGAAAATATTGGATTTGAGAAAGATAAGCAAAATATTATAAAACAGTATCCAGAAAATACAAATAGTAATTTTATGAATAATCTTCAGTACTATAATGAATATGGTGGATTTGCAGAAGATGGACAAGAGTATATAATTAGAGTTAATAAAAATCATAAATTACCAACAACATGGAGTCATGTAATTGCAAATGAAAAATTTGGAAGCATAGTTACTCAAAATATGGGTGGATTTACTTGGAATAAGAATAGTAGATTAAATAGAATATCTGCATGGTCAAATAACAGCTTATTTGATAATCCATCAGAAATTATTTATTTAAAAGATAAAAACACGGGAGATACTTGGTCACTAGGGAAGAATCCAAAACCAGATGATAATGATTACTTTATAACTTATGGTTTTGGATATGCAAATTATTATCATACAAGTTTTGGCGTGGAGCAAGAGGTGGAAGTTTTTGTTCCTAGGAATGAAAGTATAAAAATTAGTTTAATAAAATTAAAAAATTTAACTCCAGAAAAGCGAAACATAAAATTAGTTTACTATATAAAACCAGTATTGGGAGAAGATGAACTTTTCTCAAATGGATTTATAGATATGAATTTTAATAAAAATATAATTTTTGCAAAGAACATGTATAAAAATGAAATAGGAAATTTTGCATATGTTTCATCAAGTGAATATATAACTTCATATACTGGAAGTAAAAAAGAGTTTATTGGAACTGGAAGTATAGAAAATCCTGATGGACTATCTAAAGTTCAATTTTCAGGAGAAAATTCGATTGGTCAAAGCTCGTGTATTGCGATGGAAATAAATGTAAAACTTGAACCGTTTGGGTCTAAATCCTTAAGCATTATGCTAGGTGAAGATGAAAAAATTATAGATATTCAAGATATTGTTTATAAGTATTCAAATATAGCTAATTGTACTAATGAATTAGAGAATGTAAAAAAATATTGGAAGGATTTACTAAGAAGAGTAAAAATAAATACACCAGTAGAATCAATGAATATTATGCTGAATGGATGGCTTGTTTATCAAACTATTGTGTCAAGATTATGGGCTAGAAGCGGATTTTACCAATCACGGAGGAGCTTTTGGATTTAGAGATCAACTGCAAGATTCCTTAGGATTAAAATATATTTCACCAAAATTTATGAAAAATCAAATAATAAAACATGCTTCTCATCAATTTGTAGAAGGAGATGTAGAGCATTGGTGGCATGACATTGTAGATAGAGGAATAAGAACTAGGTTTTCTGATGATTTATTATGGTTTGTTTTTGTTACAGAAGAATATCTAGAATTTACAGGAGACTATAGTATATTAG
This sequence comes from uncultured Clostridium sp., assembly GCA_947302485.1. GTDB lineage: Bacteria > Bacillota > Clostridia > TANB77 > CAG-508 > CAMYVO01. The sequence continues at coordinate 9,889 of CAMYVO010000008.1, read as the reverse complement.
ATGAAAAAATACCATATTTAAAAGGTAAGCCATTAGAAGAAAACGAAGATGAAAAATATGAAGAATATAAAGCTTCAAATGTATATGGAACAATTTACGAGCATTGCAAAAAAGCTATAGAAAAATCACTTAATTTTGGAGAAAATGGATTACCTAAAATTGGTAGCGGAGATTGGAATGATGGCTTTAGTACAGTTGGAAATAAGGGAAAAGGAGAAAGTGTATGGCTTGGATTTTTCTTATATAATATTTTAGATAGATGGATTCCAGTTTGTAAAAAGAAAAATGAAAGTGAGCTTATGGAAAAATATGAAAAAATAAAAGAAAATATAAAAAGAGTATTAAATACAAATGGTTGGGATGGTAGATGGTTTAAAAGGGCATTTACAGATGATGGCGATGTACTAGGTAGTATTGAAAATGAGGAGTGCAGAATAGATAGTATTTCTCAAAGTTGGTCTGTTCTTTCAAATGCTGGTGATAATGATAAAAAATATATTTCAATGGAAAGTTTAGAAAATCATCTATTAGATAAAGAAAGCGGAATTATAAAATTGTTGGACCCTCCTTTTGATAAAGGTAAATTAGAACCTGGATATATAAAAGCATATCTTCCTGGGGTAAGAGAAAATGGAGGACAATACACACATGAGTATTGTTCTTGTGGACAGTTTTTGGCAAATATGCTTGAAATCAAGCCAAAGTAAGAAAATGGCGATAACATCAATACACCTATAAAATATTGATACTCTTACATATATATAAAACACCAAAACATTTGACAAATGGCGAAAAAGATGCTAAAATATTACTAGAATATGAATAAAACAAAAAAATAATCATAAAATAGTAATAAAGAGGTGAGAAAAATGAATTGCTATAATATGGTGTTAGAATATATAAATAAGAATGAAAAAGGAATACCAATTTTTATTGAGGAAATAAAAGAATACATCATTAAATTTTACAATGAAAATGATAAAGAAAAGGTTTTCAATAATGTTAAAGCAATTTTAAATAGAATGAATAAAGAAGGTATTATAGAAACAGCATATAAAGGTATTTATTATATTCCAAATGAAAACATATTTGGTAAGATGTTATTAGGAAATAGACAAATTATTCAATACAAATATATAATGGACAAAGATGGAAATATAAAAGGATATGTTACAGGAGCGAAACTTTTTAATGAAGCTCATTTAACTACACAAGTTCCAAATATTATAGACATTGCAACAAATGAATGTAAAAATTTTAATAAATATGAAAACAAAAACTTAAATGTTATAATTAGAAAACCAAAAATCGAGATAAACAATGAGAATTATAAGTATTTGCAATTATTTGACTTAATAGAGAATAAAGACAACATAGGAATTGAAGTAGATAATCCAGATGAAATAATTTATAATTTCATTGAAGAAAATGATTTGGATTTTGAAAAGATAATTAAATATGCTATGGATACAAAAAGTAGAACAGTTATAAATAAAATACTTGTCCTAGCAAGATAGGAGATGAAAATGAATTTACATTTAAATAAAGAATTATTTAGAGAATTTATTGATAACTTAAATACAAGAACTGGAATAGACTCTGATATTATTGAAAAAGATTATTATGTATGTACAATATTGAAAGAATTATCAAAAAATCAAGATGAATTACAAGCATATTTTAAAGGTGGAACAGCAGTATATAAAATATTAGACACAATGAATCGTTTTTCAGAAGATATAGACTTAACAGTAAAAGTTCTTACTGAACAATCAAATACTAAAAATAAAAATAGACTAAAGGAGTCAGCTTTAGGTTATGAAATAGAAGGATTAGAATTATCAAAAGATGAGTGTATTGATAACAAAGGAAGTGTTACAGGAATATACAGATACAATTCTATTTATGATACTAGCAAAGATCCACTACATAGAGCAGGAATTATACAAGTAGAAGCAACATCTTTTACTGTTAGTGAGCCATATAAAAGATATAATATTGAACCACTTATATATAAACTAGCCAATGAAAATGAAAGAAAGATATTAAAAGAACAATTTGGAATATCTAATTTTGATATAAACATTATTAAGCTAGAAAGAATGTTTATAGATAAAGTTTTTGCAGCAGAGTTCTATTATATTAGAAATATGTATAAAGATACATCAAAGCATTTATATGATATTACAATACTAGCACAAACAAAGGAAATCAAAGAATTGTTACGAAATAAAGAAGAATTAAAACAATTAATTTTATATAAAAGGCAAGAGGAAAGCATTAGAAAAGGTGGAATAGATGCAAATATTAATATAAAAGATTTTACATATTTGAAACAAGACTTTAATGAGGAATTATTAAAGGAATTTGAAAATATGCAAAACAAATATGTATTAAATGACAAATATAAAATAGAAATTAGTGAAGTAAAGAATACTTTAAATGAAATAATAAACAATAAAAATATTATATAAACAAAAATGTGAAACAAAATACTCTAAAATAGAGCAAAATGTTTCACATTTTATTTAATTGAATAGAAAAATAAAAAGCATTTGCAATGTTAAAAATTGCAGGTGTTTTTTTATTGTTTTAGAGATATGCAGAACCTCTATAAAAGTTCTTGGTTTAGCAAGCCGATGCTATAAAATATGCTCGTATTAGTGTAAACGGTCTATTTATACAAAATGCGTAAGTGAGAACTTGGAACTATAAACTCACAATAAATAAAGAGTATTGGTGGATACTTGGATGTGGATTTGTAATTGTAAAAAGCTTGGACAAGTATAAGCAAGGATATTAGATTATCAGCAATTATAGTAGCTTTAGCTACTTACTAGACTGCCTATGAAACTTGGCGAACGACCGACGGTTTCTTATAAATAGAGGCGTAATAATCCTTTTATCAAAATGGGATATATTACGCCTAATCTACAAAGCTCACTCTCTCAGGTTTCTTAATTGTAGAAAAATAACGGTAATTATAGAATGGTAAATCTATTCTATTTTTATATAAAAATTTATTTTAAAGGAGGTTTTCATTATGGATAATGAAAGAAAAAACAAAATTGAATATCACAAGGAAGGAGATTATTATGTACCAAATTTAGTAGCACCAAAGGATGAATATCCAGATTATTGTATAGGAAAATATGGACGATTAAGACTAAATTATTTAAAAGAAAATAAGAAAGCAGAATATACAATAATGCTTATGGAAGGAACTTTAAGAAAACACATTGTAGAAACAGATATGCAAGCAAAAGATAAAGTAGAAAGAATAATAAAACAACTAAAAGAGCAAAGTGGTTTAACAGAAGAAATGAAAAATTCTGATCCATTATATTGGGTTGGAATGATGAATAACTTTAAAAATCAGGCAGAAGAAATAGTTGGAAAGGAGTTGATATATGTTTAAGTAAATACAAATAGTGGAGAAGAAATGTAAAAGTTTCTTCTCCTTTTAAAATAAAAAATAGTTTGAAAGGAGCAAATAAAAATGAGAAATAAAGAATTAAAAGTAACAGAAGAATTTAAAAATCTATTCAAAAATGAACTTGTAATTTACAAGAATATTTTAATAAAAGGAAGAAGTAAAATGACTTTCTATAATTATATTATAGTAACAAAGAAAGGTATTTTTGTTATTAGAAATAAAACAATTTTAGGTCAAATATATGCAAACAAATATGAAGTAAAATGGAAAACTTATGTTGGTTTTATACCTTTTATTTTTACAAATCCAGCATTAGATATTAGCTATAAAAGTTGTGATTTAAATTTTGTTTCAGACTGTGAAGTAGATAAAATTATTCCAATTTCTATCATTAAAAATCAAAAAGTAGATCACTTTTTTGTTGATATGGATTATAGAGAAAAGGAAAATTTTTATAATGAATTATTGAATGATAATGACTATTTTTCTAATGAAGAAGTAAGCAAAATATGTGAAAGAATTGAAGATAAAGCACTTATTTTTAGCAAATTGTAAGGGCTTCATAGTTTGACAGTATATTAAAAGCAAGCGTCGCATTTATACTCCCGTATAAATACTGCTTGTCAGTTTTTAGGGGAAACTGATTGATGGGGAATTGCTTCCCCAAACCCCTTAATATTTTTAAGCCAGTCTGAAAAAAGACTGGTAATTTTTTTGAAAGGAGAACAAAAAAATATGAGAAAGAGAAATATAAAGAAACAAATATGGATAGATGCAAAAGAAGATGAATTACTAAAGAAAAAATCAAAAGAAGCAGGACTAACTGAATCAGAATTTATTAGAAGTACAATTAAAGGTTATAAAATAAAAGCACAACCAACTGAGGAAATAAAATCTTTTCAAAAAGAAATATATGGAATAGCAAATAATATAAATCAGATTGCAAGAATTGCAAATTCAAGATATAGCACATCACATGATGATTATAGTTATATTTCAAAAGAATTGTCAGATTTTATTTTGAGGTTTGAAAAGAAAATATATTCAAGACAAAAATAAGGAGGTGGCTTATGGCGATTACTAAATATAAAGTTATAAAAAAGAATTTAGAGGCAGCAATAAATTATGTTAAAAATGGAGAAAAAACCGAACATGGAATTTTAATATCTGGAATAAATTGTTTACCAGAAACTGCTTATACTCAAATGATGCTAACAAAGAAAAATTTTCATAAAGAAGGTGGAAGATTAGGCTATCACTTTATACAATCATTTAATGGAAAAGAAGTAACGGCTGAGGAATGTAATGATATAGGTATGGAATTAGCACAAAGTTTATGGGGAGATAAATATCAAGTATTAGTTTGCACACATACTGATAAAGAGAATGTCCATAACCATATTATTTTAAATTCGGTTTCATTTGTTGATGGAAGTAAATATCACAATTCAAATGTAGAATTAGCATTAGTTAGAGAAACAAATGATGAACTATGTAGAAAATATAGACTATCAGTAATAGAAACTGATAAAGCAAATAAAGAAAAAGATATAGCAAGAAGTAGAATTAAAAATTATAATCGCAATAGTGGAAAAATGGAACTTATAAAGAATGATATTGACGAAGCAATTAAAGAGGCAAGAAAATATCAGGAATTTGCAGATTTTTTGGCATATAAAGGCTATTATATCAAAAAGTCTGGAGATTCAATATCTATATCAACTCCATATTATAATAGGAATATAAGACTTGCAAGAGCTTTTGGAGAAGACTATACTTTTGAAAATATAAAGAACAGAATCTATTATAAAAATTATCAATTTAAAGAAGAAAAAGTATATAAAATTAAAATATATGAAGGTGTAAAAATAGATTCTTTTTTATTGGAACACTCTCATTTTTATAGGTGGTATGTACATTTTTTATATGTATTAGGAAAACTACCTCCTAAAATTCATTATGAGGAAAGAACTCCAGAATATTATAAAGAAATAGATAAATTTAGTAGGTTATGTGATGAATTAAATATGATTAGTGCTCATAAATTAACATCAATAGAAGATACTCAAAATTTAAGAACTCAATATTTAGAAGAAGTTTCTCCTTTAAAGGCTCAAAAAGAAATATATATGAAATTATATAACAAAACAGATAATGCAGCCGATAAAACGATTTTGAAGGCAAGAATTAATATCTTAAATGAAGATATTGAAAGAATAAATAAGAAAATACAAACTTGCAGAAGAATAATCAGTAAAGCTGAAAAAGGAGAAAAAGAAGACTGGATAATACAAAAGAGATTTCAAGATAATAAAGAAAGAAGTGAAAAACAAGTTACTAAAACTAAGAACAAAAATAAAATAAGATAGGGCTACAAATAAGTGGCTCTATCTTATTTTATTTTTTCTTTTTAATTACTTTGATTAAATCATTATAATCAATATCTAAAATCATACAAATGGCAATTAGTTCATAATCTTTTAAAATCATATTTTGTCTTTCAATTCTATATAATTCATCTGGATTAATAGGAACATCTATTAAATCTAACTCTCTTGAAACATCTGCTCTAGACATATTTTTGCTCTTTCTACATTTTTCAATTATTTTACCGTATGCATTACTCTTCCCATCAAATTTTTTCATAATCTACCCTCAATACTATTATTATGTATTGATTTTATAATATTTATCATGTTATAATTTAGCAGACAGTCTGCTAAAAGATATAAAAATATAATTTGGAGGAGTATTATGAAGAAAGATACAGGGATGAGTAGAAAAGTTGATGAATTGGGAAGAATAGTTATTCCAAAGGAAATAAGAGAAAAGTTTGAGATTAAGACAAACGATAGATTAGATATTTATGTTGAAAATGATGTAATAAGTTTAGTAAAAGATAGTCATAAATGTATTTTTTGTTCTAGTACAAAGGATTTAATAGACCACAATAATAAACATGTGTGCAATAAATGTATGCAAAAGCTAGTAAAAAAGTTTATGATAATGTAATTATAAAATAAGCGAGTGAAATTGAAATTCATTAACTTTTGTGATATTCTTATAGAGAAATAAAGATGTTAACAATATAAGTAATATTGTTAACAGGTTGGATAAAGATAAATAGTAATTTATAGGGGAGATATGAAATGAATATAAAAACAATAAAAGATATAGCAATAGTAAATAGTGATGAGATTGTAATTAAAGATACACAAACAGCAATAGATTTTATTATGTCAGTAAAATATGAAACTAATTGTAGTAAAATCGCAATAAATAAAAAAGCAATAATAGAGGACTTTTTTATATTAAGTACAGGAATTGCAGGAGAAATATTACAGAAATTTATAAATTATCAAATTAAATTTGCTATTATTGGAGATTACTCAAAATATACAAGTAAACCATTAAAAGATTTTATATATGAAAGTAATAAAGGAAAAGATATATTTTTTATAGCAAATGAAAACGAAGCAATACAAATGTTGAGTAAAGAGTAGCACAAATTACAATTTAGTAATTTGTTAGAAAAATAGTAAATTTATTGTTGATTTTAAATTTTAAAAGTAAAAAAAATATAAAAATCTATTGCAAAATAATGAAAAAAGTGTAATAATAATTAATGTAAATTTAAAATAACAAGGGAATGAAGTTCTCCCATGATATAAATCAAAACCGCTATTAAAAGCTAATGACTTCTGCAAATTATGCAGGGTTATTAGCTTTATTTTTATGAGATGGGAAGAATAAAAGAAAGGGGTAAATATGATTATTAGTTTAGCATATATTTTTTTGATAGCAATGAGTTTAAGTTATATATTAAAAAAGATAAAATTTCCAAGTTTATTAGCTTATATTATTACTGGAATTGTATTAGGTCCATATGTAATAAATGGTATTGATAGTTCTATACTTAATATATCAGCAGAATTAAGACAAATAGCTCTTATAATAATTTTAATAAGAGCAGGTATAACATTAAATATTGAAGATTTAAAAAAAGTAGGAAGACCAGCAGTATTGATGTGTTTTGTACCAGCATGTTTTGAAATAATAGGAATGTGTTTTTTAGCACCAAAATTACTTAATATATCATTATTAGATGCAGCAATAATGGGAACTGTAATAGCGGCAGTATCACCAGCTGTTATTGTACCTAAAATGATAAAATTAATTGAAGATGGATATGGAAAAGAACATTCTATACCACAGCTCATTTTAGCAGGTGCATCAGTAGATGATGTATTTGTAATAGTAATGTTTACAGCATTTACAGGACTTGCAACAGGAGAAAACATAAATGCATGGCAATTTATAGGAATTCCGATTTCAATACTTTTAGGAGTAATATTAGGATTAATTGTTGGATATATTCTTATTAAATTATTTAAAAAGATTCATATGAGAGACACTGTAAAAGTTGTCATCTTACTTAGTATGTCATTTATAATGGTAACAGTAGAAAATTGGTTAAAAGGAATTGTACCAATTTCTGGACTACTTGCAGTTATGAGTATGGGGATTATGATAAATAAAAAATATCCAATATTAGCCAAAAGAATTACTGGAAAGTTTGGAAAATTATGGGTTGTTGCTGAAATTATGCTATTTGTATTAGTTGGTGCTAGTGTAAATATACAATATGCTTTAAATGCAGGAATTTCAACTATTATTTTAATAATATTGGTGCTATTATTTAGAATGCTAGGAGTATTTGTGTGTTTATTAAAAACAAAAATAACAATTAAGGAAAGAATATTTTGTATGATTGCATATACACCAAAAGCAACAGTTCAAGCTGCAATCGGTGGAGTGCCTCTTGCTATGGGATTGGGATGTGGAGAAATAGTTTTAACAGTAGCAGTTATTGCTATACTGATTACAGCAACGTTTGGAGCGTTTGGAATTGATTTGAGTTATAAAAAATTATTAGAAACAAGGAAATAAACAAAAATTATAAAGATAAATTACAATTTGAAAGGATAAAACATGATTCAACTATTAAAGTATGGGAATACTAATTGTTACTATATAGAAGGAAAAAATGGTAGCATATTAGTTGATACAGATTGGGCTGGAACACTACAAGCCTTTTATAAAAAGATTAAAGAACTAAATATAATAAAAATTGATTATCTTTTAGTGACACATTTTCATCCTGACCACATGGGAATAGCACAAAATATAATTGATATGGGAACAAAACTATTACTAATAGATGTTCAAAAAAATTATATTCACTGTTCAGATAATATTTTTAAAAAAGATAAAAATATTGATTTTAAGCCTATAAATACGAAACCTATAATTATATCTTGTGAGCAAAGCAGAGAATTTCTAAATGTTTTAGGAATAGACGGAGAAATAATATATACTCCAGGACATAGTGAAGATAGTATATCACTTATTTTAGACAATGGAAGTGCTTTCGTAGGAGATTTATATGATTTAAAATCAGCAATAACATTTAATGATAAAAAGATAAATAATAGTTGGAATAAAATATTAAGCCATAATATATCGAAAATATATTATGGGCATCACGAGCAGACTATTAGCAATATTAAAAAGATTGAAGATACAATAAACAATTAGTGCTATAAATTAGTTATCAAGATGTTTACAATATTTTGGTGTTGTAAACAAAAATACAAATAGGACTAATAATGATGGGTTGTCATTATTAGTCCTTTTGTTATATAATTTGTGTAACAGATGGTAATATTGTTAACGTGTAAAAAAGGAGATTGAGAAGATGAAAGATGGAAAAATACCTAATCCAAATACAATAAATCCTATTGCAGGATATGATAAAGAAATATATATAAAGCCAACAATAAAAAATAAAAATATTATTGTAGGAGATTTTTCATATATTGCAGATTCTGATTTTGAAAGTCATGTAACACATCATTATGAATGGAATAATGATAAATTGGTTATAGGAAAGTTTTGTCAGATAGCTTCAGGAGTTGAATTTGTTATGAATGGAGCTAATCATCAAATGAATGCAGTTTCAACATTTCCTTTTTATACTTTAGAAGGATGGGAGCAAACTCCACCAACACAAAATGACTTACCAATTAAAGGAGATACTATAATTGGTAATGATGTATGGATAGGACAAAATGCAACTATACTTCCAGGAGTTCATATTGGAGATGGTGCGATAATTGGAGCTAATAGTGTTGTTGGAAGTGATGTCCAAGCCTATACAGTAGTTGTAGGAAATCCAGCAAGACCAATAAGAAAAAGATTTGATGAGGAATTAATTGATATAATGGAAAATTTAAAATGGTGGGATAAAAGTATTGAAGAAATAAACAACTTAATACCTTTATTATCATCAAGTGATTTAGATAAAGTAAAAAAAGAATTATCAAAATTAGTTTAAAAAATAGTAATTTCTAAGGGAGGTAATTATTGTGAACTACAAGGTAATAGATAAAG
>CAMYVO010000007.1 GCA_947302485.1 uncultured Clostridium sp. | reverse complement strand
AGAATTTAGATACGTTTTTAGATACTAAAATAAAAAATTTCATCATTTTTAGAGTACTTTTTAGTGCATTTTAGTTGTTTGAAATGCAAAGAAGTTGACTAAAATGGAGGATAGTGCAAAAAAATACAGCTTGAACAGTACACCATGTGGCAGTGGTACAAAATAATAAAAATACAACCCCAGGGAGTTAATTCCTTGGGGCATTTTGTTGCTTAATAAACTGAATTAATGCTTCTTTAATTCCACAGGTTGGACATATATTGGTTTTATTATCAAATCTAGAAATAGCAGAATGTTGAGTATATTTTTGATTACATTTAGGACATATCTTAAATTGATCCATAGAGTCACTTAAGACAGCCTGAGATTAATTCTACAGCATCACAGAAACCATTTCTATAATACTTTTCAAACCAATAATGCATATAGTCCATAATATTATCATCTAGCTTTTCTAATTGAGATTTTACATATTCAATATTATTGCCAGAAACATTATTTAAAATATCCGTTGATATCTCTTCAAAATAGATAAAATGATCTTTATCTTCTTTGCAAGTGAGAGAACCAAGTTCTTCTTCTCTGAAATCCAACCATTCTTTTAAAATATCATCACCGACTTTTCTATAACTTCCCATAAGCTACCTCCTTAAAAATTGTTGTTATTAATCACTTAAAGTTCGTAAAAAGTCAAGTAATTTTGTAAAAAATATGATAAAATAGCTGTGGGAGGGAAAATATGGAATTTATAAATTGGTGTAATCAAAATCAAGGATTTTTGTCTTTTATATTATCATGTTGTACAATAATAATTAGTATTATAGCCATAGTAATATCTGTTTTAAATACTATATTACAAAATAAAAAGAAATTTAGTATTTATGCTATGTTCTTATTAGATGAAAATGAAAAGGAAAATCTAAGAATTCACATTGTAAATTGTGGATATAAAGTATTAGGAATAGAATCAATAAGTGTTATGTATAAAAAAATGCATATTTCACCATCAAAAAATAACGATAATAATAAAACTTTGATGCCTACTGAAAGCATGAATCTTCATTATTCAGTAGATAGACGATATATGGAACAGATAGAATATAAAGAACTTAATAGAGATTTTAATATTAATATTATAGATACATATGGAAAAAAACATAAATGTAAAAGAATATATCCAGCAATTTAAGTAGGTAGATTAACCTACTTTTTTTGTATACATGATGTATCCAAAATGTATCCACTTGGTTGTCATTTGGTATACCATTGGTCGACCAGAAATCAAAGAAATAAATTGCATTTTAAAATAACCGAACAATCCATTTATTACCAACAAAAAAAGTGGCGTAAAAGTGGCGAAAGTTTCAAAAATGGAAAATAAGGGGTAATATTGCAAAATAAAATACACTAAAATATAACAAGCTAATGCTTAGAATAGTAACAATTTGCACCATTTTAAAACAAAATAAAATATCACACAAAAAGAACTGATGTTCGCTCATAACCCGAAACAAGCAAACAAAAATTAAATTATGAAATATAGACATAAGTAGGACTACAAGATATTAAGTAGTCTTATTTTTGTGCTTTACCCCAGTAAAATACCCCTACCACAATGAAAAATAATAAAAATAAGTGTAAACTATGGAATAATTAAGGAATTTGTGATATATTAATAGCAATAAAGGAATTAATTTGGTAAGGAGAAATATAGTGAATATCATTCAAATTTATAATAAATATCATTTGCCTGAAAATTTACAGATGCACATGTTGAGAGTTGCTGCTTGTAGTAATCTTATTATGGATAATTGGAACGGTAAAGAAATAGATAAAGAAGCAATAATAAGAGTTTGTTTATTACATGACATGGGGAATATGGTAAAGATACCAGAAGATTTTTCTAATGACGAAGAATTTATAAAGATAAGAAGAAAGTATTTTGAAAAATATGGAACAAATGACCATGAAATAAATTTAGAAATAGGTCGAGTAGAAGGTTTGTCAAAAAAAGAATTAATAATATTAGATGGTAAAAGATCAAGAAAAAATGAGGAAACTTTAAAATCTGATTCTTATGAAATTAAGATTTGTGCTTATTGTGATCAAAGAGTTGCACCAGATGGAGTAGTAGATTTAAAATCAAGATTAGAAGATGCCAAAATACGATATAAAAATAAACCTTTATCTGTTTGGTCTAATGAGGAAAAAGCAAATCACTTAATAGAATGTGCTTTAGGTATAGAAACACAAGTTATGGAAAATTGTAACTTAGTTCCAGATGATATAAACGATGAAAATATAGTAAAGTACATAACTAAATTAAGAGATTATAATGTATTGGTTAAATGAGATATAATATAAATGAGTGAAATAGTGGAGGATAAAAATGGAACTTATAGATATATTTGATGAAAATAATAATCCAACAAATCAAGTAAAAGATAAGGATAAAGCACATGAAGATGGAAATTTTCATAGAACTGTACATGTTTGGATTATAAATGATAAATTTGAGTTACTAATACAAAGAAGGAGTTCAACGAAGAAAACACATCCTAATTGTTGGGATATTTCCAGCGCAGGACATATAAAGGCAGGAGAAATTGTAACGCAAGGGGCAATAAGAGAGCTGAAAGAAGAATTAGGAGTTACAGCTAAAGAAAATGAATTAGAGTATATAACAACAGTAAAAAGTATAAAGAATCCAAAAAATCATGAATTTCAATATGTTTATTTGTTAAATTGTAATAATACTATAGAACAATATATATTTGAAGATAAAGAAGTTTCAGAAGTAAAATATGTCTTTTATAAAGATTTAGAAAAGATGGTTGCAGATAAAGTTGAAGGATTATTAATTCACGATGAAGAATATAATAAATTATTTAAGTATATAAAAGAAAATTATTAAAGGATGATACATATGGAATATAGTTTTAGAAAATGTACACTTGAAGATTTTGACTTTCTATTTAATTTAAAGAAAGAGAATTTTAAATGGTATGTAGATAAAATATGGGGTTGGCAAGATAATGAACAAAAACAAAAGTTAAAACAAGATTTAAACGAACATTTATCACATAAAAGAATCATTATGTATGAAAACAAGCCTATAGGTGTTTATGCAATACATATTACAGAAGATGGAGATCTTTTTATTAATGAAATAAGCATAACTAAAGAATATCAAAATAAAGGTATAGGTAGAGGTATTCTTGAAAAACAGTTAAATGAAAATCATAAAAAAGGTATAAGAACTATATTACAGGTGTTTAAAGATAATCCAGCCAAGAAATTTTACGAGAGTTTAGGCTTTACAGTATATGGAGAAACTGAAACACATTATCAAATGGAGAAGGTTAGGTAAAAAGAAATGCATTTTAAAATGGAGGAAATGTAGGATGATTGACATTGAAAAGGCAAAAATTGCTTTCAAAGTTTTTTTAAATCAATATGAAGATAAAGAGCATGTAAGTTTTAACTTAAAAGTAGTACATACATATCATGTTGCAAAAAATGCAAAAGAAATAGCAGAAAAATTGAAATTAAATCAAGAAGATATAGAACTTGCTGAATTAATTGGATTATTGCATGATATAGGAAGATTTGAAGAACTAAAAGTTACTAAAGAATTGAATAGTGTTAAATATGATCATGCATTACATGGCTCTAAAATGTTATTTGAAAACGGAATGATAAGAAATTTTATTGAAGATAATCAATTTGATGAAATAATAAAAAATGCAATAGAAAATCATAGTAGATTAGCGATAAAAGAAGGATTAGATGAAAGAACTTTATTACATTCAAAAATAATAAGAGATGCTGATAAATTAGATAATTATAGAGTGAAGAAAGATGAAAAAATAGAAGCAATATTTCCAACTAGAGTTAGTAAAAAAGAAGATATGGAAAATAGTTTATTGAGTGATAAAGTATATGAAACGGTAATAAATAAAAGATGTGTAGACATTCATGATAGAGTTACTCCATTAGATTTTTGGGTATGCATATTAGCATTTACATTTGATTTAAATTTTGATGTAACATATAAAATTGTAAAAGAAAATGATTATATAAATGTGTTAATAGATAGATTTGTATATAGAGATAAAGAAACAAAAGGTAGAATGGAAAATATAAGACAGATTGTAAACAAATATATAGATAAAAAAATAAATAATGATTAAAAGAATAGATATATAAGATATAGAATAATAGCCTAGATTTTGCCATCTAGGCTATCATCATATAAACACTCAATTTTTTCCATATTTTCACGTTTCCTATCTGGAATAGCATGGCAATATTTATTTAGAGTGGTACTTATATCAGCATGTCCTAAAATTTTACTAAGTACTGGAATTTCCATCCCTTGTTCAATTGCTCTTGTAGCAAAAGTATGTCTTAAAGTATGGAATGTAACTTGAACTTTGTCAGCATGAGATTTTGGCTTAGATTTTATATTCTTTTTAATTTTATTTCTAATAGGCTTTTCTTTTTTATCTCTTAGACCAGCTTCTACTAACATTAGAGAATATTCTTTCCAAAAAGTTTTCTGATCATAAGGTTCTCCAATTGTATTGCAAAATAGAAAATCTTTATTTATATAAGAGTTACTTGCTAATTGCTTTTCAAGATTTTGCTTACTTTTGTGAGCTTTTAATTCTTTAACAATAGGAGAGAGAAGTGGTATTTCTCTATAACTTGTCTGAGATTTTGGAGTATCTAAAATTAATTTAGTTTTATTTTGATTTTTAGACGTTTTTTCATGTGTAGATAATCTTTTAATACTATTTCTTACAATTAAACTTTCACCTTTTAAATCAACATCACACCATCTTAAAGCTAAGATTTCGCCTAATCTCATTCCTGTAAATAAATCTAATATAACAACAATGCCAAGTCTATAATTTCTTGCAACATGAATTAATTTATTTTGTTCTTCTCTAGTTAGAACTCGCATTTCCTTTTTAAAAATTTTAGGTGTTCTTATGGATTCAACAATATTTGTTTGAACTAATCCATTTATATATGCTTGTTTGAAAGAGGCATGTAGCATGTTATATATATTCTTTAAAGTTTTAGCAGATAAGCCACCTTCACGATTGTCTAATCTACCATTATTTTGTTTATAATTAAAGAATTTTTGTAGCATTTCTGCTGAAACAGCTTGTAATTTTGTATTTAGAAAATAAGGTTTTAAATGACCTCGTATATATGTTTCATAGCTTGTATATGTAGCAAGTTTTATATTAGGCTTAGCATAAGTTTCAAGCCACTTGCTAAGCCAGTCTATAAATAATACATTATTTGAATTAGTATAAGTTCCATTTTTTAGAGATAACAAAATAGCATTTAGTTTGTCCTTAACTTCTTTTCTTGTTTTAGCATATACAGATTTTCTGTTAGGTTTTCCATTCTCTTTTACACCAATTGTATATCTAGCTTCCCAAGTACCATCTTTTCTTTGTCTAATACTGCCTTCATTTTGACCTCTTTTTGACATTTGGTACCTCCTTGATTTAAGAACCAAGAAGTTTTAGTAAATTTATGCAGTCAATATATCCTTGAAGATATAAAAAGCTATTTTCAATTTCTACAATCTGATAAAAAATATCTAGAAAATCATCTAGAATTTCATCAAATTCAGGTATTTCATCAATTAAATCATCTAAAAAAGTGTGCATATCATTAGTTAATTTAATATAATCATTATTTTCTTTAAGTAAATTGCTAAGATAGTTAGATTTGATTTCATATAGAAAATCATTAAAAATTTTTTCAAAAACATTGTTCATAAAAAAGTTTCTCCTTCCAATTTTAAAAAATTCATTGTAAGTAGAAACCATATGTGATATACTAAATATGGTTCTACTGCAAGGTAGGGCTAAGGAGTTAGTAAAATTGTTTGTCTGACAGCTACTAATTCCTTTTTATTTTTCCAACTTTTTAATAAAATCTCTAATAGCATCAGTATAATTAACATTATGTTTTTTACAATAATTATTTAATATTTGAAATGTATCATTATCTAATCTTATAGTAATTCTATTATTTTTTGGATTATCAGTTGGACGTCCCATTTTACGGTCAGTCATTAATCACCTCCACTTCTGTCTGACAAATATATAATACTATATTGTCGGACAAAAGTCAAACTTTTTTTGAAAATATTTTACATTTCCCATTCATCTTCTTCGAACCAATTGAAACTACTTGAATTTTTATGTTTTAAAATCCATTCTTTTCTAGCTCGTTTGCTTAAATTTCTAAAACCTCTAATTATTCTTTTTGGTCTATTTTGATTCTCTTGATTATTTTGTAGTAAATAGGCAAGAGAGATTAGTGTATCCAAAGAACGGTTACTAAAATACCTATCACAATACCTATTGGTATTCCTTTGAATATATTTTTCCATTTTATCTTCTGAAGTTCCTTCAACTCCTCTTGATATTTCATCATCTGAACTTCCAAATGTATTCTTGTTGCTTCTGTAAGTTCCTTCTTGAGTGTATTCAAAATATCTGTCATTGATATTTGCTTGTCCATTTTGTATTCCATATTTTTGATTTTGTCTTTCGTATCTTCTATCCATTTGAATAGAGTTATCCACGTTTCTGGTTGAACTGTGTAAAATTCTGCTTTCATTTGTGTTTGTTGAGGTATTTGATTTTTCTCTTTTAAATTTTCTATTAAATTCATTTTGCATATTCTCCTTTAAATATTTATCATCATATAATTTATTATCTCTACATTTCATTCCATTTGGAGTAGTGTAAGTAATATTCTTTCGTGTATCAGTCCAAGTAACTTGATAGCCTAGACTATTCATATTTGATATAAATTCATCTTTACTTAATGAATTAGCCATTGAAAAATCAATAGCATTTATTAATTTCATTTTCCAACTTTTACCTTTCATTGCTACTTGATATTCTTTTAATGTTATATTACTACTAACTTTTGAGGTGGATTTTAATTCAATAGTAGCAAGTCCATTTTCAGCACATAATTTATTTGAAAATTCTTTTATTTTCTCCATATCTTTTTGACTTTGTTGAAATTTTTTACCATCTTCAAAAGATACAGAATTTATTACTAGGTGATTATGTATATGTTCTCTGTCAGTGTGTGTTGCAACTAGTACCTGGAAACCTCTGTATTGCTTAGCAAGCTGTAATCCAATTTCATGTGCTTTTTCAAAACTTAAATTATCATTAGGGGAGAAAGATTGTACTAAGTGAATATATTGTCTGCCAGTTGTTTTATTATATAAATTTTTTACAGTTTGCATTTCTTCTAAAGCATTGTCTGAAGTGCAATCTTTTCCCGTAATTAATTCAGTAGTAGTTTTAGCATCTTGTGTAATGTAATTTATAATATGTTTTAAAGTTGACTTGGAGTTAGTAAATTTAATAATTGCCATATATGTTTCACCTGCTCTCTAATATCACTTAAATCTAAACAAGTAATAACACCTTGATGACATAGTCTGGTTAATTGATTTAAGTTATTTCCTATTTTAGCGAGTTCTCTTGTAGCATCATCTAATCCATTAATTACATATATGTTCTTATTGAGTGCTGAATATTTTAAATAGTCAGTTAAAGTAGTATTTGATTTTTCTGCTTGCTTTTTTATATAGCAATATTCTTTTTCACTAACTCTAAAATTTATTTGTTTATTACTTTTTCTCATCATTAATTCCTTTCTCCCAATTCTTTTAAAGGGGTTTGGGCTCTCCCAAAAAAGAACACCTAATTTAAAAATTTGGGTGTGAAAGCTAATTGTATGTCTATACAATTAGGAATCTTGCCAAGAAAAAAACTATAAAGAATAGCTTAATCTTATCAAGATAGAGAGTAGTATATATAATAATACTGTTACATCTGTTACAAATCTATAAGATATAGTATTATAAAATGTTTTAAGAATTATTTTGTTGTTACATATCTGCTACAAGTTGTAACAAAATCTGTTTCATTTTTGAATCAGATAATTTATTATAAATGTTACGAATAATTTCTTACAGCAGTATGTGTTTCAGAAAAGTGTAACAATTGTAACAGAAAAAATATTATATAATACTATTAAATTTTTCTTTTTTTATCCATATAAATCTTTGTACTTTATCGCCAATTCGCAATAGTTTAGTTCTACTGCTTTTTGAAATTTCTATAAATCCATCTTCATCTAAATGTTTTAACAAAGTTTTCTCGCTTACTGAAAATAGTTCTCCTTGTTCATCACAAAGTTTTTTTACTAATTTATGGGATATACTAGGTATTAGATAATAATAAGTATCATCTTCATAGCCAATAAAACCATCTCCACCTGCATATTGATAAGTTTTTAAATTTTGAACTCTTGCTAGTTTACCTTCTAACAATGAATTTAATTTAGTAATAAACTTTATGCTAGGATTATCTTCAGTTACTTTTTTAGCTTGAGATATTGCTGAGTTAATTGAAATATCTACGAACTCGGAAACTAAGGATTGAAGTTCATCATCTGTTAAAATTTTTTCGTTGCTCATAAGATTTAAAAATTTCTCAAATCCTATAAAGAGCCAAGATAATGCTTCTGGTATTCTAGGATGAAAAGGTATTTTTTTACTTGTTAATTCTGAATTTAAAATCTCTCTGTTTTGCATAAAAGCTTTTCTTAATCTATCAGCATATTGTTTTTCAGTATAAACGCCATTTAAATATTGGTAAATTAATCTAATATAAAAACTCATAACAGATTTAAAAACACCATTTCTTGATAACTCTTGAAGTTCAGTCAATTTTGTAATATTAATATCATTTGGATTTAACTCAATACTTATATATCTAGCAGTTCCACTTTGAGAAATATCAGGAGTAGATTCTCCAGTAATAATTACATTTCCTCTAGGTGGTTTTGATATTTTTAATGTACTATCACAATTTAATCTATTTTTGCCTATTCTATCGCCATAAGATCTCATAATTACTTGGGCTGTTTTATTCATAGACTGTTCATCTGATTTTGTAGAAGGGTGGTAGTCGTCAATTACTGTTAAAACATCTTTTAGAATAAATGCTTGGGCTATAATACTGTTAGCTGTATCTCTAAAAGATATCGGTAAATCTGTATTAGTAAAATCTCCAAAGAAAGATAGAATAAGAGAAGCTAAAGTGCTTTTTTTAGCTCCTGTTTTTCCAACTAGAAATAATACTAATTTAGGTTCACAATCAGCAATTTTTAGAAAATGATTTAATGGAGATAAAAATGCTAAAGCAATTAAAGGGAGTATAATTTTATGTGGTATAAACTCAGTATCTAGTAATTTCTTTATACAATTTAAATCTTCATCAATATTTCTTTCAGTAACATCTGTTAAACGATATCTTGATAGTTTACCGTCTAATTCAACATTTGCTTCTATATCATTAGCTAAATATAAGCCATTAGATAAAAATACTAATTTATTATTGATTTTTGTCCAACCAGTATGACAATAGATATGTTCTGTAATTATATTATTAGCAGTACATTGAATAGCATGTCTTATACAGTCTTTTACAGTTTGTCCTGTTTCAATATTACAATGTAACCCCCAGTTTTTTGTTATCCAGTTCATATTGTTAAAATCATTTGCAGATATTCTAATAGAAGGTAATTTCTTTCCATTAGAATGTCTACCTTCCATAACTAAATATCTTTTGCTATCTACACCATCATCAATAATTGTTTCATTCTTTAAATAGGGAACAAAGTTAGATAATTTCTGATAAACCTTATTACCTTTCTTATTTGTAACCTTGTATAAACAGCTATCAATTATTTCATAAGGTGTGTTTTGAAATAGAGAACTTAAAGAAATTTCTTCATTTCCATTGAAATTATTTGTATTTGCCTGTATAATATCAGTATAATCATTTTGATAAGAATAATATTTAGAAGATGCTTTCTCTGTGCCAACATTTAAAGCATTTACCTGAATATTATTTTTTTTATTTATGTTTTCTTCCATAAGTTACTCCTTCTAAATAACATTTGTATTGTTATTTACCCATATTAAAAATTTATCTTTTGGTACTAATTTTCTTTTGCCAAGTCTTAATGTAGGAAAATCAGAACGATTCATCAATTGATAAGAATTAGCTTTTGAAATTCCTAAGTATTTACTTATATCTGTCGCCGACAATGTTGCTGGTAATTCTTCGTTTGTTTTAAATGTACTTTTCATATGTGTTAGTCCTCCTTGATTAAAATTTTTTGTTTAATGTCCTTATATATGTATTTAATACCATAATGGTTTTGTTTCCATTCCCTCAAGCCAAGAGAGCTACCCCTTTACATCACGTTAGCCAGGTAGAAGTTTCATTATCTGTATATATCTGGACTATTTAGTTTTCAATGTGCTATAGCAAATATAAAATTTTTATTTGCTTCTGATGGAAATGATAAAACCATATTGAAAAAAATGCAATAGTTTTGTATAATATGTATCGTAGAAATCGATTTTCTAAAAAATATCAAATATCGATATTCCAAAAATTAAGGAGAGGTAAAATGGCTTTATATGCGACTTTAACAGAAAATAATCATATATGTATTTATCCAGATAATGAGGATTTTTTGGGAGTACAAATGATGGAATTTCCGTTAGGAATACATCTATTAAATTTTATGTATATAGATATTGATGAAATTAATACTGCATATACACAAGTGATTGATTACTTAACAAAAAATGCTTCAAATACAAAAATATCAATGTTTCAATACATAGATTTGATACAAGACTTAATGGGACAAATGGATAATAGTTGTGTTTATATGCATTTTTATACACAAATGCTATATGAGATAATGTCTGAAACGCCAATAAGTGGAGTAGAGAGAATGGACATTTTAGAAAAAAGAATGCCAGATACTACTGTAAAAAACTGTATTTATATAGAACATGAAAATGCAAGTAATGATAAAAAGTCAAAAATAGATAGATATGCGGGAATTAGAAAATTAGCATCAGTAGTTGATGAGAATAAAAAAGAAAGTTATATAAATTTTTATC
The DNA here is from genome assembly GCA_947302485.1 of uncultured Clostridium sp. Taxonomy (GTDB): domain Bacteria; phylum Bacillota; class Clostridia; order TANB77; family CAG-508; genus CAMYVO01. The sequence continues at coordinate 39,673 of CAMYVO010000007.1, read as the reverse complement.
ATTATGTAAGAGAAGAAATAATAACTGATATAAAAAGAAAAAGAGATATTTTAAAGCAAGAAATAGATTATATTTATAAAAAAGTAACTAATAGCGAATTAGAGGAAATGTCAAATACTCAAAAATTATATTTACTTGATCAATCAAGAATTATAGAAAATAAACAGGATAATTTTTATATAAATAAGCCATTTAATGTATTTTATAGAGCAGTTCCTAACTTAGATGAAAATATTGAATATAAGACTAGTAAAGACCTAATTAGTGTAATAAAAAGAGATAATACAGAAATAAAGGAACTCTATGAAATAAAAGATATGAATGATTTAATTAGATTTGAATTACTGAAATTTGTAAGTAGTGATATTGAATTTAAAGAATGTGAAAATTGTCATCAATATTTTATACCAGTAAACAGAAAAGATGAAATATACTGTAACCGACCAATAAAAGGAACAGATAAAACCTGTAAGGATGTTGGTGCAATGAATAGACATAAAGAAAAAGCAGGAGATATACCAGGAGAAAAAGAATATTGGAGAGTATATAAAAGATATAAGTATAAAGCAGATAGAAAAATAATTTCAAAAAGCGAGTTTAATAAATGGAATTATTTGGCTTTAGAATTAAAACAAGAATGTGCTGAAGGTGAAATTACAGTTGAGGATATGTTACAAAGGATTGAAGTGTTTGAGGGAAGAAAGAAAATTGGGAAAAATTACTAAAACGCGAATTGAATTTGATAGACGTCTGGCAAATTTATAAAAAGTATGATAAAATACTAAAAATAGAGATTAGAAAAAATGAGGAGTAGAAATAGATGCATAAAAGAGAGTTGAATATAATTGTTAACAAGGAAGATAATGCGATAAAGAGGGGAGATTTTTTTGAAGAAATAGTTTCAAACATATTTAAAACCCAAAGATATGCAATAAAAGAAAGAGTCAATTTTACTGGAATGGAAATTGATTTAATAGCACAACACATAGATAGAAAAAATGAAATTGTGTATATAGAATGTAAAGCTAGACAAAGTTTAGAAGCAAAAGATATAAAAAGTTTTGCGTTTAATACAAAATTTAAAGATGCACAGTATGGATATTTTTTATCTACTACAGATTATGCACATCAAGTCGCAGGACTAATAGAAGAAATGAATCAAAAGAAAGAATACAATAATTTATATTTTTGGGGTCCTACAAAAATAATTGAATTATTGGAAGACGCGAAAATAATTAAAGAAGTTGATATGAAGAAATATAACGGTTTTAGATTTGTTAAAGAGATATTAGTATATTCTTATTTTGGAATATATAGAGTTTTTATTATGCAAGAAAATACATTGAATAATCAATTTACTGTAATGGATGCTAAGACAAATAAGATTGTAGAAGATGAAGAAAAAATAGAATTAATTTATAATCATATTGAGGAAATAAAGGATTTAGAATATGTAAATATTGAAAATGAAAAGATTCCATACGAATTATTAACCGAGCAACAACCAATAGAAAAAGTTGCAGAACTAAAACAAAGTGATAATTGGTTTGATTATTTACCAACAGCAGGAAAGCATTTTGTAGGAAGAAAAGATTTAATTGAAGATTTTTTTGGTTTTTTAAATAGTGTTAGAAATAATGAAACTGAAAAAAGAGTATTTTATATAGATGGAAAATCAGGATGGGGAAAAAGTTCATTTATTTCTGCAATTAGAGACAAAAGCAAAAATAGATATAATAAAAAGAAATTTTTTATTTTTGCAGTGGATACCAGAAGTGCATCAACTAATAATTTTATAGGATTATCATTAAAGAAAATGATAGAAAAATCAATAGCTGAAAATTTTATAAATAAGGAGTCACAAAGTGCGCAAGTTGAAATTGGATCTAACTATGATATACTAAATTCCTGCTACATTGAAGAATTAATTAAATATTTAAAAGATAACAATAAATATTTGATACTAATATTCGATCAGTTTGAAGATATTTTTAAAAAAGAAGACATTTTTAAAGTATTTTATAAATTTCTCACAGATATTAATAATTTATGTGGAAATATATTATTAGGATTTTCTTGGAAAACAGAAATTAATGTTCCAATAGATAATGAAGCATATTATTTATGGCAAACAATGAAAGAGTATACTTTTTCAATTAGTATGAGAGAATTTGATGCAAGTGAAGTAAATGGAGTTATAAATCAATTACAGAACTCAATAGGAAAAAACTTAGATCCAAATATTAGAAGAAGAATAGTAGAGGGGTCACAAGGATTTCCATGGTTAACGAAAAAATTATGTATACATATGTACAATCAAATTAAGAGTGGAAAGACATTTGAAAATTTATTAGAACAAGAACTAAATATTAAAGCTTTATTTGAGAAAGAGTTAGAAGATTTAAACTCTAATGAAATAAAAGCATTAAAATATATTGCTAAAAGAGCATTTGATGGAAATATGTTTGATGCTACAGAAATAGATGATGTAATTGACAATCAATTATTAATGGCTCTTATAAACAAAAGATTAGTAATACAATCTGGTACAAAATATAATATATATTGGGATATATTTAGGGACTATCTGGTTACAGATGATATACCTTTAATAGGAGAAAGTTATTTATTAAGACAACATCCTGTAACATGCTTAAATATGTTTTTATTATTTAAAGGAGATATAAAGCAAACTCCATATCAATTATCTAAAAAAATTGGAAATTTATCAGAAAAGAGCACAGACAATGTAATGCGTGAATTAATTAATTTGGGGTTAGTGGTTAAAGAAGGTAATTATTATAAAGTCGTTTGTGAAAATAATGAAATTACAAAGGATTACTTCGTTGAATTTATGAGGGAAAAATTTCAAAGATATACACCATATTTGAAATTACAAAGATTAAATCAAGAAAATATAACAATTGGGCAGATTGAAAAAATATTTAAAGACACATTTAAGGGGAATAACTTTAAAAATAGAACTTGGGGAACTTATATAAGAATTTTCTTGAATTGGATAAGGTATGTTGATGATAAAGATATTGCAATTTACCCACTAACAGGAGATTCAAAAGGAAGATTTTTGCCTAATAAAAAAGTAAAAGATCAATTGAACAGTTTTACACCACAGAAAAAGTTGGAAGATGATATAAAAACTTTTTATGATATTGTAGAAAATGTAGAAGTATATAATAAGAATAAAAATACTAAATCACTATACGACTTAAGTGCAATAGGCTTATTATATTACTGGGGAGATACAATTGGTTTGACTAAATTAGGAAGAGAATATGCTAAACAAGTGGATGATATAGAATTTAAAAAGAAATTTTGTCAATTAGCTAATAGACCGTATAAAATAAGCAAAGCAGTTGAAATAATTAAAGAAAAAAATATAAAGAATATTACAGAATTTAAGGTGGAATCTAAAGAGTTAGTTGAAAATATTAATTCTAAAGAGTATAAAAAAGCTTCTTATGGAAAGATATATAATTGGGCAAAGTTTATTATAGAAAACAGTTAGTAGTTTACCCCTAAAAATACCCCTACCGACCTAAAAAATAATAGAATTATTAGTAAATAATAAGAAGAGTGTTATGCTGTAACCCTACAGAATAGCACTCTTTATAATATAATAGAAAAAACGAAAAATGTATTCTATTTCTCATAACCCGAAGGTCAAAAGTTATAATAAAACAGTATTTAAATAAATTAGAGATTATGATATAATTAAGCAAAAGTTGTAAATAAGAATTTAGGAGGATTATCAAGTGATTAATCATGAAGAAAGAGCAAGAAATTTGCATAGGCAAGGAAATAATTGTTCAACGTCTTTGCACAATTCTTTTTCAGAAGATATAGAATTAAGTAAAGATTTCCCTGCACCAAGAAGTATAGAAGGAAAATGTGGTGCATTATTAACAGCAAAGAAAATTTTAAAAGAAAAAGGACACGAAGACAAAATAGAGGATTTTGAAAAAGAATTTGTTAAAAGATTTGGATATTCAAAATGTGCAGAACTAATGACACATGAACGAAGATGTAATGATTATGTAGGTGAAGCGGCAAAAATGGTAGATGAAATATTAAATAGGTAATAAAATTTAGGTGAATGTGTATGAAAAAAGAAAATAAATTTATATATAACTTTTTTAAAGCTATATATAGTGTACTTTTAAAAATAATATTTAGACCCAAAGTGGTAGGAAAAGAAAACATTCCTAAATATGGAAGTTTAATTTTTGCAGGAAATCATAAACAAGCTGTAGATCCAACAGTTGTAATGAGCTCAACAAATAGAATAGTGCATTTCTTAGCAAAAGAAGAAGTGTGCAGGGGATTACATGGTAAATTATTTGATAAATTAGGTGTAATAAGAATATATAAAGGAAGGGTAAATACTGGAGCAGTAATAGAAGCTGAGAAGATATTAAATAATGGAGGAACAATTGGTATATTTCCAGAGGGGACAAGAAATAGAACAGATAAAGAATTATTAAAATTTAAAAGTGGTGCAGCTAAAATGGCTAAAAGTACCAATAGTTTAATACTTCCATTTGCAATAAAAGGAAGATACAGAATATTTCGCAAAGGATTGGTTTTAGAACTTGGTAAGACAATAGATGTAAGTAATATGGAAATAGAAGAAGCTAATGATTATTTAAAACAAGAAGTATTGAAATTATTAAGAAAGTAGGAAAATATGAAATACATATTTATAATTAATCAAATAGCAGGAAGAGGAAAATATAAAAAAATACTACCTAATATTCAAAGAATTTGTAGTGAAAAAAACATAGAATATGAAATAAGATATATAACTGGAGAGATAACAGGTGCTGATATAGCTATGGAATACAAAAATGATGAAAATGTTATATATGTTATTGGAGGAGATGGAACATTAACTAGGACACTAGCTGGAATAGTAGGGACTAAAAATAAATTAGGGATAATCCCTGCAGGATCTGGTAATGACACATATAGAACAATAAAGAAGTTAGATAAAGGCGAAATCTTAATAGATTTAGGTAAAATCAACAACAAATACTTTATTAATGTAGCATGTGCAGGAATTGATGCAGATGTTGCCAATAATTTAGATAAAGTAAGAAATACATTTATACCAACAAGTCAGCTATATAATGCCAGTATATTCTATACTTTTACACATTATAAATTTAAAGAGATAAATTTTAAAACAGATACTAAAAAATTTGAAGATGGATTTAGTGCAATAAGTATATGTAATGGTGGATACTATGGAGGAGGATTTAATATATCACCTAAATCTACATTAACAGATGGAATTTTAGATGTATATTATATAGAACAAATGTCAAGATTTAAAATGATACCATTACTTTTAAAACTAAAAAAAGGAAAACATGTTGGGAAGAAAAAAGTACATAAATTTAGATCAAATCATATAGAATTGAACTTTAAAGAAAAAATCACCTTTAATGTTGATGGAGAAAAATTAACTGATAGAAAATTTATAATTGAAATATTGCCTAAAGCAATTACAATATATAATGATAATGAATTTGTAGAAAATATAATGAAAATAAAGTAAACTAGAAAAGAAATCTACTTAAAAAAAAAGCATTAAGGAGATTTCTTTTCATAGTTTTTATTGTAAAAGTCACGTAATTGTAATATAATAGTATTGAATCAAAAAGGAGCTTTAAAATTGATACAACAATTATCGAAAAGCGAAAAATTTAAAGAATACTTAGAAACAATAAAAAGTAAAATTTCCCCAATATCATTATTGGGGCTTACTGACGTGGGCAAAAGTCTTATCTGTGCAGCTACAAAGAAGAATATAAAAGGACCAATTTGTATATTAACATATAATGAAATTCAAGCTAAAAAAATAGTTAGTGACTTAAACTATTTTACAGATAATGTAAAACTTATGCCTAAAAAAGAGATAGTAACATACGATTATTTAGCAGAAAGTAAGGACTTGCTTTATGAAAGAATTGATATATTAAATGGAACATATGAAGGAAAAATAGATATAATTGTAACAACAATTGAAGCTGCAATGCAGCCCATGATTTCAAATGATGTGTTATATAAAAACATACTAAAATTTAAAGTAGGAAAATCATATTCCTTAGAAGAAATAAAACAAAGTCTTGTAGGACTTGGATATCAAAGAATGGATCTAATTGAAGCAAAAGGACAATTTAGCGTTAGAGGTGATATATTAGATATTGCAATTTCTGATAAAAAAGGTGCAAGAATTGAATTTTGGGGAGATGAAGTAGATTCAATAAGAATTTTTAACATTTTATCTCAAAGGTCAACCGAAAATATAGAAAAGATAGAAATATATCCAGCACATGAATATGTTTTAGAAAAAAACATAAAAGATACTATAGAAGATATATCTAGTAGATATGAGAATGTAGAAGAAGATATAGAAGCAATTAGTTCTGGTGAATATATTAGCAAAATAGATAAATATTTAGATAGTTTCTATAGTAAAACAGCAACTTTTTTAGAATATTTATCAAATAATACTATTATATTTATTGATGAGGAAAGTAAAATTAGGGCAAGAACTGCAAATATTCTTCATGATAATAGTATAGTGATAAAAACATTATTAGAAAAACAAAGAATAGTACCAGATGTTCTAATGAACATGAAATCTTATGAGAAATTACAAGATATTTGCAAAAGTCAGATAATTTATCTTGAAAAACAAGATATAGGATTTAACAAAAAAAACGCATTTAGTTTTACATTTAGAGAAATTAATTTATTTAAAAGTAATGCTATGTTTTTGCTAGAAGAGCTAGAATCCGGACTTAAATCAAATAAGAAAATAGTTATATTTTCTGGTAATGAAAAAAATATAGAGAAGATAATTGAATTATTGAACCAAAATAATATTAGTCACAATTACCAAGAAAAACTAAAAGACATAGAAAAAGAAGAAGTTGTAATTACAAAAGGCGTTTTATCAAGTGGATTCGAATGTTATGATATAGATTTAAAGGTACTTACAGATGATAATTTATTTTATAAAGAAACAAAAAGGAAAAGAGTATCATCAGTATTTAAGCAAGGAGAAAAAGTAGTTTTCGCAGATTTAAAGGTAGGTGACTATATTGTACACAAGACACATGGAATTGGACAATTTATAGGAGTAAATACCATAAAAGCAGATGGAGTTGTAAAAGACTACATTAAGATTCGTTATAAAGATGATGATATATTATATGTTCCAACTAATAGCTTAGATAACATTAGAAAATATATAGGAGAAGGGGAAAGCTCACCTAAAATTAATAGACTAGGAAGTAAAGAGTGGGCAAATACAAAGGCTAAAGTAAAGAACAACCTAAGAGAGGTGGCAAGAAATTTAATAGAGTTATATGCCAAAAGACAAAAAGCTAAAGGATATGCCTATAGTAAAGATACACCATGGCAAAAGCAGTTTGAGGATACATTTCCATATGTAGAAACTGAAGATCAATTAAGATGTATAGATGAAGTAAAAAAAGATATGGAAAAACAAAAGCCAATGGATAGACTTCTTTGTGGGGATGTTGGTTATGGTAAAACAGAAGTTGCAATAAGAGCAGCATTTAAAGCATGTATGGAGCAAAAACAAGTCGCATACTTAGTACCAACTACAGTACTTGCCAATCAGCAATATGAGTGTTTTAAAGAAAGAATGGAAGAATTTCCAATACACGTTGAAGTATTAAATCGTTTTCGTACAAAAAAGGAGCAAACAGATCTTATAAAGAAATTAAAATTAGGCGAAGTAGATGTTGTTATTGGAACACACAGAATGCTTAGTAAAGATGTAGAGTTTAAAGATTTAGGCCTTCTTATTATAGACGAAGAGCATAGATTTGGTGTAAAAGATAAAGAAAAAATTAAGGAATTAAAAACAAATGTAGATGTGCTAACAATGACAGCAACTCCAATACCAAGAACACTTCACATGTCAATTGTTGGAGTAAGAGATATGTCTGTAATTTATGAGCCACCACAAAACAGAAAACCAGTACAAACATATATCTTAGAATATGATGAAGAAGTAATTAAAGAAGCTATTTTAAAAGAACTTGAAAGAGGAGGCCAAGTATTCTATTTATATAACAAAGTAGACACAATTATAAGAAAGGCTGAAACTATAGCAGATCTTGTACCAGAGGCAAAAGTAGGATTTGCACATGGTAAAATGTCAGGAAATGAACTAGAAGAAATAATGATGGACTTTGTAGATAAAAAGATAGATGTATTGGTTTGTACTACAATATTGGAATCCGGAATAGATATACCAAATGCTAATACTATAATTGTGGAGAATGCAGATAGATTGGGCTTAGCACAGCTGTATCAAATACGAGGAAGGGTTGGAAGAAGCAAAGAACAAGCATATGCATATATAACATACAGAAGAGATAAGCTTATAACAGAGGTTGCAGATAAAAGACTAAAGGCAATAAAAGAATTTACAGAATTTGGTTCTGGATTCAAAATTGCAATGAGGGATCTTGAAATTAGAGGAGCAGGAAGTTTACTCGGTGAAATACAACACGGACATATGAATCAAGTAGGATATGATACATATTGCAAGTTATTAGATGAAGTTGTAAAAGAAATACAAGGTGAAGAGATATCAGAAGAGGTGGACGTGCAAATAGATTTAAATGTATCAAGCTATTTGCCAGACGAATATATAGAAAACAGTTCTCAAAAAATTGAAATGTATCAAAATATTGCATTATGCAGAACAGAAGAAGAGATTAGGGAAGTAATAGACGAAATGATTGATAGATTCGGAGAAATGCCAAAAGAAGTAGAAAACTTATTAGAAATTACAAGAATTAAAGAATTAGCTAAAAAAAGTGGAGTTATAAAAATACTGCAAAAAGGTCAAAACATTGTATTTAATTTTGATACATCATTATTTAATATGGACATGGTTGATGAACTAGTAAACAAATATAAAAATAAAATAAGGTTTTCACCAGCAGCAGAACCATATATTACATTAAAGCTAAATAACACAATAGATAAAGAAGTAATAAAAGAAACAAAAGAATTTTTAAAAACAATAAAATAAATTGAGAGGGGACCAAAAAGGGTCTGACCCATTGCCCCATAGGAGGAATGAGTATGCAAGTAATAACCAGTAAAGATAATGAATTGGTAAAATATATCAGAAAATTAAAAGAGAAAAAGTATAGAGATTTAGATAATGTATATGTAATTGAAGGCGAAAAACTAATTAAAGAAGCTATAGAAGAAAATGTAAAAATTAAGTATATTGTTGTATCAGAAGATGCTGCAAAATTATTACAAGAGGATTTTAAAAATACTATAAATAATTATTCGTGCATATATGTTACAAATAAAGTTTTTAGAATGCTAACTGATGTTGTTACTCCACAAGGAATTTTAGCAGTAATAGAAAGAAAAAATACAAGTGAAAATTCTATAAATTCTAGTGAAGAAATGATTATAGTTTTAGATGGGATTGGGGATCCAGGAAACTTGGGAACAATTATAAGAACTATAGATAGTGCTGGGTTTTCTCAAGTTATTGTTTCAAAGAATACAGCAGATAGTTATAATCCTAAAGTGGTACGTTCTACCATGGGTGCGATATTTAGAGTAAATGTAATTATTTCGGAAGATTTAACTCATACTTTACAAGAGCTTAAAAAACAAGGCTATGAAACAATAGCGACTTATTTAGAAACTAATGAAAGTATTTACGATATGGGACCAGTTAAAAAGGTAGTAGTAATAGGAAATGAAGCAAATGGTGTGTCTGAAGAAGTATTACAAGTAGTAGATAAGAAAGTAAAAATTCCAATGTTAGGAAAAACAGAAAGTCTTAATGCCTCTGTAGCGACAGGGATTGTTGTATATGAATATGTGAGAAATAAGGTTAGGAGAAATTGCCATTAGGGACGGTTCTCTTTGGCAATTTCATCTGTTTATAAAATAAATTATTTTCTATACAAAAAATTGCCAAAGAGAACCGTCCCTAATGGCAATTTTTTTCACTTGGATTTACTAATAAATTCATCATTTTAGGATATAAATCATTTGCATTTTGTTCCCAATTGTCAGAGATGATTTTTGCTTGATCTCTAGAACCAGCGAATGTAGATATTTCAAAAATAGTAGTGTTATTTTCAACTAGCTTACATTTAACAAGAAAGTTATTATCATCATCTACAAAAAATTCCGAAGAAACAGCAACTTCATTTTTAATTTCATCAAGTTCTTCTTTAATATTATTATCTATTCTAAATTTAATAATTCCTGGTAGTAAATCTTCAGTTAGTTTTAAAGTTTCTTTTCCAAGTTCTGTTATTTCATATAAGGAATCTTTTTCTGTAATATATTTATTTTCTAACAAGTCTAACAGGAATTGTTGGAAATAAAAGTAATTCATATCTTGAACCAATATTACAAGTTGCATTAAGGCATCGTTATTAATAGGTGAGTTAAGCTTATTAAGTATATATAAAATTAGTACTTTATTTTCTGCTAAAGTATCATTGTCAGAAGTGAGTTTCACTTTATTTCCTCCTAGCTAAATATATTTTTCAAGTTCTGTCCAGATAGCTTCTGTATAAATTCTTCTTTGAGAAGAAAATGCAAAAATAGGAACTGATGTATCTTTTAGTTCTTTTTTTATATCTTCTAAATATGAATTTACTTTTGTTACTGCAATCTTATCTGCTTTATTTGCAATTACAATAAAAGGTAATCCTGTACTTTTCAAATAGTTAAACATTAATTTATCATTTTCTCCAGGCTGATGACGTATGTCAATAAGAAGAACGGTAAGACTAATTTTTTTTCTAGAAAAAAGGTATTCTTCTATAAATTTTCCTACTTTGCCTTGCTCTTGTTTTGACATTTTACTATATCCATATCCTGGCAAATCTACAAAATAGAATTTATCATCCATGTTATAGAAATTAATTTGCCTTGTTTTTCCAGGTTCGCTACTAGTTCTTGCTAAGCCTTTTCTGTTTATTAGTGTATTTACAAAAGTAGATTTTCCTACATTTGATTTTCCGGCAAGTACAATTTCTGGAAGGTTACTATTAGGATATTGTTTTGGACTAACTGCAGATATTTCAAATTTTGGATTTTTAACTAACATATTTTCCTCTCTTTTTATTTATTAGGCGTAAGCCTACAAGTTCCACCTATATATGGTCTTAATACTTCTGGAATATTAATGCTACCATCTTGGTTATAGTTGTTTTCTAAGAAAGCAATTAACATACGAGGTGGGGCAACAACAGTGTTATTTAAAGTATGTGCAAAATAGTTTCCTTTTTCACCTTTTATACGAATACCAAGACGTCTTGCTTGAGCATCTGTTAAATTAGAACAGCTTCCAACTTCAAAATATTTTTGTTGTCTAGGACTCCATGCTTCTACGTCAACACTTTTTGCTTTTAAATCTGCAAGGTCACCACTACAACATTCTAAAGTACGAACAGGAATATCCAAACTTCTGAAAAGTTCAACTGTATAAGACCACATTTTATCATACCATGCATAACTATCTTCTGGTTCACAAACTACAATCATTTCTTGTTTTTCAAATTGATGTATACGATACACACCACGTTCTTCAATACCATGAGCTCCTTTTTCTTTTCTAAAACATGGAGAGTATGAAGTCATAGTGTATGGAAGATCTTGTTTTTGTAGCAGTTGTCCTTTAAATTTACCAATCATAGAATGCTCACTTGTACCAATTAAATATAAATCTTCGTCTTCGATTTTGTACATCATTGCATCCATTTCTTCGAAGCTCATCACACCAGTAACTACATCACTTCTAATCATAAATGGAGGTATGCAATAAGTAAAACCTTTATTAATCATAAAGTCTCTTGCATAAGATAAAATTGCAGAATGAAGTCTTGCTATATCTCCAATTAAATAATAGAATCCATTACCAGCAACACGTCTAGCTGAATCTAAATCTATACCACAAAGTGATTCCATAATATCAGTATGATAAGGAATTTCATAATCTGGTACTACAGGGTTACCATATTTTTGGATTTCAACGTTTTTAGAATCATCTTCACCAATAGGAACAGATTCATGAATTATATTAGGAATTTTCATCATAATGCTTGTAATTTTTTCTGAATATTCTGTTTCTAATTCTTCATTTTTTGACAATTCATCATTAATGTTATTTACTTCTATTTTTATTTTTTCAGCCTCATCTTTTTTTCCTTCTCTCATTAAGTTTCCAATGTGACTGCTAAGTGAATTACGTTTTGAACGAAGTTCATCACCATTTAGCTTAGCTTCACGATTCTTTTTATCTAATTCAATTACTTCATCTACTAAAGGTAGTTTGTAATCTTGAAATTTTTTCTTAATATTTTCTTTAACTATTTCAGGATTTTCTCTTACAAATTTTATATCTAACACAAGTTTGAACCTCCATTCTAAATTAAAAAATCTCTTAATAATATTAACATACTGATTTTAGCATGATTTAATGAATTTTGCAAGTAATTCAGAATAGTTGGTATTTTTTAAAAAATATAACATATATATTATAATGTACTTGAAATTTTTGTCGAAATATTGTATGCTATAAATATAAAAAAGAAGGAGGAATAAAAATGATTAAAGAAAGAAACATAGTAGTAGCTGTTCTATTAAGCATTATTACATGTGGTATTTATGGTATTTATTGGTTTATTACATTAACAGATGATGCATCAAGAGCAAATAATGATCCAGAATTCTCAGGGGTTAAAGCCTTCTTATTTTCACTAATAACATGTGGAATCTATGGAATTTACTGGAATTATAAAATAGGTAAAGAAATGTATGAAGCAAACCAAAAATATGGAATTAATGCGAGTGATAATTCTACAATATACTTAATTTTGTCTATTTTTGGATTAAGTATAGTTACATACTGTATGGTTCAAAATGAATTAAATACAATTTCAAGACAAAGTACAAGTGTACAAGAATAATTTAAAAAACATTATAATTTTATGTACAATTGGGATTCTAGCTATCATAGTGTTCTTAAAATATGATATTGGAATCCCTTGTATTTTTTTTGAACTAACAGGATTTTATTGCCCAGGATGCGGAGCTACTAGAGCAATTGCTTCTTTAATTAGATTAAATCCATATCAAGCATTAAGATATAATCCATTAACAATAATATTACTACTTCCTTCTATAATATATTTAATCTATAAATATATATTTAATGGTAAAAAAAGCGTGCCAAATTGGATTTGGTGTGTTTTATTAATAATTACAATTTTATTTGGTATATTAAGAAATATACCTGTATTTTATTATCTAGCACCAACAGTTATTAGTTAAATAATACAATTTTAAAAAATGGTTATTAAATTTCCATAAATTGAATATTTTACATATCTAAAGCATATAATATATTTAGTATTATATGTTTTAAATTTTTTAAAAGAGGTTAAATAATGATTAATGAAGAGTATGTAAAAGATAATAAAATAGTAGAAAGAAGTGAAGAAGAATTAGACATTGAATTAATAAAAAGTATTATAAAAGCAAAAAAAGATCTAAATAGTGCAAATAAAAATTATGAATATGCAGATGGAGAATTAATTGATTACTATTTATATCAAATAAAAGCTAATCAATCTAAGTTAAATTATTTATTAAAAAAGGCTAAAAAGAATGGATTAATATTAGATAGGATTGATGAGATTGCAATAAGAAATGTAGATGATATAAAAGTTGTATAATTTTGGTATATTTATTACTGTTTAATCATATCAATTAATAAAAGGACGAGGTGATTAAACTGGATACCAATGTAATATTAACATTTTTAGCTTGTATTTGTTTTTTATTAATATTTGGGAAATTATTTATATTTCCTATTAAGAAGATATTAAAATTACTTTTAAATTCTGCTTTAGGAGCAATTCTCATATACATTGTGAATATTATAGGAGGATTTTGGAATTTTCATATAGGTTTAAATATTATAACAGCTATTTTTGTTGGATTGCTCGGAGTGCCAGGAGCAATTTTATTAACACTTTTAAAGTTGTTGTTAGGATAGATTAATATAGAGAGTAATGTTGACAAAACATTACTCTCTATATTATTATAGTTTTAAAGAAGGTACGAAAATAATGGAAAAACATGAACTAGTTGATATAAAGGGAGAAAAAACAGGAAAAACTATAACTGATATAGAATTAAAGAATATAGAAAACATACCAGAAGGATATTATTTATCTGTTGTAGGAATTGTAATAATAAATAGTAGAAATGAAGTATTACTTCAAAAACGTAGTAAGTTTAAAAAGATAAATCCAGGTAAATGGGGAATATGTGGAGGTAAGGTAGACTTTGGTGAAACAACACTTGATGCAGCTTGTAGAGAAACTTTTGAAGAAATTGGACTTATTATAGATAAACATAAATTGATACCTATAACAAAAATTGCATTAAATAAAGCATTTTATACTACATATTATATTAAACAAGATGTTGATTTAAGTGAATGTAAATTACAAACTGAAGAAGTTGAAAAGGTTAAATATTGTAAAATAGAAGATTTAGATAAAATAGATAATGAAGGATTTGAATGGCTAGATAAATTCAAAGAAATATTTCGATAAACAAATGTTCACACACATATTAACAAACATTAACATCAAATATATAATTTAAATGAAAATAGGGAAAAGCAGAAATAGTGGTTACCATCTCAATTTTTACATATAAAACAGGATAAAACAATAAAAATCTGTTAGGCCATGCCTAACAGATTTTTATTGTTTTACAAACTATTCAACTGTAACAGATTTTGCAAGGTTTCTAGGTTTATCTACATCTAATCCCTTTTCTTTTGCAATATAATAAGCAAAAATTTGAAGTGGAATTACAGAAAGAATTGGAGAAAGACTTGCATTAATTTCAGGAATTGTAAGTACAGATTCGAAACTTGAATTTTTTAATTCCTGATTTGTAATAATTAATGTTTTTGCTCCACGTGTAATTACTTCTTGAAGATTGCTAATAGATTTTTCAATCAAGTTTGGATCTGTCATAATACCTATAACAGAAATTCCATTTTCAATTAAAGCAATTGGACCATGTTTTAATTCACCAGCAGCATAGGCATCAGAGTGAATATATGATATTTCTTTTAATTTTAAAGAAGCTTCTAGTGCAACTGCATAATCAATTCCTCTTCCTAAAAAGTACATGTCTTTTTCTGTGTAAACTTTTTTTGCAAAATTTTTTATTAAATCTAAATCCTTTAATACTTTTTCTACTTTACCTGGTAAAGATAAAATATCATTTTTTAAAATTTCTATATCATCTTTTGGATATTTTCCTATTATTTCAGCAAAATAAATAGCTAAAATATCTAATAATACAATTTGTGAAGTATATGCTTTAGTAGATGCAACAGCGATTTCAGGACCTGCGTGAGTATAAATTGTAAAGTCAGCTTCTCTTGTAATAGAACTTCCAATTACATTAGAAATAGCAAGTGTTTTTGCTCCTTTTGATTTTGCAAGTTTTAAAGCAGCAATTGTATCAGCTGTTTCACCAGATTGACTAATATATATAACTAGCATCTTATCATTAACAAGTGGGTCACGATAGCGAAATTCAGAAGCGATATCTACTTCTACTGGTATAGATAGTAATTTTTCAAGTACTGGTTTTGCGGCTAAGCCTGCATGCATTGCCGTACCACATGCAACAATCCATATTTTAGATAAACTTGCTAAGTATTCTTTTGTAATATCTAGATCATCAAAACAACATATTTCCCCTTTTTTTAGATGAGATCCAATTGTTTCTCTAACTGAATTTGGTTGTTCAAAAATTTCTTTTAGCATGAAATCTTCATAACCATCTTTTTCAGCAGCTGTAGCATCCCATTCAATATTTTTGATTTCTTTTTTTATTTCATTTAAATCTTTATCAAAAAAGTTTGCTTTATCTTTATATAATTCCACGAATTCATTATCATTTAATAGATAAAAATTCTTAGTAAATGAAAGTATAGCAGGAATATCAGAAGAAATATAATTTTCTCCGTAGGCTGTTCCAATAACTAGTGGACTATCTTTTCTTGCTATTATCATCTTATCTGGATAATCTGAACAGATTACTTCAATTGCATAACTTCCAACTAAATCTTTACATGCACGATTAACGGCTTTTAATAGTTTTTGTTCATCATCTCCATTATCATTTGAAAAATAATAATGAATTAAATTTGGGATTACTTCTGTATCTGTTTCAGAACGAAAATGATATCCTTTATTTGTTAAGAAATCTCTTAATTCATGATAATTTTCTATAATACCATTATGTACAACAGCAAAAGTATTACTGTTATCTAAATGAGGATGAGAATTATCTTTAGAAGGTTTTCCGTGAGTTGCCCATCTAGTATGTGCAATACCAATAGTTCCTGCTAAATTATCAATTCCTTCAATATCATAAAGGTTTTTAACTCTTCCTTTATTTTTCATATTTGAAATACCATTTGTTTCTATAGTTGATATTCCAGCAGAGTCATAACCTCTGTATTCAAGTCTTAAAAGACCATTTATTAATATAGGAGTTGCTTTTTTATCTCCTATATAACCTACAATTCCACACATATTTTTCCTCCTAATAAATTAGTGTTTTGGAATTGAATGATGCATATATTACCCTATTAGATTTGTTATAGTATCACTACTATTTTTTGCTAATATTTAATGGCAGTAACCATGCCATAGAGTCATCCGCCGAATATTTCGATAAACTCTACCCTCGTCAGCAACATACATTGCCCTGGCGCTTATAAATTTTTACTCCTTTCTTTTGTATATTTTCTATGCATACTATTCAATTTACTTTATTATATTACATTAAAAAACAAAAAGTAGCAAGTACTTAGAAAATATTTTTTATTTAGATAAAGAGGGGGGTAAAAAGGGGCTGACCCTTTTTTGCCCCCCTCTTTATTTTTTTACAAAAACATAGTATAATTAATATATTAATAATATAGAAGGGGAATGTATTAGCAATTAAAACTAATACTAGAGTAAAAAATGAAAAAAATAAATGTATTAATTGATGAAAAAACATTGCAAAATAGAGTAAGACAAATAGCTGAGCAAATTATGGAAGATTATAAAGAAAAAGATATTACTTTAATTTGTATTTTAAAAGGGTCTATGTATTTTACAGTTGATTTATCCAAATACATTAGTAATAAAGTAATAATTGAAGTAATACAAGTTTCAAGCTATGGAAATGGTACAGAAAGTACAGGGAAAATAGATATGAAACTTGATTTAAAAGAATCAATAGAAGGAAAAGATGTTATAGTAGTAGAAGATATAATAGATACTGGCAGAACATTAAGTTATTTACTAGAACACTTGAAATTAAAAATGCCAAATAGCATAAAATTATGTACATTATTAAATAAACCAGATAGAAGAATAATTGATGTAAAAGTGGACTATAATGGATTTGAAATTCCAGATAAATTTGTAGTGGGATATGGATTAGATGCTGCAGAATATTATAGGAATTTGCCATACATAGGATATATAGAATAAACGGAGGATATAATGTTCAATATTGAAAAAGAATTAAAAAAACTACCTGTAAAGCCAGGCGTATATATAATGAAAGATAAAAATGACAAAGTTATTTACGTTGGTAAGGCAGTAATTTTAAAAAACCGTGTTAGACAATATTTTAGAAAAAATAATAAAACTAGAAGAATTGAAAACATGGTTTCTTTAATTGACCATTTTGAATATATTGTAACAGATAATGAAGCAGAGGCTTTAATTTTAGAATGTAATTTGATAAAGAAATATCGTCCTAAATTTAATGTATTGCTAAAAGATGATAAAACTTATCCATATATAAAAGTAGATGTAAAGTCAGATTATCCAAATGTAATTACAACTAGAAGAATTTTAAATGATGGAGCAAGATACTTTGGACCATATGCAAGCTCTGGAAGCGCAAAGGAAATGGTATCTTTTATAAAAGATAAATTTAAAATAAGACAGTGTAGAAATTTTAAATCAAATACTAGAGCATGTTTAAATTATCATATTAATCGTTGTAGTGCCCCATGCATGCGGATATATATCAAAAAAGGAATATTATAAACAAATAGATGAAATAATCATGCTTCTTGAAGGAAAGACAAATAAGATAATAAAACAATTAGATAATGAGATGAAAGAAGCTTCAGAAAAACAAGATTATGAAAAAGCTGCATATTTAAGGGACAAAAAGATAGCAATTGAAAGAGTATCAGAGAGACAAAAAGTATCTAATATGAATGAAAATGATATAGATGTAATAGGAATAGCCAAAAACGACCTATTAGTATGTGTAGAAATATTTTTTGTTCGTAAGAGTAAGATGATTGGAAGAGAGCACTATTTTTTTGAAGACTTAACAGATATGGTAGATTCAGAAATTATATCAGGATTTATAAAGCAATTTTATATTGATACTGAGCATATACCACATAAAATTTTAATAAAAGAAGAAATAGAAGACAAAAATGCAATAGAAACATGGCTTGCTAGTAAGGTTGAAAGAAAAGTAGAAGTAAAATCACCGCAAAGAGGAGAAAAATTAAGATTTGTGGAAATGGCAGAAAAAAATGCTAAAGTAACATTAGATAATAGATCTCAAGATAAATATAGTACTGTAAATGAGTTAAAGGATATTTTAAAATTAGAAATACTTCCAAGAAAAATAGAGACTTTTGATATTTCAAATATATCTGGAGAATATATGGTTGCAGGAATGAGTGTTTTAAAAGATGGAGTTGTTAGTAAGAAAGATTCAAGAAGGTTTAAAATAAAAACAGTATATGAGCAAGATGATCCTAAGTGTATGGAAGAGGTAATTACAAGAAGATTAAAACATTCTATAGAGAATCCAAAAGGTGGATTTGGAAAATTGCCAGATGCTATATTTGTTGATGGAGGAATTACGCAAATAAGGGCAGCTAAAAGAGCAGTTAGTAAATACGATATTTCACTTCCAATATATGGAATGGTAAAAGACAATAAACATAGAACAAAAGCATTGATAGATGAAGAAAGAAATGAAATGCCATTATCTGAAAACTTAATGAATGTAATAACACAATTTCAAGACTCTGTACATGATACTGCAATTGAGTATCATAGAAAATTAAGAGATAAAGATATTACAAAATCAATGCTAGATAATATAAATGGAATAGGAGAAGTTAAAAAACAAAAGTTATTAAAATATTTTGGTAGTGTAGATAAAATAAAAAACGAGAGTGTATCAGAAATTAGTAAAGTAAGCGGAATTACATTAAAATTAGCAGAAAAAATAAAAAAAGAATTAGAAAAATCTAATTAGGTTGAAACTTGAAATATGATTATGATAATATTTAAGTGATAGTAGTAATATTTAGCTCTTCCCATGAATATATATTTTTATATAATAGGAAATTTTTCCAAAATTCCTATTATATAAAAATGCTACAATTGCTATTGCCTTTGAGATTTGCTCGTTTTACTCGCAAACTCAAGATTGGCGAGAAGAAAAGCTGGCAAAGCCACTTTTCTTGTAGAATATTTTTTGGGAGGATTAAATTATATGAATTATGCAAATGATGAATTATTTAATGTTACTTACGATAGAAAGGAAAGTGCATATAGACTTAAAACTAAAAAACAGAATAAAATTGTACAAGCTATAAAACAATATAAATTTGTTACTTTATTAATTTTTACAGCAATTACTTTTTGTGCAATTAATTTTGTATTAATTACATCCTTTTTTAAGTTATTAGGTAAATTATAATTTATATGATAATATAAGGGAGAATATATGGAAATAGTATTAGGAAAAACAGCTGGATTTTGTAATGGAGTATTAAGGGCAGTAGAAGAAACAAAAAAAGTTATACAAAAAAATAGTAATATTTATTGTTTAGGTGATTTAGTTCACAATGAACAGGTTATTCTGGATTTAAAATTAAAGGGATTAAAAGTCATAAATAGTATAAATGAAGCACCAAATTATTCTACAGTCATTATTAGAGCACATGGAGTTGAAAAAAAGGTTTACCAAAAAGCTAAAGAAAAAAATATTACTTTAGTTGATTTGACATGCGTAAAAGTATTGCAAATTCATAAACAAGTAGAGGAATATGCAAATAATGGTTATTATATTTTCCTTATTGCCGAAGAAAAACATCCTGAAACAGTTGGTACAATTAGTTTCTGCGGAAATAACAGTCATATAATACAAGAAAAAAGTGATATACTAAAGGGAATAAAAAAGCTTAAAAGAAGTAAAAAACAAAAACTATTAGTAATATCTCAAACCACATTTTCATTAACAAAGTTTGAAAATATGATAAATGAAATAGTTAAGTTTTTAGATGAAAATGTAAAGCTAGAAATAAAAAATACAATTTGTAATGCGACTAACAAGAGGCAAAAGGAAACAGAAGATTTATCTAAACAGGTAGAGTGCATGATAGTGATTGGAGGAAGTAGAAGTTCAAATACGAAAAAATTATTTGAAATAGCAAATCAAAATTGTAAAAAAGCAATATTTATTCATAATGAAAGTGATTTAAACCTTAAAGAAATAAATATATATAAAAAAGTTGGAGTAATGGCAGGAGCATCAACTCCACGTAAAAGTATAGAAGAAGTAATAAAAAAACTAGAAGGAGAAAAAGTATGTATATAGCAAATAATTGGAATGATTATGAAATCTTAGATATGGCATCTGGCGAAAAGCTAGAAAGATGGGGTGAGGTTATTTTAGTTAGGCCTGATCCTCAAATTATATGGAGAGATAAAACATATCCAGAAAAATGGAAAAATACAAATGCTAGATATTTAAGAAGTAAAGCAGGAGGAGGTAAATGGCAATATAATAATAATAAGATGCCTGATAGCTGGGTTATAAATTACAAGGATTTAAAATTTTTAATTAAACCAATGGGATTTAAACATACAGGCCTTTTCCCAGAACAAGCAGTGAACTGGGATTGGATGATTGGAAAAATACAAAATGCAAAAAGACCTATAAAAGTTTTAAATTTATTTGCATATACTGGAGGTGCAAGTGTTGCTTGTGCATATGCAGGCGCAAGTGTGTGCCATGTTGATAGTTCAAAAGGAATGGTAGCATGGGCAAAAGAAAATATTAAAGCTTCCAGCTTAGCAGATAGACCAGTAAGGTATATAGTAGATGATGTTATTAAATTTGTTAATAGAGAAATTAGAAGAGGAAATACATATGATGCAATTATAATGGATCCACCTTCTTATGGAAGAGGAACAAATGGCGAAGTATGGCAATTTGAAGATAATATTTATGATTTAGTAAAGTTATGCATGAAGGTACTTTCCGATAAGCCACTATTTTTTAGTATAAATTCATATACAACAGGTATTTCTGCAAATGTATTAGTTAATATGTTAAAAATAACAATGAAGAAAAAATACAAAGGAAAGTTTTCATGTGGAGAAATAGGACTTCCAATGAAAGATTCAGAACTAGTATTACCTTGTGGTATATATGGAAGATGGGAAAGCTAAAAAGGAGAAATAGATGCAAAATTTAAAAGTAATTTATGAAGATAATCACATAATTGTTGTAGAAAAGATTCCAAATGTGCCATCACAAGGTGATAAGACAGATGATATTAGCATGTTAGATATTATAAAACAGTATTTAAAACAAAAGTATAATAAACCAGGAAATGTCTATTTAGGATTAGTTCATAGACTAGATCGACCAGTAGGCGGAGTGATGGTGTTTGCTAAAACTTCAAAGGCAGCAGCAAGACTAAGTGAAGAGGTACGAAGTCATGAAATTAAAAAAGAATATTTAGTTATTGTAGATGGAAAAATGGAAATACAAAAAGGAGTATTAGAGGATTATCTACTAAAAAATGGAAAAAATAATATAAGTAGGGTAGTTAAAGAAAATACAAAAAATGCTAAATATGCTAAACTTGAGTATGAAACTTTGTATTATGAAGAGGATATAGATTTGTCGGTTTTAAAGGTTTTACTACATACTGGAAGACACCATCAAATTAGAGTTCAATTTGCAAGTAGAAACCATAGTATATGTGGTGATCAAAAATATGGAACTAGAGGAAGAGGAAAACAAATTGCCTTATGGGCGTATAAATTAACTATAAACCATCCTATTACAAAAGAAAGTATGTCTTTTATATCAATACCAGAAAAGGTTGGAAGCTGGATTATACTTAAACAATTACAAGAAGAATTACTTCGCTAAAACAATATATATCTAAAACAATATTTTATAAAAAGTCGAATTTTATATATGAAAAATAACTTGTCGTTTTTTGTATATAAAATCCGGCTTTTAATATTTAAAATGAAAAAAACAAATAAAAAAAATATATCATCTTACCAAAGAAGGTGAGAAGATGATAGATAAATTTTGTGATTTCCTAGTTAATAAAATCAGGAGAGAAGATCCTGATATTGATGATGAAAGAGCAGAAGTAATAAAGTATGGAATACAGCTAATAGTTGGCGAAATCCCTAAATTATTACTATTGTTTGTTATTGGATTTGCTCTTGGAATAGGAAAATTAACATTTTTTAGCTTCTTACTTTTGTTACCATATAAATCTGTATCAGGAGGATTTCATTTAAAGACTCATATAGGATGTATTATTATGACGCCATTAATATATTGTGGAACAGTGTTTATTAGCAAATATGTTATTATTTCAAATATATTGGCAAGATTTTTATTTATATTAGGTACATGGGTTTTTGGAATGATTATGATAAAGCTATATGCTCCAGCAGATACGGAGAATGTTCCTATAATAAGCTTAAAAGAAAGAAAAAATAAGAAGATATTATCATATATAACATTTAGTATATTAATGATACTTGCAATAGTAATACCAGATATGGTTATATCTAATATTTGTTTATATGGAGGATTGTTACAAAGTTTTTGCATTAGCAGACTTGCTTATATAATAACTAATAATAAATATGGACACGAAACATACCAAAAAGCAGCAGCGTAA
This sequence comes from uncultured Clostridium sp., assembly GCA_947302485.1. Taxonomy (GTDB): domain Bacteria; phylum Bacillota; class Clostridia; order TANB77; family CAG-508; genus CAMYVO01. The sequence goes on along the minus strand of CAMYVO010000007.1, from coordinate 16,527 downwards.
ATAATTTCAAAGTAAAGACCGGTCACTTTGAGTTATATAAATTATACTAAAGAAAGGGGAGAAGTTATATGTTAAAAAAATTATCTAAATTGGCAGAAAAATATGCAAAAGCAACAAACACAGCATGTTTCTTAATATTTGCATATCATCAACCAAAAATGCCAGCTTCTTTAATTAAGGAAGACTAGTTGATAAAATTTAATAAATCCTTAATAAAAACGATAAATTGAGCAGACTTTAAAGTCTGCTCTTAATTTAAGATTATTCATTCAAAATAGTAATTTCTAGTTGTTGAACAAAATATCCATCCATTTTATTTGTAAATAGTTCAACCATATTGTTGTTTTTCTTTAATATTTGATTTACTTCCCATAATCCTAAACCATGATCTTTTTTATCTTTCTTTGTAGAATAACCTTTCTCAAATATTTTCGACATATCTAATTCAGTATTAGAGTATGTATTTTTAATTATAAATAATTGTTTATTTTTATTTAAATCATTTCTAAATTCTATATTTATAACTTTTTTTTCACATTGGTTTGCAGCTTCAATTGCGTTATCTAATAGTATTCCCAGAATTCGGGTAAATTCATAAATTTTCATATTTACTTTAGATAAATCCATAAATATGTCCAAATTTATTTTAATACCAAGTTCATTTGCTTTGTGATATTTAGATGTTAATAAACTATATATTGCCGGATTATTAATAACATCTGGACTAAGAATTGCTAAGTTATTAACACGTTGGCAATCTTCAAGAAGTTGAGAATAATATTTCTTTAAACCGTCTAAATCTTCAGTTGCAACATATCCACCAATAGATTGTACAATGTTGTTAAAATCATGTCTAAAACCACGAATATTATCATACATAATTTTTAGCGATTTATTATATAATTGTGATTCTTCAAGATCTTGATTTGCAATTTCTAATTTAGTGGTTCTAGTTAAACTGTAAATATTAATTAAGAAATATGCAACAATACCTACAATGTTTATAATGGTAACGAATATAGGCAATTGAAGTTTGTCTAAATAATATACAGTTAAATAGCATTGAGATCCTAAACATATTAAACCTAACATTGAATTTAATAATAAAAGTCTTTTATTTGCTTTACTCATATTATCCAACAAATGAACATTTAAATTCAAACGTTTAGCAATTAAATAAAATATGAGCATAAAGAAATAAACTAAAAGGGTAAATGAAATTCTATATATGGGTACATTTGTAAAAGTGTCCTGACTAATCTGAAAACCAACTAAATATATTTTAGATATTAAAATTGATAATAATGATCCAATTACTAGAGGAAAAATATTTGCTATAAATCCTTTTAATATACTGGTTTTAAAAATGATCATAATTAATATAGGCGCTAAAATTACATTAATAATGCTACCTAAACTACCCAAAATTAAATTAGATAATGTTCCTAAAATATAAAAACTTAAGACATATATAATCTGTCGCTTTATGGATGCATGTATATTTAATATTGTTTTAAATAATAACATATAAATAAATGCTTCTAACAACGCAAAAGGTATAGTTAATATTTTCATTAAATCCGGATTAGGTGTAATTAGTACTGTCCATATTGTTTGAAAAATTTCCATTTTTAAAAACCTCCAAAAAATTATTTCTATATTTAGGTCCAATATAACACTTGTTTTGTCCATTTAATAAAATAGTATTAGTATTGGATTCTATATTTGATATATTATTAATATTTACAATGTAAGATTTGTGACATCTTACAAATTGTTCAGGCAACTTATTTTCTAATTTTGAAAAAGAGTTGTACGTTTCATATTTATCTTTATCCGTATAAAATACAATTTTCATACCATCTTTTTTTATATATTGTATATCATCTTGTTTTACCAATGTTTTGTTTCCTACATTAATAAATTTATTAGGTAAATTTGTGGCATCATCAAAAAGTCTAATCAAAGTTGTTTCTAGCCTTTCTGAAGTAACAGGTTTTGGAATATAATCAAATGTTTTAACTTGATATGCAAGCATAGCATATTCCAAATGCCCTGTAGTAAAAATAAAATATATATTTTTATTGGTCTGCCTTACTTTTTCAGCAAGTTCAATACCAGAAATATCTGACTTTAAATTAATATCTAGAATTAAAACATTTGCATTATTGTTTTTAACATAATCTAGTACTTCATAAGCTTGATTGGATTTAAAACATACCTGTGCATCAAAATTGTTTTTTAGAAACAATTGGTCTAATATTTTATCAAGCTTATTTAAGTAAGAAATATTGTCATCACAAATAACAAAATTCATCATATTTTTATCACCCGCGTATTTTATTGATATGGAAAATACTTTAACTCTTTTGTAAAATCAATATCTGACAAAATACAAGAAATTACCTTATATTTCCAATTATAGGAATATATTAATTCATATTTTTTATATTGTCAAGATATTATTTTGAGATTACGGCTAAAGGAAAAAGTAATAACAATAAATCTATTCATGTAATAGTTATTTTTTTTACGTATTATTCATAATATTAAATAAAATAAGGAGTGAAATGTAATGAGAAAAAGAAATAAAATCATTTTTTTTAGTATTATAATAGTTGGTTTTGTTGTTTTGAGCATAATTGTAAATAATATACAGGGGAATCAAAGAATAACTCAAATAAATAGTAGTGCATTGTCCAATAAAAAAATAGGTTGGGGGTTAAAAAGAACAAGTAATCATGAGCAACCTGATTTAGGAAGTACAAATAGAAAATTATTGGAAGAAAATAATGGAATTGCTATAGGTAATAAAGACGACAAATATGTATATCTAACTTTTGATGAAGGTTATGAAGCTGGATATACAGAGCCAATATTAAATACTCTTAAGAAAAATGATGTTAAGGCATGTTTCTTTCTAACAGCATATTACGTGAATAAAGAAGATGGATTAGTAAAAAAAATGATAGAAGATGGTCATACAATAGGAAATCATACTGTAAATCATAAAAGTATGCCAGATTTAACAGACGAAGAAGTAAAAAACGAAATTATGAACTTACATAAAGCTGTATATGAAAAATATGATTATGAAATGAAATATATTAGACCACCTAAAGGAGAATATAGTGAAAGAACACTTTCTATAACGAATAATTTAGGATATACAACAGTTATGTGGAGCTTAGCTTACGATGACTGGAATGAAGATAATCAAAAAGGCGAGATATATGCAAAAGAAAAAATTTTAAATAATATACATCCAGGATGTGTAATTTTATTACATGGAAACTCAAAAGATAATGCAAATGTATTAGATACTGTAATAAAAGAGATAAAAAATATGGGATATGAATTTAAGGCACTAGATGACTTTGTAAAATAAGCCTATATGGGGGAGCGTGAACATGAAAAAAAATAAGAGAAATAGAAAAAAAATTAATAGATTAGAATGTATGTTGGAAATGCCAAAAGAAATTTCTACAAATGAATCAAAGTTAACCATATTAGGATTTAATGAAATTCTTATTGAAAATTACAAAAACATATTAGAATATGAAGAGATATATATAAGAATTAACACACATATAGGTGTTATAGATATAACTGGATTGTCCTTAAGTTTAAACCAAATGACAGAGGAAGATATTATAGTAACAGGTAAAATAGAAAAAATAGAGTTTGAAAGTATAACGGATGAGGAGTGAAAATTTTGTTTTTTAATATATTATCAGATTATATAACAGGTTATGTGCATGTTGTAATAGAAGGATACTATATTGAACGATTTATAAATATTTGTATTAGTAAAAGAATAATTCTTTGGAATATGAAAAGAAAGAGAAACATTATTCTACATGCTAATATTGGAATAAAAGATTTTAAAAGATTAAAAGAAGTAGCAAGAAAAACAGGATGTAAAATATATATTGATAAAAAGAAAGGATTACCATTTATTCTAAATAGATATAGAAAAAGAAAAATCTTTGCAATATGTGTTTTGTTAATACTTATTTTGTTATTTACCACATCAAAATTTATATGGAACATCCAAATAATAGGCGATGGTGTAGATACTGATGGGATAATTCAAGATATAAATCAATGTGGAGTTAATATAGGAATGCTAAAAAGCAAAGTTGATACAAAAAAAGTTATAAATGATATTAGATTAAAAAGAGATGATATTGCTTGGATGGGAATTAGTTTAGAAGGAACAAATGTTATTATAGAAATAGTAAAAGCAGAAAAAAAACCAGAAATTATAGACGAAAAAGAATATTGTAGCATTATATCTGATAAAGAAGGAGTAATTACTAAAATAAGTGCACAAAATGGAACTTTGCTTGTAAAACCAGGAGACGTAGTAAAAAAAGGAGATGTACTAGTTGGGGGATGGATGGAAGGAAAGTTTACGGGTATAAGGTATGTACATAGTAACGCAGATATTGAGGCAAAAGTGTGGTATAGTAAAAAAGAAAAAATGATATTAAGTGGAGAGACTAGGGAAAAAACAGGTAGAGAAGAAAAAAGGTATGGAATTAATTTAAATAATTTTAAAATAAATTTATATAAAAGTCTTCCAAAATTTAAAAATTATGATACAATAAATGAGAATAAGAAACTAAAATTATTTTCTAATTTTTATTTACCTATTGAAATCCTTACGGATACATATTATGAAGTGGTTTTAACACCCAAAACTTATACTGTAGAAGAAGCAAAAAAAATTCTATCAGAAAAACTTGAAAATGAACTATCCGCAGAGATAGAAGATAAAAACAGTATTATTAATAAGCAAATAAATACAAACGAAGGGGATGGATACATAGAAATAGAAGTAATATTTGAAGTATTAGAAAATATAGGCACCAAGGAAAAAATAGTAAACTAGAGAGGGTGATACAAATGGAGGAAAGAAGACTTAAGGTTTATGATGGAAACAAAACATTCTTTTCTAAATTAACAACAGGTATTAGCAAATTATTGGTACCAACAAGAGTTGGATTAAATACAATGTTAATAACAATTAAGAGAAATAATATGTTAAAGGCATTTGAGAACTGTCAGCAAATAAATGAGAATAATCAACAAAATAAAGATGCAATTATAAAAAAATACGAAGATGTTTATGCACTATACTTAGAATCCATAGATAAATATATTATGGATTCAATATATAAAAAAGTAAAAAATAGAACAGCTTCTTCATTTGAAGAAAATGCATTATCTAAGTACTATACAGTTATTCATTTAAAAGAAACTCAATATTTAGAATACAAGCATAGAAAACAAAAATATTTACTAGAATTAGATTATGAAACAATTAATGATATGAACAAATCTAAATTATTAAATAGATATAAAAAATTCTATGTATCTAAAATGGATTCATTATATAAAGGAATATTAAAAACATATTCAATTAGATTATCTGATAATAATATAGGATTACAAGAAAGAAATGAAATATATAATAAAATTTTTGAAACATTAGAAGAATATATTGCAAGTATTTTACCTATAAAAATCGAAGAAGATAATCAAAATACATATAAAGAAATACTAACAGAGTATGATAGGTTTAATAGATTTTTAGCTGGAAAATTAGACAAAAAAGACAATATTGAGAAGAAAATAATTTTACTAGGAATTAGTAGAAAACTCTTTACACATAGTCTTCCGCTAATAGTGGCAGAACAATGTTATATTAAATTATTAAAAGATACAAGGCAATTGATAATATGTGCTCCAAATAAAAAGAAAACAGAAATAGCATATCAAATGCTAATTGATTTAATAGAAGATTATAATATTAAGTTATTATCAACAAAAATATATTGGGACAAGCCAAGCCTAAGAGAAGAATATAAAGAGTTTTGGAAACAGTTTAATGCACTTGATAAAAAGAATAAAGACTATCAGAAGCAAAAGGAAATATTGTTTATAAAAAATGATGTAAAAGCACTAAATAAAAATGAACAGAAATATAAAATAATAATAAGATTTGAAAAAAATAAATTAGTAGAACTTGGAGCGATGAGGCAGTTTAAAGATTCATATAAGAGCAAAGGAAATTATATAAAAGTTACATCAGAAAAAGCAAGTTAGAAGGTGATTAAATGGATCTACAAGTTGAAATAAATTATGATGAAATAAATGAGAAAGAAGAATATAATAAAATAATTTATGATGTATTAGCAGAATGCTTTAAAGAAGAAAAAATAGATGATACACCACTTGGAGTAAGTGTAACTCTTACAAACGAGGAAAAAATAAGAAATATAAACAAAGAGCATAGAAATATTGATAAATCTACAGATGTACTTTCATTTCCTATGTTTGAAATAGAAGAATTGCAAGAGTTAATAGAAAGGAAGGAAAAAATTGTTCCAGATATTTTAGGAGATATAGTAATATGTATTCCGAAGGTAAAGGAACAGTCAGAAGAATATGGACATAGCTTTAATAGAGAACTTGCATATATGTTAGTACATGGATTTTATCATTTAATGGGGTATGATCATATAAAGGAAGAAGATAAACAAGAAATGAGATTAAAAGAGGAAATTATATTAAATAGACTAAAAATTAAAAGATAAAAGGAGAAGAAAATGTCAAGAAAAGAGAAGAAAAATTCAAAAAAGAAAAAAATTAATATTGTATTAGTAATAATTGCGTTATTAGTAATAACTGCTGGAGCACTTATAGCAACTAAATTTTTATATCATAAAGATGAAACTAATGAAGTTATATCATTAGGAAGTGAAGATGGAAGAGAAGAAAAGAAAGAAGAAATAAAAATATATTCTGGACAAGATAGACCAATTGCAGTTATGATTGACAATGTTGATGGGGCTAGACCGCAAGCAGGACTTAATGATGCATATATGGTCTACGAAATAACAGTTGAAGGTGGACTAACTAGATTAATGGCATTATTTAAAGGAGTTAATATAGAGAAAATAGGACCAGTTAGAAGCTCAAGACATTACTTTTTAGATTATGCATTAGAGAATGATGCTATATATGTACATTATGGTTGGAGCCCAAAGGCTGAGTCTGATATTTCTACATTAAAAGTTAACAATATTAATGGAATTACGGAACCATCGTCTACATTTTGGAGAGTATCAGACAAATCTTCTCCACACAATGCAGTAACAAGCACAAAGAAAATATTGGATTCAGCAAAATCACATAATTATAGAACAACATCTGATGCAAAGAGTATATTAAAGTATACTTCTAAAGAAATTGATTTAGATTCTGAAAATGCTATTTTAGCAAATACAGTTAATTTACCATATACTTCTACAAAGGTAAAATATGTATATAATGAAGAAACTAAAAAATATGAAAGATATCAAGATGGAAAACTACATAAGGATTGGACTACCTCAAACGCTGTTTCTACTAAAAATATAATAATAACATATGCAAAAAATTATAACTTACAGGATGCGGAAAATAAAGGAAGGCAAGATTTAAGTAATATAGGAACACTTGATGGATACTATATAACAAACGGAAAAGCAATTAAAATAACATGTACAAAAGATTCTAGAACTGCAAAAACAGTATATAAAGATTTGGAAGGTAATGAAATACAAGTAAATGATGGAAATACTTTTGTACAAATAGTTCCAATTGATTCTAATGTAACTTTTGAATAAAATAGTATAAAACAAATATGAGTAAGATTTTAATCTTACTCATATTTGTTTGAAAAAATTCACTACTTGCAACTTTTGACAAATTATGCGACAATAAAGGAGTAAAATAAATGCTAAAGGAAAGGTATAATACATGGAAAATTTTAAATCAGGTTTTGTTTCAATATTAGGCAGAACTAATGTAGGAAAATCAACTTTATTAAATTCTCTTGTTGGAGAAAAAATTGCAATAATGGTTAATAAACCTCAAACAACAAGAACTGCTATAAAAGCAATTATAAATAGAGAAAACTCTCAAATTATATTTATAGATACTCCAGGAATTCATAAGCCAAAGACAAAGCTTGGAAACATTATGATAGAAACAGCATTTGGAACAATAAGTGATGTTGATGTCGTACTATTTTTGATTGAAGCCACAAGTAAAGAGATAGGAAAAGGTGATAGAATAATTTTAAATAAATTAAAAGAAGCAAAAAAGAAAACTATTTTAATTATAAATAAAATTGATTTAGTAAAAAGAGAAGAATTATTAAAACTAATAGATATGTACTCAAAAGAATATGATTTTGAAGCTGTAATACCAATATCAGCTAAAAAGGGTGATAAAACAGAAGTTGTATTAGATGAAATTGAGAATCTTTTAAAACTAGGACCTGCCTATTATGATAAAGAAGAATATACAGATCAAACAGAAAGACAGCTTGTAGAAGAAGTGATTCGCGAAAAGGCTTTAAAATTGCTTGAAGATGAAGTGCCACACGGATTATATGTTGAGGTTCAAAAAATGGAATTTACAAGAACAAATAAAGATGAAGAAATATATAATATAGAAGCTACAATATTTTGCATAAGGGATTCGCATAAAGGAATTATTATTGGGAAAAATGGAAATATGCTAAAGAAAATAGGTACTTATGCTAGACAAGACTTAGAAAAAATGCTAGGAGTAAAAGTTAATCTTAAAACTTGGGTTAAAGTAAAAAAAGATTGGCTTGATCAAGAAAATATTGTAAAAAATTTTAAACTAAATAAATAATTAAAGCTAATTAATAGAAAATTTTTACAGTATAAATTATGAAAAAAAACAGATGATAAAATTAAAGGTAAATACTACTTTTAAGATTTAGGAGATGATTGCATATGATAAAACAAATTGCTTGGAATACCTTTAAGAAAACAGGAGATATAAATACATTTTTAGAACTAGTTGAAATAGAAAATATGGAAAAAAATATAAATGAGGGAAAAAATGGGGCTAATCAAAACGAATGGAATAATAATATTAGAAAGTAATATGGGAGATTATGATAAGATGTTAACACTGTTAACACCTGGGTATGGTAAAATTGGGTGTGCAGCAAAAGGGGCTAGAAGACCCAAAAGCCTTTTGCTTGCTGGCACTCAATTTTTGTGCTTCGGAGAATATTTATTATATAAAGGAACAGGTGGATACCATTTAAACTCATGTGAGACCATTGAAATGTTTTATAATATTAGGACAGATTTAGATAAACTTAAATATGCCTCTCATATTAGTAAGATTGTTTTAGATGTTACAAATGAAAATGAAAATAGCTATAAAATATTACAACTTTTATTAAATACACTATATACAATTTCCGAAACAGATAAAAATATGCACTTAGTGCTTGCTGTATTTAAATTAAGACTTATACATTTACTAGGATATACACCTGAAATAAATAAATGTAGATCTTGCGGAAGAATTGATGAGATAAAGTATTTTAGTATTAAGGATAATGGGTTTAAGTGTTATACTTGCGGAAAAATAGATAAAAGTACAATTGAAATTACACAAGGTACGATTAATGCAATTAAATATAGTATAGTAGCTCCACCAACAAAACTTTTCTCATTTAATCTTACAGATAAATGTATAAAAGAGATTGAAATGGTATCTAAATTATATTTTAATCAAAAATTGGATAAAGAATATAAGTTAGAAGATATATTTTAATTATAAAAAAATCTTGAAAAATTTATAATTACAATATATAATAATTTTATTAAAACATAACTAAAGAAAACAAATAAGGGAGGAGAGATTAGTTATGAATATAAAAATAACAGGAAAAGATTTAAAGGCAACAGAAGCAATAAAAGAATATGTTGAAAGAAAATTAGAAAGAATTGGAAAGTACTTTGAAGATGAGCCACAAGTTTTAGTAACAATAAAAGCAGAAAGAAATATGCAAACAGCAGAAATTTCTGTTAATGTTAAAAACAATACATATAGAGCGGTAACAGAGCATAAAGATTTATATGCATCAATTGATAAAGATATTGATATACTTGAAGGACAAATTAGAAAAATGAAAACTAAGAAAGATAAGCAAAATAAAGAAGCTTCAATCAAAGAAAAAGAAATTATGTTTTCAGAAGAATTACCTAAAATAGAAAATGAGATTATAAAAACTTTATATTATGAGATAAAGCCAATGTCTCCAGAAGATGCAAAGTTAAAATTGCAAGAAAAACCAGCTAGTGTATTTTATACTTTTATTAATATTGATACAAACAAAGTTAATGTTATATTCCGTTTAAAAGAAAGTAATAATTACGGAATAGTAGAACCAGAAGTATAAAAGTATCATAACCATCAGTAAAACTGGTGGTTATGATTAGTTAGGAGAAAGATTTAATATGAATTTGTTTAATAATGCATGTGCTAATAAGATTAATATAATCAAAAGAGATATAGATGAAAATCCTAGAACTATAAGTAATGCAAGAAAATCTTTAGAAATATTTTTAAGCAAAATAAAACAAATAAAGAGGGAAAATCCAGAATACTCAGATATGCAAATAAGAGATGTCTTTTATACAAGATTAAAAGATATAATGAAAAAAATAAGTGGTGTTAATAAAAGTGATATATATAGTCTTAAAACAACAGAAATTCTTTTAAAAGATATAGATATGTTGTATGATGAGATAGAAAAGAAAGATAAAAGTGCATATGTGAAAAATGCAGTTAGAGGATATATGTATACTGCAAATATACAATCAAACATAGAATTATTAATAGATGATGCATTTAGAACTATTCTTGTCGAAAAAAATGATGAATATATAAAGCAATTTGTTAAAAATAATTTAACAAATGAGGAAAAAATACAATTTAAAATTGATGTAAAAAAGATACTACAGATATATGCAGAAGAAATGAAACAACATATTAAAACAGAATATATATCACAATTATCAGGTATTATAAGAATCTTGCATGAAGAAGGCTTACTTGAACAATATAATATTAGAAATAATAGTGTATTAGAAAACATGAATTTACCAATTTTAAAATATGATATTAGTTCAAATGGAAAAAAGCCAGGAATTTTAGACTTATCAAATCAAGAATTTTTAAAAAGATTTTCAATACAAGATTTGATTGCTATGACAGCATTTTATTGTAACAGACTAGTAAAAGAAACTATTAATTATAATAATAGTATGTATATTGCAGATAAAATGGGGTTAATAGAAAAAGTTACAGAAGATGAAAATTATAAGCTAGATATTTCAGATGAACAAATAAGAGAGATTTTAGTACAAAGAGAGTTTCTAAGAGATATTTCAACAGATATAATGAATGAGCAAATAAAAAAAGCTGAGGCTAATATTAATAATACAAAACAAACAACATCGTTAGATTTGGAGAAGAGTCAATCAAGGAAACAAGCAATCGGGGAATATGAAAGCGATTACAATTCACTATATAATAATATATTATTATCAGATTTTAAGAATGATTTTGTGAGTGACTTGGATTTTGCAACATATTTGGAGTCAGATAGATATAATTTATATTTTAGAAAAAATTGTGCAATAGAATCACTAATGGTAATGTTAAATGAGATGAATAAATCAATAAATTGGGGATATATTATTGAAAGTGAAAATGGATGTAATTCTATACAAAATAAAGAAAAATTTATTTTAATGGGCATTGACATGAAAGGATATAATATGCCAATAAAGCTTCATATTGAAAGAAAGCAAATAGAAACTTTTTTAGAGAATTATACAGGTAGCAAAATGCTTCCAGTATATGAAGGAAAAGAAGACATGAATGTTGAATGGAATGGATTTATTTCAACACAAGTGTTAATGCCACTTAGTAAAGAACAAAGAAAACAAATTAAAGATACTACTTTAAACAGATCAGACTACAGATATCATTTCCTTGAACATATAAAATGGATGATGTTACCCAATAGATATCCAGATTACTTATGTGATCATCAAGGAAATAAAAAAGAAAGAAGATATGTAAATATATCAAGTGGACTAATATGTACAGAAAGTCAAATTCAGAAATAAAAAAGCAACATATTGTTTATAAAATAAGCAATATGTTGCTTTTTTAAAAATATTTATATTTAAATTTTCAATAAATTATTTGCAAGTTTTTCAAGTTCAGAGATATTTTCTTCTTTTAATGTAGATGTTATAGTTATAACTGGATCAATTAAATTAATATCCTTAAAATCTTTAAGAGTTTCTTTTATTGTTTTGACAGCAGATGGAGCCCAAGATCCATTTTCAATTATTGATACAGTGCGATTTTGATAATTTCTATGTTTTAAATTGTTTAAAAATTGCTCCATCGGTGTAAATACTCCAGCATTATAGCTAGAAGCAGCAAGAACTAATTTACTGTAGCGAAAAGCATCTTCTACAGCTTCTGCCATATCATCTCTTGCAAGATCAGTTACTGAAACTTTTTTTGCACCTTTTTTTTCTAAAATTTCGGCAAGTTTGTCTGCTACTATTTTAGTATTTCCGTGAATAGAAGCACACGCAATAAAAATTCCATCATCTTCTGGTTTGTAGCTGCTCCAAATATCATATTTATTAATATAATATGATAAATTTTCTCTTAAAATAGGTCCATGTAGGGGACATATTATATTAATATCTAATGTAGATACTTTTTTTAATAAGGCTTGAACTTGTGTTCCGTATTTTCCTACAATACCAAAGTAATATCTACGAGCCTCGCATGCCCAATCTTCATCAGTATCAAGAGTTCCAAATTTTCCAAAACCATCTGCGGTAAACAAGATTTTTTCTGCTTTTTCATATGTAACCATAACTTCTGGCCAGTGAACCATTGGTGCCATAAAGAATTGAAGAGTATGTTTTCCAATATTTAAAGTATCTCCTTCTTTAACAAGAACTTTTCTATCTTCTAAATTTTCAATTTCAAAAAATTGAGGCAGCATCTTAAAAGTAATGTTATTACCTACAAGTTTCATTTTAGGGTACTTTTTTGCAAGTAAACCAATATTATATGCATGATCAGGTTCCATATGTGAAATAACAAGATAATCTAATGCTTGTCCTGAAAGCTCTCTTTCTAAATTCTCTATCCATTCAGATGTTTTACGCTTATCAATAGTATCAAGTAGTACTTTTTTTTCATCTTTAATTAAATAAGAATTATATGAAATTCCGTTAGGAACAACGTATTGACTTTCAAATAATCTAATCTCTTTATCGTCTGCACCAACATATTTGATGTTTTCTGAAATATACGTATCTTTCATTTGAATTCCTCCTTAAATTTTTTATTGAATTATTAAAAATATATTAACACAATTCTTATGTAATTAAAAGAGTTTTTTAGAAGAAATCTCTTTTCTCAAGACCTTTAATATGCTTTATACATTTTACAACTATTATTTAAATCTTTTAAGAAGCATAATAAAAAGGCAGGAACACATATCCTGCCTTTATGTATAAACACAAAAACAAAAAATATATTCCTACCATAAAATTTAACTAGTAAAACTATTTACCTATCATGTTGTTTTCAGCTTGTTGAATCATTTTTCTTACCATGTTACCACCGATTTTACCAGCTTCTCTTGCAGATATATCACCATTATATCCGTCTTTTAAGTTAACTCCAACTTCACTGGGAGTCAAATTTTTATTTGAGAAAATACATATTTTTTTGTATAGAATTTGTTAAAAATAAATAATTAATATTTTTCAAAAATCTCAATTATTTATTTTATTATATTAATAGTTATAGATTATAAAATTAAAAAGCAATCGCCTAAAAATACATATTACGAAAAAGTTCCGTAAACGGAAAAAATTCGTAATAAAACAATTGACTTAATATAATATATTTGTTATAATAATATTACGAAAAAGTTCCGTAAACGGAAAAAATTCGTAATGGAGGTTTTAAAATGGAAATAAAAAGAGATTTTTACTTAAATCAGCTTATAGATGGGTTAGATAATAATCTTGTAAAAATTGTTACTGGAATTAGAAGATGTGGTAAATCATATCTATTAGATCCAATTTTTAAAAATTATCTTATAGAACAAGGAGTTAAAGAAGATCATATCATAAAATTAGATTTAGATGAAAGAGATAATTTTATATATCATAATCCAGATGAATTGAATAAATATGTAAAAGACAGAATTATAGACAAAGATAAATACTATATTATTCTTGATGAAGTTCAAAAGGTGGAAGAATTTGAATCTGTATTAATAGGTTTTTTACATATGAAAAATGTAGAAATTTATGTTACAGGAAGTAATTCAAAATTTTTATCATCTGATATTGTTACAGAATTTAGAGGTAGAGGTTCTGAAATAAAAGTATATCCTCTTTCTTTTAGTGAATATTATTCTATATATGATGGATCTGAAGAAAAGGCTTTAAATGAATATTATACTTATGGAGGATTACCACTATCAGTACTTGCTAAATCTGATGATGCAAAAATTAATTATTTAAAATCACAAAAAGAAAATGTTTATATAAATGATATAGTTGAAAGAAATAATGTTCAAAATAAAGAAGAATTAGAAATGTTAGTACAAATTATAGCATCTGATATTGGTTCACTTACAAATCCTTTAAAACTATCAAATAGCTTTAAAGAAAGAGATAAATTATCTACAATGACTGATAAAACTATCTATAACTATTTAGGGTATTTGCAAGATGCATTTATGATAGAAAAAGCAAGAAGATTTGATGTACGAGGTAAAAGATTTATAGAAACACCTCAAAAGTATTATTTTACTGATATGGGAATAAGAAATTCCTTTTTAGATTTTAGACAAAGTGAAGAAATATCACATACTATGGAAAATGTTATATATTTAGAATTAAAGAAGAGAGGATATAATGTTGATGTTGGTTCAGTAGAGATAAGAGAGGGAGATAAAAAGAAACAATTAGAAATTGATTTTGTAGCTAATAAAGGGAATAATAAAATATATATTCAATCTGCCTTAGAGATGAAAACAAAAGAAAAAGTTGAACAAGAGCAAAAATCATTGTTAAATGTAAATGATTTCTTTAAAAAAATCATTATTGTAGGTGATAATATAAAAAAATCAAGATATGAAAATGGAATAATCATAATGAGTATATATGATTTCCTTCTGGATTTAAATAGTTTGGAATACTAAGTTTATGAAATGAAATTTGACATGTGCATTTATATGTGATATATTATGTCTAGTTACAAGAAAAATTTGCTTTTCTTGTATAGATAGTTATGCCTAAAATGTGTTAGTAAAAAGTTTCAAAAATTGTTTAAAGCATTGTAAAATTAGCATTTTACAAATCTCGTTTTATGCCCAAAAGTTGTTAGCAAAAAATCAACCCAAATAATTAAAAACGTTGCAAAATGAATACTTTGCAAACCTCATTTTATGCATAAAAAATGTTTAACAAAAAATTTCATAATTAGTTTATAAAATTAAGAATATGATAAAAAAGGTCATATTCTTTTTATGTTGTTCTGTTTTGAATAGAACAAAAGAAAGGGGAGGATAATTTTAATTAGATAAACTAATCCAAAGAAAAAATTAAATGGCACAGAATCGAACGTCAGGCGTTTGATTAGAAAGAAAAATAGAATATGAAAGAATTTAAAGGAGTATGGATACCAAAAGAAATATTAATAGATAAAAATTTAAATGATAAAGAAAAAATGATATATTCAATGATACTTTATTTATCATCAGAAAAACACTGCACAATATCAAATGCATATATAGGAGAAATATTAAATATATGTAATATACAAGTATCAAGAATAATAAATTCACTAAAGAAAAAAGGATATATAAAAACAGAAATAATTTATAAAGAAAATTCAAAAGAAATACTAATTAGAAAATGCATACCTATTAACACATATGTTAATACCTATAAACAAATAAGTGCATTACCTATTAACAAAAATGTTAAAGATATAAAAAGTAATAATAAAATAAATTATATAAATACCAAATTAAAAAATGAAAATCAAAGAGATTATAGTAAATTTGATTTTAGTAAATTTTATGCAAATGAATTTTAAGAATAGACTTGACATTATTTTTGAACAGAGTTAACATCACACGAAATTGGAGGTGATGTTACATGGAAAGTGAATCTGAAAACATGTTAAAAATAATATTTGAAGCAAGAGAAGAAGATTTAGCAAGGTTAAATGAAGATGATGAAATATTTATGTATAAGGATGAAGCAAATAGAAATAAAAAATATTATTACTTAAAAAATCAAATAGAAAATATTTCAGATGGCTCAAACGAAACTAAAGATGAAATTATAAAAACAATAGAAGAATATGTTGAAGTGATTGATTATGAAAATGCATATTTTAATGAAAAATATTATTTAAATGGATTAAAAGATGGGTTCAAATTATTAAACGAAATTAAAAAATAATTATTAAAAACAAATGTAAATTGTGATTTTTACATTTGTTTTTTGGCTAAAAAATGAGATATACAAAAGATATACAACTTAAAAAATGTATTACTGCTAAAAG
>CAMYVO010000006.1 GCA_947302485.1 uncultured Clostridium sp. | reverse complement strand
ACAGCCAGTAAATCCACAATTTGGAAATCCACAGCCGGAAAATCCACAATTTGGAAATCCACAGCCAGTAAATCCACAATTTGGAAATCCACAGCCAGTAAATCCACAGCCAGTAAATCAACCAAGTAAATTTAGAAAAGGTTTAAGAAATGCAGTCCATGCATATGGTAGAAACTTTACTGCTTCAGCAAAAAATAAACATCCTATAAGAGCATTAAGAAAAGTTGCAACAGCAGCTGTAGGTGCTGCAGCAATGGGAACTTTAGGTGTTGCTGCAGGAATTGCATCAGGAGATGCTTCAAAAGCACTTCAATATGGTGTAACAGGAGCAACTCTTGGAGGTCAATTTACTAAAGGATTAGGAGATAAATTATCTAGTGATGGACATAATTTAACAAAAGGAGGATTAGAGGCATTTAAGGAAGGATACTATGGAGATTCTTATGCCAAAGATAAATACATTAAAGATAAAAAACGAAGTTCAGAGTTTGATGATTATTTATATAACCACGGATTATATAATAAAGAAGAAAGACAAGACTTTAAAGAAAATTATTTGGATTACTTTATTAGAGAAGGTGGTCTAACAGATAACGAAGATTTACTTACAGCATATAAACTTGCAAAAGCAAATGATAATCAAGGAATGTCAGATTATGAAAAGAAAAGACAAGCAGCAGCTGAAGTTAAAATGGCAAATAGATGGGGAGATATTAGCAACAGCCCAGATTTAGAGAAAAAATGGAGAGAACAATTCTCTAATAAAATATATAATTATGATTCAACAATTAATGATGCACATGAACAAGCAAGATTAGAATTAGGAACTACACCTGAGCAGGTTGAAGAATTAAAAAGACAATATACAGAACATCAAGAAGAAGTTAAAAATGCAGAAGAGGCAATGAAAGTCAAAGAAGAGGAAATGATAGAGGCAGAAAAAAAGGTGAGCTGGGAAAGTAATGAAAAGAAAAAGAAGAAATTAAAGGTAGAATATGAGAGAATAAGACAAGAATATCAAAATAGAAAAGACACATATACAACTAAAAACGATGAAAATAGCGAGAGAAAGTCAGCTATAGATAGATATAATCAAACATTTGAAAAACACAGAAACAATATTACACAAAATCAGGTTGATGAACTTGCTAGTAGAGTAAAAAATGTACATCAAGTAAAGAAAACAATTTAAAAATTTAGAGGAGGACTATCATGTTAAATAAAATAATCAGATATTATAATCAAAACAGAAAAAGAGTATGGATTGCTATTTTAGTGATAGTCTTCGCTATTGTATTATTACAAGCATTAAATCATATTACTAAAAACAAAAATACAAATGGTAGTAGCAGTAATAATGCATCTGATACTGCTATCTACCAACCTGATAAATCTCTAGTTTCAGGAGGTAATGTATCTAAAAAAACATATGAAAAACAATCTACATTAATAGATAAATTTATAGAAAATTGTAATGAGGGAAAAGTAGAAGAAGCTTATTCTTTACTTAGTGATGATTGCAAAAGTGTTTTATATCCTTCATTAGAGTCTTTTACAAATAATTACTATAAACAAGTATTTACAGAAAAAAGAGATTATAGTATAGAAAATTGGGCCGGAAATACATATAGAGTTAATATGACACATGACCTTTTAGCTACGGGAAAATCAAATGAAGGTGTTGTAACAAGAGATTATTTTACAATAGTAAATAAAAACAATGAAGATAAATTAAATATAAACAATTTTGTTGGAATAGATGAATTAAATAAAGAAAAAAAAGATGAACATTTGCAAGTTAAAGTTATAAAAAGAGAAAAATATATAGATTATGAAATATATGAAATATACGTTAAAAATATTATGGATAAAACTGTTATGTTAGATGATTTAGCAAAAGAAAGAACTATTTATTTAGAAGATAGAGAAGATATTAGACATGTTGCATATCAAAATGAATTAAATACTAGTATGTTAACTCTTGATTCACAAATTAGTAAAACTTTTAAAATAAAATTTGCAAATCCATATATACAAGGAAGAGATATAAAATCATTAACATTTTCAAAAGCTTGTATAAATAGTACTATAAAAGATGCTTTTAATAATATAAGATATGAAAGAGATTATTTTAGTTTCAAAATAAATCTATAAAATGAGGTGAACCTAATGGAAGAAGAAAGTTTAGAAGCAAAGAAAAAAAGAAATAAAAGAATAGGAAAAACAGTTAAAAAAATATTAATAATTGTTATAATTGCAGTTGCGTCTTTCATTATTATAACTGCTGCATATAAAGAAGTGTTGTTTAATGCAACTAGCAGTACAAGTGATTTTGCAGGAGCAATGGGAACTTAAAATTGTTATCTTATGGAGGTAGTACAGGTGAAGGGCATTATAAATAATAAAATAAATATAATATCAAATATAGCAAAGAATGCAGTAGTAATATTCTTACTGCTTACCTTAATATTGCCATATTGTGCTTATGCAACAGCAACAGAAGATGAAGAAGAACCAGAAAAAGGAAGAGGAGCTGTACCAACAGCTGCAGGTATAGTTTTACAAGGAATTACAACTGTAACAGATGCAGATAGTGTGTATTCTAGTGGAACAGTTTCTACAAATTATCCAGAATCTGGAGATGGATACAATTCCTTAACTGTTGTAAATGGAACAAAATATAAAAATTATAAACAGTTTTTAGGAAGCTATGCAGGAGAACCATATTGGGATGGAACAATGGCAACAGATGCATGTGGTCCAACATCTGTTGCAATTGTTGCAAGTCGGTTATGGAATAGATAAAAATCCATATGATATTGCTAGTCAATTATCGTATACAGGACCAAGTGTTCTTTCAGATATATTAACTAAAATAGGACTATCTAATGAATGTAAAACTAATAGCAATAATGCTACTACAGTTAATGAAATAAGACAGAATTTGGAGCAAGGAAGACCTGTATTAGTAGGTGTTGGAGCAGGTCCAGATGCAAAGTACACAAGTGGTGGACACTGGATGGCATTACTTGCAATTAATGGAGATACTATTACAATATCAAATCCTGGAAGCAATCAAGATGATCAAACAGATAATATAAATACTTTTGTAAGCAATTATTTATCGAGTTACATTTTAATTACTCAACCATTACCTACTAATAATACTTCATCAGGAACTGGAAATATGGTATCAGAAAATAGCTTGTCTACAGATGGATATACAGGAATATATAAAAGTGGAACAACAGGTAAAGAATTTAAAGAATACAAACAAAATGGTGATGCACCATGGGCTTATGAAGCTTATGCTAATGGAGGAACTATAGGAGATAGTGGATGTTGTTTAGTAGCTGACTGTATTTTATGTAGTGGATATGGAAAAGATATAACTCCAATAGAATTAAATAGTAAAGGAGCATATACTGTAGGAGAAGGTATTGGGTATGTTCAATATTTTTCTTCTGCAAGTAACAGTGAGGTAATAAATCACCTAAAAAATGGTGGAACAGTTATGTCATGGACTACTAATCCTCAATATGCTGTTAGTCAACATTATATGGCTGTTATTGATGTTTCTTCAGATGGAAGTAAAGTTTATGTATCAAATCCCAATTATAATGGTCCTACAGGATGGATAGATGCTAATAGCTATTTAAATGCAATGGAAACATATTTATTTATACCAGCAGGAGGAGGAAGTGGTAGTTACGGAGGAGCATCAACTGGTATTACTTCATTAGATAATTTCCTATTTATAGGGGATTCTGGTATTGAACTAGCAGATAGCGAAATTCAAGCATTAGGCAATAATATTACTATTTTAGGAGTAAGTGGTTCTACACCTGGAAATTGGACAGGGGTTACTACTGCTGGTAAAACATATAACATTGGAAGTACAGTTGGATCATATAATAAAAATGTTACATTACCAAATAAGAATGATGTAAAAGGAATTTGTGTTACATTAGGGGCAAATGGATTAACTTCAGAAACAAGTAATATGAAAAAACTTTTAGATAATTTACTAAGCGCATATCCAGATACTCCTATATTTGTTACAGGTGTTTTACATTTAGGTGAAGGATATACTGTTATGAGTTATACTGCATATAATGATGAAGCAGATGAATATAATAATGAAATTAAAGCATATTGTGATGGCAAATCAAATTTATACTATATAGATGTATCGTCAGGATTATATGATAATGGTATATTAAAACCAGAATATGAAGATGATATGGAACTTACTAGTGCAGGAAATAAAATTTTTGCACAAAATATTAAAGATGCAATTTTAAGTAGTGGAGCTGGAAATACTTCTGGTTATTCGGTTGGGAATTTAACAAGTAATATTGCACAATATATCGTACCAAATGATAGAGGTGGATATAAAATTGATATTGATCTAGATGAAAAAGTAGAAGAAATGCTAAAACTTTTAGAAAAAAGCAAAATTAAGGATGTAGATTATTTTTTAAAAACAAGTAAAAAAAGAGAATATTTAAAAGCAATGCTTAAAGCAGAACTTGTAACACAATTTCCAGATTTAAGAAGTGCAGAAGAAATAGAAAAATCTGCAAAAAAACAAGCAGCATTAAAAGATGTAAAGAAAAATTTGCCAGATGCAATAAATAATGTAGAGCTAATACATGCCACAGATGTTAAAGAAAATAAAAGTATAATATCTACTGAAAACTACGAGACTAAAGAAGAATTAGATACAGCTTTAAAAGCAAAATTAGATGATTTAAGTTCTAAAAATATTAACTATAAAAATGAAGGAAATAAAGTATATACTTACACACAAAATGGGACAAATTATGGTATAGAAAAAACATCAGATACTACTTTTGAGATATATAAAATATCAGAAGAAAAAAATACAGAAGAAATGGAAGAATATGTTTTTAAAAGCTTGCAAAATAAAAATGTTCAAACTAAAATAGAAAATTTAATAGTAAATGGAAATATAACAAGAGAAAGTGTTCATAACATGTTTTATACAACCTTAAATAGTAAAGCAGTAGCAAGTGGATACGATGTAGATACTATGGAAAGTTTATACTTTAGTTATATTAAAAAAATAACAGATAGTTTAACAAAAGAAAATAATACTTTATTAGATTTCTTTTCAAATTTATTTAGTACAGAAACTCCAGAAGATGAATTACAAGGAATAATTAGAATACAAAGAAAGTCGATTGATTATGAAAATGAAAAGGAAGAAGACCCATATTATTTATCATATATACCATATGATGAATTTACTAAAATGTGTAGTGATAATGATAGTGAAGCGTTAAACCATTTTACTATTAATTCAACAGGAGGAATTATTGTTGCACAATGGAAAGCAACACGTTATGAACCAGGGGGATTAGTTAATAATCAAACTTCTATAAATTTAACTGAAAAGTATCAGGAATTTATGACTTATTCTTCTAGTTATGAAATATCTCAGAGTGCACCTATTTCATACTTATCTCAAATATATCAACATACAATGCCATTTGATTTATTGTGGTCATTGTTAATATATGGTGGAGACTATGATTTTATATATGATTTAACAAATTTAATAAATAATTCTGAAATTACTATAACAGCATTAGATAAAATTACACAAACAAGCCAAACATATACTAAAACAATTCAAATAGCAAATAAGAGTGAAGACTCAGCAATGTCAACTAATCAGCAATATTCAACTACTGGTAAAAGTAGTAGCACTGAAACTGCAACTATAACATATACTATATATACTACAACATGTACAACAGAATTAAAAGTTAGCTATATTAATAGTTGGATAGCAATATATACAAACAACAGTGAAGTACTAGACTCCCCAGATAATAAATATGAAGAGCAAAAAGTCGATAGTTCAAACGAAACCACTGACTGGGAACAGATGAGTACAGAGGAATTAAGTACAGAAGATGCATTTAAAAATGTTTTAAATCAAAATATTAAAAAATACATAGTTGATTACCAAAATAATGGTATTAATTCAGAAATATTGAATAATGCAAAAAATGCTATTTTATTTGAAAGCGAAAATATAATAGATGCATATATTGCTTTATTAAGGAGTGGCAATTTAGTTGTATATCCATCAGACAAATTGCAAGGAGTAACTAGAAATGCAAGTTATAAAATTACTAAAAAAGATATTCAATCTGGTATTTCTAGTAATCCTGCAATATCATTACAGTCTTCATTGGCTAGCAATGAGTTGCAAGCTAGAATTAATAAAGTGGTAAATCGACTTACTTCTTCATCAAGTGAAAGAAATAAATTAAAAGATGCAATTGAAGATATACTTGTTGGAATATACCAAACTGGAGATTGGGATCCACAAATTTCTAGTTCAATAACAACAAATTATTCTAAAATTGATAATGTAGATACAAATTTGCAAATAACTACAGTAACATATAAATATTCTAGTTCATCTGGACAAATTATTGAAAAGACTGATCCTAATGATACTGAAGATAATTTTATAACATTATTAAAGAAAAATGGAAAAGCAAGAGGAAGCCTAAGAAGTATTGCTGAATGGTTCTTTGAATCAATTGAAAAAAATAGAATATTATGTGATAAATTAGATTTGATGAAATATTTATTTGGTATAGCGTTTGGAAAAAATTACGATATTGATGAGAATTTTAGCTTTGATATGTTTGACCCAGGAAAAATGCGTACAACAAGTGGAACTAGTACTTTATCATCACAAGATGAGGAAGGTATTTATAATTATTTGATTGGACAAGGATTTACGAATGCAGGAGCTGCAGGAATAATGGGTAATATAGCATGCGAAGGATCATTTTTACCAGATAGTGTTGAGAGCTGGTATTTATATGGAGAAGAATATAGAATAGAATATACACGTAAGGTAGATTCAGGTGAAATTTCAAAAAATGATTTTATATATAATGGACCAAATGGTAATGGATATGGTCTAGTTGGATTTACATGGCCACCTCTAAAAGAGTCATTATATGAGCATACAGTTGAAAAAGGAAGATCAATTGCTGATATGGAAGGACAATTAGAAACTATTATAGATTGGATACAGACATATTCACCGGATTTATATAATACGTTACAAACATCTAACGATTTATACGAGTGTACATATAGATTTATGGCAGATTTTGAAAATCCAGCAGTTTGGAATATAGAAGACAGATATGCAGCTGCACAAAAATACTACAAATAGAATATTGATTATATAATATAGATGAGGTTTATTATGAAAAAGTATATAAAATATATGATAATCTTTTTAGTAATAATTATAATAATATTAGCAATGATATTAATGTTTTTAAGCAAAAAAGGAAGTTTCAAAAAAACAAATATTGAAGAATCAAATAATCAAATCAATATGGGATTATTTAGGAATATAGAAAATGAAAATAATTATTTTATAGCAAAAAATATTATTGATAGATATATAGAAGATATTAAAAACCTAAATGGAGATAACTATATAAATAATGATACATTAAAAGTTAGTCGAAATGAAGCAATTAAGACAAGAAAAGAAGAGGCACTAAAATCTTTAAATAGTCTTATTGATGAACAATATAAAGAAAATAAAAAGATTGATGAAGATTTTTATACAAATGAGTCAAAAAAATATATGATTCAAGGAGATTATACAAGACCAGATGTAATTTACAATGTAATACTAAACGAAATGTATGAATATCAGTATACTGAAAATATTACATTATTTTTAGTTTTTTCTAAAATAAAGGATAATAAATTTAATTTATTAATAAAATATGATAGTAGTACTAATGCTTGTTCAGTCTTTTTGTCTGATTATATTGAAGAAAATAACTACAATATAAATAAAAAAGATATTAACATATCTAAAACAAATATAGAAGCAAACATGTATAATAAAGTTATTTTAGGAAATGTTACAGATGAACAAATGGCTAAAGAGTATTTCAATATTCAAAAAAATAATTTATTATATGATTTTAAAGAAGAGTATAATAAATTAGATGCTGAATATAGAAAAAAAAGATTTCCAGATTATTCAACTTTTGAAGAATATGTTTCTGAAATAAAAGAGAAATTAAAAAACTCTAAATTATCACAATATGGTATTGATACTATAAATAATAAAAAAACATATTTATTAATGGATGATAGTAATAATTATTATTTAATTATCTGTAATAATGGATTAGTAGATTATACTGTACAACTAGATACATATACTATTGATTCAGAAAAATTTTTACAGCAATATAATAATGCAGATATAACAAAAAAAGTTCAATTTAATATTGATAAATTTATAAAAATGATAAACACAAAAGATTATAAAAATTCATATGCTTTACTATATGATGAATTTAAAAATAAATATTTTCAGACGGAAGATTCATATAAACAATATATAAAAGCAAACTTTTTTGAATATAATAATGTAACATATGATAAGTTTTCAAATGAAGGTGATACATATATATTTGAACTTACACTTTCTGATAAAACACAAAAAGATTCAAAAACTAAAAAACTTACAATAATTATGAAATTAAAAGAAGGAACAGACTTTGTAATGTCATTCAATCTTGAATAGTGTTGCCATTAGGGACGGTTCTTTTTGGCAAGTAAAAAGAATTATCTTAAAAATATATAATAATGTCGAATTATAGATAACGAAAATTGTTGATAATATAAATTAACTAATATATAATAATTATAGGGGGCAGAAATCAGGTTAAACTGATATTTGCTCTCTTTTTTATCTGATAATACATCTTAGCTATACAAAATATAATTTTTAATCTCTAAAAATCCACACAATTTTAAATATGTAATTGTAGGAGGTGATGAAAAATTAACTATAATAATTATTGACAAAAAGACTGAAAAAACATATAATTTAAAACAAGATAGTGTAAGGTAATTTATAAAAATTTAGTAATAAATTTATTCTTTATAATTTAATAGAAAATATTAAAAAAGGAGAAAAATAAAATGGAAAAAATAATATTAGAAGAATTAGTTAAGCTGAATAATAATTTTGGAAAATTATCTGAAAAGGTAGATAATTTAGACAAAAAGTTAGATACAAAAGTACGAGAATTAGATGAGAAAATAGATAGGAAATTTAATGAATTAGATGAGAAAATAGATAGGAAATTTAATGAGTTAGATGAGAAAATAGATAGGAAATATAATGAGTTAGATGAAAAAATAGATACGAAATATAATGAGTTAGATGAAAGAATCAATAAGCTAGATGAAAAAGTAGATTTTCATTTTAAACGGAATTTTAGATCAATTTGGAAAGACAATAGATGTAATAGATGATGTGATTTCAACAACTAAAAATGAAATATTAGAAGTATTTGAAAAACAGAATGATAGAAATGAAATTAGATTCCAAAAAGTAGAAAAGATATAATTTTGTCATAACTTCTTAAAATATTCATATTATTAATTATGAATATTTTAGGAGGTTTTTTATGTATATAAAGGTATTGAAATTACCAAAGTTTAAAATTTCAAAAGTTAAAATACTTATGATCTCCATTTTATTAGGAATAGTTATTTCATTTAATATATTTAGTAGTTCTTATGCAATGCAACATTATCAGAAAGTTGATTTTTCAACTGGACTTGTAACAGCATCTACATTAAATGTCAGAGAAGGACCAGGTACTTCATATAAAGTAATAACACAAGTGTATAAAAATCAATACATTCGAGTGTTTGCTAAAATAGGAAATTGGTATGTAATACAAACAGATAATGACTATATTGGAGCTGTTAGTTCAAGTTATATTAAGCCAATTTATCCATCAATAGGTAATACAGAAAGCTCTGGTAAAGCTAATAATGTAGCTTCAGGATCAAATTTAACACAAGATGAGCTAGAAATATTTAATTTAATTAATGAAAAAAGAATAGCAAATGGATTAAAGGCTCTAGCTATAGATAATGAGGTTATGGTAGTTGCACGTGATAAAGCAAAGGATATGGTAAACAATAATTATTTTGCACATAATTCACCAACATTTGGTAGCCCGTTTGATATGCTAAAAAAATATGGAATTAGCTATAAATCTGCAGGAGAAAATTTAGCAGGAAATTCCAGTAATACAAAAGCAGTAGAGGCATGGATGAATTCAGAAGGGCATAGAGCAAATATATTAAATAGTTCATTTAATTATACTGGAATAGGAGTTGTAAACAGTAGTAGATACGGAAAGATATATGTACAGATGTTTATAGGTAAATAACATGGAAAATTGCCATTAGGGACGGTTCTCTTTGGCAATTTTTTTACAGTGTCATAGTTGATTTTTTATACATTTGGATATATAATAAGCAGGTATTTATAAAAACTTACGTAAAGGAGAGAAAAGATGGAAGTAAGTAAAGAAGAAATTATTCATATTGCAAAACTTGCACGTTTAAAATTAAATGACGATGAAATAGATGAATATATTAAAAATCTTCAAGATATTTTAAATTTTGCAAATATTGTAAAGAGTGCTCCAGTAGAAGGATTAAAGGAAACAATTGGTGCAAATGATAAATTTAATGTTTTCAGAAAAGATGAAATTATAGATTTTGAGGATAAAGATCTTTTAATACAAAATGCACCAGAACAAGAAGAGGGAATGTTTAGAATCCCTAAGGTAATAAGCTAGAGGGAAGGAGAAAATAATTACATGGAATTATATGAATTATCAGTTCATGAATTAAAAGAAAAGTTAGATAATAATGAAATAACTATTACAGATATTACAAAGGCCTATGTAGATAGAATTAACGAGAAAGAAAAAGATGTACAAGCATTTGTAACAACATTAGGAGATGAGGCTATACAAAAGGCTAAGGAAATTGAGGAAAAAGTAAAAAACGGGGAAATTAAGTCTTCTTATGCTGGAATTCCAATAGGAATAAAAGATAATATGTGTACCAAAGGAATAAAAACTACCTGTTCATCTAAAATGCTAGAAAATTTTATATCACCTTATGATGCTACAGTAATAAATAAAATAAATGATGAGAATTTAATTAATTTAGGTAAATTAAATATGGATGAGTTTGCAATGGGTGCATCTACAGAATATTCATATTTTAAGAAAACAAAAAATCCATGGGATTTAAATAGAGTACCAGGTGGATCAAGTGGTGGATCAGCTGCTGCAGTTGCTGCTAACATGGTACCTTGGGCATTAGGGTCTGATACAGGAGGAAGTATTAGACAACCTTCAAGCTTTTGTGGTGTTGTTGGACTAAAGCCAACTTATGGACTTGTTTCAAGATATGGACTTGTAGCATTTGCTTCATCTCTTGACCAAATAGGACCAATTACAAAAGATGTAGAAGATGCAGCAATTTTACTAAATATGATAGCAGGATATGATGAAAAAGATACAACATCTGTTAAGACAGAGAAAAAAGACTATACTAAATGTTTAAAGAATGATGTTAAAGGATTAAAAATAGGAATTCCAAAAGAATATTTTGGAGACGGAATTAATGAAGAAGTAAAGCAAAAACTAGAAGAAGCAATAGAAAAATATAAAGAAATGGGCGCAGAAGTTGAAGAATTTTCTTTAAATATTGCTGAATATGCACTTGCTACATACTATATTATTGCATGTGCAGAAGCTAGTTCAAACTTAGGAAGATTTGATGGAATAAGATATGGATATAGATCAAAAGAATTTAATAATTTAAAAGAGATATATATAAATTCAAGAACAGAAGGTTTTGGACCAGAGGTAAAAAGAAGAATAATTCTTGGTACTTATGTTCTTTCATCTGGATATTATGATGCATATTATAAAAAAGCACAACAAGTTAGAACACTTGTAAAAGAAGAATTTACAAAAGCATTTGAAAAATATGATGTTATATTAACACCTACAGCACCAACTGTTGCATTTAAAATTGGAGAAAGATCAAATAATCCTTTAGAAATGTACTTAGCTGATATTTGTACAGTTTCTGTTAATATTGCAGGACTTCCAGGAATAAGTATTCCATGTGGAATAAACAGCGAGGGAATGCCGATTGGTATGCAATTAATCGGAAACTACTTTGATGAAGAAACAATATTAAATGCAGCATATACGTATGAGAAAAATACAGATTTTAAAAAGAATAAACCAACATTTAAAAATAAAAAATAATAAAATAATTTATGGGGAATGTAGAGGGACCAGTGGTCGTCCGTAAGTTAAGAACGTTCCTATATTGAAGCAATTACTTTAAAAAATTAAAAAGGAGTGTAAAGTATGTCAAAAGAAAATTATGAAGTGGTAATTGGATTAGAAGTACATGCAGAACTTTCAACAAAAACAAAAATATTCTGTTCTTGTCCTACAGAATTTGGAGGAACACCAAATACACACTGTTGTCCAGTATGTATGGCTATGCCAGGAACTCTTCCTGTACTTAACGAAAGAGTAGTAGAGTATGCTGTAAAGGCAGGACTTGCAACAAACTGTAATATATCAAGAAATAGTAAAAATGATAGAAAAAATTACTTTTATCCAGATCTACCTAAAGCATATCAAATTTCGCAATATGATATGCCTTTATGTGAAAAAGGATATGTAGAGATAGAAGATAAAGAAGGTAATATAAAGAAAATAAGATTAAATCGTATTCATATTGAAGAAGATGCTGGAAAGTTAAATCATGATGAATTCGGAAGAGGAAGTTTAGTAGATTTAAATAGAGCGGGAGTTCCGCTAATTGAAATAGTATCTGAGCCAGATATCAGATCTAGTAAAGAAGCTGAGGATTATTTAAGAAAATTAAAATCAATACTTGAATATATTGAAGTATCTGATTGTAAAATGCAAGAGGGATCGTTAAGGGCTGACGTAAATGTTTCTATTAGAAAAAAAGGTCAGGCAGAATATGGAACAAGAACAGAAATGAAAAATATGAATTCTTTCCGTTCTATAGTAAGAGGAATAGAATATGAGATAGAAAGACAAATAGATGTTATAGAGAATGGAGGAAAAGTTGAGCAAGAAACTCTTCGTTGGGATGATGTTTCTGGAAGAACATTTTCAATGAGAGATAAAGAGGATGCACAAGATTATAGATATTTTCCAGATCCAGATTTGGTAGCTATTAGATTGTCTGAAGAATATATAGAAAACATAAAAAACAATCTACCTGAACTACCAGAAAGTAGAAAACAGAGATATTTAAAGGAATATAAATTAACTGAAAAAGAAGCAAATATTTTAACAGGTTCAAAATATTTATCTGATCTTTTTGAAGGAGCAACTAATATATGTAATAATCCAAAAGCAGTTGCTAACTGGATAATGTCAGATATTGCAAAAGTACTAAATGAAAAAGAGATGGAACCAGAAGAGATACCATTTACCAAAGAACATTTAGCAGAATTAATACAATTAATTGAAAAAAACACTATAAATGGAACAATAGGTAAAAAGGTATTAAATGAATTGTTTGAAAATCCACATAGCCCATCAAAAATAATAGAAGAAAAAGGATGGATACAAATTTCTGATGAAGGTGCAATAAAAGAAGTTGTTTTAAAAGTAATTTGTGCAAATCCTCAATCTGTAAGTGATTATAAAGGTGGAAAAGAAAAAGCACTTGGTTTTTTAGTAGGACAAGCAATGAAAGAAACAAAAGGAAAAGCAAATCCTCAAATGTTAAATCAAATGTTCAAAGACGAACTTTCAAAATAAATAAAAAGATTGCCAAAAGGGACGGAGCATTTTGGCAATCTTTTTATTATTATATTGACAATTTAACATAAATAATATAAAATAATAAAGAAAATCTTTTGCATAAGCATAATGTAAAGGAGGGAAAAGGAATGGCACTGCCTGTGTGTAAGCTATTCCATAGCAACATTGTTTGCGGTGTAGAAAGTGAATATTCTATTATTCGGTCAACATGTGGAACAAATTATGAATTTCTTTTTAACGAAGAAGATAAAAAGGAAAAAATCATATGCTGTCATAATGTTGGGGTGGTAGCTAGATGTTCCGCAGGACATCAAATGTTTTACCATACCGAAGAAATAAGAATGTTTGCTAATACTAGGCCATATGTGCGATGCAAGTTGTGTGGAGATTATATATTTCTCCATAACGAAAAGCTTGTTTGCATCAATATGGATTACTGCAAACACTAATGCTACCTAGCCACTGATTTAAATCTTAAATCAGTGGCTTCATTTTTGCCATTTTTGCCATTAGGGACGGAGGATTTTGGCAAATTACTATGTTTATTATATATTGTTCTAATTGTTTCTCTACTTATATTAATTTTTTTAGAAATTGTTCTATATGATATATTATATATTTGCCTTAATTTAACAACCAATTCTTTTAATAAATCATTATCCTTTTTTAATAAATCTAATGAAATATTATGCTTTTTTAAAAAGCTATTTATAAAATAATCAATTATAATTTCAATATCCTCATCTGTATCTATAAAAGAATATTCATCATTTTTAAAATTTTTTACTTTTTTATAATTTGAATATGGATAATCTTTGGGATGTTTGCAGATATTTGCTTTTACTGGATTATTATAAATATAATTTATGCAATTATATAAATGACTTTGGCTATATATTCCTTCTGATTTATATCTATCACGAAACACATATCCTACCCTATCATATTTTTTATTATAGTATATTCCATATATGGTATTTAATCTTTGCATATATTTACTTAAGTCTTTAATATTATTAGATTTTATTAAAATATGTGCATGATTATTCATTATACAGTAAGAAATAATTTCTATATTATGTTGTTTAAGTAATTTGTACATAGTTTTAATATAGTATTTTATATCAGTAGAATTGTTAAATATAAAATATTTATTAATCCCCTGTGTCATTATGTGATAAAAAGATGTATTTAATAATTTTCTTGGATTTCTTGGCATGAAATTGCCTCCTTTAGATTAAAAAAATTAAAAGAATTAAATATAAAATATCATATAATATATTTTGTAGAATTGTTTGTCGAAATTTGTAAAATGTAAAAAAAAAATTTCATTTTACAAATTTGCCAAAATGCTCCGTCCCCAATGGCAAATTTGCCAAAATGCTCCGTCCCCAATGGCAACTATTGACAAAGAAATGGAATATTATATAATATTTAAGGATAAACTATTTTTAAAGTAAAGGAGGAATATTATGGTACATGAAGTTAGTGAGGAAGAAAAAGTTCATATTAAAGATATGATTGATGATCTTTTAGAAAAAGCAAGAAAGGCATCTGAGGAATACTTAAAGCTTGATCAAGATACAGTTAATAATATTGTTAAAGCAATGTCTATGGCCGGACTTGAAAATCATATGAAACTTGCAAAAATGGCAGTAGAGGAGACAAATAGAGGTATTTATGAGGATAAGATTATAAAGAATATGTTTGCAACAGAGTATGTATATCATAGTATAAAATATGGTAAAACTGTTGGTGTTATATCTGAAAACGAAGAAGAAGGATATGAGGAGATTGCAGAACCAATTGGTATTATTGCAGGTGTAACACCAGTTACAAATCCAACTTCTACAACAATGTTTAAATCAATTATTGCTGCTAAAACAAGAAATGTAATTGTATTTGGATTTCACCCATCATCACAGAAGTGCAGTGTAGAAGCGGCTAAAATATTAAGAGATGCGGCAGTCAAAGCTGGTGCACCAGAAAATTGTATTTTATGGATTGAAGAGCCATCTGTTACGGCAACAAATATGCTAATGAATCATCCATATGTTAATTTGATTTTAGCAACAGGTGGAACTGGCATGGTAAAGGCAGCTTATTCTTGTGGTAAACCTGCTCTTGGTGTTGGACCAGGAAATGTGCCATGCTATATAGATAAAACAGCAAAGTTAAAAACATCTGTAAATGACTTAGTACTATCTAAATCGTTTGATAATGGTATGATTTGTGCATCTGAACAAGCAGTTATTGTAGACAAAGAAATACAAAGTGAGTTTGAAGATTTAATGAAAAGTGCTGGATGTTATTTTCTAACAGATGAAGAAAAAGAAAAGTTACTTCAAAGTATGTTTATACAAGAAAAAGGTTGTGCTTTAAATGCTGATATTGTTGGGAAAAGTCCATATAACATTGCGAAGCGTGCAGGAATAAATGTACCAGAAAACACAAAAGTATTAGTTGTAAAAGAAATGGGTGTTGGAGTGGATTTCCCTCTTTCTAAAGAAAAATTAAGTCCAGTTCTTGCATATTACGTGGTAAATAATTCCGATGAAGGAATAGAACTTGCAGAGAAAATAATTGAATTTGGTGGATTAGGACATTCTGCTGTTATTCACTCTGAAGATCAAAATACTATATTAAAGTTCTCAAAAGTTATAAAGGCAGGAAGAATTATTGTAAATTCACCATCAACTCACGGTGCAATTGGAGACATATATAATACAAATATGCCATCTCTTACACTTGGTTGTGGTACTTTTGGTGGTAATTCAACAACAGCAAATGTATCTTCAGTTAACCTTATTAATATAAAAAAAGTTGCAAAGAGGAGGGTTAATATGCAATGGTTTAAAGTTCCTGAAAAAATATATTTTGAAGCAGGCTCAATACAATATTTAGAAAAGATGCCTGATATAACTAGAGCATTTATTGTTACAGATGAATCTATGGTTAAATTTGGATATGTAGATAAAATTTTATATCATTTAAGAAAAAGAGAAAAGTATGTACATTCTGAGATATTTTCAGATGTTGAATCTGATCCGTCTTTTGATACAATAAATAAAGGATTAGAAGCAATGAATAGATTTAAACCAGATATAATTATAGCGCTTGGTGGTGGTAGCCCAATTGATGCTGCAAAGGGAATGTGGCTATTTTATGAACATCCAGATGCAGATGTCGAAGGATTAAAATTAAAATTTATGGATATTAGAAAAAGAACATATAAATTTCCAAAACTTGGCCAGAAAGCAAAGATGGTGGCTATTCCAACTACTTCTGGAACTGGATCTGAGGTAACTTCTTTTGCAGTTATTACTGATAAAGAAAATGAGAAAAAATATCCACTTGCTGATTATGAACTAACACCAGATGTTGCTATCATAGATCCTGATTTAGTAATGAGTCTTCCAAAAAGAATTACAGCAGATACAGGTATGGATGTTTTAACACATGCAATAGAAGCATATGTTTCTAATATGGCATCAGACTTTACAGATGCTTTAGCAGAAAAGGCAATACAGCTTGTATTTGAGAATTTGAGAGAATGCTATAACAATCCAGATAATAAATTTGCAAGAGAAAAAATGCATAATGCAAGTACTATTGCAGGTATGGCGTTTACAAATGCATTTTTAGGAATAAATCATTCTCTAGCTCATAAATTAGGGGCAGAATTCCATATGGCGCATGGTAGATTAAATGCAATTTTACTTCCATATGTAATTAGATATAATGCTCAGGTACCAACTAAATTTGTTTCTTTCCCTAAATATGAATATTTTATTGCAGACAAAAAGTATGCAGATATATCAAGAAGAATGAATTTCCCAGCTTATACAAATGAAGAAGGCATTAATTCTTTAATAGAGGAAATTAAAAAGTTAAATAGAGATTTAGAGATTCCAAGTTCATTTAAAGAAGCTGGAATTAATGAAGAGGATTTTTTAAACAAGGTAGATGTGCTTGCTGACAGAGCATTTGAAGATCAATGCACAACAGCAAATCCAAGAATGCCACTTGTAAGCGAATTAAAACAAATACTTTTAGATGCATATTATGGTAAATAAAAAAAGTAATAGGTGAAGTTATATATGAATGAAATACAGGAAAAATTTATTTTAAAAATGATGATAAATGGTGTAAGAGATGAAATAATAGCTGATGATAGAGGAATTAGTCTACAAGATGTAAGAGATATAAAAAGAAGGAATAAAGATTTTATTAGGTCAGAAAGAAATAGAAAGATAAAAGAAAGTACAAAGGAACATTCTCAGAGTTCATGGAAAGATAGTGATAAAGAGAGAAATATAAATATAATAAATAAATTAATTGATTTAGGATATGTTGGTAGAGAAATAGATTACGATAAATTTAAAAAACTATATGAAGAATATGGGGATAATATGAGTGAAACAAAATTTGCTATAGCTATCCTTGGAGTAGATAATAATCAATTTCATAGATGTAAATTGCATAATAGTAAGATTACTATACTTGGACTATATAAACCTAAAAGAAAAGCATCATCAACAAATTTAACTAAAAAATTCAAATTTGACAGAAAAGTTGAAAAAAAATCAATGGAGCCTGAAAATACTAATATATTAACTTCTATACCAAGTTATGAAATGCAAGATAGAACTACACAAGAAGATGATTTTGAGGAAAATAATTTAGTATATAGCACAATGAGTAATGCTATATTATATGAAATAAGACAAAATATTGCGATGGGTATAAAGTATGATGAAGATGAATTGGAAAGAATAATAAATGATACTAAACTTGATAATATTATTGAAAAGAATAGAACATCTATAGAAGCTATTGTAGATGTATATATACAATTAAACGACTATGGAAAAGCTAAGCAATTTGTAGATGAAATGTATGAAGAAGAATATAAAGATCAGGCAGAGTCATTGTTAAGAATTATAGAAAATCAAGAAAAAATATATAATGTTATGTTAGTATACAGAAAGGGAATGAAAGTTGAAGATATTTCTAAAGAGTGGAATATTACTATTGAAGAAGTAACAAGAATAATTAAAACGCAAGAAAGATTAGATGAAATAATAATACAATTACATAATAGTGGAATAAACACAGAGATGATTGTGAATAGATTAAATGTAAATATTCATAGAATTAGAGATGCATTATCTAGTAGAGTATCAGAAAATAATAATCCGAATAGAACATATTCAGATGGACCAGAAGAAAGATAAATGAATAAATAATAAAAATATTATTATACGGAGATGAATGAAAATGGATCAAGATTTACAAGAAAAATTTGTTATAAGAATGTTAATTAATGGTATTGGTTCTGAGTTAATTGCAGATGAAAGAAATATTTCAGTAGAACAAGTAGAAAGGATTAGAGAGAATAATCTACAATACATAATGAGAGAAATAAGAAAAAGAGGAGAAGATGAGTACATAGGAAAATCTAAGGAAAGATACAAAAAAGCAGTAAATAATTCATCAGATACCAAAGACGAAATAGATAGAGTAATTAATAAATCAATAGATAGAAAAGCTGAAAGAGAAAAACGAAAAGCTATCATAGAAAAAAGGATTGATATAGAGAGAAAACAAATAATAAAAAGACTTATAGATGCTGGTTATGCAGGAAAAAGTATTAATTATGCAGAGTTTTCATATTTATATAGTGCTTTAGGAAAAAATATGAGTGAAATTGGATTTGCAAATGATGTTTTGGGAGTAAGTAGGCATTATTATTACAAATGTAAAAATGATGGGGCAAATATAATAGTATTACTAGGATATAGAAGGAAAATACAGCAAGATGAAGAAAAAATCCAAGATAAAAATGATACTCCAGTACCAACTAAATTAAAAGAAAAAATTAATATTGTATTTAAAAAAGAATTAAAATATGATTTAGATTCAGATAGATTTTTAGAAAGTAATATGCAATATGATGCACTATATAGAATAAGACAAGATATAGTAACAGGAAAGGGATATGATCCGGATAAATTCAAAAAAATAGTAAGAGCTATGAAAGCAAAAAACACTATTAAAAAAAATAGAGTTGATGTTGAAGCTGTTGTAGAAATATTCTTACAGCTGAATAAATTTGAAGAAGCTAAAGCATTTGCAAGAAGTATTTATGATGATGAAACATACAATATGTTTTTAGTTAATATAATAAAAGAAATTGAAAGAAAAGAAGTAAGATACAAAGTAATGAAATATCATCAAAAGGGTATGAGTTATGGAGAAATAGCAAGCACACTAAGGATATTAACAGGAAATGTAATAGATATAGTTAATTATGAACAAGAGATTGATAAAAAAATAATAGAATTAAATAAAAAAGGATTTAAAAGAGAAACTATAGTTAGTGTTTTAAATTTGAATATTAATAGAGTAAATGACGTACTAAATAGAAGTATAACAGAAGATGAAAAAATATCAGAGAGATAGAATGAAGTATAAAAATCATCTTATAAAAATATAATTTATAAGGTGATTTTATTATGAAAAAAATTATAATAATAGTTTTTATAATATTTTTAAATATATTTAATTCAAATTTTAATTATGCAGATGATATATTAGATGAAGAAATAGATGAATTTAACAGCGGATTTATTACTGAAGAATTGGAAAATATATCGGCAGAACCAATTAAAATACCAAATCTTAACTCAAGAGCTGCTATTATATATGATAGGAACTCTAAAGTGGTATTATATGGAAAAAATGAAAATATAAAAAGACCTATGGCATCCACGACTAAAATTATGACAGCTATGGTAGTATTGGAAAATTCAAATCTATCTGATGAAGTAGAGATATCTAAAAAGGCAGCAGGAATTGGTGGATCAAGGCTAGGTTTAAGAACTGGAGATAAGATAACTGTTAAAGATTTATTATATGGATTAATGTTATGTTCAGGAAATGATGCAGCGATTGCACTTGCTGAATATATAGGAGGAAGTGCAGATGAATTTGCAGATTTGATGAATAAAAAAGCTAAAGAATTAGGACTTGAAAATACTAGTTTTGTAACTCCTCATGGATTAGATGCGGATAATCATTATACAACTGCTTTTGAACTTGCAAAAATAACAGATTATGCTTTAAATATAAAGGAGTTTAAGAGTATAGTAGGAACTAAGAATTATACTATATATATTAATGGAGTGCCTAAAAACATATTAAACACAAATGAATTATTAGGGAATTTAAATGGAGTATATGGAGTTAAAACAGGATTTACAAATGGAGCTAATAGATGTTTAGTAAGTTCAACTAAAAGAGGAGATATGGATATTATTTGTGTAGTTTTAGGAGCAGATACTAAAAAATACAGAACGTCTGACAGTACTAAATTAATAGAATATGCATTTGCAAATTTTGAAATGATAGATTTAAATAAAATAGCTGGCAAAGAATTTGAAGATTTTAAAACAAATAATTGCATAAACGTTATAAAAGGAAAAAAAGAAAGTTTAGAATATAATTTAGATGCTACTAATTTAAATAACTATCCTATTAATAAAAAAGAGGTTAAA
The DNA here is from genome assembly GCA_947302485.1 of uncultured Clostridium sp. Taxonomy (GTDB): domain Bacteria; phylum Bacillota; class Clostridia; order TANB77; family CAG-508; genus CAMYVO01. The sequence continues at coordinate 48,112 of CAMYVO010000006.1, read as the reverse complement.
GATATTAATGTGCAGATAAAAATATTAGAAGAAATAGAAGCACCAATTTATTTTGGTAAGGAAGTGGGGGAACTAAAAATTTTAGTTAATAACAATGAATTATTAACTGTTAAAATCAATGCAAGTGAGAGTATAAATAAAAAAGAAATTCAAGATTATTTTAATGAATTAATTACTGGATATAGTAAATTTATCGAAAAGGCAATAAGAAGTGATTAATTAATAAGAATAAAGTGGATGTAAAATAATATTACATCCACTTTATTATAAATGTAAATCAATTTATTCCATCATTATAGCCATTCTTTATATCTTTTTATATAGACTTTTTTATATATCTGAATAAAGAAAATGTATATTATTAATAAAAGTACGACCCATGCTAAGTAATTATATGGTAATTTATACAAATCAAATATCGAAGAAATATTTGTAAATGAGATTATTAATGTAATAATTACAATAGTAAAAGTTGAAATTAATAGTTGCTTAGAAGATTTACTTTCAATTAATGGAACTTTGCTTGTTCTAATCATATGAATAATTAGTGTTTGCGATAGAATACCAAAAACAAACCATCCACTTTGAAATAATAGAGCTTTTTCTATACTATTAAATTTTAATATAAACCATAAAATTATAAAACATAAGATATCTAATATAGTACTAATTATTCCAAATACGAACATAAATTTTTTTATACCACTGGTATTCCATGACTTTGGATTTTTTAAATAATCTTTATCAACATTATCAAAAGGCATTCCAATTTGAGCAAAATCATTTAGTAAATTTTGTATTAGTATATGAACAGGGAGCATTGGTAGGAATGGGATAAAAATACTAGCAATAACAACAGATAACGTGTTTCCAAAGTTTCCACTAGTAGCCATTTTTATATATTTTAGAAGATTTATAAATGTTTTTCTTCCATTTATAACACCTTCTTCTAAAACATTCAAATCTTTTTCTAATAAAATAATATCCGCAGTTTCTTTTGCAATATCAACAGCTGTATCAACAGATATTCCTACATCTGCCTGTTTTAAAGGAGGGCTATCGTTTATACCATCTCCCATATATCCTACAGTGTTACAAAGTTCTTGATATATTCTAACAATTCTTTGTTTTTGAAGCGGTGATAATTTTGAATATAGATGACAATTTTTCACTTTTATTTTTAATTCTTCATCGGTAAGTTTTTCGATTTGTTTTCCTGTTAGTCTATTAGTTACTTCTATACCAACTTTTTTGCAAACATTTAAAGCAACACCTTCACTATCTCCTGTTAAAACTACGGTATCTATACCATGTGATTTTAAAGCTGCTATTGCATTTTTTGCTGTTTCTTTTGGAGGATCTAAAAATCCAACAAATCCTATTAAAACCATGTTACTTTCATTTTTTACTCCAAATGTTTCTATATCATGTATGTCATTTTTTTGTGCTATAGCAAGTATTCTTAAACCATCGGTATTATTTTTTTCATAAACAGAGTATATTTTTTTTCTTAAATTATCTGTAAGTTCTTTAATTTTTCCATCTATGTCAACATACGAACAAATAGATATTATTTCATCTACAGCACCTTTAGTTATTAATTGGCGTTTACCATTATCATCTTTTAAAACCACACTCATTCTTCTTCTAGAAAAATCAAAAGGTATTTCATCTTCTCTTTTATATTTTTCTTTTAGTATATTTAAATTTTCTTTTTCAGCTCTTGAAATTATAGCAACATCAATTAAATTTTTTAAACCAGTTTGAAAATAACTATTTAAAAATGCATGTCTTAAAATTCGTAAACTTTCATTTCCTAAAACATCCATATATTTTTCTAAGACTACTTCATCTTTGGTTAAGGTTCCAGTTTTATCTGTGCATAATATATTCATTTGCCCAAAGGTTTGAATAGCGCTTAATCTTTTTACAATGGTTTTCTTTTTTGACATTTCTACAGCACCTTTAGCAAGGGTGGATGTCATAATAACAGGTAGCATTTCTGGAGTTAGTCCAACGGCAATTGTTATTGCAAATAATAATGAAGACAAGAAATCGTTTTTGGTAGATAAATTTATAATTAATATAATTGGTAACATTATCATCATAAATTTAATTAGTATTTTTGTAATATCATCAATGCCTTTTTCAAAACTATTTTTTTCATTTATGCTATATAATGATTTTGCCATACTTCCAAAATAGGTATTATTTCCTGTTGAAAGGACAACTGCTGTTGCTGTTCCACTTATTATATTAGTTCCCATAAATCCAATATTGGAAATATCAGTTATATATTCATTACTTTCTTTACAGTAGCTATTTTTTTCTATAGGGTTTGCTTCTCCAGTCAAAGATGCCTGATCTATAAATAAATCTTTGGTTTCTAAAAACCTTATATCTCCTGGAATCATATCTCCAGAAGAAAGTTTTACTATATCACCTGGAACAATATTCTCAATATCAATTGTTGATTGCATATTACCTCTAATTACTTCCATTTTATTAGAAATCATTTTCTGAAGTTTTTTTGCTGCATTATCAGATTTTGTTTGCTCCTTAAGTGATATAATTGCAGAAATAATTATTGTACCCAATATTAAGAGAAAAGTTGAATAATCTTTGTTAGTAGCAAATATTACATCTGTAAGTAAAGTTATACTTGCAACAACAATTAGAACAATATTAAAAGGATTTATTATTGTTTCTTTGATTTTATGCAGTAAATTATTATTATTTTTTATTTCTATGGTATTTTTACCATATTGATCAATTCTATCATAGGTTTCTACAATACTAATTCCTTCATAGGAGGTTCGTAATTTTTCAAATAATTCATTTATTTTTATAGTGCTATTTTCTCTTAAAAAATTTTCTACTTCTTTTTGTTTTTCTGTAATATTATCTTTTTTTATTTAACAATCCCTCCTAACATCTATAAATTTCATTCATTGTTTATTATACCAATTTAGTCTGTTTTTACTATGCAAATGTTTCATATTCTCATTTTTTTAATGCGGTTTTATAAAATTCAGATATTTTTATGCAATTTTTATGCAGTTTTTTGAAAAACAATAAAAAACAATGTTTAAATAATAAAATTTTTGAATTATTTTTTCTATAAAAAAACCGATAAAACCCTTGAAGCCGTAAAGATAATAAAAGATAATAAAAAATAATGCAATTATAATGAAATTGCATTATTTTTCTATATTTTGGAGGCGACACCCGGATTCGAACCGGGGAATCAGAGTTTTGCAGACTCGTGCCTTACCACTTGGCTATGTCGCCGAATATTCATAAATAATATACATTTAATATATAATGTAAAATACAAAACTGGAGCGGGAAACGGGGCTCAAACCCGCGACCTCCGCCTTGGCAAGGCGGCGCTCTATCAACTGAGCTATTCCCGCATCAAATTTAACAACTAATATAATAACAAAAATATATATTAAAGTCAAGAGAAAAATTGGTATATTTAACTTTATTCGGTAAACAATAAAATATGAATTAAATATTACATTTATATTACTTTAAAGACATTATTATTGACAATTAAAATAAACAGTGTTAGTATTTTTTAAAAGGGGGGATTGAAACTTGCAAAAGAAAAAAGTTCTATTTGTATTAATTATATTGTCAATATTAGGAATCTCTACTAATGTATATGCATTTGATTTATTGATAAATATTGATAGTAAAAATTTATATGAAAACACATTTAATACTACTTTACAAGTATCAGACCTTGAAAAAAATTCAGAAGGTATTAATGCCATTAGTGGTAAAATAATATATGATGAAAATGTTTTTGAGAATATATCATTATCAGGAATTAATAATTGGAGCGTAATATATAATGACGAAGAAGGAAATAAAAATAGAGGAAAGTTTGTGCTAATTACAACTTCAGGAAATATAACTGAAACAACAGATGTTGCAAAAATATTATTCAAATTAAAGCCAAATATAAAGAACGTAAAAACACAAATAAAAATTGAACAAATTGAATCAAGTTATCAATCTAAGAAAATTCAGACAAGTGATAAAGATATTAATATCGAGATAAATAATAATAATGTTGAAATTGTAAAAAACAACTCGAATGATAATATAAAAAAAGAAACTAAAAATTACTATATATTTGTATTAATAGTCGCAGTTATTATTATAACACTATTAGTAATTGTAAAAATTAAAAAGGAGAGGAAAACAAATGAAAAGTAAGATTTTAAAAAATTGTACTATAATACTAATGCTCATTGCATTGTTAAGTATAGCTATAGAATCAAAAGCCGAGACATATACTTTTACTTTTACAGTAAATCCTACAGAAGTAACTGCAGAACCTGGAGATACAGTTACAATTAATTTAGGGATAGCTGATATAGATCAAACTACAGATGGAATTCATGCTATGCAAGGAAATGTAGCATATGATGAAAGTATATTTGAAAAAGTAGAGATTATTACAAACCAATCAAACTGGAGTGTAACATTTAATCAGTTAACTGACAGTGATAGAAAAGGTAGATTTGTAATTAGTAATTTAACAGGTGCAAAGACAACACAAACAGTTGCACAATTAAAAGCAACAATTAAATCAGGAACTACAGCATCTTCAGGAGTAATCAATTTAAATGATGTATATTCAAGTTACGGATCTACAGATACAGAAAAATCAAATAAAATAGTTACAGTAAAAATAAATCAAAAAAACAATAAAGTGGCTCGGAGATAATGCTGTTGAAGGAGTTTTAAATCAAGCTACAGTATCAGGAACAAGCAAACTTCCTCAAACAGGAGTTAGTGACTGGGTAATTATTGGAATTTTAGTAGCTTTAATTGCAGCTGTTTTTGGTTATATTAAATACAAAAAAATGGATATATAATTTTATATTTGCTAAATAAAAGATACAAAAAAAGCATATAACATAATTGTTATATGCTTTTGATTTTATACAAAGAAGTATTCTTATTTTTAAGTCAATGAATTACTTTAAGTTTTTTAAAGCTTCAATTCTAGATGCTGTATCAGGATGAGTAGAAAATAAATTAATTCTTCTTTTATTATTTGCATTTTTCTTAAAAGGATTTGAGATATACATATGTGCTGTTGCAGTATTTGCATATTTTAACTCGTTTGAGTCAGCTTCAAGTTTTTGAAGTGCAGAAATTAATCCATCAGGATTTCTAGTAAATTGTATTGCTGTTGCGTCAGCTAAATACTCTCTACGACGAGAAATTGCAAGTTGCATTAACTTACCGAATATAGGAGCAAGTACTAAAAACAATAATCCTATTATCATTAATATTCCATTTCCATCATTATCACGACCTTTTCTTCCCCTACTAAAGAAAAAAGATCTTGTGAATATGTCAGATAACATTACAACAAAACCAACCATTACACTAACAACACAAGATAAAAGTATATCATAATTCTTTATGTGAGATAATTCATGAGCAATTACTCCTTCTAGTTCATAATAATCTAATTTTTCAAGCAGTGCAGTAGTTACACATATTACTGAATGCTCAGGATTTCTACCAGTAGCAAAAGCATTTGGTTGGCTGTCTTCTATTACATATAATGCTGGCTTTGTATTAAGTCCTGAGCTAAGCAATAAAGCATCTAAAATGTTTACTATTTTTTGATTTTCCTCGTGGGTTGCAGGCTTTGCACCATTTAATTTGAGTACAATTTTATCACTATTATAATATGATGCCCAAGCTGTAATAATTGAAATACTAAGTGCAATTATTATTGAAAGTGTTCCTAAATTAAAGGCCATACATATATAATAAACAATAAGAGTAATAACAAGTATAAAACATGCAACTATAAATCCAGATTTAATTTTATTTTTTTTTATATCTTCGTACATATAATCCTCCTAGTATAAAAATAGAGGAAAGAAATTATTTACTTCTTACCTCTAACCTCTACTTTCTATTTATTAAAGTCAACTTTTACATTTTTTCTTGCTTCTTCACTTTCTGCTTTAAATAATTCTTCAGGTTTAAAAGAAAATATTGATGCAATAATATTAGATGGGAATACTTGTAATTTTGTATTATACATAGTTACACTATCATTATAAAATTGTCTAGAGTAAGAAATTTTATTTTCTGTGTTTCTTAATTCTTCTTGTAATTCAGAAAAGTTTTGACTTGCTTTTAATTCAGGGTAGTTTTCTGAAACAGCCATAATAGTTTTTAAAGTACCTGATAATTGATTATCAAGTTCTGCCTTTTCTCCTACAGAATTTGCATTTGACCAAGCAGTTCTTAATTCTGCTATTTTTTCTAAAGTACTCTTTTCGTGTTCCATATATCCTTTAACTGTTTCTACTAAATTAGGTATTAAATCAAATCTTCTTTGTAATTGAACGTCAATTTGACTCCATGAATTTTTAACTTTCATTCTAGATGTTACTAAACCATTATAGATAGCAATAATAGCTATAACAAGAATAATAACAACAGCAATTATAATCCAAACCATATATAATCCTCCTTTATATTAATATAGATTATAATATCATAAAAAAGTAAGTTATACAATAATTTAAATATAAAAATAATTTTTAAAAAAATGTAATATCACACGTACAAGCTACATATACTATAGTATAACGATTTTATCAATTTTTATGATTTTTTTATAATAATGATAAAATAGGGAAAGCCAACATATGAGAGCTTTGTACCAAAATTTGACAAATCTATAAAATTATAGTATAATAATAATGTCGCTTGAAGGAGGGATAGTTTATAGTTATGAAAAGTAATGAAAAGGCTTCCTTATCATTAATAAAAATTTCATTAATCAGTATATTAATGTTACTTTTATTAGGAGTAGGAGTAAAGGCTTTTAATTCACAAATTAATAACGTTAAAATAATACTTTCAAACCATTATGAGATGAACGTTTTAACAACAAAAACGACAGTTTCTGAAATTTTAGAAGAAAATCATATAATTATTTTACCAGAAGAAACAGTTGTACCTGATTTAGAATCTGAAATAAGTGAAGATAAAACAATTATAATTACAAATGTATCTCAAAGTCATGCAGAAGTAGTTAGACTTGCGAGTGAAAGTGAAAAAATTTCTGTTGATCAAATAATAGGAAGTTATGCACCTATTACAGAAAAAATAACTACAGAGCAAGTTGTAATTCCATATGAGACTGTAACAAAAGATGCGTCAAATAGTGCAGCAACAACAACCAATAAGGTGTTACAGAATGGGAAAGATGGTTTAAAAGAAGTTACTTACCGTATAAAATATCAAAATGATGTTGAAATTGAAAAAACAGTAATTACTGAAAAAATAATAAAACAACCTGTCAATAAAATTGTTCAAGTAAAAACAGCTACTACTTCAAGATCTACTACTGTTAGTAGAACTGAAGTTGCAAATGACAATAGTAGTATAGATGGAACAAGTTTAGGTAAATTCAAAGTTACAGCATATTGTTCGTGTGCAAAATGTTGTGGAAAAGCAAATGGTATTACATCATCAGGAACAAAAGCAACAGCAAATCATACTGTAGCTGCTTCATCAAGATTTGCAATGGGTACAAAACTTAAAATTAATGGAAATATATATACTGTTGAAGATAGAGGCGGAGCAATAAGTGGTAATAGAATTGATATTTATATGGATACACATTCTCAAGCTTTAGCATGGGGTGTTAGGTATTTAAACGTTGAATTAGTTGATTAAAATAATATGTAAAAAATCTACCTTTTATAAGGTAGATTTTTTGATAGAAAGAGAAATTAATATATCATTTTATGATATAATTTAAAAGAAAAAATACTATTAAATGATAATAAGGGGTAGATAATGAAATTAATTTCGTGGAATGTAAATGGATTTAGAGCTGTACTAAAAAAAGGATTTGAAGATTTTTTTAAACATACAGATGCAGACATTTTTTGTGTTCAAGAAACGAAAATGCAAGAAGGGCAAATAAAAGTAGAATTTGAAGGATATAAACAGTACTGGAATAGTGCAGTAAAAAAAGGATATTCTGGAACTTTAATATTTACAAAAATAGATCCAATTAGTGTAAGTTATGGAATAAATATAGAAGAACTAGACAATGAAGGTAGAGTAATAACATTAGAATATGAAGATTTTTATCTTGTAAATTGCTATACACCAAACTCTCAAAGAGAATTAACAAGACTTGAATATCGTATGAAATGGGAAGATGAATTTAGAAATTATTTAATAGAGTTAGATAATAATAAGCCAGTAATTCTATGTGGAGATTTAAATGTAGCGCATAAAGAAATAGATTTGAAAAATCCAAAAACAAATAGAAATAATGCAGGATTTACTAATGAAGAAAGAGATAAAATGACTAAGTTATTAAATAGCAATTTCACCGATAGCTACAGATACTTTTATCCAGAACAAACAGAGGCATATACTTGGTGGTCATATATGGGAAATGCAAGAAGTAAAAATATAGGGTGGAGAATTGATTATTTTATAATATCTAAAAGATTAGAAAAAAGATTAAAAAGTGCAAGTATACATCCTGAAATATATGGAAGTGATCATTGCCCTGTAGAAATAGAAATAGATTAAAGGAGAAAATAAAAAATGAAAGATAGTAAAGTATGGACTAAATGGTTATATACATTTATATTACTTGCAGCAGTTGTATGTGTATATAAATTATTAGATAACTTTAATGAAATATCACAATTTGTAGGTAAACTATTTGGTGTATTAATGCCATTTTTAATCGGAATATTAATTGCATACATATTATATTTACCTTGCAGAAAGGTAGAAGCTTGGCTTTCAAAAAGAAAACTAAAGTTAATAAAAAATCATAAAAGATCAATTTCAATACTAATAGTATATTTAATAGCATTAATATTAATAATTATGATTTTTAGATTTGTTGTACCTTCAATTTCACAAAGTATTATGGATTTAATTAATAATTTACCGCAATATTATAGTAATACAAAAGAGATGATAAGTAATTTGCCAGAAGATTCTATATTTAATAAAATTAATGTAAAACAGATACTAGAGAATATGCAAAATATAAATATAGAACAATTTTTGAATTTTGATGCAATTTCGAAATATGCAAAAGGAGTAATAAATGTTGCAACAGGCATGTTTGATGTTTTTGTAACTATTGTTGTTTCAATATATGTACTAGCAGAAAGAAAAGAGATTTTAAGCTTTTTTAAAAAATTAGTCAATGCAATATTTAAAAAAGATACATATATGGTTATAGAAAAATATTTTTATAAAACAAATGAAGTATTTTTTAGATTCTTGTCAAGCCAATTACTTGACGCAATTATAGTTGCAATTTTAATATCTATAGCGCTTTTAATATTAAATGTAAAATATGCAGTATTACTTGGTATGTTAATAGGATTATTTAATCTAATCCCATACTTAGGAGCAATAATTGGAATAATGATTGCTGTAATAATAACAATATTTACAGGAGGACTTGGACAAGGTATTTGGGTAACAGTAATTGCTACAATACTGCAACAAATTGATGCAAATGTAATAAATCCAAAGATTACTGGAAACTCACTAAAGATTAGCCCATTGCTTGTAATATTTGCGGTTACATTTGGCGGAGCATATTTTGGAATACTGGGTATGTTTTTAGCAGTTCCAGTTATGGCTATAATACGTTTGTTTATTTTAGATTATATTGATTATAAAAACGGAATAAAGAAGTAAAAATTAAAAAGAACAAATGCGTCAGTAGAGGAGATTCTATTGACGTATTTTTAGCATTTTTTTTATGAAAAGACTTCCAAAATAGAAACAAAAATGGTATAATAAAATTGTGATAATATAGGAGGATAATATGAATCAGATTCTGATTACTAAAAAAGTATATGTAACACCTAATATGAAAAGAAAAAAGAAGATTTATAAATTTGATTTTTTCGTTTCAGTTTTTTTAGCATGCATTTTGTTTTCCTACTATATTTATGCAGAGTATGACAGAAATAAAAATGAAAAAGTATCTCAAGATATTTTATCAACAATTGATATGGAAGATATTGCAAATGAATATGATGATAAAACAGTTCGTATAGAAGATAATGTATTATATGTAGCACTTGGTAGTGTTGCATATAATAATGAAGAAAATGTAGGACAACAGCCTGTTCAGTCACAAGAAGTAAATGTTAGTGAACTTTCAAAAGAAAAATTCATACAAACGACCCAAAATGGTCAAGAATATTACACAGCAGCTGTTTTAAATATACCTAAACTTGGAATTAATTATCCGGTATTATCAGATACTTCTGTAGAATTATTAAAAATTTCTTTAAACAAATATTGGGGACCAGAGGCAAATGAAGTAGGAAATTATTGTATAGTAGGACATAATTATAAAAATACAAAATTTTTTAGCAAGCTGAATGAATTATCAAACGGAGATGAGATAGAGCTAACTGATTTAACAGGAAGAACACTAAGATATAGAATATATGATTCATATATTGTAGAGCCAACAGATGTATCTTGTACAAGTCAATTAACGAGAGGTAAAAAAGAAGTAACACTAATTACTTGTGCAAATAATGGAAAACAAAGATTAATAGTAAAAGCTGCTGAAATAAAATAAAATATAAAATATAAAATATAAAATAAAAATATGGCGACTTATAGTCGCCTAATTATTTAGAAAGAAAAAAGGTTATGATTACAAAAATTATAAAATTAAAAAAAGAAAATGATAGTATATTAAAAGAACTAGGAGAGGAACTAAAAAATGGAAAACTAATAGTATTTCCTACTGAAACAGTATATGGGATTGGGGCAAATAGCTTAAACAAGGATGCTGTTTCTAATATATTTAAAGCAAAAGGTAGATCATCTGATAATCCTCTAATAGTACATATTTCAAGTATAGATATGCTAAAAGATATAGTACAAGAAATAGGAGATATAGAGAAAAAGTTGATTCAAGCTTTTTGGCCAGGACCCTTAACAATAATTATGAAAAAGAAAGATATCATACCAGATAATGTAAGTAGTGGACTTAATACAATTGGAGTTAGAATGCCAAATAATAATGTTGCTAGAAAATTAATAGAATATGCAAATGTACCAATTGCTGCTCCTAGTGCAAATAAATCTGGTAAACCAAGTGGGACTTTAATAGAAGATATTAGACAAGAATTAGATGGTAAAGTTCACTATATTATCGATACAGGAAATTCAGATATAGGTATAGAATCTACAGTTGTACGAGTAACTGATGGAAAGGTACGTGTTTTAAGGCCAGGAAAAATTACTTTAGAACAAATAAAAGAAAAAATAGGAGCGGTAGAAGTTGATGAATATGTATTAAAACCTTATAAAAGTGGAGAAAAAGTTTTATCACCTGGGGTTAAATATAAACATTATGCTCCAGAAGCACAATGTATATTGGTGTACAGTAAGGATAATAAAAAGTTAATTGACAAGGTAAATGAACTATCTGCAGAAAATAGTAAAGTTCTTGTGCTTGGAAGTACAAACAATTTAGATAAGTATAATTCGAAGTATAAATTAGATATAGGAAATACATTAGAAGAAATTGCACATAATATATTTAAAAGGCTTAGACAAGTAGATGAATATGATGCAAACTTAGTTATTATAGAAGGAGTAGAAAATAAAGGGCTAGGGCTTGCTATTATGAATAGACTTATAAGAGCATGTGGATATAGATATATAGAAGTGTAGAAAATTGTAGAATAATGACGTTTAAAAATAATTGACTATCAGTATATTTTTGATATACTATAGTTGATTATTTTTTTCATTTAAAATTGTGTTCACAATTTTAAAATTCCATTTTTATTTTAAATTAATAATAAATAGCAAGGTCTCAGTATTTAGAGATTTATTTTGTGCTAACAAAAAAAGGAGGAATTAATGTATTATTATAGTAAAAAAATTGAAAATCTATATAGATTGCTGTTAGAGGAAGAAAAAGAAATATATGGAACAGAACAAAATGATAAAAACATAGTTAAAGCTATTTTAGGAAACAAAGAAAACTTTGCAATTTTTATAAATGAGTTTATTAATATTGAGGAAAAAGTATCGTCGCAAGAATTAGAGGAAGTTACTAATATATCTAATATGGGAAAAGATAATTTTAAAGAGATTGACTACATGTATAGGAGTAAGGATAAAAAAATATATTATCTTTTAGAGCATCAAACGGTTATAGAAAAAACAATAGTGTATAGAATGTTAAGTTATACTATTAATGTGTTGAAATATATATATGAAAATCAAATGATTAATGGTAAAGAAATAAAATTCCCTCAAATTATTCCAATAGTATTTTATACAGGAACTGATAAATGGAATTCACCTACAAAGCTAGTGCATATTCAAGAATCAAAGTTAAAAATAAGCAATATATTTAATTTTGAATATATTCTAATTAGTATAAACGAGAATTCTCAAGATGAAATAAAAATAAAAAGAAAAATGGTAGAAATTATGATAAAAAACGGAGCAAATCTTGATGATATTAATAAATATATTGGAATTTCAAAAGAAGAAATAAAATATATAATAAGAAAAAATAAATAAGTATAAAATCCATTCTAATTTTGAATGGATTTTATACTTGTAAAGAAAATATAAAAAATTTATTTTTTTTATAAAAAGTACTTGCAAAACATATAAAGTTATATTAAAATTTAAATAGAGTGGTGGAAAGTGGTGAAAAGTGCCACAAAGGGAAATAGAGGTGAGTAAAGTGTTTATTGGTGAATATGAGCATTCTATAGATACTAAAGGAAGAGCTATAATGCCTGCTAAATTAAGAGATGATATAGGAGATAAGTTCATTATAACTAAAGGATTAGACAGCTGTTTATTTGCATATTCACTAAATGAATGGACAAACTTTGAAGAAAAATTAAAATCCCTTCCACTAACAAGCAAAAACGCAAGAGACTTTGTAAGATTTTTCTTATCTGGAGCTGTTGAATGTGAATTCGATAAGCAAGGAAGATTTTTAATCCCAAGTAACTTAAGAGATTATGCAAAACTTGACAAAGAAATTGTGATTATTGGTGTAGGAACAAGAATAGAAATTTGGAACAGATTAGATTGGAAAAAATATAGTAGTGATGAAAATATTTCAGCAGATGAAATAGCTGAAAACATGACAATGCTTGGTATATAACTTGAAAAAGTTTATATAAAAAAACAAAAGATAAAACATTAAAATACAAAAGATAAATACTTAAAAATACAAAAGATAAAATTTTAATTTACTAAAGTTAAACAAGAATACAAAAGATAAAATTAATTAAATTATTACTAATGAAAATCATTAATACACAAAAGAAATTAACAAAATAATGTAGATTTAATAGCACTATATAAATGAACAAAAGATAAAATATACTAAAGAATAATTGAATTACAAAGGAAAATCCAAGAGAACAAAAGAATAATAAAGATAAGCATACAGTTGGTATTTCTAAAAGGCAATGCCAACTGTTTATGCTATTATAGAAATTTTTCAAGATTTTATATAATTACATTACTAATTTTTGATATATAAATAATTAACTAAAAAGGTGAGAAGTGGTACTAATGATACAAAAGTTTGTACATAAACCTGTCCTTTTAAATGAATGTATACAGTATTTAAATATAAAAAGAGACGGTATATATTTAGATGGAACTTTAGGTGGAGCTGGTCATAGCATTAAAATTGCCGAAAAATTATCAGATAAACGGAATGCTAATTGGAATTGATAGAGATGAAGATGCACTGCAAGCAGCAAAGATAAAATTACAAAATTTTAAAAATGTAAAATATGTACATGATAACCATGATAATATAAAAAGTATTCTAGAAAAACTTGAAATTACAAAAGTAGATGGAATATTACTTGATTTAGGAGTCTCTTCATATCAAATAGATGAAAAATCAAGAGGATTTAGCTATTTAGAAGATAATGAGCTAGACATGAGGATGGATAGAACGCAAGAGTTAACAGCAAAGAAAGTTTTAAATGAATATCCAAAAGAGGAGCTTGAAGAAATTCTGTTTAAATATGGAGAAGAAAAATATTCTGAAAAAATTGCAAATAATATTTGTGAATATAGAAAAAAGAAAACAATTGAGACAACAAAAGAATTAGTAGATATAATAGACAAAAGCTTGCCTGGATTTGCAAAAAAAAATGGACATCCGGCAAAAAGATCATTTCAAGCAATTCGTATTGAAGTAAATAATGAAATTGAGCCACTATATCAAACAGTAAGAGATTGTATTGATTGCTTGAAAGAAAATGGAAGATTATGCATTATAACGTTTCATTCAATAGAAGACAGAGCAGTAAAAAGAGCTTTTGGAGATGCAGAAGGAAGATGTACATGCCCAAGTGATTTACCATACTGCGCTTGTGGATATGTTTCTTTGGGGAAAATAATTAATAAAAAACCAATAATTGCATCTGTTGATGAAAAAAATGAAAATACAAGATCTAAAAGTGCAAAACTACGTGTATTTGAAAGAAAATAAATTAGAGAGGAGGCAAAACTAATGGCAGCATACAATAATAGATATCAATATGAAACTAGTCCGAGAAAATTACAACCTGAATACAGACCAGTAAAAAAGAGATATCCTAAAAAAAGTACTGCTAAGAAAAAACAAGTTGCAATAAAAGATAAGTCTAAAAATGTAAAATTACGTGTTGTAATGTATGTTGTTATAGGTTTTGCAGTACTGTTTGGTATTAGTTATAGAAACTCTCAAATAGGAGAGGAGTTTAGCGAAATTAAATCAATGAAAGCTGAACTTTCATCTCTTGAAAAAGAAAATGAGCAATTAAAAGCAAATATTGAAAGTAGTCTTAATTTAGGAAATATAGAAAAAACAGCTAGCGAAAATTTAGGAATGACAAAAATAGATAATGGGCGAACAGTATATATTAACATGCAAAAACAAGATTACGTACAGTCAGGATCAGAAGAGATTATAAAAAATGAAAGTAGTAACTGGTTTAAATCAATTATGGATTGGTTTACAAGTTTAATAAAATAGTATATAAAAGAACATGATAAAGTTATATTTATTATGTTCTTTTATAAATTAAAAAATAAATAAAAAATAGTGGCGCAATAAAAAACTTTATTATATAATACCAGGTGAATATAAAAGATAGTGTAAAGTAATTTTTGAAAGAAGTAGGGGCGTCCGCTCAATGGTACATTAGACAGATAATCGTCCACTACTACATAGAGATTACTAAAAAGAACATAAAAATGGAGGAGAAATATGAAAAATTTAATTGATATAAAAGATCTATCGGTACAAGAAATTGATAATTTAATAAAAGTGGCCAATGATATTATGAAAAATCCACATAATTATTTAGAAAAATGCAAACATAAAAAACTTGCAACTTTATTTTTTGAGCCAAGCACTAGAACAAGACTTAGTTTTGAAGCAGCAATGATGGAACTTGGAGGAAATGTGCTTGGATTTTCATCTGCATCATCAAGTTCCACATCTAAAGGAGAAAGTGTCTCAGATACAATTCAAGTAGTAGGGTATTATGCAGATGTTATAGCAATGAGGCATCCAAAGGAAGGGGCACCACTTGTAGCATCAATGAGGACGAATGTACCAATTATAAATGCAGGAGATGGTGGACACAATCATCCAACACAAACGCTAACAGATCTTCTTACAATTTCTTGTGAAAAAGAAAGATTAGATAATCTAACTATAGGTTTATGTGGAGATTTAAAATTTGGAAGAACAGTGCATTCTTTAATTACTGCAATGTCAAGATATAAAAATATAAAGTTTGTACTTATTTCACCAGATGAATTAAAAATACCTGAGTATGTTAAAGAAGAAATATTAGAAAAAAATAGCATAGAGTATCTTGAAACCAATGATATAGAAGAATATATGGACATGCTAGATGTTTTATATATGACAAGAGTTCAAAGAGAAAGATTTTTTAATGAAGAAGATTATCTTAGATTAAAAGATTACTACATATTAAATAAAAGTAAATTAGAAAAGGCAAAGGATGACTTATGTATCATGCATCCATTACCAAGAGTAAATGAAATATCAACAGAAGTAGATGATGATCCAAGAGCATGTTACTTTAAACAAGCAAATTACGGAAAATATATTAGAATGGCACTAATATTAAGATTATTAGATATTAAATAGGAGGGAATAATGAATATAGATAGTATAAAAAATGGAATAGTAATAGATCATATTCAAGCAAAAAAAGGTCTTGAAATTTATGAAGCATTAAAATTAGATGAATTAGATTGTTCTGTTGCAATTATAACTAATGCAAGAAGTAAAAAAATGACTAAGAAAGATATTATAAAAATAGATAAAAATATAAATCTTGATTTAGATATATTAGGATATATTGATCCTAATATAACAATAAATATAATAAATAATGATAAGCTAAGTGATAAATATCATGTAGAATTACCTAAAGAAATTGTTAATATCATAAAGTGCAAAAATCCAAGATGTATTACTTCAATAGAACAAGATTTAAATCATATATTTGTGTTAACAGATAAAGAAAAAAAGAAATATCGTTGTAAATACTGTGAAACAATAGGAGGATAAATTTATTTTTAGAAAGGAAGTTTAACATAATGATAGGAAAAGAAATTTTTGAAGAATATGAATCAGAAGTTAGGTCTTACTGCAGAATATTTGATGAAGAATTAGATTATGCAAAAGGATCAATAATTAAAGATGTAAATGGAAAGGAATATATAGATTTTTTCTGTGGAGCGGGAGCTTTAAACTATGGTCACAATAATGATTACATAAAAGAAAAAATTATAAAATATTTACAGGATGATAAAATAATTCATGCACTAGACATGTACACAACTGCGAAACAGGATTTTATAGAGTATTTTGAGAAAAACATATTAGAGCCAAGAGGATTAAGATATAAAATTCAATTTACGGGTCCAACAGGGACAAACTCTGTAGAAGCAGCTTTAAAGCTTGCAAGAAAAGTCAAAAAGAGAACTAATATATGGTGCTTAATGGGATGCTTCCATGGAATGACTCTTGGAACTCTTAGTTTAACAACAGAAAAAGAAGCAAGAATAGGTGCAGGTGTGCCATTAAATTATGTCACACATATTCCAGCACCATATATGTTTGATGAATTAGATACAATTAGATATATGCAAATGCTGTTAGATGATGATCATTCAGGAATTGAAAAACCAGCAGCTATTATTATAGAAACAGTTCAAGCTGAAGGTGGAATATGGGTACTTGATATAGAGTATTTAAAAAATCTACGTGCATTTTGTGATAAAAATGATATATTAATGATAGTAGATGATATTCAGGTAGGATGTGGTAGAACAGGAACTTTCTTCTCATTTGAAAGAGCAGATATTATTCCAGATATTGTGTGCTTATCTAAATCAATAGGAGGATATGGAATGCCATTTGCTGTAACATTATTTAAACCAGAGTTAGATATTTGGCTTCCAGGTGAGCACAATGGTACGTTTAGAGGAAACCAATTATCTATTGTAGCTGCAAAAGCAGGGCTAGAATTATTTAATAAAAATAATATGGAAGAAGAAACAAAAAGAAAATCAATGATAATAGAAAAATTTCTAAATGATGAAATAAAACCTTTAAATTCAAGAATTGAAATTCGTGGTATTGGATTTATATGGGGAATAGAAACACATGATGAGCAAAAAGCTAAAAAAATATCTAAACAAGCATTTAAGAATGGACTAGTTATAGAACGTGCTGGAAGAAATAATTCTATAGTTAAAATAATGCCAGCGCTAACAATAGATGATGAGACTTTAGTAAAAGGACTTAACATATTAAAAGGAATAGTAAGAGAAAACATTTAATAACTCAAGAAAAACTACCAATTGAGACGGTTTTTTTGACAACTTCTAAAATGTTTATAAATAAAGGAATTATCATAATATAATTATTACGATAATTCCTTTATTTAATTGTTTTATATAAAACTTGCCCAAAAGAAGCGTCTCAATTGGTAGTTTTTCTGTAATAAATAAAATTAATTTCCATATAATCTAATAAAAAGTATAAAAAAGTGAGGTAAAGCTATAGTATGTCTAATATTAGTGGAAAGAAAAGAATGAAAAATACTTTATTAATTGTCTTTATAATTTTAATTCTATTAATAGTACGAATTCGGATATATTATGCTATTTCAGTCCAGAGAACTTAGAAATCTTGCATATGAACAGCAGTCATTAGATAGAAAAATAAATCCTAAAAGGGGAACAATTTATGATGCAACAGGTAAAAATATATTAGCAGTTAGCGCAAATGTTGAAACAGTTAACATTAACCCAATGAATATAACTAAAGATAAAAAAGAAAAGGTTGCAAGGGCTCTTTCAGATATTTTCGAACTTGATTATGAAAATGTTCTGAAAAAAGTAAATAAAAAAAGCTCAATAGAAACGATTATAAAAAAGGTTGATAAAGAAAAAACAGATAAACTTCGTATTTGGATGGATGAAAATGAAATAAAAACTGGAATTAATATTGATGAAGATACAAAAAGATATTATCCATATAATACATTAGCATCTCATATTATTGGCTTTACAGGAAGTGATAATCAAGGCTTAGATGGAATTGAGTCATATTATGATGATTTATTAAAAGGTCTACAAGGAAGAATAGTTAGAGTGACAGATGCAAAAGGAAAAGAAATAAATAATGTTTCAGAACAATATGTAGAAGCAACTAGTGGAAAAGATTTAGTCCTTACAGTAGATATGACAATTCAATCTATTGCTGAAAAATATTTAGCAGAAGCTTGCATTGATAATGAATGTACAGACGGTGGAAACATTATTATGATAAATCCACAAAATGGAGATATTTTAGCTATGGTGACTTATCCAGGATATAATTTAAATGAACCTTATACAATTAACAAAGATGATATTAAAGAAAACTGGGATAATTTATCATCTGCTGATAAAACAAGGAGTCTGCAACAAATGTGGAGAAATAAAGCAATTACTGATACATATGAACCAGGTTCTACATTTAAATTAATAACTACTTCTGCGGCGTTGGAGGAAAAAATTACTGAGCCAGATAAAGATGGAGAATTTTCTTGTACAGGGTCAATTGAAATTGCAGGGGTAAGAATAAAATGTTGGAGATATTATAGGCCACATGGTTCAGAGAGTTTAAGACAAGCGCTTATGAACTCATGCAATCCGGTATTTATTGGCTTGGGGCAAAAAATTGGAGTAGAAAAATATTATGAATATCTAAATAAGTTTGGATTACTTAGAAAAACAGGAATTGATTTACCAGGAGAGGCTAGTAGTATCTTTTTAGACAAAAACAAAGTAGGACCAGTAGAGCTTGCTACTATCTCTTTTGGTCAAAGATTTGAGATTACACCAATAGAGCTTGCAACAGCTGTATCTACTATTGCAAATGGAGGAACATATATCAAGCCAAGAGTTGTAAAAGCAACCATAGATCCAGAAACAAATGTAAGAGAAGAAATAGAGCCAATTAAGTTAGATAGAGTAATTTCAAAAGAAACTTCTGAAAATGTACTTAGTATGATGCAATCCGTAGTTGCAGAGGGAACAGGAAAAAATGCAAGGGTTCAAGGATACAATATAGGAGGAAAAACTGGAACATCTGAAGATGGTGTAAATACAAATAAATATGTAACATCATTTGTAGGAGTTGCTACTATATCTGACCCGCAGGTTGTGATACTTGTAACTTTATATAATCCAACAGGAGAGGGGGGACACCAAGGAGGTGCTGTAGGTGCACCTGTTGCATCTCAAATACTGTCTGAAGTATTACCATACTTAGAGATTAATAAAGATAATAGCGAAGAAGCACAATTAATTAAATCCGTCTCTGTACCAGATATAAGAAATATGACTATACAGGATGCAAAAAAAGCATTAAAAGAAATAGGATTAGAAATTACATTAGATACAGAGGATGAAATTATTGAAAAAGATTATATAATAACAGATCAGATTCCTAAACCAGGCATTATGATAAATAGTGGTGCAAATGTAATATGTAAGGTAGGAACAAATTAATATATTATATTTACAAATATTTTTTTTAATTATATAATAAAATAGTAAAATAGAACTGGGGGATATTCCTATGATATTAAAAGAAATTTTAACAGGCCTAAGTGGCTTAAAAGTTAAGGGAAATATTGATATTGAAATATCAAATATTTCAAGTGATTCAAATGAAATAAAGAGTAATGGACTATTTATTGCAATAAAAGGATATGAAACAGATGGACACGAATATTTAGATGAAGCAATCGGAAATGGAGCTGTAGCTGTAATGGTAGAAGAGGGAGTTGACTTAGAAAAAATAAGACATCTATCTAATGTTACAATAGTTATGTCTCCAAATACAAGACTGGCAGAAGCAATTTGTGGATGTAATTTTTACAACCATCCTTCTAAAAAGTTAAAATTAATCGGGGTGACAGGAACAAAGGGAAAAACAACAACCACTTTTATGATAAAACATATTTTAGAAAAGGCAGGAAAAAGGGTAGGACTTATTGGAACAATAGCAACATTTATTGGAGATAAAAAGATAGAAGATTCAAAAAGAACAACTCCGGAGGGATTAAAACTACAATATTTATTATCTGAAATGTTAAAACAAGATGTTGAAGTTGTTGTTATGGAAGTGTCTTCACAAAGTTTAAAATTAGATAGAGTTGCTGGATGTGAGTTTGACATAGGTATATTTACAAATTTATCGGAAGACCATATTAGTGAAAGAGAACATGCAAATATTGTAGAATATTTTGAAACTAAGGCTAAATTATTTGATATATGCAAAATTGGATATACAAATACAGATGATGTATATGGAAACAAATTAAGAAAACTAGATAAAAAATGCGAATTTAAAACATTTTCTTTGGATAATCCATCAGATCTTATAGCAAAAGATATTACAGTTACTAATTCATATGCTGATTTTAAGGTTAAGCTTGATGCAAGAAATGAGAGAGTAAAAGTATGTATTCCAGGAAGATTCAGTGTATATAATGCACTTGCAGCAATTAGTGTAGCTATTAGATTTGGAGTATCTACTGAAATTATTAAAGAAGCTTTACCAGAAGTAAGAGTACCTGGAAGAAGTGAACTTATTGATAATGATGAAGAACTAACTATTATGATTGATTATGCACATACGCCAGATAGTTTGTTTAATATTTTAGATGCTGTTAAATCTTACACAATAGGAAGAGTAATTTGTGTATTTGGTTGTGGCGGAGATAGAGATAAACAAAAAAGAGGAGCAATGGGTGAAGTAGCAGGTGAGTTAGCTGATTATACAATAATTACTTCAGACAATCCAAGAAATGAAAATCCAGAAGAAATAATCAAAGAAATAGAAAAAGGAATAAAAAAGACAAAAGGAAATTATAAAATTATAGTTGATAGAAGAGAAGCAATAAAAAATGCGATTTCTATGGCAAATAAAAGAGATATTATAGTTTTAGCAGGAAAAGGGCATGAGCCTTATCAAGAAATAAATGGTAAAATATACCCATTTGATGAAAGGATAATCGTAAGAGAATTAATTACAGAATTTAAAAAAGAAAATAAAAAGAGAAAAAAATAAAATAACAAAAGATAAGTATAAAAATCAAAGGAGAAAAATATGATTTTAGAAATTAAAGTATTATTAATTACATTTATTTTAGCATTTTTTTTAAGTTTTATAATTATACCTATTTTAAAAAAACTAAAAGTTGGGCAAGTAGAAAGGGAGGAAGGACCGAATTCTCACCTAAAAAAAGCTGGAACACCAACAATGGGAGGAATTATATTTGCAATTGCTATAATGATTGTTTCAATTATTGTTTATATAATTTATCATAAAGATGGAACTGTAAATAATTTAATTTCCTTACTTATTGTATCATTAGGCTTTGGGCTTGTCGGTTTTGTTGATGATTTTAAAAAATTAGTATTAAAAGATACAAAAGGATTAAAGCCAACTTACAAAATGTTAGGATTATTAATTATTTCTGTAGCATTTATTTTGCATTTAACTAATATTACAAATATAGGAACAGATATATATATACCATTTGTTAAAACTTATATAACATTACCAATATGGTTATATATTCCATTTGCTATATTTGTTATGCTTGGAACAACAAATGCAGTAAATTTAACAGATGGGGTAGATGGATTATCTACAAGTGTATCTACAATTATTATTACATGTTTAACAGTAATTGGTATGATTTTAGGAATTACAGAGATATCTATATATGGAAGTATTGTCATAGGTGCATGTTTAGGATTTTTATTTTTTAATTTATATCCTGCAAAGGTATTTATGGGTGATACGGGGTCTCTTTTTTTAGGAGGAGTAATTGTTAGTATGGCATTATACTTAAAACTTCCATTATTACTTATTATTATAGCATTAGTTCCTGTTTGTGAAACTTTATCAGTTATACTACAAGTTGTTCATTTTAAAAGAACAGGGAACAGAATTTTCAAAATGAGTCCAATACATCATCATTTTGAATTATCAGGATGGAGTGAAAACAAAGTAGTTTCAGTATTTAGTTTAGCTACACTAATTTTTTGTATAATTGGTGCTTTTGCAATATAAATTTTTTTAAGGAAAATAAGAAAGGAAGAAATAGTATGCCAAAATCTACAAAAACATCAGAAAACTCAAACAAACCTTTTGACTTTATATTATTTATTACTGTGTTATTGATGTTATCTTTAGGTATTATAATGGTACTTTCAGCAAGTTCTCCTTCTGCACTTGCTGAAACGGGAGATAGTTATAGTTATGTAAAAACTCAGGCAGTAAGTGCTGTTTTAGGAATTATTTTTATGCTTATTATTTCAAAAATTGACTATCACTTTTATCGTAAGTTTTATAAAATTGCATATTGGGGTTCACTAGCTTTACTTCTACTAGTTGCAATACCTGGAGTGGGTTATACAGCAAATGGTGCAACAAGGTGGATAAATTTAGGCTTTACAACAATACAACCATCTGAAATTGTAAAGGTTGCATTAATAATTTTTTATGCTACATATCTTCCTGACCATAAAAGTGAATTAAAGGGATTATTAAAAGGATTTTTTAAGCCATTTTTGATACTATCACCTATAATACTTGTATTAGTACTTGTACAAGACCATTTAAGTGCATCTTTAGTTATAATTATAATAGTATCAATTATGATGATTATTGCGGGAACTAAAGTAAAATATTTTTTAACGTTTGGTATTGCAGGTGCAGGGCTTGGAGGAATAGCGTTAATGTTAATGGCAAAATTCACCGAAAAAGGAGCGTTCAGAATTGCAAGATTAACAGCATTTTTAGATCCTTGGAAATATGCACAAGATGAAGGATGGCAAATAGTACAAAGTTTGTATGCTATAGGATCCGGAGGAATTTTTGGAGCACGGACTTGGTCAAAGTAAACAAAAATATTTATATATTCCTGAACCACATAATGATTTTATTTTTGCAGTACTTGCAGAAGAATTAGGATTTATAGGTTGTGCATTAGTTATATTACTATTTGCAATATTTATTTGGAGAGGAATATTGATTGCAATGAAAGCACCAGATATGTATGGAAGTTTAATTGCAATTGGAATTACTTCACTTGTTGGAATTCAAGCAATTATTAATATTGCGGTTGTAACATCATCTATACCAAATACAGGTATGCCACTTCCATTTTTTAGTTATGGAGGAACAGCACTTTTAATTTTACTTTGTTCAATGGGTATACTTTTGAATATTTCAAGAAATTCAAAAAAAATATAGACTGGAAAAAGGAGTTGTTCTCTTTTCCAGTTTTTAACAGAGGAGAGATAAATATGAAAGTAATCATAGCTGCAGCTGGAACTGGTGGACACATTAATCCAGGAATTGCAATTGCAAATAAAATAAAAAAAGAACAGCCAAATTCTGAAATTATTTTTATAGGAACAACAAGAGGTCTTGAAAACGATTTAGTTCCAAGAGCTGGATATAAACTAAAAACAATTGATGCATATGGATTAAGCAAAGAAATTAGTATAGATAATTTTAAGAAAATGATAAAGACATTTAAAGGTTTAAAACAAGCTAGAACTATAGTAAAAGAATTTAATCCAGATGTTATAATTGGTACTGGTGGATATATTTGTGGTGCAGTTATACTTGCTGCACATAAATATAAAGTGCCATGCTTGTTACATGAAAGTAATGCTTTTCCAGGTAAAGCAGTGAAAATGCTTTCGGGAAAAGTAGATGCAATACTTGTTGGATTTGAAGATGCTAAATCAAGACTTCCAAAATCTGCTAATGTGGTTGTAACAGGAACACCTACAAAAATGAGAGATTTACATTATACTAAACAGGAAAAAGAAAATAAGAAAAAGGAATTAGGTTTTGATTCTAATAAGCCAATTGTTCTTTTTTTTGGTGGAAGTCAAGGAGCAAAGGCGATTAATGATGCTCTTCTTCCTATAATTATAGAGAAAAAAAATAAAGATTATCAGATTATATGGGCACCAGGTCCAAAGCAATATGATATTATAAAAGAAAAACTAGAAAATGAGCATATTAATATTGGCAATGTTTCGAATGCTAAAATTGTTCCATATATATATAATATGGAAGAAATAATGAATATTTCAGATATTATAGTTTCTAGAAGTGGTGCAATAACAATTACAGAAATAGGAGTGGTAGGAAAACCAGGTATATTTATTCCACTGCCTAATGTATCAGAAAATCATCAAGAATATAATGCGAATGTTTTAAAAAACAAAGGTGCTGCAAAAATTATTTTAAATAAAGATCTTAATTCAGTAATATTGCATGAAACTATACAGAAGATGTTAAAGGAAGATTTATCAAGAATGGGAGAAAAAGCTAAAAAGATTGCAACTCAAAGTGTAGAGGATAAAATATATAAAGAAATTACTAATATATTACAAAGAGGTTAAAATTTTATAACAATTCATGTAAATTAGTCGAAAAAGCAGATAAAAAAGAGATTATATGTTGTAAAATATTATAATAATTAAAAAAATGTCATATTATGCGAAGAAAAAATCTTGATTTTATTGCTGGGAGAGTATATAGTATTCCTTGTTTTTAAAAAAGCTTATACAAAAGATAAGGAAGGGGAATTTTAATGAAAACATTTTATGGAAGCTCTTTTATGAAAAAGGAAGAGCTAAATGAAGCGGGGATATATCATCCAATTAAATTAGAATATTATCGTACATGGGTAAGTAAAGATGATAATTCACATGAATTTTTTTCAAAATTTGGCATAGAAGTTGTAAAAACGGAGTACTTAGAAAATAAAGTAAATATCGAAGCAGTAGAAGTAAAATATATTACAGAGGAAGAAAAAGAAATAAACAAAATTTTACAACTATTAAAAGATAATCAAGTAACACCAATTATTGTAGATAATGTAATTGAAGATTTAATGAAAAAAGAATCAAAAGAAGAAATTAAACCTTGAGATTGGAATTTATGCTAATCTCTTTTTATATGCTTAAAGCATATAATTGGGATGGTTTTAAAAAAACAATTTAATAAGGTATTGCAAAATATTTAAATATAGTCTAGAATACAAAGGCAAGGGAAAATTTTAAGGAGAGAATAAATGATTGATAGATTAGTTATAGTAGAATCACCTGCAAAAGCTAATACAATAAAGAAATTTTTAGGTGCAAAAACAAGAGTAATTGCTTCTATGGGTCACATTAGAGATTTACCAAAATCAAAACTTGGAATAGATATAGAAAATAATTTTGAACCTCAGTATATAAATATACGAGGAAAAGGAAATCTAATTAAAGATTTAAAAAGAGAAGCTAAAAATGCTAAAAAAGTTTTTCTTGCAACTGACCCTGATCGTGAAGGAGAAGCTATTGCTTGGCATTTAGCATATATATTAAATATACCAGAAAGCCAAAAATGTAGAGTAACTTTTAATGAAATTACTAAATCAGCAGTACAAGAAGCTATCAAACATCCAAGAACAGTTGATAAAGATTTAATTGATGCACAACAAGCAAGACGTGCATTAGATAGAATTGTAGGTTATAAAATCAGTCCAGTATTGTGGAAGAAAGTAAGAAGAGGTCTTTCTGCAGGAAGAGTTCAATCTGTTGCTGTAAAACTAATAGTAGATAGAGAGAATGAAATCGAAAAGTTTGTTCCAGAAGAATATTGGAATATTAATGCAGAACTTTTGAAAAAGAAAAATAAAGATCATTTTGTTGCAAAATTTGTAGGTAAAGATGGAAAAAAACAAGAATTACATTCAAAAGCAGAAGTAGATAAAATACTATTAGATATTGAAAATGCAAAATATATTGTAGATGAAGTAAAAGAAGGACAGAAAAAAAGAAATCCAGCTCCACCTTTTACAACAAGTACAATGCAACAGGAAGCTTCAAGAAAGCTTAGTTTTACTTTAAAGAAAACAATGTCTGTAGCACAAACCTTATATGAAGGTATTTCTATATCAGGAAGAGGAAGCATAGGATTAATTACTTATATGAGGACAGATTCAACAAGAGTTTCAGAAGTTGCAAGACATGCAGCTAAGGAATATATTACAAATAAATATGGAGAAAACTATTATGAGAATAGATATTATAAAACAAAAGATGATGCACAAGATGCGCATGAAGCTATAAGACCAACATATATAGAATTGTCTCCAGATGATATAAAGGAATCTCTTACAAAGGACCAATATAAATTGTATAAATTAATTTATAATAGATTTATAGCAAGTCAGATGTCAGCTGCAATTTATGATACAATTTCAGCAAATATAAAAGCAAATAATTATATATTTAAGGCTTCTGGTCAATCAATAAAATTTAAAGGATTTATGACTTTATATGTTGAGGGGCAAGATAATAAAGAAGATGAAGATATTTCGAATATTCCAAAATTAGAAAAAAATGAGGAATTAGAAAAAAAGAAAATTGAACCAAAACAAAGTTTTACTGAACCACCATCAAGATTTACAGAAGCAAGTTTAGTTAAAGCATTGGAAGAAAAAGGAATAGGAAGACCAAGTACTTATTCTCCAACAATTACCACCATATTGGAAAGAAGATATATAGAAAAATATCAAAAACAATTAGTACCTACAGATTTAGGTAAGATAGTTAATAATCTATTAACAGAAAATTTCCCAAATGTTATAAATGTTGAATTTACTGCAACAATGGAAAACGAATTCGATTATATTGCAGATGGGAAACAATCATGGAAAAAAGTTATTGCAGATTTTTATGAGCCTTTTCAAGAAACAGTAGAAAAGGTTGAAAAAGAGCTTGAACATGTAGAGCTTGTAGAAGAGGTATCAGACGTTCCATGTGAAAAATGTGGCAGGATGATGGTGATTAAATATGGAAGGTTTGGCAAGTTCTTAGCGTGTCCTGGTTATCCCGAATGCAAAAATACAAAACAATATGTAAAAGTTATAGATGAATCTTGTCCAAAGTGTGGTGGAAAAGTTCAAATTAGAAAGACTAAAAGAAGAAGAAATTATTATATATGTGAAAATAATCCATCCTCTTGTGATTATATCTCATGGAATAAACCTAAAAAGGGTGAGAAATATACAGAAGGAGAAAAAGAGGAAATAGAAAAAGAAATTAAACCTAAGAAAACTAGAAAAACAAAGAAAAAATAAGATTTAATAAATTCCCAATGGAAAAATGGATGGTTCTCTTTTCCAGCTTTAAAGTTGAAAAAGAGAACCGTCCATTTTTCCAGGTTGAATCTTGCCAAAAAAATAAAAAAGAAGTATAATTAATTATTGCAAAATAAAAATAGGAGAAGATGTAATGAAGCCTGAGGAAGATAAAAAAGTAAAATATCCAGTATTTAAACAACTTTTGGAATCATTTTATGAAGATGAGCTAAAAAAAATAGAATTATACAATAACGAACAAAAAGATACAAAACAAAAAGTAAAATTAAAACCAATCTTTATTTATAATAAACATTCTAACGAAATTAGATTAGAATTTAATATAGGAATAGAACAGATGTATAGACTAAAAAGTATTTCCGAATTTTATGATAGAATTATAAAGCATGAAATATATCAGTATGGAAAAAACTTACAATTTGTACATAAAATGGAAAGTTTTACTAAAGATAGTAAAAAGATTTTGAAATTTTTACTTCGCTATGCAGAAGTTATTAAATATGCAAATAGTGGAACATATAATAGATTTCGCTATTATGGTAAAGAACTAAATGATGATTATATATTAATTAATTCATCTAGGATGGATGATGTGTTTGATATCTTAAAAGGGACAATAGTAGAGGTAGAAAAAAATTATATAAAGCATGAAGTGGAATTTGTTGATAAAGAACCTAACATAGAGTTTTCTCTCATTAAAGTATCTGAAGATGAATATTTACTATTTCCTAATCTAGATGTTAATAAATGTCATATTATAGAGGGAAATAACTTTTCTTATTTATTATTGGATAAAAAACTATATAAATGTAGTAAAAATTATGCTGCTCATGAAATGAAGATAATAAGTGTATTAAAAGAAAATTATCAAACAAACATGAAATTTGATAAAGAAGGATTAAAAAAATTCTTTTCTTTAATTGTACCTAGTATAAAGGACAATTTGCTACTTGAAGAAAATGCAGGATTGGAACAATATATTCCAAGGAAACTGGAAGTGGATATATATTTGGATTCAGATAAATATGGAAATATTATAGTAAATATTAAATTTTGCTATGAAAATATGGAGTTTAATCCATTTAAAGAAAATCCAGATATTCAAAGAAATGTTATTAAAGAGGCAAATATATTAAATGATTTCCGAAAAGGTGGATTTCTTTATGATAAAAAAAGGGGATACTTAGTTCTTACAGATGAGGAAAAAATTTATAAATTTTTAACAGAAGATATCGAAAATTTTAGGTCTTCTTATAAAGTACTAATATCTGAAAATTTTAAAGAAAAACAAATAAAATCACCTAAGGTTTCTAGTATAGGAGTAAAAATAGAAAACAATTTATTAAAGTTAGATTTAAAAAAAATAAATATAGATAAAACAGAATTAAAGGGTGTCTTAAAGGATTATCATTTAAAAAAGAAATACTATAGATTAAAAGATGGTACATTTTTAAATTTATATAATAATTCGAATATTCAATTTTTAGATAATTTAATAACAAATATGGATGTAAGTTTTAAAGAATTAGAGGATGATTATATAGTTTTACCAATACATAGAAGTTTTTATTTAAATAAATTATTGGATAATTTAGAAGATGTAAATATAGAAAAAGAAGATTATTTTAATAAAATAATATCAAAAAAAATAGATAACAACTTAAGTATTCCTGAGACAATGGATAATATATTGCGTGATTATCAAAAGGTAGGAGTAAAGTGGCTTGAGACATTGGAGTATTATGGATTTGGAGGAATACTTGCAGATGATATGGGACTAGGTAAAACTATTCAAATTTTGACTGTTTTAAAAAAATATAAAGAAGAAAATAATGCTTATAGAAGAACTTCTCTTGTAGTTTCTCCAAGTTCGTTAACTCTTAATTGGTATAATGAAGTACAAAAATTTACACCTGATATTAAGACTATGATTATCAGAGGAAATGCTGAAGAAAGAATAGAGCAAATTAATAATATACAAAATTATGATTTAGTTATTACTTCCTACGATTTATTAAAAAGAGATATTGAAATTTATAGAGAAAAGAATTATGAATTCCAATATATTATAGCTGATGAAGCTCAATATATAAAAAATAGTAATACTAAAAATTCAAAAGCAATTAAAGTAGTAAAGGGAAAAACAAATTTTGCATTAACAGGTACTCCAATTGAAAATTCTCTTGCAGAGTTATGGTCTATTTTTGATTTTATTATGCCGGGATATCTTTATAGATATAGAAAATTTAAAGAACAATTTGAAATGCCAATTATTAAAGAAAAAGACACAAATAAAATGAAAAGTCTAAAACAAATGATAGAACCTTTTATATTAAGAAGAACAAAAAAAGAAGTACTAAAAGAGCTTCCGGATAAAACAATTTCAATATTATACAATGAGATGGAAGGAGAACAACTTAATATTTATTTATCTTATCTTGCTGAGGCAAGGAGGGAAATAAAAGAAGAATTAGAGATTAGTGGCATGGAAAATAACCAGATAAAAATATTATCTATATTAACAAGGTTAAGACAGATTTGCTGCTATCCGGGTTTATTTTTATTAAACTATAATGGAGAGGGGAGTAAATTAAACCAGTGTATGGAGATAATAAAAGATGGAATTCAAAGTGGTCATAAAATTTTATTGTTTTCAAGTTATACTTCTATGTTTGAAAAAATTGAAGAAAAATTAAAAAAAGAAAATATTTCATACTATAAATTAACGGGACAAACAAAAGTTGATGAACGTACAATGCTTGTGGAAGATTTTAATAAAAATGATGACATTAAAATATTTTTAATATCATTAAAAGCTGGAGGAACAGGTCTTAATCTAACCGGAGCTGATATGGTAATTCATTATGATCCATGGTGGAATATTTCTGTTGAAAATCAAGCTACAGATAGGACACATCGTATAGGGCAAAAGAAAAATGTTCAAGTGTATAAATTAATAACTAAGAATTCAATAGAAGAAAAAATATATGAATTGCAAAAACGTAAAGAGGTATTAATAGATAACATGCTTAGCACAAAGACTAAATTTATAAGTAATCTATCTAAAGAAGAAATACTTAAATTATTTGAATAAAATAGAGAGAATGCTAAAATAGGTACTGTAACTAAGAATTTTTATATATTTCATATTTATAAATTAAAAATTTGAAAAAAAAATAAAATTATGTTAATATATTACAGTGAACATATATAATTATAATAAAAAAAGGAATTGATTATATGAAAAGTAAAAACAAAGATATTAATAAATTTACATATTATTATACACTAAAAGATAGAACAACAATGAGAAAAGAGGAAATCGCAAAAAAAATAAAAAACTTTAAAAAGCTTTATACAGATACTATAAAGCATGAACATGATATTAGAAAATGGATAGATTCAGGAAAAAGAAAAAAAGGTGATATAAGAAGAAGTTTAGAAGGTTTAGATACTAAATACCAGGAACTATCCAATATAACTAGTGATTTTAAAAGAAAAGGAATTTTTAAAATTCAAGATTTTAACATTATTAGCGAAGAAGATCAAATAAATGTAATACAATTAGAAGAAAAAATAGGAGAATTATATAATTTAGCAGGAATTGAAAGAAAGCAAACATACAATAATGATGTACATCGTGATGATATTAATTTAGTTGCAGAAACTCCAAAGAAGCTTAAAATAAGCCAGAGAATAAAGAATAAGATAAAAAATAGTATTAATAAAGAAAAAAGTTATAATTTTAGAAAATTTGGAAAAAGAGTAGCATCATTTGCAATGGCAATAGTCATGGTCTCTTTTGCTGGAGGAAGAACTACTAATAAACATAATAAAGATTATATTAATACAAATGAAAATAGTAAATATACTGATACAAATAGAGAAGACGGAATAAAAAATGCAGAAGATTATAGTAGAAGAGTTTTTATAAATGAACTAAGGGAAGCTGCCAAAACGGTAAATAATGAAACTTTAACACAAGAACCTGGTACGCTAACACAAAAAATTAAAAAAGATAATGCTCAAAAAGAAACTTCACAAATAAATATTGATGAAAACAAGGAAAAATCTATATTAGAATTAGATGATGAGAGTGAATATTATATAGCGCCATCAGGAACAACTTATACTGCATCTTCAGATGGAAGTGGAAGTGTTGGTTATTTTTCCGAAGATACACTAGTAAAAAAATATAGAAGCGCTTTAGTTAAAACAAATAAATATGGAGAAAAAGAAATTATACATGCACCTCAACCAGGTGAATCATGGAGTAATTATGCTAAGGAAAGAAAATTAGATTTAGATGAAATGATAGAACCTGGTAGTGAATTATATACTGCAATTAATGAGGTTGATGGAGTAGATTGTGGATGGGTAAAATTTAATGAATTACGAAACATAGAAAAAACAGAAGAAATTGAAAGAACAGGAGAAGTTGAGAGATAAGATGGTAGATTATATTACTGTTATAGGAGGTGGCCTTGCAGGTTGTGAGGCCGCCTATCAAATTGCAAAAAGAGGAATAAATGTAAAACTATATGAAATGAAACCACAAAAGTTTTCACCTGCACATACAAATTCTAATTTATCAGAAATTGTTTGTAGTAATTCTCTTAAATCAAATTTACTTTCTAATGCATGTGGTTTATTAAAAGAGGAATTGAGAAGATTAGATTCTTTATTAATTAGCTGTGCAGATGAAACTTGTGTACCAGCGGGACAAGCATTAGCTGTTGATAGACAAAAATTTTCTGAGTTGGTAACAAAAAAAATATATAATATGAAAAATATTGAGATAATTCGTGAAGAAGTCAAAGAAATTCCAGAAGATGGTATAGTTATTATTGCTACTGGACCATTAACTTCAGATATTATGGCAAAAAAAATTACCGAAATAACTGGAAATGATGAATTGTATTTTTATGATGCAGCAGCACCTATTGTAACAAAAGAAAGCATTAATTTTGGTATAGCGTTTTATGGGGATAGATATTCACAGGAGAAAAAGAAAGAAGAATCTATAGATGAGTGGAGAATTAGACAAGAAAAAGAGAAAAAAAGCTATATAAATTTACCAATGAACAAAGAAGAATATGAGAATTTTTGGAATAAACTTGTAAGTGCTGAAGTTGTGACACTTCACGAATTTGAAAAAAGAGAAATATTTGAAGGTTGCATGCCAATCGAAGTTATGGCAAAGCGTGGAATAGATACATTAAGATTTGGACCTTTAAAACCAGTAGGATTTGATGATCCAAGGTTTGCGAAAAGACCCTATGCAGTTGTTCAACTACGTCAAGATAATAGCGAAGCTACAATATATAATTTGGTAGGATTTCAGACTAATTTGAAGTTTGGAGAACAAAAAAAAGTTTTTTCTAGTATACCAGGACTTAAAAATGCAGATTTTGTTAAATATGGAGTAATGCACAGAAATACATATATAAATTCTAGTAAATTATTATTTGCAGATTATTCTATGAGAATGAATCCAAAGCTATTTTTTGCAGGACAAATTACTGGAGTAGAAGGGTATGTAGAATCAATTTCTTCAGGATTGGTTGCTGGGATTAATGCAGTAAAAAAATTTCAAAAAAAAGAAAGTGTTATTTTTTCAGAAAAAACAATAATAGGTGCACTTGCAAAATATATTTCTACAGAAAATACAAAATTTCAACCAATGAATGCTAATTTTGGCATTTTACCAGAGCTAGAAGGAGAAAAAATTAGAGATAAGAGAGAAAGATATAATATGTTATCAAAAAGATCTTTAGATGGATTGGATGGACTATTAAAACATATATAATGAAATAATAATATTAATAAAATATTACATTTATATTAAAAATAGAAGAGTTTATGAGGAATTTGAATATGATGTTGAAGGAACAAAAAGAATTCGTAGAGAGTATGAAAATAATATAAGTAAATTAAGGAAATCCGTAGGAGAATCAGATGGAGAAGAGCGTTAAAAAGTATTGACATGAACAACAAATTATGTTAAAATATAAAACGTTAGTGTAAAATGCGTTAAATGTGCATTTCCGTAACGTTCTATTTTATTTTGAAAAGAGGTGAAATTTAAGTGCCAACAATCAACCAATTAGTAAGAAAAGGGAGAAAAAGTACTACTACAAAATCTACTGCACCAGCATTACAACATGGATATAACTCTAAAAACAAAAAATTAACAGACGCAAGATCACCACAAAAAAGAGGTGTGTGTACAGTAGTAAAAACAGTAACACCTAAGAAACCAAACTCTGCTTTAAGAAAAGTAGCCAGAGTTAGACTTTCAAACGGTTATGAAGTAACTTCATACATTCCTGGTATTGGACACAACCTTCAAGAGCATAGCGTTGTTCTAATTAGAGGAGGAAGGGTAAAGGATTTACCTGGTGTTAGATATCACATTATCAGAGGAACATTAGATACAGCTGGTGTAAAAGATAGAATGCAAGCTAGATCTAAGTATGGAGCAAAAAAACCAAAAAAATAATCTTAAAGTAGATTATTAGTGCTAATTAATATTACTAAATTTGAAGGTGCTTAAATTTAGAATAGATGATAGCACTGACGGGATTATAATCCCGAGTACCTAGATACTTATTTAGTATCAAATTATATTAAGGAGGGAAGAAAAGTGCCAAGAAAAGGATATATTGCAAAAAGAGATGTTTTACCAGATCCAATATATAATAGTAAAATAGTAACAAAACTAATTAATAATATTATGTTAGATGGTAAAAAAACAGTTGCTCAAAAAATAGTTTATGATGCATTTGATATTATAAAAGAAAAAGAGCAAAAAGATCCACTTGAAGTTTTTGAAGCAGCATTAAATAATATCATGCCTGTTCTTGAAGTTAAAGCAAGAAGAGTTGGTGGAGCAACATACCAAGTTCCATTAGAGATTAGACCAGAAAGAAGACAAACTTTAGGTTTAAGATGGCTTGTAACATATGCTAGAAATAGACATGAAAAAACAATGGCTGAAAAATTAGCTGGAGAAATTATTGATGCAATTAACGAAAACGGTGGAGCATTTAAAAAGAAAGAAGATACACACAGAATGGCAGAAGCTAATAAGGCATTTGCACACTATAAGTGGTAGGATTAGAATTTGATAATGGCAATCTACACATTTTCTTCTTTAATGCAAACCTCGATGTACAATCGTACTATCTCGTCTTGCATTAAATTCAAAAAATGCGTATCTTACCATTCTGAAATTCAAATCCAAGTAATTTGAGAGGAAAAAATGAAGGGAGGAAATAAAATAAATGGCAGGAAGAGCGTACTCATTAGAGAAAACAAGAAATATAGGAATAGTTGCTCATATTGATGCAGGGAAAACTACAACAACAGAAAGAATATTATTCTATACAGGAAAAACTCATAAAATTGGAGAAGTACACGAAGGTGCTGCTACAATGGACTGGATGGAACAAGAACAAGAAAGAGGTATAACAATTACTTCTGCTGCTACAACATGTTTTTGGAATGAAAATAGAATTAATATCATAGATACTCCAGGGCACGTTGACTTTACAGTAGAAGTTCAAAGATCTCTTAAAGTATTAGATGGAGCTGTTACAGTACTTGCTGCAAAGGGTGGTGTTCAGCCACAAACAGAGACAGTATGGAGACAAGCTGATAAATATCATGTTCCAAGAATGGTATATGTTAATAAAATGGATATCACTGGAGCAAACTTTATGCTTTGTGTAGATCAATTAAAAAATAGATTAAAAGCAAATCCAGTTCCAATTCAATTACCAATTGGAGCAGAAGATAATTTCAAAGGTATAGTTGATTTAGTTAAAATGAGAGCATTTATTCATAAAGATGATTTAGGAAAAGAAATTGAGGAAACAGATATACCTGAAGATTTAAAATCTATGGCAGAAGAATATAGAGCAGCAATGATTGAAGCTGCTTGTGATCAAGATGAAGAATTAATGATGAAATACCTAGAAGGAGAAGAATTAACAGAAGCTGAAATCAAATTAGGACTTCGTAAGGGTACTATTGCAAATAAAATAGTTCCAGTATGTTGTGGTTCTTCATACAAAAATAAAGGTGTTCAAGAATTGTTAAACAATATAGTTGATTACATGCCTTCACCATTAGATATACCAAATATTAAAGGCGAGACAGAAGAGGGAGAAGAAACAGAAGCTAAAACTTCAGATTCAGAACCATTTGCTGCACTTGCATTTAAAATTGCTACAGATCCATTTGTTGGAAAACTATGTTTCTTTAGAGTTTATTCAGGAACATTAGAATCAGGTTCAACTGTTTTAAATTCAAGTAAAGGAAAGAAAGAAAGAATAGGAAGAATCTTACAAATGCATGCAAATCACAGAGAAGATATCGATAAAGTATATGCTGGAGATATTGCAGCAGCAGTTGGATTAAAAGATGTAACAACTGGAAACACTTTATGTGATCCAAATCATCCAATAATACTTGAATCAATGGAATTTCCAGAGCCAGTTATTGATATTGCTATTGAACCAAAAGATAAAGCTGCTCAAGAAAAAATGGGTATTGCATTATCAAAACTTGCAGAAGAAGATCCAACATTTAAGGCATATACAAATCAAGAAACTGGGCAAACCATTATAGCAGGTATGGGTGAATTACACTTAGATATAATTGTTGATAGATTAAAAAGAGAATTTAAAGTAGAATGTAATGTTGGTAAACCACAAGTTGCATATAAAGAAACTATTAGAGATTCTGTAAAAGTAGAAGGAAAATTCATTCGTCAATCTGGTGGACGTGGACAATATGGTCATGTATGGCTAGAAATGGAACCATTAGATCCAGGTAAAGGTATAGAATTTGAGAGCAAAATCGTTGGTGGTGTTGTTCCAAAAGAATATATTAAACCAGTTGAAGAAGGAATTAGAGAAGCTGCTGAAAGCGGAATTCTTGCAGGATATCCAGTTATAGACTTTAAAGCAACACTTGTTGATGGATCTTACCATGATGTTGACTCTTCAGAAATGGCATTTAAAATTGCTGGATCTATGGCGTTCAAAGAAGGATGTAAAAAAGCTAAAGCAGTTATATTAGAACCAATTATGAAGGTTGAAATAACAGTTCCAGAAGAATATATGGGAGATGTTATTGGAGATGTAAATTCAAGAAGAGGAAGAATGGAAGGTATGGAAGCAAGTGACGGAATGCAAGAAATTAGAGCATTTATTCCATTATCTGAAATGTTTGGATATGCAACAGACTTACGTTCTAAAACACAAGGTAGAGGTACTTATTCAATGGAACCAAGTCATTACGAAGAAGTACCAAAATCAATATTAGATAATATAGTAGCTTCTAAAGCAAAAAATGAAGATTAATAAGAGTATTTATAAAAAATACTTGCAAAATTAGGAAAATTATTATAAAATACATTTGCCTATAATTAAAAGGATATTAAATTTTAAAAATATAAAAAATTAAAGGAGGATTCAAAAATGGCAAAAGCTAAATTTGAAAGAACAAAACCACACGTTAATATCGGTACAATTGGTCACGTTGACCATGGAAAAACAACAACAACAGCCGCTATTACAAAATTCTTATCATTATTAGGAAGAGCTCAATATGAAGCATATGATCAAATCGATGGTGCTCCAGAAGAGAAAGCAAGAGGAATCACAATTAATACTGCACACGTTGAATATGAAACAGAAAATAGACACTATGCACACGTTGACTGTCCTGGACATGCTGATTATGTTAAAAACATGATTACTGGTGCTGCACAAATGGATGGTGCAATACTTGTAGTTTCAGCAGCAGATGGACCAATGCCTCAAACAAGAGAGCATATATTACTTGCAAGACAAGTTGGTGTTAAATATATCGTAGTATATTTAAATAAATGTGATATGGTTGATGATCCAGAATTATTAGAATTAGTTGAAATGGAAGTTAGAGACCTATTATCAAGCTATGATTTCCCTGGAGATGAGATTCCAATTATTAAAGGATCTTCATTACAAGTATTAGAATCATCATCTACAGATCCTAATGATCCTGTATATGCTCCAATGAAAGAATTAATGGATGCAGTTGATAGCTATATCCCAACACCAGATAGACCAACAGATCAACCATTCTTAATGCCAGTTGAAGATGTATTCTCTATCACAGGTAGAGGAACAGTTGCAACAGGTAGAGTAGAAAGAGGAGTTGTTAAATTATCTGACGAAGTTGAAATAGTTGGACTTAAAAATGAATCTTCAAAAACTGTTGTTACAGGTGTTGAAATGTTCAGAAAATTATTAGACCAAGCAGAAGCTGGAGATAACATAGGAGTTCTTTTAAGAGGAATTCAAAGAGATGAAATTGAAAGAGGTCAAGTTTTAGCTAAACCTGGAACAATTCATCCACATACAAAATTCAAATCAGAAGTTTATGTTCTAACAAAAGAAGAAGGTGGAAGACATACTCCATTCTTCAATGGATATAGACCACAATTCTATTTTAGAACAACAGATGTTACTGGTGTTATCGAATTACCTGCTGGAACAGAAATGGTAATGCCTGGTGATAACATAGCTATGACAATCGAATTAATTACACCAATTGCTATCGAAAAAGGATTAAGATTTGCTATTCGTGAAGGTGGTAGAACAGTAGGTTCTGGTATCGTTTCTGATATAATAGAGTAGTTTAAATAATTTATAAAAAAATGGAGCATGTATATGCTCCATTTTTTTTACTTAAATATTATTATTTAAAATACTTGCTTTTTTAAAAAAATAATAATACAATTAATTAGTCTTAAATATATATGAAGTAATAAGACAATTAAGGAGGATAGTACATGACAATATTACTTGATGCTATGGGTGGAGATAACGCACCAGATGCAGTAATAAAAGGAGCGGTAAAAGCAATAAATGAAATTGAATCAAATATAACATTAATAGGAAATAAAGAAATAATCAATTCTAGAGTTAAAGAATTATATGGAAAAAAAGATATAAAAGAGATATCAAATAAATTTGAAATATATCATACAACAGAAACAATAGAAATGGAAGACATACCAACAATGGCAATTAAACATAAGAAAGATTCTTCTATGGTTGTTGGATTTAGATTATTAAAAGAAGAAAAAGGAGATGTGTTTATTTCTGCGGGTAATTCAGGTGCATTACTTACAGGTGCAACGCTTCTTATCGGAAGAATTAAAGGCATAGATAGACCAGCTTTAGCACCGATGCTTCCATCATATAAAAAACGTGTTATGTTAATAGATGCGGGATCTAATACAAATTGTAAACCAATAAATCTATTTCAATTTGCTCAAATGGGAGATATATATTTAAAAAATACATTTGATATAAAATCACCAGTTATTGGTTTATTAAACATAGGAACAGAGGACACAAAGGGTAATGAACTTGTTAAAGAAGCATATAAATTATTAAAAGAGAATAGCCCAAAATATAATATGAATTTTGTTGGTAATATTGAAGGAAGAGATGCTTTTACAGGCAAAATTGACATTGTTGTTACAGATGGATTTACGGGTAATGTATTTTTAAAAACTGTAGAAGGATTTGGAAAACTTGTAAAAAGATCATTGACCGAAAATTTAAAGAAAAATTTTTTATCTAAAATTGCATCAGTGCCTGCATTACCGTCTATTAAAAGATTTGCAAAGACAATGGATTACAAAGAATACGGAGGGGCTTTGTTTTTAGGAGTAAAGAAACCTGTTGTAAAGGCACATGGAAGTAGTGATGAAAGATTATTTTACTATACAATTAAACAAGCAGAGGATTTTGCTAAGAAAAAATCAGTTGAAATGATGATAGAAGAGTTTAATAAAATAAACTAAAAATTAATTTAAATTTTGCTTGACAATATATTAAACATGTAATATATATAATATTAACGAAACTAAAGATAAATCGAGAGGGGGTGAACTTATATAATGAGTTCAGAAGAGGTTTTTGAGAAGGTAAAAGAAATTATAGTAGAGCAATTAGGTGTTACAGAAGGTTCTGTAACTAGTGATGCATCTTTTATAGATGATTTAGGTGCAGATTCATTAGACATTGTTGAATTAATCATGGCTCTTGAAGAAGAATTTGATATGGAAATTCCAGATGCAGATGCAGAAAAAATAGTAACTGTCAATGATGTTGTTGAATACATTAAAGATAATTTATAATAAAAATTCAATTTAAAAATGGGGGCGAAAACGGTAAAATACCAATAAGGTAAACCGGATTTCGCTTTTTTTTGTACTATTTTATTTTTTACTTGCCAAAATTCGATAAATGAGTATATAATAAACTTAAAAAAGGAGGTGAAAATTTAAGATGGAAGAATTCGAAAATAATATAGGATATTCTTTTAATAATAAAGAATTATTAAAAACTGCATTAACTCACACATCATATGCGAATGAACATAAGTGTGAGAGTAATGAAAAATTAGAGTATTTAGGAGATAGTATCTTAGAGTTTGTTATAAGTGATGTATTGTTCCAAAATTATGATAATTTAAAAGAAGGAGAAATGACTAAAGTTAGAGCTTCTGTTGTATGTGAAGATAGTTTATATAATGTAGCTTTAAAGCGTGATTTTAGTGATTTCTTGTATTTAGGAAAAAGTGAAGTAGCAAGCCATGGAAATAAAAGGCCAGCAATATTAGCAGACAGTGTTGAGGCAGTAATTGCAGCTATATATTTAGACGGAGGAATTGAATGTGCAAAAAATTTTATTCTATCTAACTTATCAAATACTGTTAAAACGGCTAGTATGCATGTTGGTATGAAAGACTATAAAACAGTATTGCAAGAAAAACTTCAAATAAATGGGGAAGTTAATATTAAATATACTATTATTCGTGAAGAGGGACCAGACCATGATAAAAAATTTACAGCACAAGTTGAATGTGATGGAAAGCTTCTTGCACAAGGAGATGGAAAATCAAAAAAATTAGCTGAAATGGAAGCGGCAAGAAAAGCATTAGATGAATTAAAGTAGATATTGCAAGACATGTAGAGGAGAGCTAGTAGCTCGCCCAAAGAAAAAGGAGGAGTATATGAGTGGATTGTATGTAATACCAATATTTGTACCACATTTAGGCTGTCCAAATGATTGTACTTTTTGTAATCAAAAGAGTATTAGTGGTGAAAAAAATATAATTACAGAAGAAAACTTAAGAAGAACAATCGATGAATATTTAGAAAGTTTTAAAGAGGATAATTATAGAAAGGAAATAGCTTTTTTTGGAGGAAGTTTTACAGGAATTGAAATAGAAGAACAAGAAAAATTGTTAAAAGTTGCAAATGAATATATAAAAGAAAAGAAAATAGACTCTATTCGTATATCTACTAGACCAGACTATATTAGTAAAGATAATTTAAAAATGCTAAAAAAATATAATGTAAAAACTATTGAATTAGGGGTACAATCTACTAATGATTACATATTAAAAAGATGTAAAAGAGGACATACATTTGAAGATGTAAAAAAAGCTTCTAAATTAATTCGTAGATATAGGTTTAATTTAGGACATCAAATAATGGTTGGACTTCCAGACAGTACAAAAATAGATGAATTAAATACTGCAAAAGATTTAATTAAACTAAAACCAAAAATGATAAGAATTTATCCAGTATTAGTAATTAAAAATACAGAACTTGCAAATGAATATGAATCAGGTGAATATGAGCCAATTAATTTAAATCAAGCTATTGAAAGATGTAAAGAACTTGTTTATTTATTTAATAAAAAGAAAATTAAAGTTATAAGGATTGGACTTCAAAATACAGATCTTATTACAGAACCAGGTTCAGATAAAAGTGATGTAATTGCAGGACCATATCATCCAGCCTTTGGACAACTTGTAGAAGATAGTATATGGTATGATAGCATTGTAGATAAAATTAAAAAAATAAATGTAAAAGTAAAAGAAGTAAATATAAAAGTTAATCCAGTAGATGTAAATAATGTAATAGGACACAAGAGGGCAAATGTAAAAAAATTAAAAGATACATATGAAGTTGATATTAAAGTTCAAGGAGATAATAATATAAAACAAGGAAAGTCTAAACTAGAAATAGTTCAGACTTATGATGAATATGTAGAACAAGTAAGAGAAAAAATTAATCTGTAGTAAGAAAAAAATTGCCATTAGGGACGGAGCTTTTTGGCAATTTTTTCATTTATAAATCAAAAGAATCACTGCACATCAAAAAATTGCCAAAAAGCTCCGTCCCTAATGGCAATTTTCTTAAGTTAAAGATGCATGTTTCTTTTAAGTTTGGAAATAATTACATGTAAAGGTGTAATTATGAAAGAATATATTTTTAATAAAAAGTTAATATCAAAAAGATATATTAAGAAATTAATTTTAGAAACTATGTTAGTAATAGCTGGTGCAGCTATTATGGGAGTTGGTGTATCTCTTTTTTTACTTCCAAATCAACTTTCTTCTGGAGGATTTACAGGTATTTCTACAGTGTTTTATTATTTATTTAGATTTCAAGTAGGTACCGTTAATTTAATTTTAAATATTCCTTTTTTTATTTGGGGATTGTTTAAGTTAGGAAAAGAATTTTTTATAAAATCGTTAATTGGAACAATATCATTATCTATATTTATAGATCTATTTGATAAATATCAGCCATTAACGGGGGATAAAGTTTTAGCATGTATTTATGGAGGATGTATTTTGGGATTAGGAACAGCATTAGTATTAAGAGCGTATGGATCAACAGGTGGGACAGATTTAATAGCAAATCTAATAAGACACTACAAACCTAACTTTAGAACAAGTGAAATTGTTATTGTATTTGATATTATTATTGTTACGTTAAATGTAATAGTTTTTAAAAAAATAGAAATTGGATTATATTCGGCAGTTGCAATATATTTATATGGGAAAGTAATAGATATTTTCTTTGAAGGAATTTATTTTACTAAAATGATGTTTATTATATCGTCTAAATATGAAGAAATTGCAGAACAAGTAGGAAAAGAGGTAAGAAGAGGTGCAACTGGTATTTTAGCAAAAGGAATGTATAGTAAAGAAGAAAAAATGATGCTTATGTGTATTGGATCTAGAGGAGAAGTTTTAAAAATAAAACAAATTGCACGAAAGATAGATCCAAAATCTTTTATAGTAATTTCTAATGCCAGGGAAGCATTTGGCCTAGGATTTAAGGAGTAAATAAAGGAGGCCAAAAAAGAACAGTCCTTTTTTGGCCCCCCTCTTTACAAAATTTGTAAATAGTGATATAAAAAATATATAAATTTTAATTCTAAAAATTTTTTTCTAAAAATATTTCCAAAACAAACAAAACTAAATATGAAAGAAGGTAGGTAAAGTATATGTTATCTATTGTAAAAAGCATGTCTTTAATTGGATTAGATGGTTATCTAGTGGATATTGAAGTGGATGTTTCTGCAGGTATACCATCTTGGGACATTGTAGGGCTTCCAGATGTTAGTGTAAAAGAATCTAAAGAAAGAGTAAGAACTGCAATTAAAAATTCTGGATATGATATGCAAAGCAGAAAAATTGTTGTTAATTTATCACCTGCAGATATAAAAAAAGAGGGGTCATTTTTTGATCTACCAATTGCTATTGGTATTCTTACATGTAGCGGAGAAATAAAACAAGATAATTTAAATGATACGATTTTTATTGGAGAATTATCACTAAATGGAAAAATTAATAAAATAAATGGAATACTACCAATGTGCATAGAAGCAAAAAAACTTGGAATAAAAAAAGTAATTCTTCCAGTAGAAAATGCAAATGAAGCATCAGTTGTAGATGGAATTAATGTTATAGGAGCAAACTATTTAAAGGAAGTAATACAGTATTTAAATGGAGAAATAGATATTAAAGCTACACAAAAAGATGTTATTAAATTATTTAAAGGACAGAATAAATACAGATTAGATTTTTCTGAAGTAAAAGGACAAGAAAATATAAAAAGGGCATTAGAAATTGCAGCTGCGGGAGGACATAATTGCTTACTCATAGGAACACCAGGTTCGGGTAAAACAATGATGGCAAGAAGAATTCCAAGTATACTTCCAGACCTAACATTTGAAGAAGCATTAGAAACTACAAAAATACATAGTGTAGCAGGCAAGATAGAAAAAGAAACATCACTTATTATGACAAGACCATTCCGATCTCCACATCATACAATATCAGGAGTATCACTGATAGGTGGAGGAAGAATTCCCAAACCAGGAGAAATAAGCTTGGCACACAACGGAGTATTGTTTTTAGATGAATTGCCAGAATTTAACAAAAATACATTAGAGGTATTAAGAGGACCACTTGAAGATAAAAGCGTAACAATTAGTAGAGTAAATGCAAGTTTAACATATCCATGTAATTTTATGTTTGTAGCATCTATGAATCCATGCCCATGCCGGTTTTTATGGATCTAAAGAAAAAGAGTGTACATGTTCAGAACAAGCAATTTCAAAATATATTGGAAGAATTAGTGGACCGCTTCTTGATAGAATAGATATACAAGTTGAAGTAACACCGGTAAAATACCAGAATTTAAATAAAGAAGAAAATACA
Organism: uncultured Clostridium sp.; assembly: GCA_947302485.1. GTDB lineage: Bacteria > Bacillota > Clostridia > TANB77 > CAG-508 > CAMYVO01. Next base: position 3,662 of record CAMYVO010000006.1, on the reverse strand, counting down.
GAAAATTCAGAAACAATAAAACAAAGAGTAAATAACGCAAGGAAATTACAACAAGAAAGATATATAAATGATAACATATATTCAAATTCGCAACTAACGCCAAAGCTAACTCAAAAATACTGCAGGTTAGATAAAGATGGAACGAAACTTTTAGAACTTGCGTTTAATAAATTGGGTTTATCGGCAAGAGCATATGGAAGAATTTTAAAAGTTGCAAGGACAATAGCTGATTTAAATAACTCTGAAAATATTTCTCCAAATGACGTAGCAGAAGCAATACAATATAGAAATTTAGATAAAAGATATTGGAAAAATTGAGGTAATTATGGAAGTTATAGAAAAAGGTGATAAAAGTTATCCTAAGGGGTTATTAAATGAAAGCAAACCTCCTAAAAAATTATATTTAGAGGGAAATATAGATCTTTTAAATAAAGACTCACTTGCGATAGTAGGTTCAAGGAAATGTACAGAATACGGAGTAAAATATGCAAAAGAATTTGCTAAAGAGATTTCGCAAAAAGATATTGCTATAATCAGTGGATTTGCTACTGGAATAGATTCTGTTGCTCATGAGGTTGCAAGCAGATATAAAGGAAACACAATAGCGGTTATGGGAGCAGGATTTAATAATATATATCCAGAAGAAAATAAGGAGCTATTAAAACAACTATTAAAAAATGGCGGATTAATTATTTCTGAATATCCACCAGAAAAAGAAGTAGATATGAAAAATTTTCCTAAACGAAATAGAATTATTAGTGGACTTGCTAAAGGAGTTCTTGTAATAGAAGCAGGACATAGAAGCGGTAGTACTATTACTGCAAGAAATGCTTTAAAACAAGACAAAACAGTATTTTGCCTTCCAAGAAATATCGGAGAATCTAAAGGTGTTGGAACAAATGAGCTTATAAAACAAGGAGCGATTTTAGTAACAAGCCCAGATGATATATTAAGAGAGTTTAATATAATTTCAAGAAAAGAAAGATTTAATACTTTAAAGGAAGAGCAGGTCGTAAAAATTAAAGAAGAATATTTGGGATTATATAATTTCATAACATATATTCCAATAAATATAGAAATCTTAGTAAAGAAAACAGGAATATCAATATCAGAAATAAATCAAAAATTAACTTTAATGGAGCTTGAAGGATATATTAAAAGTATGCCAGGTAATAATTATGTGAGGTTATAAAATGTATGAAAGACATATAATAGGAAGAAATGGTGAAGATATAGCAGAAGAATTTCTTTTAGAAAATGGATATGAAATTATAGAAAGAAATTTTAGTTGTAGGCAAGGTGAAATAGATATTATTGCTAAAGATAAGGATGAATACGTTTTTATTGAAGTAAAAACAAGAACTAATCAAAACTATGGAAATCCAGCTGCTGCAGTTACATACTATAAAATAAAACATATTATAAAATCTGTGGAATACTATTTGTTCTTGAGAAGATTAGAGAATGAATTTGTAAGAATAGATGTCATTGAGATTTATAGGGAAAAAGATGCGTATCGTATAAACCACATTAAAGATGCAATTAGTAAGTGAAGAGTAAATGAGGGAGTATTATAAATAGTGATAAGTAGAACGAAATACAGGAAGAAAGTTCTGGAATTACATAAATACCGGAAGAAAATAAAAAAATCTTCCGGTATTATATTGACACCAGAAAATAATTCTGGTATTGATAATTGTATATAGTTATAAAAAATACTAGGAGGAAATTAATTATGAAAAATATTTTTATAGAATATCCAAGATGCTCTACATGTAAAAAAGCTAAAAAATGGTTAAAAGAAAATAATATTGAATTTATAGATAGAAATATTATAGAAGAAATACCTAATATTCAAGAATTAGAAAAATGGATAAAAAGAAGCAAGCTAGATATAAAGAAATGGTTTAATACAAGTGGATTAAAATATAAAGAATTAAATCTAAAAGAAAAACTATCTACATTGAGTGATAAAGAAAAAATAGAACTACTTGCAAGTGATGGGATGCTTATAAAAAGACCTGTATTAGTATCTGATAAAGGAATAGTTACTGGGTTTAAAGATGATGTTTGGAAACAGATATTATCATAATTCACTTCATATAAAATCTATACGAATAAATACATATAAATTAGTAAAAACTAATACCAACAAATTATTTTGGAGGTATTAGATGAAAGCAATTGTATATGATGGAATACAAAAAGTACAATGTAGAGAAGTGCCAGATCCCAAAATAGAAAAAGATGATGATGTTATTGTTAAGGTAACATCTACAGCTATTTGTGGATCTGATTTGCATTTAGTACATGGTATGGTTAAAGGAATGTATGATGGCTTTGTACTAGGACATGAAACCATGGGAATTATAGAAGAAGTAGGAAAAGATGTACACAAGTTAAAGAAAGGCGATAGAGTTATAGTGCCTTTTCCAGTAGCTTGTGGACATTGTTTTTATTGTGAACATCATGAGTATAGTCAATGTGATAATACAAATGAGTATGGAGAAGCAGGTGGATTATTAGGATATAGTAAATCTTATGGAGACTATCAAGGCGGACAAGCTGAATATATTAGAGTGCCACACGCAAATGTTGGGCCAGTGAAGGTTCCAGATGAACTAACAGATGAACAAGTTTTATTTCTAACAGATATTTTACCAACATCATTATGGGGAACAGAGATTGCAAATGTAAAAAAAGATGATACAGTTGTTGTACTAGGTTGTGGACCAGTAGGACTTCTTACAATTAAATGGTGTATATTAAAGGGAGCAAAAAGAGTAATTGCAGTAGATAGAGTAGGGTATAGATTAGAACATGCAAAACAATATGGTGCAGAAATTGTAAATTTTGAAGAATATGATGAAACAGGTGCATATATAAAAGAAATAACATCTGGAGGAGCTGATTGTGTAATAGACTGCGTAGGTGTTGATGGAAAAATGTCGTTTATGGAAAAAGTAGAAACTGCATTAAAATTACAAGGAGGTTCTAAATCTGCAATAGAAATAGCATCACAAGCGGTAAGAAAATGCGGACATGTTGCATTAGTTGGAGTATATGGGACTAAATATAATAATTTTCCTTTAGGCAATTTCTTTACTAGAAATATTACATTTAAAATGGGACAATGCCCAGCAACAAGATATGTGAAACCTATTTTAGAAAAAATAAAAACAGGAGAATTTGATGCAACAGATATTATTACACATAAGCTTTCCTTAGATGAAGGAAGACATGCTTATGAAATTTTTGATGCTAAAGAGGATAATTGTATAAAGGTTATACTAAAGCCATAGGTACTTATATATGAAATTTAGTAATTAAATAAAAAGCTTGAATTATAAAAAAAATTCAGGTTTTTTATTTATTGAAATAAATGAATTATTATGGTATAAATTATACGAGGAGATATAAATATGAGTGAAAGATATTGTTTAAATTTAAATGAAATGTATAAAAAAGAAAAAATAATTAATGCTCATTTTAGAAAAAAATATGATTATGAAAGTGAAGAGATTTTTAATAAGCAAGTATTAGAATTATTATGCGAATTAAGTGAATTTGCATATGAAACAAAATGTTTTAAATATTGGAAGAATGAAAAACAAAGTAGTCCTGATATAACAATACCTGAATTTGCAGATTGTTTAATGATA
>CAMYVO010000005.1 GCA_947302485.1 uncultured Clostridium sp. | reverse complement strand
TTTGTTGCCAAGTTATAAAAAAACAATAGTAAGCATAATAACAATAATACTATAAATGTATATTATATAAAAAAGTCCCACTACATGTGGCAGTGGGAAGAAGTATAAGGCATGTTGCGGTAGAAACCAATAAAGTCCGAGTTTTCGGGCTTTTTTCTATGCTTGGAAATTTAAGGAAATGAAATTAGATACAAATTTATATACAAATTGCAGAAATTTTTTGTATCTAATTTGTATCTAGAATTTAAAGTAAGTTCTCAAACCGTTGGAAATAATGGAGAAAAATAAAAAGTGTACACTGTCCTGGGATAGTGGTATAAATTGCAATTATGTAATTATATGGTATAATACATTTATAATAGAAAGGGTGATGTTAATATGGAGAATTACATTGTGGTTGTTACATTATGTGATAGAGTAGATATAGCAAATAAAATAATTGAAAGATTATTAGAAAAGAAACTTGTAGCTGGAAGTCAGATGACTAAAGTTAATTCTAAATATTGGTGGAATAATCAATTAGAAGAATGCGATGAATATAAATTAGAGTTTAGGACAAAAGAAAGTTTATTCTCTGAAATCAAAGATGAAATAGATAAAATACATAATTATGAAGTGGCAGAGATTTCAAGCTATGAAATAACATATGCAAATGGCGAATTTTTGAAATGGATTGATGACAATACACAATAAAAAGGAGGGAAAATATATGATTAATGATATAGAATTAAAGTATGATAAGCTTATAAATAAAGCAAAAGAATATATGAATCAAATAAAAGATTATGAACATGACATTAATCATATGCAGGATGTTGTTAACTATACATATGAATTATTAGATAAAATAAAAATAGATGTAAATAAGGAAATATGTATTATTTGTGCTTATTGGCACGATGTTGGAAGGACACAGTGCATAGAAGGACATGAAAAATTATCTGCAGAAATGTTAAAAGAAGAAATGGAAAAACAAGGATATGATAGACAATTTATCAATGAGTGCTATGTTGCAATAGAGAACCATAAATGGAATATGACACCCAAGAACAGTGAAGGATTAATTATAAAGGATGCTGATAAGTTAGCATGGATAGGTGAAGGAAGATGGACAATATGTCTAGAAAACAATCAGAAATTAGATTCAATTATAAATTTATTACCAAAATTAAGGAATGAAATACTAAAATTTGAAGAATCAAGAAATATATATGATAGAGATATTGTTAAATTAGTAGATTTATTATATAGTCAAAAGTAATACAATTTTAGATACAAATTTAGATACAAATAATTACCAAATCCGAGTGGAGCGGAGTGTAGCTAAATGCATAAATACAAGGAAAAGTGGGATGAAATGCAGTAGAATGGAGCCAAATGACCAAAATCGAAAAGCCACGTGGCAGTGGAAAGAAATATGAAAATTGTTGTGAAAAGAACGCTTAAATAGTTAATTATAATACTTTTAAAATAATAAAAATAGGTGCTAAAAAATAATTTGTCACCCTAAATATAAAAATATAGCTGAAAAGCATTGAAATATAAGAGTGTATCGAATTAAAGTTGAGCGACACTTCTTTTTTATGTTATAAATATAAAAAAATGATATATATAAAGTAATGATAATGATAAAATAAAAGTAAATAAAAGTTTTTAAAAAACTTTAAAAACTTTTAATAATATTATATAATGAGAAAAATGAATCCATATAGTATGTATACAATATTGTAATATTGTATACATATGAAATAGAGAAATATAGTTAATTATTAAGGTGGTCATTTAATGGAATTTGAAGATATTATTAGAAAAAGAACATCTGTCAGAAAATTTAGTAATAAAAAATTAGAACAGAAAGTGCTTGATAAAATTTTAGAAGCAGGAAGAGTAGCTCCAACTGCTAAAAATAATCAGCCAATAAAAATATACGTTGTAAATAGTAGTGAAGGAATAGATAAAATCGATAAAGCTTCTAGATGTAGATATGGTGCAGAAACGATTTTAATTGTATGTGGAAATAAAGAAAATGCATATCATAAAGGGGATTATACAACTGCAGAAATGGATTCTTGTATAGTAGCTACACATATGATGTTAGAAGCAACAAATATTGGGGTAGATAATATTTGGGTTGAATCTTTTGATGAAAATATTTTAATAGAAGAATTTAATATTCCAAATGAATATACACCATTTTTATTGATGCCATTAGGATATAAGGCAGAAGATTATCCGATAAATCCATTACATTATAAAAGAAAAACAATTGAAGATATAGTTGAATATAAATAAATATAATTTGGAGGTGAAAAATATGAGTAAAGTATTAGTTAGTTATTTTTCAGCAAGTGGAATAACAAAGGGAGTTGCAGAAAGAGTTGCATGTGCAATAAATGGAGATATATTTGAAATTGAACCTATAGAAAAATATACGGATGAAGATTTAGATTGGACAAATAAACAAAGTAGATCATCTATCGAGATGAATGAAAATATTAAACCAGAAATATTAAATAAAGTATCTAATTTAGATAAATATGATATTATTTGTTTAGCATTTCCAATTTGGTGGTATAAAGAGCCTACAATTATTGATAAATTTTTAGAAGAAAACAATATATTAAATAAAAAAATTTATGTATTTGTAACAAGTGGTTCTTCCTCAATAGATTCAACATATAAAAGTTTAAAGAGTAATTTTCCTAATCTAAATTTTGTAGATGGAAAAAGATTTACAGGAAGAGAATCTGATGAAGAATATATAAATTGGATTAAATAGGGGGAATTTAAAAGGAAATGTTGTAGCTAGATATTCATCAACGTTTAAACCAGAAGACATGGATGAAAAAATAAAAGAATTATTATAATGGAGGTATAAATATTGAGTGAAGAATTAGACATAACTGAAGAATGGGATAAAGTTTTTACTAAAAGTGAAAAGGTAAATTATAGGAAAGTAACTTTCAAAAATCACTTTGGAATTATATTAGTAGCAGATTTGTACGAGCCAAAGGGATATGAAGGGCTACTTCCAGCAATAGCAGTAAGTGGACCTTTTGGAGCGGTAAAGGAACAAAGTTCAGGACTATATGCACAAGAGATGGCAGAAAGAGGTTTTTTGACAATTGCATTTGATCCATCTTTTACAGGAGAATCTGGAGGAGAACCTAGATATATGAACTCTCCTGATATAAATGTTGAAGATTTTCAATCAGCAGTAGATTTTCTATCTAATTTAAAAAATGTAGATAGTGAAAAAATATCTATAATTGGAATTTGTGGTTGGGGTGGAATGGCAATTCAAACAGCTTGTATAGATACAAGAATTAAAGCAACAATTGCTTCTACTATGTATGACATGTCAAGAGTTGCAGGAAATGGATATTTTGATAGCGAAGATAATGAAGAATCAAGACATAAAGCAAGAGTATTAATAAATACTCAAAGAACAGAAGATTTTAAAGATAAAAAATATAAACTTGGTGGTGGAGTAGTTGATCCACTACCAAAAGATGCACCTCAATTTGTAAAAGAATATTATGCTTATTATAAAACATCTCGCGGTTACCATAAAAGAAGTTTAAATTCAAATGGTGGATGGAATGTAACAGCAGGAACATCACTTATGAATACAAGATTATTACATTATTCAAATGAAATAAGAAATGCAGTAATGATAGTACATGGAGATAAAGCACATTCATACTATTTTGGAAAAGACGCTTATGATAATATGATTAAAAATAGTAAATATACTGATAATAAAGAATTTTTAACAATAGATGGTGCTTCACATTGCGATTTATATGACCAAAAAGACATTATTCCATTTGATAAGATTGAAAAATTTATAAGAAAAAGTATATAAAGATCTTGTAAAAATATCTAATATGATATTGAATGCAAATATATTTGAAAAATTATTAAAATAATATGTGGGTGTAATTTATGAATAGAAAATTATTTTTTCAGGCAATTATAAAATTTCTATTAGGAGTAATAATTGTGGGATCTTTATTATTCATTCCTGCAAAATCTTTTAATTATTGGAATGCATGGCTATTTATAGGTTTATTATTTATTCCAATGTTTATTGCAGGGATAGTTCTAATTAAAAAGAATCCAGAACTTCTTAAGAAAAGATTAAATACTAAAGAAAAAGAAAGTGAACAGAAACTAGTATTGATTTTTAGTGCTTTGATGTTTATCTTGGGATTTATAATTGCAGGATTAAATTATAGATATAATTGGATAGAATTGCCTAATATTGTTATAGTTTTATTTTCTATATTATTTGTTATATCCTATATTTTATATGCTGAAGTCTTAAGAGAAAACACCTATTTATCTCGTACTATTGAAGTACAAGATAATCAAAAAATAATAGATACAGGACTATATGGAATTGTAAGACACCCAATGTATGCAGCAACAATTTTATTGTTTTTAACAATACCGTTAATATTAGGATCTATCATATCTTTTCTAATATTTTTATTTTATCCGATCATAATTGCTAAAAGAATAAAAAATGAAGAAAAAATATTAGAAAAAGATTTAAAAGGTTATTCAGAATACAAGGAAAAAGTTAAATATAAAATTATCCCGTATATATGGTAATAATTAAATGGAGGAAAGAATCATGATTGAAATTAAAAACGTAACAAAAAAATATGGTAGTAAAACTGCTATAAATGACGTTTCATTTACTGTTAATGATGGAGAAATATTTGCTTTCATTGGACATAATGGGGCAGGAAAAACAACATTAATAAAAGCAATAGTAGGTATTCACAAATTTGATGGAGGAGATATTTTAATTAATGGAAAATCTATTAAAAATAATCCAATAGCTTGTAAAAAAGAAATGGCCTTTGTTCCAGACAATCCTGAATTATATGAGCAAATGAAAGCAATAGATTTTATAAATTTTATATGTGATATTTATGAAGTACCACAAGATACAAGAGAAAAAAACATAAAGAAATATGCTAAATTGTTTGAAATTGAAGATAATCTAAATGATACTATTGATTCATTTTCTCATGGAATGAAACAAAAAATAGCTTTAATAGCGGCACTTGCTCATGATCCCCAAATATTAATTATGGATGAACCATTTGTGGGATTGGATCCTAAAGCAGTATTTGATGTTAAAGAGATAATGAATAAAATGGTTAATGAGGGAAAAACAATCTTTTTTTCAACACATATTTTAGATGTAGCTGAAAAATTATGTACAAGAGTTGCAATAATAAAAAAAGGTGTATTATTAAAGGTTGGAAACATGAATGAAATAAAAGGTGATAAATCATTAGAAAAAGTTTTCCTTGATTTGGAGGCTGAGTAGTATGAAAAAAATTATATCACTTCTTAAAGCAACGATGTCAGAAGGAATGAATTTATTTAGGATAAATACTAAAAAGAAAAATACTTTTACAAAAATAATAGTACCAATTGTTATAATGCTAATTCTAATGGGAGCAATGTATACATACTCAGAATTAATAATGAAGAAATTAGAACTTGTTAACGCACAATTTGTTTTATTATCATTATTTATTATTTTAACATCAGCATTAAGTTTAATTGAAGGAATTTATAAATCAGGGAATTTATTATTTAATTGTAAAGATGATGATTTACTTTTATCACTTCCAATTAAAAAAAGTACAGTATTATTTATCCGAGTTTTTAAATTTTATATTTTTGAGTTATTATATAATTCATTGTTTTTAATTCCAGCAATGATAGTGTATGCAAGATATATGAGACCTGGCATTATATACTATGTTGTATCTCTTATAGGACTTTTAGTATTTCCAATTATTCCAATATTACTTTCTAGCATAATAGGAACATTTATAACATTTATATCATCTAAGTTTAAAGGCAAAAATCAAGTGCAAACTTTGATAACAGTGTTTTTTTTATTGGGAGTTTTATATTTTTCATATAATTCTGAAAATTTATTAATTAATATAGCTCAAAATGCTACGAGCATAAATGATTTTATTACTAAACTTTATTATCCAGCTGGGGCGTATATAGAGTTAATAACAAAATTTAATATAATAAAATTATTAGAATTTATATTTGTTGATTTAGGATTATTTATTGTTACGATTATCCTTATAGGAAGAGTTTATTTTAATATTAATACTAACATTAAATCAATAAAAATTAAAAAATTAAATAAAAAATATAAAATAAAACATTCATCTCCTACTAAAGCACTGATAAAAAAAGAATTTTATAGATTTATTAATTCACCTGTATTTGTTACAAATGCAGGATTTGGGGTGATTTTATTTATTTTAGGATGTATATTAATAACGATTAAATTTGATAGTGTTGTAGATATTATCATAAAAACCATACCAATTATTACAATTGATTATATTAAAAGCTATATGCCTGTTATATTATTTGCATTTATATGTTTTACAAGTTTTATGACTTCAATTACAAGTTCTATGATTTCACTAGAAGGTAAATCATTTAATATATTAAAAAGTTTACCATTAAAACCATATAAAATTGTAAAATCTAAAGTGTTGGCAGCTATATTAATAATGCTTCCTTGTATATTAATTGGAGATATAATTATTTTTATACGATTTAAATTTGATTTAATAAGTATAATATTAATTATAATTGCATCCATTTTACTTCCTCTAATTTCAGAAACAATTGGAATTATTGTAAATTTAAAATATCCAAGAATGGACGCTAAAAATGATACTGAAGTAGTAAAACAGAGTATGAGTTCATCAATAAGCGTATTTATTGGAATGGCAATAATAGGAATAACTTTATTTTTACTGTATAAAGCTTTGTATTTAAATATTTCAAGTTATTCTATTATGCTAATATTTATAATAGGTTATTTAATTATTTATACAGGGTTGATTACATTACTATATAAAACATGTGATAAAAACTTTGATAATATAGAGGTATAATTTGACAAGTAGAATATTTTATGTTACCATATATTTATGGTTACTGTATAGTAACGTAGCAAGCTCAAGTCATAACTGGAAGCCGAATACGGCTGAGATCCTAACTTTTCTTTCTTATTCTGTTCTTTAGCATGGATAAAATCTCAAGACTATAATAGCCAGAACTAGAGAGCTCCCTCTGTTTGTATACAAACAGAGGGCGTATGCTTTATATATATATATTGAAATAAAATGCAAAACATTAAAAAAAACTCTTGACAAATACTGGAAAACCAATATATAATTGTATATGACAGAATTTAGAACTAGAAGAGTGGGAACAAATCCCACTCTTTACCTATGTTAGGAGGAGAATATTTGTCTAAAATAGAAGAAAGAGTTGAACAATTATTATCTACAACAATTAATAATTTAGGTTATGACTTATATGATGTAGAGTATGTAAAAGAAGGAAAAGATTACTTTTTACGCATATTTATTGATAAAGAAAATGGAATTGATTTAAATGACTGCGAAAAAGTGAATAATGCGATATCAGAAATTCTTGATACAGCAGACTATATTAAAGATTCATATTTTTTAGAAGTATCTTCACCTGGAATCGAAAGAGTTTTACGAAAAGATAAACATTTTGAGAAAAATATAAATCATAAAACACAAATTAAACTTTTTAAACCAATTGATAAGAAAAAAGAATTGGTTGGTATATTAAAAGAATTTACGGATGAATCTATTACATTAGAAATAGAAGATGAAATAAAGCAAATAGATAGAAAGAACATTTCTGTTATAAAAACAGTATTTGATTGGTAAAAAAAAGGAGGAATAAAAATGAAAGCAATTGATAATAGAGAATTAATATCTGCTTTAGACGATTTAGAAAAAGAGAAGGGAATTGAAAAATCACTTTTAATTGAATCTATAGAAACAGCATTAGTTACTGCATATAAAAGAAATTTTAATTCAAGTGATAATGTAAAAGTAGCTATGGATAAACAAACAGGAGAAGCACACCTTTATGCAGTGAAAGAAGTTGTAGAAACTGTTGAAAATCCCAACTTACAAATTAATTTAAAAGATGCAATGAAAATTAGCAAGAAAATCGAATTAGGAGATAAGATTGATATTGAAATGATACCAAAAGATTTTGGTAGAATAGCTGCCCAAACTGCAAAACAAGTTATAATACAAAAATTAAGAGAAGCAGAAAGAAATATTGTTTATACAGAATTTAATGATAGAAAAGGCGAAATTGTTTCAGGAATTATTCAAAAGGCAGATGGTGCAACAGTAGTAATGGATTTAGGAAAATTAGAAGGAATTATGCCGGTTAAAGAACAAATTCCTACAGAACAATATAGAGTTAATGATAAAATAAAAGGATATGTATTAGATGTAGTAAGAGGAATTAAGGGAGTTCCTCAAGTAATAGTGTCTAGAGCTGCAGGAGACTTTGTTAGAAAGTTGTTTGAGTTTGAGATACCAGAAATATATGAGGGAGTAATAGAGATTAAAAGTGTATCACGTGATCCAGGAAATAGATGTAAAGTTGCAGTTTATTCTGAAAATGAGAACATTGATCCAGTAGGTTCATGTGTTGGACAAAAAGGAATAAGAATCCAAAATATTATTAATGAATTAAATGGTGAAAAAATAGATGTAATTGAATGGAATGAAGATCCTGCAATCTATATATCTTCAGCTCTTTTACCAGCAAAAGTGATGGCAGTTGATATTAAAGAAGAAGAAAAATTTGCTCAAGTAATTGTACCTGATAATCAATTATCACTTGCAATTGGAAAATCTGGACAAAATGCAAGACTTGCAGCTAGACTAACAAATTGGAAGATAGATATTAAATCAGAAACTCAATTCAGAGAGATGCTTTTAAAGGCACAAGAAGAATCTACTGATAATGTACAAGAAGATAATGCAGAAGAATAATACTTAAATAATACAAACATATAATAAAACAAGGAGGAATAGTATTTTGAAAAAAATACCGCAAAGAACTTGTGTTGGATGTAATGAAATAAAACCTAAAAAAGAATTAATACGCATAGTTAAGAATAAACTTGGAGAAATTTCTGTAGATGTTACTAGTAAGAAAGAAGGAAGAGGAGCTTATCTTTGTGATAATATAGAATGCTTAGATAAAGCGATTAAAACAAAACGACTTGAAAGAATATTTGAAACTAAAATAGATGATGACATTTATCAGAACTTAAGAGGTGTAATTAGTGATAAATAAACAAAAAATTTTCGGATATATTCGGATTAGCAACAAGAGCTGGTAAAACAGTTTTTGGCACAGATGCATGCATGCAAGCTATAGATAAGAAAAAGGTAAAATTAATACTTATATCGGAAGAAGCGTCGGAAAGAACAAAACAAAATTTTATAAAAAAATGTAAAGAGTTCTTAATACCTGTTTTTGTATATGGAAAAACAGAAGAATTAAGTAGATGTGTAGGAAAAATTAATAAAGTGGTGATTGGTATTATAGAGAAAAATTTAGCAAATGAAATCGTAAAAATAATTGATGGGGGTGATATTAATGGATAAAATAAAAATTCATGAATTAGCAAAAAAATTAAATATGGTAAGCAAAGACATAATAAAAATAGCAAATGATATGGGAATTGAAGTAAAGAATCATTTAAGTAGCATAGATGAAGAAATAGCAAAAAAAATTGAAAAAAAGGTAAATTCCCAAAACAAAAAAGAAATAAAAAAAGATAATGATACTGCGAAAGAAGAAAAAGTATCAAAAAAAGAAAAATCAGGAACCCCTGTTATTATAAGAAGAGAAGTTATTATTTCAGATGAAGAAATTGCAAAAAGAGAAGAAGAGGAAAAAAGGAAGAAGGAAGTAAAGAAAAAAGGGGTAGGATTTGTCGAAAGAAGTAAAAATAAAGACTACAATATTGTATATAGAGATAGACCTTCTAAACCACTTACAGTAAGTGAGCTTTTTGGCCTTGAAACAAATAAAAAAGAAGAAACAAAAGACAGTACAGATAGAAAGGTAAGTATTAAAGAACAAAAAGATATAAAAAACGAAAACAAGGTTGATGCTGAAAAAAAACAAGAAACTGATGTGCAAAAAAACAATCCTATAAATAAAGGATCAAAACAATTAGATAAAACACTTAACAAAAATAATAACTTTAACAACAATAATTATAGAAATAATGGACAAAATAACTATAACGGAAATAGACAAAATAATAATTATAGAAATAATAGTCAGAATAATTACAGAAATAATAATCAAAATAATTTTAGAAACAATAATCAAAATGGATACCAAAATAACTACAGAAATAACGGACAAAACAACAATAATTATCGTCATAACAATATAAATGGTGGATATAATAGAAATTCAGGAAAAAGACCACTTGATGAAAAAGGAATAGAGAAAAATATAAAGAATATAATGGCTACAGATATAGTAGAAAAAGAATCTGTAAGAGATTACAACAAAAATATAGGTAAACAGAAAGTAAATCGTTACGATGAAAATAAAACAAAAAAATCATCACGTTCAAGAAAAAATGAAATGTATGATAGATATGACGAAGATAAATTAAAGAGTTTAAAACAAGAGAATAAATTATCAAATATGTTCCACGATCAAGATGGTGGAATGCTAGATTATTATGATTTAACAACGCAAAGAGGAAGAAAGAATAAAAGAAAAAATATTAGACTAGATGAAAATAGAAATAAGCAAAAAATATTCCAATTAACAGAAATTACAATACCTGAGACTATAACTGTTAAAGACTTTGCTGCAGAAATGAAAAAAACAACAGCTGAAGTAATTAAAAAGCTATTAGGATATGGAATAATGGCAACTATTAATAATGAAATTGATTTCGATACAGCATTTTTAATAGCTGAAGAATTTGGAATTAAAGCTATTATGAAAGAAACGGTTACTGAGGAAGATATTTTATTTGATGATTCTGAAGATAAAGAAGAAGAATTAATAGCTAGACCTCCAGTAGTTGTTGTTATGGGTCATGTTGATCATGGTAAAACATCATTACTAGATGCAGTTCGTTCTACAAATGTAATTGAAGGAGAAGCAGGTGGAATTACACAACATATAGGTGCTTATAAAGTAGAAATAAATGGAAGAGAAATTACATTTTTAGATACACCTGGACATGAAGCATTTACAAGCATGAGAGCAAGAGGAGCACAAGTAACTGACATTGCTATCTTAGTAGTAGCTGCTAATGATGGAGTTATGCCACAGACCGTAGAAGCTATTAATCATGCTAAAGCTGCAGATATTCCAATTATTGTTGCTGTTAATAAGATAGATTTGGAAGGCGCAAATGTAGAAAAAGTTAAACAAGACTTAACAAAATATGAATTAGTACCAGAAGAATGGGGTGGAGATACAATCTTTGTACCTATTTCAGCTAAAAAACATATGAATATTGATACATTACTTGAAATGGTTTTATTGGTAGCTGATATGAAGGAATTAAAGGCTAATCCCAAAAAACAAGCAAAGGGAGTTGTGCTTGAAGCAAAACTTGACAAAACAAGAGGCCCTGTTGCAAGCATGTTGGTTCAAAGAGGCACATTAGATGTTGGAGATACAATTGTATTAGGATCTGTTATAGGTAGAATTAGAACAATGACTAATGATAAAGGTAAAAAAGTAAAAAAAGCAGGACCTTCTACACCTGTTGAAATTACTGGATTACCTGAGGTTCCAACAGCAGGAGATACATTCTATGAAGTGAAAGATGAAAAAACAGCTAAACATTTAATAGAGAGAAGAAAAAGACAAGAACGTGAAAAAGCAATGAATGCAACTACTAAAGTTACATTAAATGATTTGTTTAATCAAATTGAAAAAGGAAAATTAAAACAGCTAAATATTATTGTTAAAGCAGATGTTCAAGGATCAGTAGAAGCTGTAAAACAGTCATTAGAAAAATTATCTAATGAAGAGGTACAAGTAAAGGTAATTCATGCAAATGTTGGTGGCGTTACTGAATCTGATGTTACACTTGCAAAAGTATCTGATGCAATTATTATTGCGTTTAACGTAAGACCAGAGCCAATTGCAAAGGAAGTTGCTAAAAAAGAAGAAGTAGAAATTAAACAGTATTCAATTATCTATCAAGCAATAGATGACGTTGAGGCTGCAATGAAAGGAATGCTTGATCCTAAATTTGAAGAGAGAATAATAGGAACTGCAGAAGTAAGGCAAACGTTTAAGGTTTCAAATGTTGGAACAATTGCTGGATGCTATGTTACAGATGGAAAAATTGCAAGAAATGCTGGAATTAGAGTTGTTAGGAACAACGTTGTAATACATGATGGTAAATTAATATCTTTAAAGAGATTTAAAGATGATGTAAAAGAAGTAGCTTCAGGATATGAATGTGGACTCCAGATTGAAAACTTTAATGATATTGCAGAAGCAGATACTCTTGAGGTATATGTTATGGAAGAAGTAAAAAAATAGAAAGAGGTAAAGACCAGATGCAAAAGAATAGCAATAGAATGAATCGAATTGATGAAGAATTAAAAAAAGAAATAAGCAACATTGTTTCTTATGATTTAAAGAATCCAAATATTACAGGATTAATTAGTGTAACAAAAGTAAAAGTGACTCCAGATTTAAAATATGCAAAAGTATATGTTAGTATAATAAATTCAAAAAATAAAAAAAATACTTTTACGTATTTAAAAAAAGCGGCAGGCTTTGTAAGAACAGAAATTGCCAAAAGAGTAAATTTAAGAATTACGCCTGAGATTATTTTTGAACTAGATGATTCGATTGAGTATGGAGCAAAAATTGATAGCATTTTAAAAGATATTATGAAAGATGTGAAAAATGATAAAGGAGAAAAATAGTATGACAATAGATAATATTATAGAAGAGATAAAAAATGCTGAAAGTATTGTTATTTTAACCCATGAAAGTCCAGATGGTGATGCTATTGGTAGTAGTTTAGCAATGTATTTAGCCTTAAAACAACTTGGAAAAAATCCGGATGTTATCATTCCTAAATATTCAAGAGTATTTAGTTTTTTACCTGGTGCTGATAGCATAAAAACAGCAGGAAAAAATGAGTCTTATGATTTAGCAATTGCTTTGGATTGTGGAGACATTAAAAGATTAAATGGATATGTTGGGTATTTTGACTCCGCAAAAGCCAGAATATCTATAGATCATCATGGGAGCAATACAATGTTTGCAGACTATAACTTTGTTGATCCTGCATCACCTGCATGTGCTCAAATTTTAGTATTTATATTAGAATCAATGAATATTACAATTACAAAAGAAATTGGAACATGTTTATTAACTGGAATTATTACAGATACTGGCGGATTTAGATATCCAGGAGTTACTGTAGAAACATTTGAATTTGCTGCATGGCTTTTGGGAAAAGGAGTAAATGTATCTGATATATATAGAAGAGTGTTACAAATTAAATCAAAAGCAAATTTTGAGCTAAGTAGATTATACATTGATAGATTAGAGTTTTTAGAAGATGAAAAGATAACATTTTCATACATAACTCTTGAAGATCAAGAAAGAGTAGGAGCAGAAGAAGGAGATCATGAAGGACTTGTTAATATAGGAAGAGATATTGAAGGTATAAAAGTTGCAGTTTTTTTACACGAAAATGAAAAAGGATATAAGGTTTCGATGCGCTCAGACGGTAGTATAAATGTTGGAGATATATGTTTAGTGCTAGGTGGAGGAGGACATCCAGCTGCAGCAGGTTGCCTAATTTCATTGCCACTTAAGGAAGCTAAAGAGAAAGTTTTAAGAGAAGTAAAGAGGTATTTTAATAATTAAAAATGAATGGAATATTACTAGTAAACAAGAAAAAAAATTGTACATCTCATGATGTTGTATATAAAGTTAAAAAGATATATAAAGAAAAGGTAGGGCATACAGGAACCTTAGATCCAAACGCAACAGGTGTCTTACCTCTTTTAATTGGTAAGGCAACATTAATTTCAAAATATTTATCAAATCATGATAAAATATATGAAGCAACTATTTGTTTAGGAGAAAAACGTGATACAGGAGACATTGAAGGTAAAGTAATTGAACAAAAACTTGTTAAAAAAAGTTTATTAAAAATAGAAAATATTGAGAAGTTATTTAAAAGTCTAATTGGGAAACATAACCAAATTCCTCCAATGTATTCTGCAATTAAAGTTAATGGAAAAAAACTTTATGAATATGCAAGAAAAGGACAAGTTGTTGAAAGAAGTTTTAGAGAAATTGAAATATATAATATTGATTTATTAAATTTTAATGAAAATTTGATTACTTTTAAAGTATCTTGTTCTAAAGGTACATATATTAGATCTTTGTGCGAAGAGATTGCTGAAAAATTGGAAACAGTAGGATATATGAAAGATTTAAGAAGAATTCAAGTTGGTAATTTTAATATCAAAGATACTATTACCATAGATGAATTAGAAATAAATAAAGAAAACAATTTTTTTTTAAAATTAAAATTAATATCTATAGAAAAAATATTCGAAAATAAAGAAAAGATTTTATTGCAAAATGAAACACTAATACCATTTTTAAACGGAGCTACAGTTTATTTTAATTTAAAAGATGATTTGTATAGAATATATGACCAATGTGGAAAATTTATAGGCATAGGTATTTTAGAAAAAAATAAATTAAAAAGAGATATAATAGTATAATGAACCTAGATAACTCAAATGTTTAATAAATAATGAGATTTCTTAGGTTTATTATTATTTTATCGAAAATATAATACTATATTTGGGAATATGCTACTGACTATTGCAATAATATATATAATTATTGCAGAAACTTTATTTTTATTTTTATATTCGTACATACCATAACTAACAGTTTTTATAAAAACAAAAATTGACAAAAGAAAAATAAAAAATCTCATTTATTTACCTCCTTAGTTATGAATCTAATAGTAAATACGTTGATTTAACTTTAGATTCAACTTTTACTTTAAAAAAAGAATTTTTGTAATTATCTAACCAATTATAATTATTCCAATCTTCTAGACTTGAAAAATTTTTTATAGCATACCTGCCAAAACCGACAATGTCTGAATGAAATTCTTTAGATGTTTTATATAAATATTTTGTAATTTGATCTTCTAAATATAAATTAAGATATTTTTCTATAATCTTAATATTATCGTTATTTAAGTAATCAGAATTATTTGATATAGATAGTATTCTGGCTTTAACATTTATTTTACTTGTAACATATGGTGAGGTATTTATAATGTTGACTTTGTTCTTTGTGTTTTTATCTAGTTCAACTTTTAAATCAATATTACTATATAAATCTAATGGATTAGGAAAAGTTATAACGCAATTCTCTAAATTATTAGTTAATATTAAATGACAAATACATTCTTCTTCATTTAGTTCACCTACTAGTGTATCACCATTAAATACTGCAAGTCCTATCATTTCTATATCATCTCCTTTTGTTTTATCTTTTTCATTTGAATTAGTACTAGAAAATGAATTTGTGGATGCACTATTTGTAGAAATATTTTGTTTAGTTCCCACACCTTTATTTATTCTTCCTAAAATAGCATAAGACTGCCTAAAATAATCATTTAGACCACTATAAAAATCTTTAAGTGTTACAGCATCGGTATAACCTGTATTTTCAACAGTAGTAGGTATGATTCTGTAATATTTTGAAGTTAAAGATTCAAAGACTGGTTTAGAGTTTTCTAAAATGGATTTGCTATCCTGCTTGCTTATGACTAAATAAGTATTAGGTCTTATTTGAATATCATTCTGAAGTGTATAAATGTAGTTAGAAATTCCTTTTTTTGCTAATTCTTCAGATATTATTATAGCCTCACAATGCGATAAATCTATATTTTTACTAATATCTCTATTTGCTAAGTTAATAGCAGCATCTAGAGTTTTTTCTTCTACAGTAATGATAGTATCATTTGAGGAATTATCTCCAGATGAAGAGTTACTATTTCCGCCTGAGCTACTAGGTATTCCAATTTGAAAACTAACTTTTATTGTACTTGTATCACCGTACATCTATACCTATTGCTATTACATATGCTAAATCATCGATTTGCCTATTAGAGATACATCCTGTTAAAGAAAATATAAAAATACACAATATAACTAATAGTGTAATATATTTTGTATAAATATTTATCATTTAAAAATCTCCTTTCACAAAACACTTTTTTGTTAATTTAACTTAGCTATATTAACTGTATTTTTATGTTCTTTTCTTTTTTTTAATACTCCTAATATCAAAACAGTAGGTGAAATTATAAGTGATAATGATATAAGGATATATTTATATAAAGTGTCTTCAGTATATATAATTTGCGCGAAGTTTTCTGGCAATAAGCTAAAACCAAATATTAATGATGAAACACTATATATCATAGGCTTAGAGAATTTAATTGTAATTAATTTTTTTATAAAATTTAGTATAAATCCTATTACTATACTTAAGTAGGAAAAGATTGCAAGTGTCCAAATTAAAATAAATATTGCATCAGTCCTTTGCATAAATTCACCAAGATTCATTTCTCTTGTTGCTATATATATTGATAATAATGTTTGTGTATTTGTTATAAAAGGAAACATGAATAATAATGATGCAATTGCAAGTATTAAATAAATAGAAGATGCACCAATTGAAAAAAATCCAACTTTTTTTAAATCAGATTGTTTATATAATAGAGGAGATATAATGTATAGAATTGATATACCGCCAAAAGCATATATGTTAGATAATCCTTTTATAAATGTTTCATTAAAACCTTTACCTAAGATAGGCAAAGCTCTCTGCCATACATATTCATTAGAAGTAGATACAAATAAAATTAACATAATTATTAAAACAAGGGGAGATATAATTAAATTACATTTAATTATACTTGTAAGTCCAATTTTGTTTACTATAGTTGTTCCAAATAAAAAGACTAAAATAATTGCAATTACAGGAGTATTAGGAAAATAAATTATTTTTAAACTTTCAGAAAAATTTCTTAACAATATAGAAGATATAAAAAGTAAATATGATATATATAAAATGCTAATAGTAATTTTAAGCCAGTTTCCTCCTAAGTATTTTCCTACATCAACAATGTCTTGGTTTGGAAAATAATTAAATAATTTACATATAAAATGACATATAATAAATGAAATAATAGATACATATATAATATTTAAAATAGAAGATGTTGAAGTGTTATTTAAAATATATTGTGGAATATTTAAAATAATATGAACAACTGCAACAATAATCATAAGAAAAATTGCTTCTGTATTTCCTATTTTATTGGAACTCATATATTACCTCCGTTTCTCCATTTCATACTAATATGTTCTTGTTCTCTAATCCTTTTAGTATTTAAACTATCAGATCTTTTTTCTCTTTTCCAAAATGGCATTATAAAATATCTACCATTATTTTTTCTAACTATAGGTACATAAGGTGTTAAATAAGGAACACCAAATGAGTTTAAGCTACATAGAATAACAAAATGAATAAATAATCCAAATGCAATTCCTAAAAACCCAAACAAAGCTCCTAATATAATATATATAAATCTAGATACTCTTAAATGAAAGCTTAGTGAGAAATCTGGAATTGCAAATGCAGCTATTCCAGTTATGGCTACTACTATTATTAATATAGGGCTGACAATATTTGCAGATACAGCTGCATCTCCTAAAATTAAAGCTCCTACAATACTAATAGTTTGTCCCATAGGGGAGGGGATTCTAATACCAGCTTCTCTGATCAATTCTAATGAAAGCTCCATAACTAAAATTTCAAATACAACAGGAAATGGAACATTAGACCTAGAAGCTACAATAGCAAATAATAATTCTGTGGGAATTAATTCTTGGTGAAAATTAGTAATAGCAATATAAATTCCAGGTAATAGAAGAGTAATAAATATTGCAATCATCCTTATAAATTTAACTAAATTACTAAATTGAAATCTTAGATTTAAATCTTCAGTCGATCCCATTAAATCAAATAGTGTAGTTGGCATTACTAAAGAATATGGACTTCCGTTTAATATAACAACAACTCTTCCTTCTAATAAATAAGTCGCAGCTTTATCAGGTCGTTCAGTAGACATTATTTGTGGCAGTCCATATTTTGTGTTATCTTCAATTAATTGTTCTAATTGTCCGACTTGATATTAAATAATCTATACTTAAATTATTAATACGATATTTAATTTCTGCGACTAAATCAGGGTTTACAATATTATTTATATAACACACTGCACATTTTGTTTGACTAATAATCCCAACAGACAAATCTTCTATAATCAAGTTTTCATTATTAACAATTCGTCTAAGTAATGTGGTATTTGTACGTATATTTTCTATAAAAGCTTCTTGAGCTCCTTTAATAACAACTTCATTATTTGGAATATCAATACTTCTTTTTGAAAATCCTTTTACATCCATTGTAAAAGCAATATCTAAAGTGTCAATAAAAAGTGCACAATCACCTCCATTAACAGATGAAAAGATATCTTTAAATTGAGAGTGTTCTTTGATTTCATTTTGTGGAATTAAACAATCGTGAATATATTCTAATAAATTAAATTCATTAACTTTTTTTATATTTATATTATTATTTGAAACTATTTTTTGTGTATTGTTATACATATTTGATCTGTTTTTTAGTATTAGAGGTTTTAATATATAGTTATTAATCATTTTAGAATCAATCATTCCATCAATATACAACAAAAATGCTTTATGTTGTTTTTCTTTTGCATTTAGTATAAATTCTCTTATTTTTATGTCACTATTAATTAATGAATTGTACTTTACTTTAATATAATCTAAGTTTTCCTGTAAACTTGTGGTAAGATTATTATCGGTTTTTTCTAAAGGCTTTAAATTATCATTAATATCATCATTTAAATTTACTGTTTCATAATATC
Source organism: uncultured Clostridium sp. (assembly GCA_947302485.1). Lineage (GTDB taxonomy): Bacteria > Bacillota > Clostridia > TANB77 > CAG-508 > CAMYVO01. The sequence goes on along the minus strand of CAMYVO010000005.1, from coordinate 68,491 downwards.
TTTCTTGTAATACAAATCCATAATCATATTCTTCTTTATATGAAAATATACCAGATATAATTTTTTTAAAATTTTGCTTAGCTTTATTCATCTTTTTCTCCAATATTTCATTTTTTTTATTATTTTCAAAATATGGATTATATATACAAAAACAGTTAAAAAAGAATGAACGATTTATCGTTCATTCTTTTTTAACTATAATATTATACAAATTAAACCACCACTACCTTCATTAACAATACGCTCTAGTGTTTCTTGTAATTTCATTTGAGCATCTTCTGGCATACGATATAGTTTATTTTGAAGACCTTCATTTACAAGTTCATGTAAACTTTTTCCAAAGATATTTGATTCCCAAATTTTTGTTGGGTCATTTTCAAATTCAGATAATAGATAATTTACTAATTCTTCAGATTGCTTTTCTGAGCCAACAATAGGAGATACTTCGGTTTCAATGTTTGCAGCAATCATATGAATAGATGGAGCTTTGGCTTTTAATTTTACACCAAAACGTGATCCTTGTTTTACCATTTCTGGTTCTTCTAAAATTAAATCTTCCATAGAAGGTGTTACAATACCATATCCTTTTGCTTTAACTTCTTCTAATGCATATGCAATTTTATCATATTCCTTTTTAGCTACAGCAAGACTTGTAATAGTTGAAAATAGATCTCCTTCATTGGAAATTTCTACACCAGATATTTCAGTTAAAACTTTATAGAATAAATCATCATTTAAGTTAATAGAAATTGTAATATTACCATTTCCTAGGTTGATTTCTTCAATAATTGTCTTTTCAATTATATCTGTTTTTTGAAGTTTGCTAACTCCAGAATCAATTTGCTTTAGTAAAGTAATACCATTAAAAGCATTTTTCATATCTTTATATAGTTCTTGTTTTAATTCATGATTATCATTTAAGCTATCAATCCACCTTGGAAAGTTAATATTCATTTGTTCAATTGGAAATTCATATAAGAGATTTCCAAAAATATCATTTACATCATCTATATTAAGATTTGCGCAGTTGATAGGAAGCACAGAAGTTTGATATTTATCTTGTAGTTTGTCTGCAAGTTTTCTAGTATAATCTGAATATGGATTTTCAGAATTAATTACAATTACAAAAGGTTTATTTAATTCTTTTAATTCTTTTACCACACGTTCTTCTGCATCTATATAATCTTCACGAGGAATATCTGTTATACTACCATCTGTTGTAATAAGAATACCAATTGTAGAATGTTCTTCAATTACTTTTTTAGTTCCTATTTCTGCTGCTTGTTCAAAAGGAATTTCTTCTTCAGACCAAGGAGTTTTAACCATTCTAGGCATATCGTCTTCTAAATACCCGATTGCATTATTTACTAAATAACCAACACAATCTACCAATCTTGTTTTTAGTTTTATATTATCACCAATTGTTATTTCTACAGCTTCATTTGGAATAAATTTTGGCTCTGTAGTCATAATTGTTCTTCCACCTGCGCTTTGTGGTAATTCATCTTGAGCACGTTCTTTTTTATATTCGTTTTGAATATTAGGAATTACTAGTAAATCCATAAAGTTCTTAATAAATGTAGATTTACCAGTTCTTACAGGACCAACTACGCCTACGTAAATGTCACCATCAGTACGAGTAGCAATATCCTGGTATAAGCTTAAATTTTCCATCTAATATTTACCCCCTTAGAAAAATGTTTGTACAATTAACTTTATTAATGTATATTAGAGTTTTTTAGGATTATTCCAATTTTATTAAAATATTTTATAGGCTTAGTAACAAAATTTAACTTTAATTAATAGTTTAATTATAAATTTGCATTATTAAATTTAATATGCTAAAATACGAATGATAAAAAAATATTATTTAAAAGGGTGGTAAAAATGGAAGATATTATAGCTGTTGTTCTTGCTGCAGGAAAAGGAACAAGAATGAAATCAAATAAATCAAAATTAGTACATAAGATTTATGGTAAAGAGTTAGTTAGGAGAGTAGTAGAGACTGCGCAAAAAGCAAGTGTACATGATGTAATAACTGTTGTAGGCTATTTAAAAGAGCAAGTACAATCAGTTCTTGGAGAAAGTGTAAAATATGCATATCAAGAAGAAATGCTAGGTACAGGGCATGCAGTTTTACAAGCAGAAAAATACTTAAAAGATAAGAAAGGGAAAGTTATTATTCTTAATGGGGATGTTCCTATATTAAGACCAGAAACTTTAAGAAATTTAATAGATAAGAGTATAAAAAATAAAGAATATGCTACATTATTAACTGCATTATATGATAATCCAAAAGGATACGGTAGGATTATTCGTGACGAGGGAGGAAATATAAAGAAAATAGTAGAAGAAAAAGATGCTACAGAAGATCAAAGCAAAATTAAAGAGATTAATGCTGGAATATATTGCTTTGACATACAAGAATTATTACTTGCTTTAAAGGAGATAAAACCTAATAATTCACAAGGCGAATACTATTTAACAGATGTAATAAATATAATGAATGAAAAAGGACTAAAAACAGGTGCTGTTATTGTAGAAGATAATACAGAAATTCTTGGAGTAAACGATAGACAGCAATTAGAGATGTTAACTAGATTTTTAAGAATGAGAATTAACGAATATCACATGAAAAATGGTGTAACAATAGAAGATATGAATAATACATATATATATGATGATGTTGAAATAGGTGTTGATACAGTTATACATCCAAATACAACTATAAAATGTGATGTCAAAATAGGAGAAGACTGTGAATTAGGACCAAATGCATATATAAGAGAAGGCTGTAGATTAGAAAATAAAGTAAAAATTGGAAGCTTTGTAGAAGTCAAAAAAGCTATTATAAAAGAAGGAACAAAAATACCACATCTTTCATACATGGGTGATTGTGAGATTGGCAATAAAGTAAATATTGGATGTGGAACAATTACTTGTAATTATGATGGGTTTAACAAAAGCAAAACAATTATTGGGGATAACTCGTTTATTGGATCAAATACAAACTTAGTTGCACCTGTAAAATTAGGTAATAATACATTTGTTGCAGCAGGTTCAACAATTACAGATAATGTTCCAGATGATTCACTTGCAATTGCAAGACAAAGGCAAATAAACAAAGAAGGATGGAATAAATAATAAGAATCTATTAATATACTATAAAACATAGGAGGAATAAATTTGATGAACTCAAATAGAAGAGAAAATATTTTTAAAGTTATTATGCTTGTAATTTTAGTAGCAATTGTGACTTTTGTCCTTACATCCATATTTATGTATAATTATTTTAGAAGTGATAGTGGAGCAAAGTATATTATTGTAGAGGGGACAGATACAAGCAATATAAATAAGACATTATCTGGAATTAAAAATATTATAGATAGTAAGTATATTGGAGTTATAAATGAGAATGATTTAATATCAGGAGCAATTAAAGGATATGTTGCCGGATTAAAAGATCCTTATACAGAGTACTATACACCAGAGGAAATGAAAGAAATAGAAGCAGAGGTTATGGGAAACTTTGTTGGAATTGGTATATATATGACAGTAAATACCGAAGATAATGTGATAGTTGTTATTTCACCAATTAAAGATACTCCTGCTGAAAAAGCAGGAATTTTACCAGGAGATATAATTTCTAAAGTGGATGATGTAAGTTATACTGGTGAACAATTAACTCTTGCAGCAAATAAAATTAAAGGAGAAGAAGGAAGCAGCGTAAAACTAGAAATAATACGTAATGGAGAAACATTAAATTTTGAAATAAAAAGAGAAAGCATAAAGATAAACCACGTTAAATCAGAAGTACTTGAAAATAACATAGGATATATTTCATTTTATACATTTGATGAAGGCAGCAGTGATGAATTCAAAACTAATTTAGTAGATTTAAGAGAAAAAGGAATTAAAAGTTTAATTATTGATATTAGAAATAATGGTGGAGGAATAGTTGATGAAGCGCTAAAAATAGCTGACTATATTTTAGACAAAGAAAGTGTTTCGCTAATTACAGTAGATAAAGAGCAATCAGAAGAAATTTCTTATTCAAAAAATGACCCTATAATAAAAGATATTTCGATTATAGTTTTAACAAACGAAGGTACAGCAAGTGCATCTGAAATATTAGCTGGAGCATTAAAAGATAATGGTAAAGCTAAAGTTGTTGGAACAAATACTTATGGAAAAGGAGTTATACAACAATTAATGACTCTTCTTGATGGAAGCGGACTTAAAATAACAACAAATGAATATTTTACACCTAATAGAAATAAAATTAACGAAATTGGAATTAAGCCAGATGAAATAGTTGAGAATCAAGATAATGAAATTATACAAGATAAATCTAAAGATTTACAATTACAAAAAGCTATTGAATTATTGAAACAATAGAAGGTGAATAAAATGATATTACAAAATAAAATAAAGATATATGCTTTTGTAGGACCTTCTGGAACAGGAAAAAGCTATAGAGCACAATATGTAGCAGGACAAAACAATATAAAATATATTATAGATGACGGATTATTTATAAAGGATAATGAAGTTATAGCAGGTAATTCTGCCAAAAAAGCTCCTACAAAAATAGAAACTGTAAAACATGCACTATTTATAACAGAAGATGAGAAAAAGGAAATAAAAAAAGCAATAAAAAAATATAAACCTGAAAGTATTTTAATACTAGGAACTTCAGATGGTATGGTGGAAAAAATTGTAAATAATCTAGATTTGCCAGAAATTTCAAAAACAATATATATAGATGAAGTTGCAACACCTGAGGAAATGAAAACAGCAAAAAGAGTTAGAACAACAGAGGGAAAGCATGTAATTCCTGTGCCAACATTTGAAATAAAAAAAGATTTTTCAGGATATATTTTGGATCCATTACAAATTTTTAAATCAACAGGTAGAGGAAAAGCACCATATGTTTCAGAAAAGTCAATTATTAGACCAACTTTTAGCTATTTAGGAAATTTTACGATTTCTGATACAGTATTTCGTCAAATATTAGAATATTTGTGTGCAAAAACTCCTGCAATACATAAGGTATTAAAAACTCGAATTAATAATACAGGAGAGGGACCAACAATATATATGGAAGTTGTTGTGTTATATGGATATAATATTATAACAAGTATTAAAGAATTTAAGGGAAAAGCGCAAAAAGAAATTGAAAAATTAACAACTATGTCTGTTAAAAGGATAGACATTGTAGCAAAAGGAATACATGTTCCAGAAAAAAAAGAAACGGAGGAGTAAAATGTCTTTTATTGTAGCAATTGATGGACCTGCTGGAGTAGGAAAAGGAACTATTACAAAAATTATCGCTGAAAAATATGGGTTTGTAAATATAGATACAGGTGCAATATATAGATGTGTTGCGCTAGAAATATTAAATAATAATATAAATATGAATGACGAGCAAGCTATAAAAAAATTGTTAGATACAATAAAAATAGAAGAAATATTAGTAGATAATGAATTAAAAATATATTTAAATGGAAATGATGTTACAGAAAAAATAAGGTCAAATGAAGTAAATAAAATTGTATCTCTAGTATCTGGTATTAAACAAGTTAGGCTCGCTATGGCAAAATTACAAAGAAATCTTGGACTTCAAAATGAAAAAAGTATTTTAGATGGAAGAGATATTGGGACTTTTGTTTTTCCAGATGCTGATGTAAAAATTTATTTAGATGCTAGTATTGATGTTAGAGCTCAAAGAAGATTCAGCCAAAACAAAGAATTAGGAATAGATTGTACATACGAAGAAGTATATGACAACATAAAAAAAAGAGATGAAAATGATAAGAATAAGGAAATTGGTGCTTTAAAAATTGCAGATGATGCAATAGTTGTAGATACAAGTGATTATACATTAGAGGAAAACATAGAGAGAGTATGTAAAATAGTAGAAGAAAAAATGAAGGAGAAAGTATGCTAAGAGTTATAGTTAAATTTTGTGTAAAAATATTTTCTCTTGTTCTTTTCAGAGTATCAACTGTTGGACAAGAATACATAGAAAAAGATAAGCCTTACATTATGTGTGCAAATCATACAAGTAACTGGGATCCACCAATACTTTATACAGCAACTAAAAGAGAAATGTACATGATGGCAAAAGAAGAACTGTTCAAGAATAAATTTATATATTGGTTTGCAAACAAAACAAATATATTTCCTGTAAAAAGAGGGAAGCAAGATATAGAATCAATGAAAAAATCTTTAAAAGTCTTAAAAGACAATAAAATACTTGCAATTTTTCCAGAAGGAACAAGAAATGGAATAAAAAAACGTGGTAAAATTCAAAACGGACCTGCATATCTTGCAGCAAGAACTGGAACAGAAGTAATACCAGTAAAAATAGAAGGAAGCTTTAAGCCATTTAGAAAAGTAAAATTATATTATGGAAAACCTTTAGATTTTAGTAAATATAAATCAAGTAAGCCAGAAAAAGAAACACTGGATTTAATAAGTGAAGAAATAACCAAAGCGATATTTGGAGAAGACTATAAATATAAATATGTAAAGAAGCAAGAGCTATAAAACAGTGATTTAAGAGTAGTTGTTTGACATTTATCTTCTTTTGGAGTATAATATTAAGAGCGTTTTAGGATACGGCAAGCCCGTGTCCTAATATATTGTAAAAGGAAGGTATACAATGGAAGAAAAAAGTTTTGAAGAGTTATATAATGAATCATTAAGTGAGAAGAAATTTGATAAAACAATTTCAGGTACAATTATTGAAATTACTTCTAAAGGAGAAATATTTGTAAACTTTGGATATAAAGCAGATGGAATAATTCCTAAAAAAGAATTTACTGACGATATAAATGCTAATCCTAAAGATGAATTTAAAGTTGGAGATACAATAGTAGCTGATGTTTTAAAAATGAATGACGGTGAAGGGAATGTTTTATTATCATATAAAAGAGCTAAGAAAAGACAAGATGCTATAAAACAAAAAGAAATAAGAGAAAAACAAATTAAAGAAAAAGAGCAAAAAAAAATTGAGGCAGCTAAAAAGAAAGAAGATTTTTGGAACAATATAAAAGTTGGAGACATATATAATGGTACTATTTCTAAAATAGTAGATTACGGATTATTTGTTGATTTAGAAACTGAAAGAGGATTACTTCATATTTCTGAAATATTATGGAATAAGGATGAGAAATTAGATGATAAGTTTACCGTTGGAGAAGATATAGAGGTTAAGATAAAATCATTTAATAAAGATGAAAATAAAATAAGTTTATCATATACTTTAAAAGGCGAAAATCCATGGTTTACTTTAGCAGATAAATATAATGTTAATGATATAGTAACATGTAAGGTAATAAAATTTGCAAGCTTTGGTGCATTTGTAGAAATTGAAAAAGGATTAGAAGGTCTGGTACATAATTCTCAAATTACTAGTTTAAAAAGAATTGTAAAACCGGAAGAAGCTTTAGAATTAGGACAAATGGTAAATGCTAAGATTATAAATATTGATAAAGAAAATTGTAAAATAGGATTATCAATAAAAGATCTTGAAGGAACATCAATGGAGTATGGTTATGAAGAATATATAAAAGGAGAAGTAAAAAATGAACAATAAAAACATAAGAAATATAGCAATAATTGCACACGTTGATCATGGAAAAACTACACTTGTAGATGCTTTACTAAGACAAAGCCATGTATTTAGAGAAAATGAACAAGTTCAAGATAGAGTAATGGATTCAAATGATTTAGAAAAAGAGAGAGGAATTACAATTCTATCTAAGAATACATCTATTATGTATGGAGATATAAAAATTAATATTGTTGATACACCTGGACATGCGGATTTTGGTGGAGAAGTTGAAAGGGTTTTAAAGACAGTAGATGGAGTTTTACTTTTAGTAGATGCGTTTGAAGGTGCAATGCCTCAAACAAGAGAAGTACTAAAAAAATCATTAGCCCTTAATTTAAAACCAATCGTTGTAATTAATAAAATAGATAGACCAGGAGCAACTCCAGAAAAAGTTGTTGATCAAGTTATAGAATTATTTATAGAACTTGATGCAACTGATGAACAATTAGATTTCCCAGTTGTGTATGCATCAGCTAAAAATGGCATTGCTAAAATGGATTTAAATGATGAAACAAGTGATTTATCATGTTTGTTTGAAACTATTATAAATACAATAAAAGCACCAGATTGTGATGAAGACGGTTATGCGCAGATGTTGGTTTCAAATATAGATTATGATGATTATGTAGGAAGAATAGCAGTTGGAAGAGTTGAAAGAGGAATAATAAAGTTAGGAATGCCTGTATCAATATGTGGAAGAGAAGAAAAAATATCACAAGGAAGAATAGCAAAAGTATATACACACGTTGGATTAAATAAAGTAGAAGTTGAAGAAGGGAAAGCTGGAGATATAATTGAACTTGCAGGACTTCCTGATATAAATATTGGAGATACAATTTGTGACTTCGAACATCCTGAAAAAATACCTTTTGTAGATATAGATGAACCTACTGTATCAATGACGTTTAGCGTAAACAACGGACCATTTGCAGGAAAAGAAGGACAGTTTATAACATCAAGGCATATTAGAGATAGATTATTTAAAGAACTTGAAAGAAATGTTTCTTTAAGAGTTAAAGAAACAGATACACCAGATAGCTTTGAAGTTTCTGGAAGAGGAGAACTACATTTGTCTGTTCTAATAGAAACAATGAGAAGAGAAGGATTTGAAGTTTTAGTATCTAGACCAAAAGTAATATTTAAAGAGATTAATGGTGTAAAGTGTGAGCCAATAGAGCAGCTCGTTGTAAATGTGCCTGATGACTGTGTTGGAAATGTCATAGAAAAATTAGGTAGAAGAAAAGCGGAAATGGTTAATATGGAGCCAGCAGAAATAGGTCATACAAAGATAGAATTTAAAATACCTGCAAGAGGATTAATCGGATATAGAACAGAATTTTTAACAGATACAAAAGGTGAAGGAACAATGAATCATATTTTTGATTCATATCAAGAATATAAAGGAGATATACAAGCAAGAGTTAGAGGAACAATAGTAGCATTTGAAAAAGGTAAATCTGTAACTTATGGATTATATAATGCACAAGATAAAGGAGATTTGTTTATTGGACCAGGAGTTGAAGTATATGAAGGTATGATTGTTGGATTGAATTCGAGAGGAGAAGATCTTGCTATTAACGTATGTAAAGAAAAACATTTAACAAATACTAGAGCTTCAGGATCTGATGATGCTTTAAGACTTGTACCACCAATTCAAATGTCTTTAGAAAAAGCCATTGAATTCATTCAAGATGATGAACTTGTAGAAGTTACACCAAAATCAATCAGGCTTAGAAAGAAAATATTAGATAGTAAAGAAAGAGAAAGAGCTGCTAGAAATAATAGTAAAGGGGTATAAATATTGTAATGCTATATAGAATTAAGAAAAAAGCACTTGATGAACATATTCCAATTATAATGGATGATACATTAGATGTAATGCATAAATATTTAGTAAAGATGAAACCAAAGAGAATATTAGAAATTGGAACGGCTGTAGGTTATTCTGCAATTTGTTTTTCAAAATATCTTGATAATGGTGGAATTATTGATACTATCGAGCGCGATGAAGAACGTGTAAAAGAAGCAAGAGATAATGTTAAAAATATGAATTTAGAAAATAAAATCAATATAATACAGGGGGATGCTGTAGAAATATTACCTACTATGAATGAAAAATATGATGTAGTATTTATTGATGCAGCAAAGGGTAAATATCCATTTTTCCTATCTCAGAGTTTAAGAATGTTAAATGATAATGGCATTATATTTGCAGATAATATTCTTTATAAGGGATATGTAATGAGTGATTATAATAAGCATAAACAAAGAACAGCTGTTAGAAATTTAAGGGAATATATTAAAGAAGTATGTGAAGATCCAAATCTAGAAACCCAAATTTTAGAAGTAGGGGATGGCCTTAGTATTAGCAAAAAAAAGTGTTGATAAGATTTTATCAACACTTTTTAAATAATTTTTAGGACATGTAGACTTGAAAGAATAGTATCAGTAATTAATATAGCAATTAAAATATTTACTAGGATGGTTTTACATTTAATTGGGATTTTTTCAATTAATTTATCAACCTTTTTGCTCATAAATGGATGTAAATGATTTAAAAACAAAATAGCTACAATGCCCCAAACAATGCTATATAAAATACTTACTCGCCCATTTATATTTATAAAATCATTAGAATAATCCCACCATTTAAGTTTAAACAAAACATCTAAAATATAACTAGTAATGTATTCAAATACAGTAAAAATAAAACCTGCATATACAAACAATTTTAATGAATGTTTTTTATAATTTTTAAAAAATAAAATTAATATTACTGCACCATAGCCATATAAAGGACATACTGGGCCAAAAAGGAATCCTCTTTTTACAAAATGACCAAGGTTATAAAATGCATAAGCTGTTTCGGCTGACCAACCTATAAATGAATATATAATAAAATATATTACTAAAGATTGAAAATCTTTAAAAGATATTTTTTTCATTTTACTCCTCCATAATTTCATCAAATATAATAACAAAAAAGAATTAAAATGTAAATATATACAAAATATTAAAATAAACTTAAAAGTGTATTGCAAAAAAGTAACACATAATATACAATTATTAAAAAAGGAGATAATAATATGTCAGTGATAATGGATGGAAAAAAACTTGCTTCTTCAATTAGAATGGAATTAAAAGAAGAGGTAAATAAATTAAGAAAACAAGGAATAATACCAAAACTTGCTGTTATTATGGTTGGAGATGATAAAGCGTCTAAAATATATGTAAATAATAAAAATAAAGCATGTGAAGAAGTTGGAATAGAATATGAAGAGTATTTATTACCAGAAATGACAAAAATTGAAAGCCTGATAGATTTAATTAATGCACTTAATAACAAAGATGATGTAAATGGAATATTACTTCAGAGTCCTTTACCAAATCATTTGGATATAAATATGGCAATTGAAAAAATCTCACCCAAAAAAGATGTTGATGGGTTTCATCCTATTAATGTAGGTAAGTTAAGTTTAAACCAAGACTGCTTTTTATCATGTACACCATATGGAATAATAAAAATGCTAGATGCATATAACATACAAATAGAAGGAAAAAATGCTGTAATTATTGGAAGAAGTAATATAGTTGGAAAACCACTTGCACAGTGCCTGATTAATAGAAATGCAACAGTAACAATATGTCACTCAAAGACAAAAGATATGAAAGAAATAACTAAAAGAGCGGATATTTTAATTTCAGCAATAGGTAAACCAAACTTTGTAACAAGAGATATGATAAAGGATGATGCTGTAGTTATCGATGTTGGAATAAACAGAACTTCAGAAGGAATAGTAGGGGACGTTTCTTTTGAAGATGTAGAAAATAAAGTTTCATATATTACTCCAGTACCTGGAGGAGTAGGACCTATGACAATTGCAATGCTAATGAATAATGTTGTAAAAGCTGCAAAGAATAAAATTATAATTTAATGATATAAAGAAAAAAAGGGGGAATAAGTTATATTCTCCTTTTTTCTTTATCTAAGGAGGAAAAATGGAAGAATATAAATATTGGATATGGTTATCAAGAATAGAAGGAATTTCATATAAGGATAAATATGATTTAATTTGTAAATATAAAAATCCAAAAGTATTATTTAATTTAATGGAAAATGGTCAACTGAATAAAGAAAATCTCAAGACAAAGATTATAAATGAGCTAAACAAAAAGGAGTATATAAATAATCTAGAAATCTATATAAAATATATGACAAAATATAATATAAAAATTCTTACAATTAACGATCAATATTATCCGAAAAAATTAAAAAAAATATATGATCCACCTGTAGTACTGTTTTACAAGGGCAATATATCAATTATAGAAAAACCATCAATTGCTATAATAGGCTGTAGAGAATGCAGTAATTATGGAGTTAAACTTGCGGAAATGTTCTCAAATAGATTATCAATGCATAACATTAATATTGTAAGTGGACTAGCAAGAGGAATAGATGCACATTCTCATATAGGATGTTTGAAAGGAAATGGAAAAACTATAGCTGTTATTGGAAATGGTATAGATAATATTTATCCAAAAGAAAATAGAGAATTAGCAAATAGAATAATAGAAAAAAATGGATTGATATTATCAGAATATGTTGTTGGAACAAAACCACTAAAGAGAAATTTTCCAGCTAGAAACAGGATTATTAGTGGTATTAGTGAAGGAATTTTAGTAATAGAAGCAAAGTTAAAAAGTGGAACACTAATTACAGTTGATTTTGGATTAGAGCAAGGAAAAAGTATTTATGCTATACCTGGAAATATAACTTCAAACAATTCAGTGGGTACGAATGAATTATTAAAACAAGGAGCTAAATTAGTAACTAGTATTGAAGATATACTCGAGGACTATAAATAAATACATTTTTCTTAAAAAAGCTTTATCTTTTTGAAATTATATAATATAATAGTTTTGTGAAATTTTATTATAAGGAGGACTAAAGATGAATCACGAAAACGCAAAAAATATAAATAGTAATACTAAAAAAAATAGAAATAAAAACACAAGAACAACAAAAGGAAAAGCAAATAAAACAAAATTTAGTGTAAATCATCCAAAAGCAGCTAAGACATTAAAAATAATTGGAATACTATGTGTTGTTTTTGCAATTATTATTACAGGAATTATTGTTGGAATGTTCTGTGGTTTATTTGGTAGTGATTTTTCTATAACAAAAGAAGAGCTATTAACTGGAAATTCTAATTCAGTAATTCTAGATAAAGACGGTAATACTATTGTTACTTTAAATGCAGACGAAAATAGAAAAGTAGTAAGCAGAGGAGATATGTCTGACTACTTACCAAAGGCATTTGTTGCAATTGAAGACGAAAGGTTTTATAAACATCATGGGGTTGATATAAAAAGAACAGTGGCAGCTACAGTAAATTATGCTTTACATAGAGGAAATTCATCATTTGGAGGAAGTACAATTACACAGCAATTAATTAAAAATATTACTGATGAAACTGACAATTCTGGACTTGCAGGGATAAAAAGAAAAATAGGAGAGATGACAAAAGCTGTTCAAGTAGAAAACATGTTATCTAAAGACCAAATACTAGAAATGTATTTAAATATTATATATCTTGGTGGCGGAGGTAAAAATGTTTGTGGAGTTGAAATGGCAGCACATTACTATTTTACAAAAACTGCTAAAGACTTAAGTGTTGCTGAATCAGCATATATTGCTGGAATTACTCATTCTCCTAATTCATATAATCCGTTTGGGGAGTCACCTAATATGGAAAGAATTAATACAAGAACAAAAACAGTATTAAGTAAAATGTTTGAAGTTGGAAGTATCTCAAAAGATGAATATGATAATGCAATTGAGGAAGTAGATAATGGTCTTGCATTCAAAGAAGGAGAAGTTCTTTTAAACTTTTATTCTTATCATACAGAAGCTACAATTAATCAAATATTAGATCAGTTAGTAAAAGAAAAAGGAATGGATCGTAAGTATGCAGAAAAATATTTATATAATGGTGGATTTAAAATTTATTCTACTCAAGATGTAGAAATACAGAAAAAAATAGAAGCAGAATATTCAAAGAGTAAGTGGATAAATAAATCATCAAAATATAGTGATGCAACAACTCAATCTGCTATGGTTATAATAGATCATACTACAGGAAATGTTCTTGGCACAGTTGGAGGACTAGGAGATAGAACTGCATTTGGAATTAATAGGGCAATGTCAGCAAGGCAGCCGGGATCAGCAATTAAACCAATCGCTATAGTTGCTCCAGGATTGGAAGAAGGAATTATCACAGCATCAAGTGTTGTAGATGATGTTCCTATATCTTTTGGCGATTATAATCCACATAATGTATATAGTGGATATAAAGGTCTTTCTAATATAAGATATTTTATAAGAATATCTCAAAATATACCAGCAGTTAAATTAATGAGCCAATTAACTCCTTCAACAGCAATAAAGTACTTAGAGAAACAGGGAGTTACAAGTATTGTAAAAGAAAAAGATGCAAATTTAGCTTTAGCTTTAGGCGGAATGACATATGGTATTAGTCCACTAGAAATGGCAGCTGCATATGCAACTATAGCAAATGACGGTGTATATATTGAACCAACATTCTATACAAAAGTTGAAGATGCTGTAGGGAATACAATCTTACAACCAAAACAAGAAACTAGAAGGGTATATTCTGAAGAAAATGCATTTATTACAAAAGAAATTTTAACAGAGCCAACAAAGAGTGGTGGAACAACAACTGCAACTGCTATATCTGGTATGGATGTAAGTTCGAAGAGTGGTACTACAAATGATAGATATGATGTATGGTGTTGTGGATTTACACCATATTATACAGCTGCTACATGGTACGGATATGACAAAAATGAATCTGTTACTTCTGGAACTGCAACAAAAATATGGGCAGCTGTTATGTCTGAAGTACATAAGGGATTGGAAGGAAAAAGATACAAACAACCAAGTAATATTATAACAGCAAGTGTTTGTATGGACTCAGGACTTATCGCAACAGATGCATGTAGTGAAGATCAAAGAGGTAATAGAGTATATACAGAATATTTTGTTAAAGGTACTGTACCTAAAGAAACTTGTTCATGCCATGTAAGAGCTAATGTATGTACAGAAACAAACAAACTTGCAAGCGACAGATATTGTCCAAATGTTGTTTCAAAAGTATTTATAACTAGACCAAACAGTGATACAGATACGTCATGGTTAAGTGCTGGAGATGCAGGATACATGCTATCTACTGAACACTGTGATGTTCATACATCACCTGTAATTATCGAAACTCCAACTACACCTCCAGATAAGAAAGAAGAAAATAGTACAAGTAGCGGAGAAAAAAATAACAAACCTGGAGGAGGAAATAATACAACTAGTGATGAAGGAAATAATACAAATGAAGTGAAAAATAATACAACAGGAGGTAATGGAAATAACACAATTGAAGGAGAAAACAATACAACCGGTGGAGGAACAGAAACTGGTGAAAATTAGAAAATATGTGAAAGGATAGATATATGGAGTTAAAATTATATAACACACTTACAAGAGAAAAAGAAGTATTTCATTCAATAAATCCTATGGAAGTAAGAATGTATTCTTGTGGACCAACTGTATATAGTTATGCTCATATAGGGAATTTTAGGACATATATATTTATGGATACATTAAGAAGGGTTTTAAAATATAATGGTTATATTTTAAAACATGTTATGAACATAACTGATGTTGGTCATTTAGAATCAGATGCAGATTTTGGAGAAGATAAAATGGAAAAAGCTGCAAAAAAAGAAAAGAAGACTCCATATGAAATAGCACAATACTATACTAATATCTTTTTAAGAGATTTTAATAGGTTAAATATAGATAAGCCTGAAAAAATTGTAAAAGCAACAGATCATATAAAAGAAATGCAAGAATTTGTTCAAGGATTGATGGATAATGGGTATGCATATGAAACAAGTAAAGGAATTTATTTTGATATATCTAAACTAGATAAATATCCTGTGTTATCTTCTAGAAAACTTGATGAACAAATAGCAGGTGCGAGAGTTGATGTTGATAATGAAAAAAGAAATCCTGAAGATTTTGCACTTTGGATTAAAGCTCCAAAAAATCATATAATGAAATGGGAAAGTCCTTGGGGACTTTCCTATCCAGGATGGCATATAGAGTGCTCTACAATGAGTAGAAAATATTTAGGAGATGTATTTGATATTCATACAGGAGGTATAGATCATATTCCAACTCATCATGAAAATGAAATTGCTCAGTCTAAAGGACTAACAGGAGTTAATCCCGCGCATTTTTGGATGCATTGTGATTTTATACAAATTGATGGTGGGAAAATGTCTAAATCCCTAGGAAATGTGTATACATTAGACACTTTACAAGAAAAAGGTATTGAGCCATTAGCCTATAAACTATTTTGCTTTTCTTCACATTATAGAAATAAAATAAATTTTACATTTGAAGGAGCTAAATCTTCTGAAATATCTTTAAATCGTTTAAGAGAAGGATATAAGAATCACTTGAATTCAGATAAAAAAATAGAGGAAAATATTTTAATAGAATACGAAAAAAAATTTCATGAAGCTATAAATGACGATTTAAATATACCATCAGCTATGAGCGTTGTATGGGAAGTAGTTAGAAATCAAAAAAAATCTAAAGATTTTGCAGATCTTTTACTTAAATTTGATAATGTTCTAGGACTTAAAATTGACGAAGCAAAAATAAATGATGATGAAAAAATTGTGCCAAATGAAATACTCGAACTGTTAGATAAGAGAAGACAGGCTAGAGAAGAAAAAAATTGGGAATTATCTGACAAACTAAGAGAGATTATAAAAGAAAAGGGCTATCAAGTAATTGATAGTAAAGATGAAATGAAAATAAAAAAAATAAACTAAATTATTTTGGAAATACTACTATATAAAATAATTAATATAATGAGGAGAAAATAATGCAAAACGAAAAAATTGGTTTTTTTCAAAAAATAGTAATTAGTATTAAAGATTTCGATAAATATGTTTTATTTGCATCAGAAAGAATGTCAGAAAGTTTAAAGTATTTATTAAAGTTAATGCTCATGTTTTCAGTTTTAATCTCAATTGGATTTACGTATATTTTCTATACTACAGTTCAAAAGTGTATAGCTTATTTTAATAATAATATTAAATCTGTTAATTATACAGATAGTGAAATGACAGTTAATGAAGATGAAAAAATCGTTATAGAAAATGATAAATTTGTTGTACAGTATATAGAATTTAATACTGGTAAAACAGAAGATAGTTATGAAAACGATGGAAGGGTAGAATTATATAATTCATATATTATATTTTTAAAGGATAAAGTTATAATAAAAAATCCAATAGTAGATTCATATACTTTAACATTTTCATATAAAGATTTTGAAAGTAAATATAATATAACGCAATTTAATGAAAAAGATTTAATAAATATTATTACAAATTTAAATAAGCCATATTTGTATTTAGCAGCTTTTGTTTCAATATTTATATATATGTTTTTAGTGTATACGATAAGTGGTATTTTTGATATACTTCTATTAACATTATTAGGATATATTGTAGGAAGAATAGCAAAAATAAAACTTAAACTAAGCTCTGCATTTAGTGTAGGAGTACATGCTTTAACTTTACCTATAATATTAAATCTAATATATATTCTAATTAACTTATTTACAGGATTTACAATAAAGTATTTTGGATGGATGTATACAACAATTTCATATATATATGTTATTGTAGCAATATTAATGATAAAAACTGATATTATAAATACTCAAATTCAACTTGCAAAAATTATGAAGGAGCAAGAAAAAGTTAGACAAGAATTAAAACAAAAAGAAGAAGAAAAGAAAAAGGATAATAAGGATATTGATAATAATAAAGAAAATAAAAAAGAGGAAGAAAATAATGGAGAAAAAAATAATTTAAACTCGAACAATGGAGATGAACCAGATAGTTCAGAAGCATAATTAAAGGTAGGGAGAGAAAAATGAATAATAAAAAAGAAAAAAATAATAATAAACGTTATTATATTTTAATAGTTTTACTTATATTAATAGTTACAACTATAGCTCTTGGTTTATATTTTATGAAAAATAAAAGCAATGTAAAAGATGATATAGCATATACACAGTTAATTAAGGATATAGATGAAGGTAAAATTGAAAAAATTGAAATGACGGTAGGAAGTACAACAATTAAAGCAAAATATGAAAATGAAGAGGAACCAAGTAAAATAATAGTACCAAATACTCAAGCTTTTATAGAACTAATACAAGATAAAGTTGAACAAGGAAATACAATTGAACTTATTCAAAACCCAACAAATATATTTGTTAAGCTTTTTAATAATATATTTTCTCTTCTTCCGACTATATTGATGGTAGTTTTAATTATAATGATTTTCAAGATGCAAGGACTTGGAGATAAAGGAAAAGTATATAATGGGAAAGAAAATCAAACAAATGTGAAATTTGATGATGTTGCTGGACTTGATGAGGAAAAACAGGAATTAGTTGAAATAGTAGACTTCTTAAAAGAGCCAAAAAAATTTCAACAAATGGGTGCAAAAGTTCCAAAAGGAGTTCTATTATGCGGAAAACCAGGTACGGGAAAAACATTAATAGCAAAAGCAATTGCAGGAGAGGCAGGAGTACCCTTTATTTCAATGAGCGGTTCGGAATTTATTGAAATGTTTGCAGGCCTTGGAGCATCAAGGGTTAGAAAACTATTTGAAAGAGCAAAAAAGATAGCTCCATGTATTGTTTTTATAGATGAAATAGATGCAATAGGCTCAAGAAGAACTAATGCAAGTGGTGCTGAAACTGAAAATAATCAGACATTAAATCAATTATTAGTTGAAATGGATGGATTTGATACAGAAGCAACTGTTATAGTATTAGCTGCAACTAATAGACCGGAAATGCTTGATAAAGCACTGTTAAGGCCGGGAAGGTTTGATAGACAAATTAATATTGCTCCTCCAGATTTAAGGGGAAGAGAAGAAATATTAAAAATTCATAGCAAAGAAAAGAAATTTGCAGAAGATATTAGTTTAAAAAGTATTGCAGAAGACACTGCTGGATTTACAGGAGCTGAACTTGCAAATGTCTTAAACGAAGCTGCAATTATTGCAACAATAAAAAAACATAAGAAGATACAAAAAGATGACTTGGATGATGCAGTAAAAAAAGTAACAGTTGGTCTTCAAAAAACAAGTAGAGTAATATCTGAAAAAGACAAAAAATTAACAGCTTATCATGAAGCAGGACATGCAATTGTAAGTAAATTTTTAGAGACAAGTTTTGATGTTAAAGAAGTATCTATAATTCCAAGAGGTGTTGCAGGCGGGTATACAATGTATAAAACAAATGAGGATAAAGCATTTATTTCTAAAACCGAAATGGAAGAAAAACTTATTGCATTACTAGGTGGTAGAGCTGCAGAAAAAATAGCACTTGATGATATTTCAACAGGAGCAAGCAATGATATTGAGGTTGCAACAAAGATTGCAAGAGATATGATTACAGTATATGGAATGAATGAAAAATTACGGTCCAATTTCATTAAAAGTAGATGATCCATATGAATTACAATTATTTGGACAAAATATAGAAGATATAATAGGAGAAGAAATTCATAAATTAATTGATATTGCATATTCAAAAGCACAAGAAATACTAATGGAACATATAGATAAATTGCATGAAATAGCACAGGTTTTACTACAAAAAGAAGTAATAAGTTCAGAAGAATTTGAGAGTTTTTTTGAATAGAATTATAAATTAACATATATAAGTAAAAATATCTAGCAATTGTTGCTAGATATTTTTCTATATCTGTTCTATAAATGTATTGCAAGAATCTACATAATATGCTATAATTTGTAATGTCTCTTGACAATAAAATATAAGGAGGATAATAACATGAAGAGACAAAAGTATACACATGAGCGGTTACATGCATTAAATTATATGAATGCATACCGTGCTACAATTGAAGCAGATGTGGCTTCAGATGAAAGAAAGAAAGAACTCATTCAGCGCCTCGTAACGGTAAGAGAAACGGCGTACAACATGTTTTGTGATGCATACCGCATTATTCAGAAGATGGATGGAGAACAAACACACGATCTTGATGTCGTATGGAACGACTCTCTGAGGGCGATGAGGTATGCCGAACCTCATTATACTGAGTATACTCGCGAGGCACTGCACTGCATGCGTCACTTTGAGGAACATCTTGCAGAGATTGAAGCAGGTGTTACTCTCGAAAGAAAAATTTATTTAAAGGAGTCTTTCGGGAAAGTGAAGAAAATGTCCGTTCATGCGTACTATGATGCTGAACGGCTGCTTGTCAAATTAAGTTAATATCTCCTTACTGCTATATTATACATATTCCGATATAGCAATAGCCCCCACATTTGTGGGGGCTTAATCTATATTAAATAATATCTTTATAAATCAGCATCTGTTTTGAACTCTTTATTATTTAAATATACTAATATGCCAGAATCTGAAATAAATTCAAATTTTAGTTTATAAGAACATAAGCTTTGAGTTTTTTTACCAAATTTTTTATTAATATCATTTTTACCATATTTACCATCACCAATAATAGGGTAGCCGATATGTGCTAAATGGGCTCTAATTTGATGAGTTCTCCCAGTGTGTAATTCAACATCAAGTATAGAAGTGTTGTTTTCTATATCTTTATTTAGAACTGAATAAGAAGTTAATATTTTCTGATACCCTTTTTTAAAGGAATCAGAAATATATACCATTGATTTTTTATTATCTTTGAATAAATAAGCTTCTAGTGTATCATGTTCTTTTTTTGGTATTCCGTATACTTTACACAAATAATGCTTTTCGACTTCTTTATTTTTAAATTTTGAAAGTAAAATATCAAGTGCAATTTGATTCTTAGCAAATAACAAAATTCCTGAAGTATTTCTATCTAATCTGTGGCATGGACTTGGAAAATCTGGTATATCTGAATACTTCTTTTGAAGAACACTAGTAATAGATTCAGGTCCTGTAACTTCAATACCAATGGGTTTATTAATAACTAATATGTTTTCATCTTCAAAAATGACATCAACACTAATTTTCTTAAATAGTTCATTATCTGGTAAAAATACTTTTACTTCATCATCAGTATGTACTATAACATTCTCAGATATTTTTATATCATTAATTCTAATATTCTTTTTTCTTAAAGTTTTAAAAAATGTATTTCGAGTTAATGCATTACAATTATAATATAAAAAAATATCTAATTTTTTATTATTAAATTTTTTATCTACAATAAAGGTTTTCATGTTTATATTATATTCAAAAATAATTTTTATTTCAATATAAACATTGAAATAAGTTAAAGTAGCAAATAAATAAACAGAAATTGACATATTAATATATATTGTAATATATTTTATTTATAATTAGTTTGTTTTAGTGTCCGAGCTTATAAGATGAACTAATTTTTAAATTTAAAAAAAGCAACTAAGGAGATTACTAATGAAAGAAAAGTTTTTAAAATTGGTAAAAAAGGTTAAAGAAGCAGATATCTCGTATATAACGAAAGCGACGACAGAATCAGAGCTTACAGCAGCATGGCAGTCGTTTTGGAAACAAAATTCTAAGCTTCATGCAGAGATTAAAACCTGGGCAAGCGAGTTTATTAACACAGATTTAGGCCCAATTTTCAGTAATAACGAAGAAATCCCAAATCCTATGGAAATAGTTATTGTTATTAGAGGAAGTTACAATTCTGATTTAACAGAATGTGACGTTTTCAATAATTATCGCAATTTGGTTGAAGCACTGAATGAAATCGGTGATGATTTCGCGTCAGTAGTTGCGAAATGTATTGAAAATGATTACATTCCGAATATTAGTGCTGAGGATATTTTCTCAAAAATCGATGTTATCGAAGACGAAGAAACTGAATGAGATGATAAGCTCAAAGGTAACTAAGTCTACGTTTTAACAGATGCTTGGACACGCGCCCATTCTCTTTATGAGAATGGGTGTTTTCAAAAAAATACACAAAATGCAAACTCCCTTCATATTATATACCAAATATGAAGGGAGTTTTTTTATGGATTATGAAATAATGATGAATGGTACAGTGAAAATTGGCATGTATGCGCCGGATTTCGAGGCAATTACTACAATGGGAGATATATCTTTAAATAATTACAAAGGAAAATGGGTAGTATTGTTTTCACATCCAGGAGACTTTACCCCCGTATGTACTACAGAAATAATAGCATTTGCAAGAGCAAATACATACTTTGAAAAAATGAATACCTGTTTAATTGGATTAAGTGTAGATAGCAACGCGTCTCATTTAGCATGGCTATATAATATTTACTGTAAAACTGGAATAAGAGTTCCTTTTCCAATAATTGCAGACAGAAGCGGAGAACTTGCAAGAAAATATGGAATGATTTCAAGTGATGTAAGTAATACAGAAACAGTTAGAAATGTATATATTATTGATGATAAAGGAATTATTAGAACAATTCTTGTATATCCAATGCAAATAGGAAGATGTATACCAGAGATATTAAGGATAGTTGAAGCACTTCAGGTTACAGATAAATGTAAGGGGTTAACACCTGCTAACTGGGTAAACAAAAATCCAATAATCGAACCAATGCCAAATACATTTGATGAATTAGAAAAGAGAATAGAAGAAATTGAAAAAGACAAAAATGGTATGAGTTGGTATTTGAGTTTTAAAAATGAATGTGAAACAACAAATAGGAAAATTGAAGAAAATAAAACAAAAAAAATAAATGAAAAAAATTCTATAATTGAAAAAGAAATTAGATAATAAACATAAAAATCATAAAATAACACATAATAAAATATATAAAATTTAAGGAGGTTATTTTATGAAATACGAACAAAAAATCAATTGCTCTGTAGGTAGCTGTAAATTTAACGATATGCAAAGACAGGTGTGTACACTTCAACAAATTATAGTTGAACCGGTAGTTGGAAAGAATACAGCGAATACAGATGAATCAATGTGTGGAAGTTATGAAAATGATGGAAATAATGCCAACTTATAATTTTTTAAAATTGCAATAACAAGCTATTGACAATGTGCATTAAAATGTGCTAATATATTATTTGTTAATAGCAATGCGGATGTGGCGGAACTGGCAGACGCGCTGGTCTTAGGAACCAGTGCCAACGGCGTGGAGGTTCGAGTCCTCTCATCCGCACCAAAAAGCAGTAGCATAGCTACTGCTTTTTATACTTTTAATAGGAGTTTAAAATATGGAAATACCTGTAAAAAAGAACAGTGAATATATTGTAGATATTATAGATAATGGATATGAAGGTGAAGGAATTGCTAAGATAGACGGTTATACTATATTTGTTCCAGAAACATTAAAAGGCGAAAGAGTAAAGATTTTAATATTAAAAACCACTTCATCACATGCATTCGGAAAAGTAATTGAAATAATTAAAAATTCAAAATATAGAGTGCAATCAGATTGCAGTAGTTATAAAAGATGTGGAGGATGCAATTTACGACATATTAAATATGATGAAACACTTAAAATGAAAACAAGAAAGGTTCAAAATTTAGTAAATAAAAATTTATCTAAAACATTAGAAGTTAAAGATACTATAGGAATGAAAGAACCATACAATTATAGAAATAAAGCACAATATCCGATTGGATTGGATAAAGAAGGTAAACCAATACTAGGAATATTTGCTAATAGATCACATAATATTATTCAAATAGAAGATTGTTTTATACAATATCCAATAAGTATAAAAATTGCAAAATATATATTAAAATTTATCCAAGATAACAATATTAGTGTATATAATGAAAAAACAGGAAAGGGTATATTAAGACATATAATTATTAGAATTCGGATTACATACAAATGAAATAATGTGTATTATCGTTATAAATGGAAATAAATTATCTAAAGAAGATGAATTAGTAAAAAAATTAATAAAAGATTATCCTGATATAAAAACTATAGTTAAAAATATAAATAAAAAAAATACAAATGTAATATTAGGCAATGAAAACATAGTTATATATGGAGATGGATGTATTTATGATAAATTAGGCGACTATACTTTTAAAATTTCTCCGATGTCATTTTATCAGGTAAATCCAATACAGACAGAAATTTTATATGATTTAGCAATTAAAAAAGCAAATTTAAATGGCAATGAAACTGTATTAGATTTATATTGTGGAATAGGTACTATAGGTATATTTGCATCAAAATATGCAAAAAAAGTATTTGGAATTGAAATTGTAAAACAAGCAATAGAAGATGCTAAAGAAAATGCAAAAATTAATAATATTAATAATGTAGAATTTATTTCAGGTGATGTTAAACAAACATTAGAAGAATTAATTGTGAATTATAAACAATTACCAAACGCTATTTTTTTAGATCCACCAAGAAGAGGACTTGATAATAATACAATAAAAATGATATTAAAATATGAACCTAAAAAAGTAATTTATATTAGTTGTAATCCAGCAACTTTAGTAAGAGATTTAAAATTATTAGAAGATAAGTATAATATAAAAGAAATACAACCTGTAGATATGTTTCCATATACATCACATGTGGAGTGTGTATCTGTCCTAAAATTAAGATAACCATTGAAAACACTGCATTTGATTGCTGTACGCCAACATCAAAAATATGGGTTAAAAAAGGCAAAAAAAGGTTTTTTTTCATAAAAAAATAAATAGGTAAGAGTGTAGTAGATATATTTTTACAATACACATATAAAAATATTAAATTATTAAAACATATAGTAATAATTTATAATAATATTTACAAAATTTAAGATAAATGATAAACTTTTAATGTAAAAATATTAAGAGGTGGAATTAATTCATCAAATATGATTTTCATAGTAATAGCAATAAGTTCATTAGGAATTATACTTTTAAGTTTAATATTTATGATATAAAAAAAAGAGAAATCAAATTAATTCTAATATAATACTTTAAACAAGAAAGGATGAAATTATGAAAAAATTATTAAGTAATAAAAATGTACAAATTCTATCTATTGTTATTATGTGTTTTATTTTTATTTTATTGTTTGTTACAAAGGGAATCCCACATGGAATAAAAATAAGTACAGCAACTACACATGTAAAAGGTATGTCTGATGCCGGAACATACAGTGAAAATATGCTTCTAATATATAATATTATCTTGATTTTTTGTACTATTATTTTAAATATATTATTTTGTATTTTTTCTAAGAAAAAAGCAATAAAAATAATATTATTAATTTGTTTTGTTATATTTAGTATATTTATTCCAGTTGTAGCAAAAAATTCATATGATATTACTATCGCTGGTCGTAGTAAAAATATATCATATAGTGAAAATTACAGTTTGATTGATGTATTAACTCGTAAATAGTTAAAGCCAAATTCGCTTTTTGTTAAAGTTTATTACAATAATCTTTAATATTTACTGAAAGATATCGATGCCGAAAGATGTCGATATTTTATTTGTTTTTAAAAGAAAATAGCATTGAAATAATAACTATGATATAGTCCATTGCATAATAAAAAATAATAAATTTTACAATTAATATAAGGGGATAAATGTGAGAATAGGTTTAGATGTTGATAAGGCTTTATCTAACTTAAAGGAGATATTTTAAATAATCATTTTAATGAATATTATATTGCAAATATGGAGATAGATGAAACTAAATTGCATCTGCAATAGGAGGAAGTATCTGAAGTAAAATGGATAGATAAAGAAGTTATTATAGAGAAAATAAAAAATAACTATAACGGTATAACAGACAAAGAAGGGTGCTGGGAATATCTTATAAAGTATTACGAATGGCTAGATGATAACAAATAAACAAAAAATGTTAATTTTAAGTGACAAAATTCCACTTAAAAATTGTAGACATGTTAATTATATTTATGATATATTTTATTTGTGATTAATAAATCATATATAATGAGGAGGGTAAAATGAAATTTGAAGAAAAATTAATGAAATTAAGAAAAGAAAATGCTATGTCACAAGAGGAATTAGGAGAGAAATTAAATGTAACAAGACAAACTATTTCTAAATGGGAATTAGGACAAACAAAACCAGATACTGATAAATTAGCTGAAATTGCAAAACTATTCAATACAACAACAGATGATTTATTAAATGAAGAGGATGATATTAAAACAAAAAAGCAGATTAATCCAGATAATGGTAACAAAAGAAATATTATTATTGTAATTATATTAGTAGTTGTATTATTAGTTGCTCTTGGAAGTATACCAGTTTTTATTTTTACTAAAGTATTTAATACTGGAAGCGGATTTTTTAATACAATCTCTAATAATTTTAATACAATCTCTAATAAAATAAGTACTGCAGCAGAAGAACAAAAAAGCAAAATCGATGAAACTCCTGATATGTTTAAAAAATTAAATAGTAATTATGATAAAATTAACTATAACAGTACATATGAAAGTTCATATACAGGATTACAAAGTAAATTTTTTACTGAACAAGCAATAAAAAGAGTCATACAAGACAATATAAACCACGAAAGAAAAATTACTGTTACATATAACGGAATAAGTGCAAAAGAAAGTGAAGAGTTGGTAAATTTGAAATCAAGTCTTGACAAATCAGAATATCTTATTACCTATGACTATGACGTAGATGGATATATAAATCAAATGAATATAAAAGATGTATAAAGGAAGGATTATAAAATGATAATAGCCATTGTAATTTTGATAATTGTAATTATATATATATTATCAAAATATAATAAATTGGTAAAATTAAAAAATAAAGTTAAGCAATCAAAATCAGGTATTGATGTTTATTTAAATCAAAGATTTGATCTAATACCTAATTTAGTAGAGTGTGTAAAGGCATATACTAAACATGAAGAAAGTGTATTCGAAAATATTACAAAAATGAGAACAGAATATATGAACAGCAATAAAGACTTAAAAAAAGCAGAAAAATTAAATAATTCTATGAATGATGTACTGATAGTTGCTGAAGGATATCCACAACTAAAATCAAGCGAACAGTATTTAAACTTACAAAATAATCTAACAAAAATAGAAAGTCAATTACAAGCTGCAAGAAGAATATATAACAACGATGTAACAAGATATAATACAAAAATTGAAACAGTGCCAACTAATATTATTGCAAGTATTTTTGGATTTAAAAAAGAAGAATTATTCCAAATTGAAGAATACAAAAGAAATAATATAGATATTGGAAGTGAAATGAACTAATGAAGCAAGATTTTGATAGTTTTTATAATAGTATAAATCAAGAAGGAATAGAGGATAGTTGGGAAGAAACTCGAAAGAAAAAAAGTAAAATGTCCAAAATTGCAGTTATATTTATTATAATTTTCGATTTAATAATTATACTTTTATTTTCTAAATTATTATTCAAAATCAGCATTTATGGACTGATTATTATTATACCAATAATATTTTTTTGCTTAGTAATAGATATAATCATATATGCTGTTTCACAAATAGGAGTTCACAAATATTATAATAAATACAGTAATTTATTTAAAGATAATATTATAGATAAAATATTAAAAAATTTCTTTACGGAAGTGGACTATATTCCTAAAAAACAAATGCCAGAACAAATATATAAAGAAGGAAAGTATGATGGATTTTATAATAGATATTACTCAGATGACTATATAGAAGCTTTAGTTGATGACAAAAATTCAATAAAAATGGCAGATATGACAATACAAAAGGTTGAAACTGAAACTGACTCAGATGGACATACTACAACTCATACAACAACAATTTTCAGTGGATTATTTGCAAAAATTAATATTGGTAAGTCAATAGAAAATGAGCTTAGAATAAAACAAAATGGAACAATATTTAAAAAGAATAAACTAGAAATGGATTCAGAAGAGTTTGAAAAACATTTCGATGTAACATCTACAAATAATATTGTTGCAATGCAGTTATTAACACACGATGTAATGGAATTGTTAGTTGATTATAGAAATCTTTTGAACAGACCTTTTG
Organism: uncultured Clostridium sp.; assembly: GCA_947302485.1. Taxonomy (GTDB): domain Bacteria; phylum Bacillota; class Clostridia; order TANB77; family CAG-508; genus CAMYVO01. The sequence goes on along the minus strand of CAMYVO010000005.1, from coordinate 40,744 downwards.
ATATTTTTATTAAAGATAATATAATGTATATAAGACTTCATGTTGGTAGTATGTTTGAAGCAAAAATTAATAAAAAAACTGCAATTGATAAAGAGTGTGTTGAAAGATATTATAATACTGTAGAATTTATATATTCATTATCAAAAAAGATGATAAAATTGGTTGAAGAAACACATATTTAATATTTAAATCTAAAAAAAGTGAAAGATTAATAAAATAGCTTTCACTTTTTTTATTATTATGTTAAAATACAATTATATTTAATTATAAAAATATATATTAAAGGAAATGAAATTATGGGAAGAGTCTTAAAAGTAAGAGAAGTTGGAGACCCTATATTATCACTAAGATGTAAAGAGGTAGATATAAATAATATAAACGAAGAAATATTAGAAGAGATTGAAGACTTAAAAGAAACATTAAACTATACAGGAGGCTTTGGAATTGCAGCACCGCAAGCAGGAATAAATAAACGTATAGTTATTATACAAGTAAATAAAGAAAAATGTAACTATAACAACTGTGAGAATGTTCCAACAACAGTTATGATAAATCCTACATGGAAAAAACTATCAGATGAAACAGAAGTCGAATATGAGGGATGCTTAAGTGTACCTTCTATCAGAGGTAAAGTCAAAAGATATACAAATATAGAAGTGACATATTTTAATGAACACGGAGAGAAAATTATAAAAGAAATTAGTGGATTTACTGCAAGAGATGTACAGCACGAATGTGATCATTTAGATGGAACGGTATTTTTAGAAAAAGTCGAAGGATTACATGGATTTGCAACTACAGATAATATAAATAGATTTGATTTAAGAAAGAGGTAAAGTATGAAAATAGGAGTAGATCTAGATGGTGTAATATTTGATTCTGAGAAAGAATACAGAGTTTACTCAGAATTATATGATATTTTGAATTTAAAACAAAACAACAAGATAAATAATAAAGAACTTAGATTTCAAGAAAGATTTAATTGGTCAGAAGAAGATATTAAAGGCTTTATAGAGAAATATCATATGCAAATTACTTTAGAATCAAATTTTTTACCGGGAGTAAAGAGAGTATTAAAATTATTAAAAGATGAAGGACATTCTTTAGTTTTAATAACAGCTAGAGGTGGAATAAACAAAGATATGATAAAAATTACAGAAGATATTTTACAGAATAATGATATGAACATTTTTGATAAATATTATTGGAATACAGAAAATAAAATCGATGTATGTATTAAAGAAAAAGTAGATATTATGATTGATGATTTTTATAAAAATTGTAAAGTTATTTCCGATGCAAAAATAAAAACAATTTATTTAAAAGACTCACCATCATATGATTTAGAAGAAAATGAGTATTTGAAAGTATTATATAACTGGGGAGAAATTTATAGATATATAAAGGAGTTAGAAAATGAATAGTTGGGTTATTTATTCCTTAAAGAAAAAGATATTTTATTAAGAAAATTTTTAGTTACTGTTTTGGTAATTATAAGTGTTACTTTAATTAATATGTAATTTTAGAATAAAAAATGTGCTTTCACTTTGAAAGCACATTTTTTATATTTCTATTTTAGGTTGATATTTTTCAAGCCACATATTAACCTGACAAAGATATGCCATTAGTTGAGGGCCTGTCATTAATTGACCAAACCATGGTCTTGTGAATGCAGAACCATTTGTATCTAATATTTCTTTAATATAGTTTTTATTTAGTAAATCATAGATAGGTGCGTTTGGATTTTCAATTATTTTATTTAATTTTTCTTTAACTACTTTTAAATAACTTGGATTGTGGGTTTTAGGATATGGACTTTTCTTTCTATCAACAATTTCATCAGGAAGAAGCTTTCTTACTACGTATCGAAGAAGTCCTTTCTCACGTCCATTAAGGGCTTTCATATTCCAAGGTATATTCCACATATACTGCACTAATCTATAATCACAAAATGGAACTCTTAATTCTAAACCATTATACATACTCATTCTGTCAGAACGATCTAATAATGTTTGCATAAACCATCTAATTGTTAGATATGATATTTTCCTCTTTTCAGCAGTATCAGGAGAATCTGTTTCTAATATAGCAACATTAGACAAACTCTCATTATATCTATAATCAATATATTCTTTCAAATTTATTTTTTTAGAAATTTCAGGATTTAGTAAATTTTGTCTTTCAGAAAGAGCAATCGACCAGGGAAATGTATTACTGTTTAAAGCATCTTCTCTGAAAAACCAAGGATATCCAGCAAATATTTCATCAGAACATTCACCAGAAAGAGCAACTGTTGCTTCTTTTTTTATATTATTACAAAATAGTAACATTGAAGAATCTACATCTGCCATTCCAGGATAATCTCTTGCGAGCATTGCATCTTCTAAAGCTTCAACAAGTTCAGGAGTATCTATAATAATATTATGATGATTTGTTTTAAACTTATTTTTCATTATATTTATATAATAATTATCAGAATTTGGTTGAAAATCACTTTTTACAAAATTTTTATCATTATCAATGTAATCGATTGAAAATGTCTCTAAAGGTGGTAATCCATTTTGTTTGTAGTAATTGCTCGTATAGGCAGTAATTATACTTGAATCTAAGCCACCAGACAACATTGCACAAAGAGGAACATCTGTTATAAGTTGTCTTTTAATACTATCTTCTAATAAATAATTTATTTTATCACAGGTCATGCCTAAGCTGTCTGTATGAGGCTTGCTTTCTAGTTTCCAATATTCATGTATATGAAATCCAGAATGGTTCCATAATAAAAAATGAGCAGGCTTTAGTTCATAAATATTTTTAAATATGCCATTTCCTGGTGTATGAGCAGGTCCGAGTCCAAAGAGTTCACAGATACTTATAGAATCAAGTGTTATATCAACTTGAGGATGTTTAAATAAAGCTTTTACTTCAGATGCAAATATAATTGTATTATCTACAATAGTATAATATAACGGCTTAATTCCAAAGTGATCACGTACAAGTATGAGCTCCTTTTTTTGTTCATTCCATATTGCAAAACTAAATATTCCATTTAATTTTTCAAAAATATTTGTACCATAATTAATATATGCTTTAAGTATTACTTCTGTATCTGAGTATCCAGAAAATTCAAATCCTTTGTCGATTAACTTTTTCCTAATATCCTTTGTATTATATAATTGGCCATTATATACGATTGTATAGGTATTGTTTTGATAAGTGGCACTCATAGGTTGTTTACCATTATCAGCATCAACAATAATAAGCCTTCTATGTCCTAGAAGAACGTGTTCTTTAGTAAAAAAACCTTCTTCATCTGGTCCTCTTTTTTGTAAAGTATTAGTCATGCCTTTTAATACATTAATATTATTTGATATATTTTCTTTTATATTGGAAAATCCAACGAATCCACACATGTAAAATCCCTCCAACAATCATTATATATAGTATATGCAAAAAAGATATTTTAAGACACAAAATAGTAATTTATAGAATATGATATGTAATGGGTGGAGTGAAAATGTTAAGAGATTTATGGGAAGATGTTAAAAATATAAAGGAAAAAGACCCTGCAGCTAAAAATATTTTCTATGTATTATTTTTATATCAAGGGTTTTATGCAATTTTATTTCATAGAATAGCACATTTTTTTTATAAAAGTAAATTTAAATTTTTTGCTAGATTTATTTCACAAATTGCAAGATTTATAACAGGAATAGAAATTCACCCTGGTGCTAAAATAGGAAAGAGACTATTTATTGATCATGGTATGGGCATCGTTATAGGCGAAACAGCAACTATAGGAGATGATTGCATAATTTATCATGGTGTGACATTGGGAGGAACTGGTAAGGATAAATATAAAAGACATCCTGATATTGGTAATAATGTAATGATTGGATGCGGAGCGAAAATACTTGGACCAATTAAAATAGGAGATAATGTAAAAATTGGTTCGAATGCAGTTGTGGTTAAAGATGTAAAAAAAAATACTACGGTTGTTGGAATTCCCGGTAAAAATATTTTTAATAATTATATTGAAATGTAAATATTCATATAATATAATATTAATGGTGATAAAATTGAGAAAAGAAAAAATTTATAAAATAAGATACAATGAAAAAGGAGAAAAAGTATGCGTTATTAAAGGAGAAGAACTTAAAATTATCTCTGAAAAAGATGGAATAGCTATATTAGAAAATGGGAAAAGAGTAAATTTATTTTCAGAAAGAGATAGACAATTAGATGTTGATACATCCGATGAAGTTGGACAAACAATTATTAAGGCTGTAGGAGGAACTGTTTTATTTAATAGAACAGCTCCATCTAAAGGTATGAAAGATGGTAAAACTACTTACTATAGACTTGTATCAAGTCCTAAAAAAGTATTAAGTAATAAATATGATAGAATTACAGGACCGTATGAGGAAATACGTGTTAATGAAAATGAAGAGGAAGGAACAGCTAATATTTCTACTAAGATAAGTGGAAGACAGAAAGAAGCTGAATGTCTTATAAATTACAGTGGTGGATTACAGACAGGTGTTAATGATGAGACGTATGTAAGAATTATACCAGGAGAAAGAATTATTATTCCACCAAGACCTACTCCAAGTGTTTTACCTAATTCAAAAAAGACTAATAATGCAAGCGAAAAAAATAAAGAAAGTAAACCAAAGGATAATAAATTAAAGAGGAGAATTGCAGCTTTACTATTATTACCAATTCCTATTATTCTTGTACTTAGACAGTGTGGAAGACAGCCAATACCTGAGCCTGAACCAATCCCTGGAGCGACAGAAAATGGAGATTCAGATCCAACCATTGATCCAAAAGATCAAGGAGGCGAGGACATAAACAGAATAGATGGTGACAGCATAATAATCAATGATGAAAATATCCAATATATAATAAATATTTTAGAAAACGAAAACATTAATCCTGAACTTATAAATATTCTTGAAAAATGCTACGAAAACTCTGAGGAAATAATGAATGATATTAATAATTGGATGGAAGGAGATAAGGATGTATTAGTTAAGGAATTATTAGGAGATGAATTTGTTGGAACATCTACAAGTGATGGAGTGCCAAGTTCTTTTCATAAAGTTCTAAATGATAAATATTATAATATGACTGAAGAAGAATGGAAGAATATTTTGGATGTTACAAATATATCAACTATATGTAGATTGTCTCCAGAGGAGATGAAACAGTTATTAGATGATTCTCAAATAAGTTATACAGAAGAAGACCTAAAAGATAGTGTTAATCTTAATAACTTAAAATTAAAATTGATACAACAATATACAGGGTATGACTTAAAGAAGATAGATGATTTAAAAGAAGTATCAGATATTTTTGAAGAATATTTTACAAAACAAGAACAAATGAGAAAAGAAAGTATAGGATTAACTGAAAAACATAAAGAAACTACTGAACAAAGTATAGGCAATAGACCAGAAGATGGAAAAAAATCATATACTGAAGAAGCTGTTATACATGATGTTTCAGAAAGTGAACAACACCTTAAACTAGCAGAGGATGAAAGAACTCTAGAAATTATAAAAGGTTTAAAAAGCTTATATAACTCAAAAATATTTGAATCAGTATACTACAGTATGCAAAATGAAGGTCAAATTGGTCAAGACAAGAATGGTATAGGTGTAGAGAGGTAGATTATGGATATTTTATTAAAGGATAGTATTATTAAATTAGATGATGATAAAAATTATATTGTTGTAGATATATATATAGTTGATGACAAGGAATATATAATATTAATAAGTGAAGAAGAACATGAAAATGAAATGATATATATATTAAGAAAAGAAACTGATTTAGAAGGTAATGATATTTTGTCATCTATATCTGAAAAAGAATTATTAGATGTTCAAGAAGCAATTTATTTAAAGTATTATAATGCAGGTGTGATTAAAAATGGAAAGGTAAACTTTGAGAAATTATATGAACTTTCTAACAATCCTGAACTACTAGATAAAAATACAGATTCAGAAGAAAATAGGGAAAAACAAGTATATATAAATAATAAAAACAAATTGAATAAAGCAAAGGATCTACTATTGGAATATCAAAAATCTGTTTCAAGCTTACAAGAGAATAATAAAAATCTAAAAGAATCAAATGAAAGATTAAAAGAAAGCAATAAATATTTGCAAGATTCCTTAAATAAATTACCTAAATTTATTAGAATGATTTTTATAAAAAAACAGAAATTATTAAAATAGTCTAAAAATAGATTAATAAATATTAATAGATTAATATTTATTAATCTATTTTTTACAAACTCTTGTTTTGTGCCTTGATCTGTAGTATAATACCAAGTAGTTAAATATTAACTAGGGGGAAAATATGAACGATATAATTAGAGTTAAAGGAGCAAAAGAACATAATTTAAAAAATATTAATATAGATATACCAAGAGATAAATTAGTTGTAATAACAGGGGTTTCAGGATCTGGGAAATCTTCGCTTGCATTTGATACTTTATATGCAGAAGGGCAAAGAAGATATGTAGAAAGCTTATCTTCTTATGCTAGACAATTTTTAGGATTAATGGAAAAACCAGAAGTTGAATCTATTGATGGATTATCACCAGCTATTTCAATAGATCAAAAAACTACGTCAAAAAATCCGCGTTCTACAGTAGGAACTGTAACAGAAATATATGATTATCTACGCTTGTTATATGCTAGAATTGGTGTTCCATATTGTCCAAACTGTGGAAGAAAAATAGAAAAGCAAACAATAGATCAAATTGTAGATGAAGTAATGAAATTAGAAAATGGAACAAAAATACAAATATTATCTCCGATTGTTCGTGGAAGAAAAGGAGAGTATACGAAACTTATTCAAAGTTTTTCAAAACAAGGATTCGTTCGCGCAAGAGTTGATAGACAAGTAGTAGAACTAACAGATGATCTTGATATAGATAGAAAGAAAAAGCATAATATTGAATTGATTGTTGATAGATTAGTCATAAAGGATGATATTAGAAATCGTTTAGCGGAATCAATAGAAGTTTCTTTAAAAAATGCAGATAATTTGGTAATTGTAGATATTATTGGTAAAGAAGAAAAACTATTTAGCGCTAATTATTCATGTCCAATATGTGGAATAAGTATTGAAGAATTAACACCAAGGATGTTTTCTTTTAACAACCCTTTTGGGGCTTGCCTAACATGTACTGGAATTGGGTATTTAATGAAAATGGACGAAGATTTAATTATTCCAGATAAAAATAAAACGTTATATGATGGTGTAAAAGCTTTTGGTGCAAGCAGTATGAAAAAATCTGAAACAATGGCAAAAATGTACTTCGAAAGTATTGGGAAATATTATGGAGTAAACATTAATCAACCTATAAAAAAACTTCCGAGAGAATTTTTAGAAAAAATACTATATGGAACAGGTAATGAAGAAATTGAATTTAAGTTTGAATCTGCAGCTGGAATACGAAAATTCACAACACCTTTTGAGGGTGTAATACCAACTCTAGAAAGAAGATATTCTGAGACCAAATCACAAGGAATGCGTGATTTTTATGAAATGTATATGAGCAATAGTCCTTGTCATACATGTAATGGAGCAAGATTAAAAAAAGAAAGCTTATCTGTTAAAGTTGGAAGTTTAAATATTAAAGAACTAACAGATATGCCAATATATGAAATTAAACAATACATTAATTCTTTAACTTTAACTAAAAAAGAGGAAATGATTGCAAGTCAAATTTTTAAAGAATTAAATAAACGATTACAATTTTTAATTGACGTAGGACTTGAATATCTAACTTTATCAAGATCTGCGGGTTCATTATCAGGTGGAGAAGCTCAACGTATAAGACTTGCAACTCAAATAGGATCTAGTTTAACAGGAGTATTATATATATTAGATGAACCAAGTATTGGCCTTCATCAAAGAGATAATGATAAACTAATTGATACACTTAAAAAATTAAGAGATTTAGGAAATACAGTGTTGGTAGTTGAGCATGATGAAGATACAATGTATGCAGCAGACCAAATTATTGATATTGGGCCTGGACCAGGTGTTCATGGAGGAAGTGTTATTGCACAAGGAACTGCAGAAGAAATTAAGAAGATTACAGAATCTGTTACAGGACAATATTTAAGCGGTAGAAAGAAAATTTCTGTTCCTAAAAAGAGAAGAAAATCTAGTGGAAAAAATATTGAGATTAAAGGTGCAACACAAAACAACTTAAAAAATATAAATGTAAAATTTCCATTAGGCGTTTTTAACTGTATAACTGGTGTATCAGGTTCGGGGAAAAGTACATTAATAGATGAAGTGCTTTACAAAAGTATAGCTAAAGAATTAAATCATTCTAATGAAAAGCCAGGAAAATGTGTGGAAATTAAAGGAATAGAGAATATTGATAAAATAATTAATATCGATCAATCTCCAATAGGAAGAACTCCAAGATCAAATCCAGCAACATATACTGGCGTATTTGATACAATACGTGATATTTTTGCGGGTACTAATGAAGCAAAAATGAGAGGATACCAAAAAGGAAGATTTAGCTTTAATGTACAAGGTGGAAGATGCGAAGCATGTAGTGGAGATGGAATAATAAGAATTGGAATGCATTTTTTGCCAGATATTTATGTTCCTTGTGAGGTGTGTAAAGGTAAAAGATATAACCATGAAACATTAGAGGTAAAATATAAAGGGAAAAGTATTTCTGATGTTTTAGATATGACAGTAGAAGAATCATTAGAATTTTTTAAGAATATTCCTAAAATCAAACAAAAAATACAAACATTATATGATGTAGGCCTTGGATATATAAAACTTGGACAACCATCTACAACTTTATCAGGAGGAGAAGCACAACGTGTAAAACTTGCAACAGAATTGTCTAAAAAAGCTACTGGTAAGACTTTATACATTTTAGATGAACCAACAACAGGTTTACACATCGCAGATGTGCATAAACTTGTAGATATATTACATAGGCTTGTGGATACTGGAAATACAATTATTGTTATTGAACATAACTTAGATTTAATAAAAACTGCCGATTATATTATTGACTTAGGACCTGAAGGCGGAGAAAAAGGAGGAGAAATTATACAAGTAGGTACTCCTGAACAAGTTATAAAAAATGAAAGATCATATACTGGACAATTTTTAAAAAAATATTTGGAATAAAATAAATTTAAAAGAACACGGTTTACCCATGTTCTTTTAAATTTATTTTATTAAACAATTATCTGCATTCATTATTGTTATTATTGTTGTTATTATTATTATTATTTCTATTGTTATTTTTATTGTTGTTCTTATTATTCTTCTTGTTTTCGTTTGACATAGAAATGCACCTCCATTCTTTATATAATTTATTATCTGCAAAATTATATAAAAATATTCAGAAATAATTTCTATTCAGTCAGCAGAAATTATTGTTTTATTAATTACGTTTATATGGAATTTATAAAGGCACAAATATCTTGTGGAAGAGGTGCTGCTATAGACATTTTTTTACGTAATATTGGATGAATAAAGAAGAGTCTATTGCAATGTAATGCTTGCCTAGAAATATATGTAGATGAAGTGCCATACAAAGTGTCTCCAGAAATTGGGTGACCTATATATGCTGAATGAACACGTATCTGATGTGTTCTTCCAGTTTCTAAAGTAAATTGTACTAGTGAGTAATTATTATACTCTTTTAAAATTTTATAATGTGTAATTGCAGAAACTCCATTAGGAGAAATACACCTTTCTATAATGCTATTATCTTTTCTGGCTATTGGTGCAGAAATGGTACCATATTTTTTTGTTAAAATACCATCAACAATTCCAATATATTCCTTTTTAAAAATTTTATTTTTCATTTGCTTAATAAGGCATTCTTGTATATATTCATTTTTAGCAAAAATTACAAGTCCTGAAGTATCTTTATCTAAACGATTGACAATTCGTATTTTTTTCTTTAAATTAATAGAATTAAAATAATATTTAACACCATTGGATAAACTATTTGAGTAATGAGTATGTGATGGATGAACTGCAATATTACTTTGTTTATTAACTATTAATAAATATTCGTCTTCAAACAAGATATTAATCTTTATTTTTTTAGGAACGATATTTGTACTTTCTTCTTCGAAATCAATTAATACAGATATGATATCTCCGTTTTTAACTAAAGCATGAGAATATGATTTTTGATTGTTTAGAAATATTTTTTGTTCTTTTTTTAAATGTAATAATAGTCTATCAGAAATCTCAAATTCTTGCTTTAATATTTCACGTATTGTTTTATATTTATTATTATTTACTAAATATGATAATTCCATACGGTAATATATCTCCTTGAAATATATATAATTTCTTGTATTATATTGGAAATAAATATTAAAAGTCAATATGTGTCTATTTTTTAACAAATTTAAAATTGGGAAAAATTTGAAATATAGTTTAAAATGTGATATAATAAATATAACCTGTATAGGTTAGTAAGACATAGGAGAAATGATATGAAAAAAGCAGGAAACAAAGGCAAAGCTAAGGAGAATGAGCTTGTGGTACGGGTGGAAATCATTTTATGTGAATCCACTAAGAGGGCAGAGATAATTGCCTGCCCGTGCAAAAACTGCAAGCATACTCACTGTGTAGCAGAGGGTACACGGTTTTGCTCGAAGCTTTGCCCAAAAGACTAAACTCCAGGCAAGACTGCTAGTTACGTTGTGACTAGCAGTCTTGTCATTTTTTAAAAAATATTGTAAAATTTATATTGATAATTATAATACTTAACAAAAAACAAGGAGTAATAATGAGAATACGTAGAAAGAAATGGGTAAATAAAGAATTAGAAGAATGTGCATTTTATTTTGATAGTCCAATAGATAAAAAGGGGAAATGGAGAGAATATTTTAATAATGAAAATCCAATACATTTAGAGCTGGGGTGTGGTAAAGGAACATTTATTGCAAAACTTGCAAAAATTAATGCACAAATTAATTACATAGCAGTAGATATGATAGACACTATGCTCGGACTGGCAAAAAGAAATGTAGAAAAAGAATTTGGAGAAGATTCAGTAAACAATTTAGTTCTTGCTAGAATTGATGTTGAAAGAATATTTTTAATTCTTGATGAAACTGATATTATAGAAAGAATATATATTAATTTTTGTAATCCATGGCCAAAAGGAAAACATAGAAAAAAGCGTCTTACGTATCCAAAACAACTAGAATTATATAAAGCTTTTTTAAAGAAGAATGGAGAAATACATTTTAAAACAGATGATGATGGACTTTTTGAAGATAGCTTAAAATATTTTAGAGAATCAGGTTTTGAAGTTATAAAATATACAAGAGATCTACACAATGATAATATCTTTGAAACAAACATAATAACAGAACATGAAGAGATGTTTTCAAGTCAAGGAATAAAAATTAAGGCATTAATTGCAAAATATGCACAATAAATCTTGACAAATCAAAAAAAAATTAGTATACTATTATAGCATTTAAATTTAGATAAAAATAATCATAGATATATAAATATCTTTCTAAAGACGAGGAGGGAATAAAAATGGCACAACCAAAAAGAAGATGGTCAAAAGCAAGAACAGGATTAAGAAGATCTACATGGAAACTAGAAAATCCAAGTATAGCTACATGTCCACACTGCCATGAACCAGTAATGTCACATAGAGCTTGTCCTAACTGTGGATATTATAATGGTAAACAAGTAGTAGAAATGAAAGAAGAAGAATAATTTAATTAGTATAAAACAAGAAAGAATCTTTTAAAGGTTCTTTTTTGTTTTATAATTTTATTGCAACCATTATTAATATATAGTATAATTTATATGTTTAAAAAATCTTAAATATAATATAATAAAATAAAGAGTTTAAAAATATGAAATGAGATAGGAGGAAATATGAAACATAATAATACATTTTATATAACAACACCTATTTATTATCCTAGTGGAAGATTCCATATAGGAACTGCATATACCACAACATTTTCAGATGCAATTGCAAGATATAAAAAATTAAGAGGATATGATGTAAGATTTACAACAGGTACTGATGAACATGGACAAAAGATTGAGACTGTAGCAATAGAGAATAACATGAAACCTCAAGAATATGTTGATAAAATTGCTGAGGATGCGAAGCGTTTATGGAGTAAAATGCATATTGAATATGATGAATTTGTTCGAACAACAAATCCTAAACACGAAGAAATAGTTCAAAAAATATTTGATAAATTTATGAAATCAGGAGATATATATAAAGGCGAATATGAAGGATGGTATTGTGTACCATGTGAATCATATTTTACAAAAACACAGCTTGTAGATGGTAAATGCCCAGATTGCGGTAGAGAAGTAAAATTAATGAAAGAGGAAGCATACTTTTTTAATATGAAAAAATATGCAGATAGATTACTAAAATATTATGACGAACACCCTAACTTTATACAGCCAGAATCAAGAAAAAATGAAATGATAAATAATTTTATAAAACCTGGTCTTGAAGATTTATGTGTTACACGTACAACTTTTGATTGGGGCATTAAAGTAAAAAAAGATCCAAAACATGTAGTTTATGTTTGGTTAGATGCATTAACAAACTATATTACGTTCTTAGGATATATGACAGATGATGATACTTTATTTAAAAAGTATTGGCCAGCAGATATCCAAGTTGTAGGAAAGGATATTGTACGTTTCCATGCTATATATTGGCCTATCTTTCTAATGGCTTTGGATATTCCATTACCTAAAACCGTTTATGCACATGGATTTATAATGATGAAAGATGGTAAAATGAGTAAATCAAAGGGAAATGTTATATACCCGGAGGATTTAATTGAACGCTATGGATTAGATGCAACAAGATATTTTCTATTAAGAGAATTAAGTTTTGAACAAGATGGTATATTTTCACCTGAAAGTTTTGTAGAAAGATTTAACTATGAGTTATGCAATGATTTGGGGAATTTACTTAATAGAACAATAGGCATGATAAATAAGTTTTATGATGGAATTGTTCCTTCATATAAGGGGATTATAAATGAATCTGATGAAGATTTAGAAAAAACAACTAACAAACAAATTGATATTGTGGAAGAAAACATAGAAAAATATCACTTATCAATAGCTTTAACGGAATTATGGACAATAATTTCTAGAACAAATAAATATATAGATGAAACAGAGCCATGGAAACTTGCAAAAGAAGAAGATAAATTAAAACTTGATTCAGTTATGTATCATCTAGTTGAAAACTTAAGAAAAATAGCAATTTTACTTACACCTTTTATGCCAGAAACATCAAAAAAAATGTTTAAGCAGTTAGAAATTAAAGAGGACTTGCAGACATGGAATAGCATAAAAGGATATGATGGTTTACCATCTAATTTAAAAGTAATGGCTAAAGGAGAGCCTTTATTTTTAAGATTAGATATGGAAGAAGAGATAGAATATATAAAGAATAAAATGAAAAAATAAATCAGCACATAAAAAGCAAGAATTTTAGGGATTCTTGCTTTTTTGTTCTGATTTTACATTATTTGATTCTTCTTCTGTTAAATAACCATATTCAACCATAGAACTTAATACTTTGTTCTGCCTTTTTTCTGCTAAATCAAGATTTACGCTTGGAGCATATACAGAAGGTGCATTTGGAACACCTGCAAGTAAAGTAGATTCATATCTTGACATATCAATTGGTTTTTTATCAAAATAACCATTTGATGCATCACCAATACAATAATATCCATTTCCATAGTAAATACTGTTTATATATAATTCTAAAATTTCATCTTTGGAATATTTTTTTTCTAAATCAAGTGAAATAAGTATTTCTGCAATTTTTTCCATTAAATTAGTATCATTTGAAAAGTAAATATTTTTTGCAAGCTGCTGAGTGATAGTGCTACCGCCCTGACTTAAGGAATTTGTTTTTACATTTACAAATATTGCACGAGCTGTTCCAATATAGTCAACTCCTGAATGACTATAAAAACGATGGTCTTCAACAGCTACAATAGCATTTTTGAAATCTAAAGATACATTATCTAAACTTGTGAAATTATTATTATCTCTAATTTGTTTTACTTTATCTTCTAAAGTGATTTCTTTTAATGCATCATGATATACTATATACCCATTAATACCTATAAATGATATTAATACAATAATTGCAATAACAACAATAAGTAATAATTTCTTTAAAAACTTCATATTTATTACCTCGCAAATATATTTCAAATGTATTTTATAACAAAAAATATAATTTGAAAAGAATAATAATAGATTATTTGTAAAATAGAGAAAAGAATAGGTGAATTATTTATTTATTACAGGATCTATAATATCGTATTTTCTAACATAATCTTTAGTTTCATTTGATTTATCAAGGTACACTTCAGATCTATGTTTCCTTAAAAATTCAATAATGTTATATACATCAATCCATATTTGATTTATTCCATCTTTTTGAGATTCATCAAAAATGATCTGCATACCAAAATGCAAATGTGGAACATTTATATTATTTACATTTTCTTTTAAGCTGTATCCAGTCATGCCTAAATATCCAATAACATCACCTGCTTTTACTATATCACCTTCCTTAAATTCATTATTAAATGGATGATCTTTTCTTAAATGTGCATAGTAATAATATCTTTTTTTATCGAAACTTCTTATACCAATTCTCCAACCACCATACTGATTCCATCCTATTGCTTCAATTATACCAGATTCTACTGCTATTATAGGTGTTCCAATACTTCCCATTAAATCATTTCCAAGGTGTCTTCTTCTATATCCATATGATCTTGAATTACCAAAATCTTTGTAATGGCTAAAACTATATTTTTTTGCAATAGGAAGAAATGCTTTAATACCATATTTACCTTCATATTGTTTTATTCCATTATTTTCAATTTCTACTTCGTAATCACCAATAAATTGACATAATATTGCATTATAGCTCTCATAATAATAATCATATAGATTTAAATTAGAAGTCAATTCTTCAATTGTTTTACCTTCTTTTAATCTTTGGACTAAATTATCTAAATCTGATTGCTTAAATTTATCTAAATTCCCATAATATTTAGCAGACAAATATGCTAAAAGTTCAATCCAATTTATTTTAATATCCCAATTTTCGTTATGAGATTTTATATCTATATTAGATGTTTTTTCAAGTAACCATACTGAAGGAGTAAATTCAACCCATTTAATATAGTTCATACCTTTTGAATTGCTTTCTTCATCCCAATAATATATTAAGGTATTTGCATATATATAGTAGAATAGAATTAAAGGAATAAATAATAAAATAAAAAACATTAAAGTGATTTTTTTAAATTTAAAAACTCTAAAGAACATAAGTTACACCTCTATTTATATATAAAAGATATGTGTACATTTTATAAAAAATACTAAAAACTATTTACATTTAATGTAGTTTTATGCTAAAATTATTAAAGTGTAAATAAAGCTTTCTGGGAGGAAATATAAAATGGAAGTATTAAAATATATATTAATAGTATTAGATGTTATTGTGTGTTTTGCATTAATTATAATTACAATGTCACAATCTAAAGAAGACGGAGGAATGTCTGCAACAATAACTGGATCTTCTACAAATAATTTCTTTGATAAAAACAAAGGAAGAACAAAAGAAGGTAAATTAAAAAAATGGACTATAATTCTAGCAATTGCATTTGTTATACTTACGATTGCATTATCAATTGTGTATGTTATTTAAAATATTAGTTAATAATAGTAATGAGGCAGTACATAGCTGCCTCATTATTTCTAATTTTATTTATGTGTGGTGGTTGAATGAAACAAAAAACAATTGATAAAATAAAACAGACAGGAAAAAATCAAATAGTAGGAACATTTAAAAAAAATAAAGATTTCGGATTTGTCGTTCCAGATAACAGAAAAATTGGCTCAGATATATTTATTGCAAAAAGAAATATGAAAAATGCAAAAAATGAACAAAAAGTTGTAGTTCAAATTACAAAATATCCTAAAAAAGAAAAGAGTGCAGAAGGGAAAATAATTGAAGTACTTGGAAATAAAGATGAAGCTGAAGTCGATTTGTTAAGTCTTGTAAAAGAATACAATCTTCCATACAAATTTCCTAAATTTGTATTAGAGGAAGCAAAACAAATTAAGCAAGAAATAGAAAAAAAGGATTTGCCAAATCGTGTAGATTTACGAGATGAAAGTATATTTACAATTGATGGTGAAGATGCAAAGGATTTAGATGATGCAGTTTGCGTTAAAAAACTAGAAAATGGCAACTTTATGTTAGGTGTTCATATTGCAGATGTGAGTTACTATGTTAAAGAAAATTCTAAACTTGATCTAGAGGCAGTTACAAGAGGAACAAGTGTATATATCTTTGATAAGGTAATACCAATGCTTCCTAGAAGATTATCAAATGGAATTTGTAGCTTAAATGCAGGGAAAGATAGATATACATTATCAGTAGAAATGGAAATAGATGCAAAAGGTAATGTAATTTCTTCGGATATATTCAAAGCAGTGATAAACGTAACAGAAAGAATGAATTATACAGATGTCCAAAAGATATTAGATGAAAACGATAAAGAAATTACGGAAAAATATCATAAATATATAGAACAATTTAAAAAAATGGAGGAATTAGCAAAAATATTACAGAACAAAAGAATAGCTCAGGGTTATTTAGAACTTGATATACCGGAAAGCAAGATTGTACTTAATAAAAAAGGTAAGCCGATTGATGTAAGAAAATATGAATCAAGTTTTTCAAATCAGATTATAGAACAATTTATGCTAACTGCAAATGAAGTAGTAGCCGAAAAATTTTTCTGGCTAGAAGCACCTTTTATTTATCGTGTGCATGAAAAACCTGATATGGAAAAAGTTAAAGAGTTAAATAAATTTCTATTTAACTTTGGATACAAGATTAAAGGTAATAAAGAAAATATTCACCCAAAAGCATTCAGCGATATATTAAAAAAAGCAAAAGGTAAACCAGAAGAAAAAGTAATTTCTAATCTAATACTTAGAACGTTAAAAATTGCAATATATGAAAATGAAAATAAAGGACATTTTGGAATTTCAAGTAAATACTATTGCCATTTTACATCACCTATTAGAAGATATCCAGATTTATTTATTCATAGGATTATTTCAAAATATATAAATCAGGGATATAACTTTAGTAATCGAGATAAAGAAAGATATACAGAACTTGCAAAAAAATATGCAGAAGAATCTTCAAATAGGGAAAAAAATGCACAAAAAATGGAAAGAGAAAGCGAAGATATAAAAAAAGCAGAATTTATGGAAGATAAAATAGGAAATATATATAATGGAATTATCAGTAGTATCACTTCATTTGGCGTTTTTGTAGAATTGGAAAATACAGTTGAAGGTTTAATTAGATTCGAAAATCTTGGAAATGAGTATTATATATATGATGATGAGAAAAAGAATTTAACAGGTGAACATACAAAACAAGTATTTAAAATCGGTGATAAAATACAGGTAGAAGTAATAGAAGCAAGTAAAGATTTAAGAAGAGTGTGGTTTGCAAGATGTGAGTAAGAAAGCAATAAATTGATTTGTTTCTATTTAGAATTTAAGGGTGTAATTATAAAAATATACAATTATAAATTAAAAAAACTTGTAAAAATTGGTATACTTGTGATAGAATAAGGATATCAATTTTTAGTATAAAATTAAATAATATTAAGAGGAGGTATTAGTATGAAAGAAGAAGATAAAAATAATGAAGAAATAGAAGAGATTATTGAAATAGAAGAAGTTGACACTAATGATATAAAAATATCTGATGATGTTGTTGCTACAATAGCAGGAATGGCTGTTTCTGAAGTTTCGGGAGTATCTGGAATGGCAGGAGGATTTGCAGGAGGAATTACAGAAGTTTTTAGTAGTAAAAAAAGCATAACTAAAGGAATCAAAGCAGATGTTGGAGAAAAAAATACCAAAATAGATGTTAATATAATTGTGGAATATGGTACTAGAATACCTGATGTTGCTTTTGAAATTCAGAACAGAGTAAAGAAAGCAGTAGAAACTATGACAGGACTTACTGTTTCAGCAGTAAACGTGCATGTACAAGGTGTTAGCACCACAGTTAATAAAGTAGAGCAAGAAAGCAAAAGTTCTGAAGAATAATTTAATTAGTAGATTGCTTATTTATGTATTATAGGAAGAGGGATAAAAATGAAATTTATAGATAGAGTGATATACATTATTTTTTCTGTAATAATATTTGTTACATCATTGATATTAAGCTTCATAATATTTGGATGGATTACTATACCAACAGTAACGGCGATGATTGAAAAAATATTAAATAATAGTTTAGCTATTAAGATTACATTAGGTGTTTTAGTTTTATTGATATTATTTGCTATAAAAGGAATATTTTTTTCATCATCTAAAAAAGATGTAAATGGATTTAAAGATGGAATATTATTAGAAAATGAGGATGGAAAACTTTTAATTTCTAAGGAAACAATCGAAAACCTAGTAAAGAATGTTGCAAATGGATTTGATAGTACAGAAAACATAGTAACCAAAATAGCAATTGATAAAGAAAATAACTTAATAATATTTGTAAATTTACGAGTGTATACAAATACAGTTATAAAGGAATTATCGTCAAATATGCAAGCTAGAATTAAAGAAGAAATAAAATCATCAACAGATTTAGATGTAAAAGAAGTAAACATTAGAATAAAAAATATTACACCTCAAAAAGAAACGATAGATGATCAGGAGGAAGGATAATGGAAAATATAAAGAATTTTATTATTCAATATAGAGGAGCTATAATAGGGATAATTTTTGCCATTATAATTTTAAGCACTAAATTATATATGCTAATAATTGGAATAGTAGTAATTTCAATTTGTGCTTTTATAGGAAATTATATTCAACATAACAAATATGAAGTTAAGGAAAAATTAAAAAATTTTATAGATAGGATGTAAAAAATGGAAAAAAATATGAGCATTTCTGCCTCTAGAGAGTCAGCGTTTCAGCTTTTATATAGCATGGAAATACAAAAAGAAAATAGCGAAGAACAAACTGATTTATATATAGAAAATAACGAAATAAATGATAAAAAGAAAAAAGAATTTATACTTGATATTGTAAATGGCGTAAAAAAAAATGAGGATGAAATATTAAATATTATTTCTAGTCATTTAACAAAAAAATGGGATATTAGTAGGATTTCAAAAATCGATTTAGTAATTTTGAAAATTGCTATATATGAAATACTATATAAAAAATTACCATATAAAATAGCTATAAATGAAGCAGTAGAACTTGCAAAAATTTATGGAGAAGATACATCATCTAATTTTGTAAATGGAGTACTTGCAAGTATTATAAAAGAAAATGGTGATGAAGTATGAAGCCTGAACCAATTTCTGTTACAGATTTAAATAAATATATTAAGGGAAAAGTTGACACAGATGAATTCTTAAATAATGTATTAGTAAAAGGAGAGATTTCTAACTTTAAGCATCATTATACAGGACATATGTATTTTACATTAAAAGATGAAAATTCATTAATAAAGTGCATAATGTTTAAAACATATACTAGCAATTTAAATTTTATACCAAAAGATGGAATGAAAGTTGTTGTATTTGGAACTGTATCTATATTTGAGAGAGATGGAGTTTACCAAATATACTGCAAGACAATGCAAGACGATGGTATGGGAAATTTATATACTGCATATAAAGAACTAAAAGAAAAATTACAAAAAGAAGGACTATTTAATCAAGAAATTAAAAAGAAAATTCCTGCTATGCCAAAAGTAATTGGAGTTTTAACTTCTAAAACAGGGTCTGTTATTCGAGATATTATTAATGTCAGTACAAGAAGAAATCCAAATGTGTATATAAGACTTTTTACTGTTCCTGTACAAGGTGAAGGTGCAGCTGAAAAAATAGCAGATGCAATAAAATTAATGAATGATAAAAATCTTGCAGATGTTTTAATCTTAGCACGAGGTGGAGGTTCACTTGAAGATTTGTGGCCATTTAACGAAGAAATTGTAGCAAGAGCAATTTACAACTCTAAATTGCCAATAATTTCTGCCGTGGGACACGAGACTGATTTTACAATTTCAGATTTTGTAGCTGATTTAAGAGCACCAACTCCTTCTGCAGCAGCAGAACTTGCAGTACCAGATATTAAGGAAATATATGGGAAAATAGAAAATTATCAAAACAGATTTAAACTGTCATTAAAGAAAAAAGTAGAATTTATGAGATTAAGATATGAAAAGTGCATGAAGAGCCGTGCTTTTACTGATCCAACAAGACATATAAATGAAGTATATATAAAAATCGATATGATAATTAAAAAAATAGAAAGCATTGTTAGACAAGAGATTAATAATAATAGAAACAAAGCTGTCGAAATAATTACAAAACTTGATACATTAAGTCCATTAAAGACTTTAACCAGAGGCTATTGTATTACTCAAAAATCAGGAAAGATTGTAAGAAATGCAAAAGATCTTTTTATTGATGATGAGATAGATATAAAATATTACGATGGAAATATTAAAGCAAAAGTAATAGAATAGAAAGGGGATAAAATGAGCAAAAAAGGAAATTTTGAAGAGTCAATTGAAAAATTAGAGAAAATTGCAAATGAACTTGAAAAAGGCGATCTTAATTTAGATGAAGCTGTTTCTAAGTTCGAAGAAGGAATGAAATTATCACAACAATGCACTAAAATATTAGAAGAAGCAGAAAAGAAAATTTCAATTTTAATTGAAAATGAAAATGGTATTGTAGAAGAAAATTTTGATACAAATGAATAAGGAAGGAAAATGAATAATGAATACTTTTGGTGATTTTATAACAAATAAATATATATATGTACCAGTATTATTATGGACAGGTATTCAAATATTTAAAGTGATATATGATCTGGTTGTTACTAAAAAGTTTAATTTTAAAAGAATTCTAGGAGCAGGAGGAATGCCTAGTTCACACTCTGCTGTTGTTGTATCGCTTGCAACTTTAATTGGAAAAAGTCAGGGAGTGGATTCTCCTATTTTTGCCCTTTCACTTATATTTGCATTTGTCGTAATGTATGATGCAACAGGAGTAAGAAGAGCTGCTGGAAAACAAGCTAAGCTATTAAATAAGATAGTAGAAACACCTGGACTTTCCACAGTTCAAGTACAAGAAAAATTAGTAGAGGTATTAGGACATAGTCCCAAAGAAGTTTTTGTGGGAGCCTTAATAGGTCTGATAGCAGGATTAATATTATAATAAAATAATATAAATTAAAGGAGGAAAATATGAGCGATATAGAAATTGCAAGAAAAGCAAAATTAGAACATATTACTAATGTTGCAAAAAGGATTGGAATTAATGAGGAAGAGTTAGAGTTATATGGAAAATATAAAGCTAAAATATCTGACGAAGTATATGAAAAATGCAAAGATAATAAAAATGGCAAACTTATTCTTGTAACTGCTATAAATCCTACGCCGTTAGGTGAAGGAAAAACAACAATGTCAATCGGACTAGCTGATGGGTTATCTAAAATTGGAAAAAAATCAATGCTTGCATTAAGAGAACCATCTCTTGGACCTGTATTTGGAGTAAAAGGAGGAGCAACAGGTGGAGGACATGCACAAATTGCTCCAATGGAAGAAATTAATTTACATTTTACAGGAGACATTCACGCAATTACTTCTGCAAATAATTTACTTGCAGCTTTAATAGATAATCATATTTATTTTGGAAACGAGTTGGGATTCAAAAAAGTATTATGGAAAAGATGTGTTGACTTAAATGATAGACAGCTAAGAAAGATAGAGTGTGGACTATCTGGAGAAAAGAATGTAGTGCCAAGAGAGGATGGATTTGACATTAGTGTTGCATCCGAAATTATGGCTATTCTTTGTTTATCAAAAGACATAAATGACTTAAAGAATAGAATTTCTAATATAATTGTTGGATATAATGAAAAAGATGAGCCTATAACAGCTAAAGATTTAAAAGCAGAAGGTAGTTTAACTGTTCTTTTAAAAGACGCTATTAAACCAAATTTAGTTCAAACTTTAGAAAATACACCAGCTTTAGTACATGGTGGACCATTTGCAAATATTGCCCATGGATGTAGTAGTATAAAAGCAACCAAGCTTGCATTAAAGCTTTCAGATTATGTAATAACAGAAGCAGGATTTGGATCAGACCTAGGTGCTGAAAAATTTATGGATATAAAGTGTAGAACAGCTGGACTAAAACCAGATGCTGTTGTTTGCGTTGCGACAATGAAGGCATTAAAATATCATGGTGGAGCATCAAAAGAAGAAATTATGAATGAAAATATGGATGCATTAAAAAATGGAGTACATAACCTTTTAAGACATATAGATAATATAGGTAACAAATTCGGACTAAATGTTATAGTTGCTATTAATAAATATGTAGATGATTCAGCAAAAGAAATAGAATATTTACAAGAAGTTTTAAAGAAAAATGGAATTTCTTTAAGCCTTGTAGAAGCATGGGAAAAAGGCGGAAAAGGTGCAAAAGATTTAGCACAAAAGGTAGCAGATTTATGCGAAAATCAAAAAGAACTACATTTTATATATGAACTTGAAGATACAATTAAAGAAAAAATAGAAAAAATAGCTAGAAATATCTATGGAGCAGAAGGAGTTGAATATTCAGAAAAGAGTATAGATGCTATTTCACAAATTGAAAAATTAGGATATTCTAACTTACCAGTATGTATCGCAAAAACACAATATTCATTCTCAGATGATCCTGGAAATTTGCAGTGTATAGATCCATTTAAAATACATGTTCAGGATATTATATTAAAAGCTGGAGCAGGATTTATAGTAGTCTTAACTGGCAAAATATTTACAATGCCAGGGCTTCCAAAAGTACCAGCTGCAGAAAGTATTGACATAGATGAAAACAATGAAATTGTTGGTATATTTTAAAATTAAAATAGCATATTTGTATGATATGTATAAAATCACCTTTGATGGAGAAAATATTTTAAAATAGTATTTTTAGTCAGAGGTGATTTTTATATGTTAAAAAACAAAAAAATCCTTAAAAATAAATATACAAAAATTTTAAGATTTATTATAACTACAAGTATATTATTATTTATGTTTGGTTTATATAGTTTCTTTAATATATATAATAATAAAGTTGTAGCTTTATCTAGATATGGCTCTACTGGAGATGAAGTAACTCAAATACAAACTAAACTTAAGCGCTGGGGATATTATAATGGGAACATAGACGGAATATATGGAAGTAAAACAGTCGCTGCGGTAAAATATTTCCAAAGAAGTAATGGATTGACCGTTGATGGAATAGCTGGTAAAAATACATTAGAAGCAATGGGAATTTATACATCTAGCGGATCAAGCACAACATCAAATTCAAGTAATTTAAATTTACTTAGCAGATTAATTTATGCAGAAGCAAGAGGAGAACCGTATACTGGTCAGGTTGCTATAGGTGGTGTAGTACTAAACAGAGTTAAGAGCTCTTCATTTCCAAACACAATAGCAGGTGTAATATATCAATCAGGCGCATTTTCTGTTGTAAGTGATGGACAAATTAATTTATCTCCAAATCAAACAGCAATAAAAGCTGCACAAGATGCATTAAATGGTTGGGATCCAAGTTATGGTTCTATTTATTATTTTAATCCAAAGACTGCAACAAGTAAATGGATATGGTCAAGACCAGTTGTAGTGACAATTGGAAATCATAGATTTTGTAAATAAATATGTCAATTAAAATAAGAGTTTCTTTTGTAATAGAAACTCTTGTTTTAATTGACAAATTACATATATATTGATAATATATATTAAAATAATGTAGGAGAATATAATGTTGTTATACCCAAAAAAATATTATAAAAGTGTTAAAGATATTACATTGGAATTTTTAAATGAAAACAATATAAACGGTCTAATTTTAGATGTTGACAATACCTTACTAGACTATTACAGAAATATACCCGATGGTGTACAAGAATGGATAGAAAAACTAAAAAAAGAAGGTATAAAGTGTTGTATTTTATCAAACACGAATAAAAAAGATAAAGTAAAACATATTGCTAAAATACTTGATTTACCATATGTATATTTTGCCAAAAAACCTAGTAAGTCAGGATTTTTAAAAGCCAAAAATATCCTACAGATAGAAAATAAGAATATTGCAGTTGTTGGTGATCAGATTTTTACAGATGTATTTGGTGCAAATAGATGTAAAATGTATTCAATTTTGGTCGAGCCAATAGGAAAAAAAGATATATTGATGACTGAAATAAAAAGACCTATAGAGAAATTAATAATAAAAAAATATTTAAAAAACAATATAAAGGAGAAATAAATTTATGTATTTTAACGATATTCATATATTGTATTACATATTATTTGCTGTTCTTGGGATTTTTATTGGACAGTTTACAGACTGGTGTATAGCAAGACTTTCTGAACATAAAAAAGTATTTTCAAAAGATTTATGGACAGAATATATAAAGTACTTTAAGCCGAATTATAATCTAATGGCTATTACTGGAATTATTTACATACTACTTGTATATTTTATGGGAATAAACACAAAAGGGATTATTTATAACATAGATATAATTAAATATACAGTATTAGTTCCATTACTTATTATGGCATTTGTTATTGATATCAAGAAAAAAATTATTCCTAATAGATTAAGCTTAACAATTTTTGAACTTGGACTTGTATTTGCTTTTATTTATGGAACATTTAATATTAATCTAGCTATAGATTCGCTATTTGGAATGTTAATTGGTGGAGGATTTTTTCTACTTGTTTCATTACTTGGAAAGATTTTATCAAGAAAAGAAGCTATGGGACTAGGTGATGTTAAATTAATGGCAGGACTTGGACTTTTTTTTGGAACATTTAATATTATTATAATATCAATACTATCTTTCTTTATAGCTGCAATTGTAAGTATAGTATTATTAATTATAAGAAAGAAAAAAGTACAAGAATATATTGCTTTTGCACCATTTATTGCAATAGCTTCATTCATTATAATATTTACTCCATCAAATTATATTATGCAAATATTAGTTAAAATTCTTTCGTTTTAATCTTATCTGTAACTTTATATAGAAGAAGGTGGTTAATCTATGAATATGAAAATTGAATGGCTAAGAAATAAGCTTAAAAGTTTAAATATGCAGGGAATGATAATTTCAAATCCTATAAATATTAGATATTTAACAGGAATTGATGCAGAAGGATTGCTTCTAATTACAAGAAAAGAAAACATATATATAACTGATTCTAGATATATTGAAGCAGTTCGAAAAGTACTAACAATTGGTGATGATATTATTGTTGAAAACTTCTCTTCTATAGCAAATGATGATTACGAAAATTTTTTTATGTTTTGTGAAAATGTAGGATTTGAAGAGGGGTATGTTACATACAGTAAATATCAAGAATATATGTATAAATTTAAAATAAACAATATGATCGAAACAGAGCAAATAATAGAAAAACAGAGATGCGTAAAAGATAAAGAAGAAATTGAATATATTAGAAAAGCATGTGAATTAACAGATAAATGTTTTGAATATTTATTGACATTTATAAAAAAAGGGAAAACAGAAAAAGAAATTGCATTTGAAATAAAAAAATACTTCATGATAAATGGAGCAGATGATATTTCTTTTGAGCCGATTGTTGCTTCAGGTATAAACTCATCTATGCCTCATGCAATACCAACTGATAAAATTATTGAATCTGGTGATATAATTACTTTAGATTTTGGATGTAAATATAAAGGGTACTGCTCAGATATGACAAGAACAATATTTGTAGACACAGTACAAGATTATATTAAACCAGCATATGACTTGGTTTTAAAAAATCAAGAACAAATGCTAAAGGAAATACGAGAAGGAATCTCTGCAAAAGTTTTATTTAAAATGGTCGATAATGATTTTAAACTTCATAATTATACATTAGTACATGCTTTAGGACATTCAGTAGGATTAAATGTTCACGAAAATCCAATTTTAGGTGAAAAAGATGAAACTATTTTAAAAGAAAATATGCTAGTTACTAATGAACCAGGAATATATTTACCAGGTAAATTTGGCATCAGGATTGAAGATACATGTTTAGTAACAAAATCTGGATGTGAAAGTCTAACAAAGTCAGACAAAAGTTATATTATAATATAGATGTTAATATTATTTATAAAACTTGATTTTTTGCATAAAATATAGTAATATAATATAGTAATTAAAAAAATGAGAGGAGAATTAAATATGGCAGAAGTATATATGGCAGGGGATGTCAGAAATGGAACAACATTTGAATTAGATAATTCAGTATATAAAGTAGTTGAATTTCAACATGTAAAACCGGGAAAGGGAGCAGCTTTTGTAAGAACAAAATTAAAAAATGTTATTACAGGAGCAGTACTTGAAAAAACATTTAATCCATCAGAAAAATTACAGGGTGCTGAAATTGAAAAAAGAGAAATGCAATATTTATATAATGATGGAGATCTTTATTATTTTATGGATAATACTACATATGAGCAATTACCTTTAAATCAAGAACAATTAGGAGAGAGCTTAAAATATATTAAAGAAAATATGACGGTTAAAATATTATCATTTAAAGGAAATGTCTTTTCAGTAGAACCACCTATGTTTGTTGAATTAGAAGTTACATATACAGAACCAGGATTTAGTGGTAATACTACTACAACTTCTGGAAAACCTGCAACACTTGAAAATGGATTTGAAATCTCAGTTCCATTATTTATAAATATTGGAGATGTAATTAAAATAGATACTAGAACTGGTGAATACATGGAAAGAGTATAGAAAGGAAGCAAAATGGCTGATTTACAATCAAGTTTAAAAAACATTTTAAATGATTTAAATGAAAACATAAAAAACAAGGATGACTTAGAATATATTAAGACACAAATATATAAATTAACAACAGTCTTTCAGGATGAACTAGATAGAATTGCTGAAAATAATATGAATAAAATTGATAGTTTAGTAGCAAGATACAATCAGGTTGATGAAAGAATAAGCAAAATGGAAAAAAGCATTAAAAATATTGAAAAAGATATTTATATTGAGGATGAGTATGATTTCCAAATTACATGTCCATATTGTGATTATGTTTTTGAGGCGGATTTTACTGATGGAGTAAAAAAAGAAGTAAAATGCCCTGAATGTTGTAATACAATAGAGCTAGATTGGAATGATGAAGGCTCATGTAGAGGAGGATGTGCTGGTTGTTCATCAAATTGCTATGAAGATAATAGTATAGAATACGAACCAGAAGAATTAGATGAATATGATGATGACGATATGTAAAATTTTTTAATAATAATAATCTAATGGATTGACGGCTATGCCGTCTTTTTTTATTGTAAAATGCAAATGAGAACCGGTTGTTGCACCATTTGTTGGATTTCCGATTGCTATCTTTATATGGATTATTAACAATACCGTATACATTCTTTGGACCAACAAATCCAATGTGTTGTCCTTTATATATAATGTCTCCAGTTTTAATTATATAATTTGGTGAAACATGGCAATAAGTTACTGTCAAACCATTAATTTCATATGTGATTGTATAGCCTCCGCTTCCTTTAAATCCAGTAAATATCACTTTACCATTATCAATAGCTATTAGTTTTGTATCTTGAGGTGCCGCTATATCAACTCCTAAATGATAACTCGATGCTTTAGAGGTTGGAGAATTTCTTCTACCAAAATATGAGGTTATAGTATGACTATCTGGTATAGGCCATAAATAGTTTTCACTATAATAGGGAATAATATTAATATTAGTTGATATACTCGGATTTTTTATAATAATAGGAATATAGAAAATAGAAATAAATATACTTAATAATATTAGAAATAAAAAAGAGAGCTTAAAAATAGAATTCATAATAAAACTCCAATGCCCCCAGAATACTAATTATATGGCAGGG
The DNA here is from genome assembly GCA_947302485.1 of uncultured Clostridium sp. GTDB lineage: Bacteria > Bacillota > Clostridia > TANB77 > CAG-508 > CAMYVO01. The sequence continues at coordinate 12,647 of CAMYVO010000005.1, read as the reverse complement.
GTGGAAGGAATCGAACCCTCATCAAAAGTTTTGGAGACTTCTATCTTAACCGTTGGACGACACCCCTACATGATTTATATATATATTATATTAGCACAAAATTAATTTATGTGCAAGACAAAGATTAAAATATTTATAGATATTAACCGTAACTATTCAGCATTATAGAATTTGTAGGGGGGCGGCATCCTCGACGAACTAGCTCCAAAGGCATGTTTTAAACAATTTTATTATAATTGATGAAATAACCCTTATTCCAAACATTAATTTCCATTGACAAAGATGTGCTATCGGATTTATAATAAAACTATATGGGGATGTAATTGGTTTCGACAGTAATCTAGAAGTATGAATAGCGAGTAGTGGTTTCCGTTGGCCACTTAAAAAAACGGAAAAATAAATATAAACGCTGATAATAGAGAATTAGCATTAGCTGCCTAATTTGCAGCTACGTTCTACTAGAAATTCCTATGCTTCTAGTATGAGCGATGACTTAGTAGGAAACGAATCTATTTTAGCTTTGAAAATAGAGGGTATTTAAAAAGCTATCTTTAAAATTAGTTTGTTTGTTAACTAATATTAAGGAGAATTATAATAACAAACTGCACTCGGAGAAGTTTATATGAAAGGATTATTGGACAGGAGTTCGACTCTCCTCATCTCCACCAATGAAGCTATAGAATAAATGAGTAAAAGTATGGGGGATTAGTCCACTTATACTTTTTTATTATATTTGAAATAAACTATACATTATATTTTTTTTGTGATAGAATATGTCTGGTGATGAAAATGTACGATGTTATAATTGTTGGAGCTGGTCCTGCCGGACTATTTTCAGCATATGAATTAATAAAAAATAATAAAAATTTAAAAATTCTTCTTTTAGATAGAGGAAAATTTGCAAAAAATAGAGTTTGCCCTATAGCAAAGAATAAAAAAGAGTGTATAAACTGCAGTCCATGTCAAATACTTTCTGGATATGGAGGAGCTGGAACTTTTTCTGATGGTAAATTAAATTTTATACCAAAACTTGGAAAATCTGATTTATTTAAATATATGTCAATTAGTGAAGCACATAAATTAATTGATGATACTGAAGAAATATTTAATGATTTTGGAATGGATGCAAAAGTATTTCCATCTAATATGGATGAAGCAAAAGAACTTGAAAAGAAAGTTGCTAAGATTGGAGCCAAGCTTTTAATTATAAAAAATAAGCACATAGGATCTGACCACTTACCAGATTGCATAGATAAATTAACTAAATATCTTATAGAAAATGGTGTTGAAGTACAAGAACTATGCGATGTTAATGATATAAAAACAATAGATGAAAATAACCACGAATTAATTTGCAAATATAAAGGAAAAGATGTTACATATAATGCTAATAACGTAATTGTAGCTCCAGGAAGGACAGGAGCTAAATGGGTTGGAGAATTTGCTGATAAATATAATATCCCATATGTATCACAAAGTATTGAGATTGGCGTTAGAGTAGAATTCAGAAAAGAAATAATGGAAGATATAAGTAAGATACTATATGAACCAACAATATTTATTAAGACAAATACGTATGGAGATGAAATAAGAACATTTTGTTCTAATCCAGGAGGTTATGTGGCAAAAGAAACATATGAAGGATATTGTTGCGTTAATGGATATTCATTAAAAGATACTAAATCAAATAATAGTAATTTTGCTTTTATTTCAAAAGTAAATTTAACACAACCAACAACGGATACAAGAATGTATGGTGAATCTATTGCAAGAATAGCAAGCGTGTTAGGAGCTGGAAAGCCTATAATTCAAACACTAAAAGATCTTCGTGACGGAAGAAGATCAGAATGGCATAGAATTAATAAAGGATTTATAGAACCAACACTTAAAGATTGTGTGGCCGGAGACTTAGCATTAGTTCTTCCACAAAGAATACTTGTAAACATTATTGAAGGATTAGAAATACTTGATAAAATAATGCCGGGTATTAACAATGATGAGACTTTATTATATGGGCCAGAAATTAAGTTTTTTTCTAACGAAATAACAACAAATAATCAGTTTAAACTAGAAAATGATAATATTTATTTTGTGGGAGATGGAGCTGGAAAAGCTGGAAATATCGTAACAGCAGCAGCTACTGGATTAGTTGCTGCTAGAGATATTTTAAGTAATAATTAACAATAATTACTAAGGGAAATATAATAAATTATAGTAAAATTCCAATTGTGGAGAATAAATTAATGTAAAGAAATGCTAGGGAGGATTATTTGTGAGAGGGACAGTTTTAGAAGTTAATATAGACAATTTTAACAAAAATATTGAAAATATAAAAAAATATGTTGGGAATAAAATGATAATGCCAGTTTTAAAGGCTAATGCTTATGGAACACATATAAACAAAAGAATAAAAACTTTAAATCAATTTGATATTATAGCTGTTGCTATTGTAAATGAAGCTATTGAATTTAGAAAGTTAGGATATAACAAGGAAATATTACTATTAAATCAACCATATATTAGCGAAATAGATGATATAATAAAATATAATATTACCATTGGATTAAGTGAAGAAGGATTCCTTAACAAATTAAATGACATAAATAACAAAGTTAAAGTACACCTAGAAATTGAAACAGGTATGAATAGGACAGGAATAAAACTAGAAAAGATACAGAGTTTTTTAAATAAGATAAAAAATAATAAAAATATAATTATAGAAGGAATATATACTCATCTTTCATCAGCCGATTATGATGTAGAATATACAAAAAAACAACTAGATACATTTAAAAAAGCAGTTCAAATAATTAAAAAGGAAATTAATTCAATAAAATATATTCACTCTTCTGCATCAAATGGATTAATTAATTTTAATAATGATGTTTCAAATTTGGTAAGGCCTGGAATTATAATGTATGGATATGAATCCTTCGATAAATTAAAAGATAAAATACATATTTATCCAACTTGTAAGTTAAAAACTAAAATTAGTTTTCTTAAAGAAATTGATGAAGGTGAATCAGTGAGTTATTCTAGAAAATTTATATCTAAAAGTAAGATGAAGATTGCTACAATACCACTAGGATATGCTGATGGATTAAGACGTGAACTTTCAAACAAAGGCGAGGTAATAGTTAATGGAAAGATAGCAAAGATTATAGGTAATGTATGCATGGATAGCTGTATGATAGATGTAACACATATTGATAATGTAAAAGTTGGAGATGATGTATATATATGGGACAATAATAATATTACACTCGAAGATGTTGCTCTAAAATGTAATACAATTAACTATGAAATTTTAAGTACAATTTCATATAGGGTTCCCAGAGTATTTATAGAAAATAAAACTAATGAATAGCAAGAGTACATACATATAAGCGTTTATAAAAATTGCTTTACAAATAAAATTATATAGTGATATAATTAATATAATTTAAAAGGGAGTAGCTTTTTATTACTAATCAACAAACTCGATTATAAGAATCTGGTTAGTAAGCTCTTAGGTGAGTAAGCAAGACTTTTAAGGAAATTTTGACAAAGCAAGATTTCTTTAAAAGTTTTGTTTTGTTCTATGAAGGGAGAATTTAAATTGGAGAAAAAATGGTTTAATTTAAGTATTGAAGAAACAAAAAACAAATTAGAAACAGACATAGAAAGTGGACTTACAAATGAACATGTATTAAAAAATAGAGAAAAATTTGGATTTAATGAATTAAAAACAAAAAAGAAAAAATCTATTTTCCTAAAATTTTTAGAACAATTTAAAGATTTTATGATTATAGTATTAATTATTGCAGCAATTGTATCAGGTGCTGTAGGAATTGCTGAAGGAGAAGGTATTACAGATACAATTATTATATTAATTGTTGTTGTAGTTAATGCAATAATTGGAGTTCTACAAGAGAATAAAGCAGAAAAATCTCTAGAAGCACTGCAAAAATTAAGTAGTCATGCTGCAAAAGTTGTAAGAAATGGAAGCATAATGGTAATACCATCTAGAGAATTGGTGCCAGGAGATATAGTGGTTTTAGATACAGGTGATTATATACCTGCAGATTTAAGAATTGTAGAGTGTGCAAATTTAAAAGTACAAGAATCTGCACTAACAGGTGAATCTGTACCTGTTGAAAAAAACATTGATATTATTAATGATGAAAAAGCAGCTCTTGCTGATAGAACAAATATGTTATTTTCATCTAGTTTAATTACATATGGAAGAGGAAAAGGAGTTGTTGTAGAAACTGGAATGACAACAGAAGTTGGTAAGATTGCTGAGATAATAAATGATACAGATAAGAATATAACACCACTTCAAAATAAATTAAATCAGTTAGGAAAAATATTGGGAACTGTGGCTTTAGGAATTTGCGCATTTATTTTTATAATTGGAATTATTTATGGAAAAGAACCTATACATATGTTTATGACAGCGGTTAGTCTTGCGGTTGCTGCAATTCCCGAAGGGCTTGCAGCTGTTTCAACTATAGTACTTGCAATTGGTGTACAAAGAATGGTTAAAAAAAATGCAATTGTTAAAAGGCTACCAGCAGTAGAGACCTTAGGAAGTGCTTCTGTTATATGCTCTGATAAAACTGGTACATTAACACAAAATAAAATGACAGTAGAGAAGATTTTTTATAATGGTAATTTATTTGATATAGATAAAAATCAAAATAAAGATGATGACATGAAAAGACTTATATATGCAAGTATGTTATGTAATGATACGAAAGTTGGTGAAAATAACGAACTAACAGGGGATCCAACTGAAACTGCTCTAATAGATATGGGGCTTAAACTTAATTTTGATCCAGCAAAATACGTACAAAAACCAAGAATTTGTGAAATACCATTTGATTCTGAAAGAAAACTAATGACAACTGTTAATGAAGAAAATGGTAAATATATTGTATATACAAAAGGAGGCGTTGATGAACTACTCGCAAAATGCAGTAGTTATTTGTATTTAGGTGAAATAAGAAAAGACTTGAATGAATACAAAAAACAAATAATAAATAATAACGAAGTAATGGCACAAGATGCATTAAGAGTTCTTTCAATGGCATATAAAGTATTAGACCACAAACCAACTAAAGAAGATATGAATAAATTAGAACAAGATCTCATATTTATTGGAATGGTACGGAATGATTGACCCTCCAAGAGAAGAAGCAAAACTTGCAGTAGAAAAATGTAAAACTGCAGGAATAAAAACAGTAATGATAACAGGCGATCATAAAATTACAGCAATTGCAATTGCAAAGAAATTAGGAATTTTAGAAGACGATTCTGAAGCTATAACTGGAGCAGAACTAGATAAGATTACAGATGATGATCTTGCTGAAAATATTAGAAAATATTCTGTATATGCTAGAGTTTCACCAGAACATAAAGTTAGAATTGTAAAAGCTTGGCAAAAAAATGGAGAAATAGTTGCTATGACAGGAGATGGCGTAAATGATGCACCTGCATTAAAAAATGCTGATATTGGATGTGCAATGGGAAAAGTTGGAACTGATGTTGCAAAGGAAGCTGCTGATGTTATATTAACAGATGATAATTTTGCAACGGTTGTATCTGCTGTTGAAGAAGGAAGACGAATTTATGATAATATATTAAAAGCTATTCAATTTTTATTATCAAGTAATGTGGGGGAAATTATTGTATTATTTACTGCAATTATGATTACACCACTTCTTTCAAAATGGTTTGGAATTACTAATATTAGTAATTTAGAACCTCTGCTTCCAATTCATATATTGTGGATTAACTTAGTAACAGATTCATTACCAGCTCTTGCTCTTGCTGTTGATCCTGCAAATAAAAATATAATGAAAAGAAAGCCTTTAAAATCAAATAAAGGAATTTTTTCAAAAGGTATGACATATAGAGTTATCTACCAGGGATTTATGATTGGATGCATCACCTTAATAGCATATATATTGGGGCTTGCAACTCCAGGAATTACAGATGAAAATCTTAAACTTAAGATAGCACAAACTATGGCATTTTGTGTTCTTGCATTATCAGAACTTATTCATGTATTTAATGTAAGAAATAATAAAGAATCAATATTTAAAACAGGAATATTTAATAACAGTAAACTAATTTTGGCTATTATTGCTTCTTGTTTCTTAATGCTTATAATTCTTTTTATTCCAGCGTTAAGAAATATATTTAGTATTGCTATTTTACCTACTCAAAATATAATTGAAGTAATTATACTTGTATTTTCTCCAATTATAATTGTCGAGTTATTTAAATTGTTTAAAATTAACACTATAAAAGATGAGCAATAAATATAAACTAATACAAACGAAATCACGTCCACTGTTGCAGACGTGATTTCTTGCATTTATTGAGGCACAATATTTATGCCTCTTTTTTACATCAGGAATTATCCTGATACATTTAATATACCATATTTTACCAAATAAATCAAGAATACTATATAGTATTTATACTTTTTTATGGAAGATTTAGTAAAAATTTGTCAAAAATAAAATAATGTGTTAAAATATCAAAATGGAAGAATAATAATTTTGAAAGGTTATGACATGAAATTAGATTTAATTGTTATAGAGAATAAGAACAAAAATAGAATATTACAATTTTCTGTAATTATTTTTGTATTGATAATAATATTAATAATATTATTAATGCATAAAAAAAATTACTTAAACAAAACTGAAGTGAAATTTGCATCCCAATATACAAATATCCATAAAGAAGAAAATGTTAAAAAAATAAAAATTTATAGAAATATTTCATTATTACCTAACTATACTGATATTGGTAGAGAAAAAATTAACAATATATATAAATCAGAGGAAAAGACTGCATATTTAACATTTGATGATGGACCATCCAATACAGTTACGCCTTTAATATTGGATTTATTAAAAAAAGAGAATATAAAAGCAACCTTTTTTGTTTTAGGTAGTAGAATAGAATTTTTTCCTAAATTAGTAAAAAGAGAATATGAAGAAGGACATTTTATTGCAAATCATGGATATTCTCATGTATATAAAAGTATTTATTCTTCTCCACAAACAGTACTTGATGAATATTTAAGAACAGAAATTCTTATACAACAAGCAATAGAAATTCCAGAATATAATAGTCATTTATTTAGATTCCCTGGAGGAAGTTATGGGGGCTCATATTCGGAAATAAAAAAACAAGCAATAGAACTATTATCACAAAATAATATAGAATTTATAAACTGGAATGCTCTTACAAATGATTCTGCTGGATCAAATACAAAAGAAGCATTAATGCAGAATTTAATAGATACAGTAGGAGATAAGAAAAATGTTGTAATTTTAATGCATGATGCGGGAGATAAAATACTAACATATGAGACTTTACCTGATGTTATAAATTATTTAAAAGAAAAAGGATATACATTTAAAAATTTTTATAGTATAATGAAATAAATTAAAAAAAGGAGGGAATGTTATGCCACTAGTTACGACAAAAGTGATGTTTGAAAAATCTATGAATGAAGGATTTGCTATTGGAGCATTTAATGTAAATAATATGGAAATTATTCAAGGAATTGTAGATGCTGCATCAAAACAAAATTCTCCAGTTATTCTTCAGGCTTCATCAGGTGCAATAAAATATGCAAGACCTATTTATTTAAAAAAGATGATTGAGGCTGCAGTAGAAGAAACTAATATTCCAATAGCATTACACTTAGACCACGGACCTGATTTTGAAACATGCATGGCATGTATTGATGGAGGATTTACATCTGTAATGATAGATGGTTCAAAATATAGTTTTGAAGAAAATATCGCTCTTACTAAAAAGGTAGTAGACTACGCACATGAAAGAGGAGTTGTTGTTGAAGCAGAACTAGGACAGCTTGCAGGTATAGAAGATGATGTTAATGTATCAGAATCTGATGCAAAATATACTGATCCTGATCAAGCTAAAGAGTTTGTTGAAAGGACAGGTTGTGATTCGCTTGCAATCGCTATAGGAACAAGTCATGGTGCATATAAATTTAAAGGAGAAGCAAAACTTAGATTTGATATTTTAGCTAAAATAAAAGAAAAAATACCTAATACACCAATTGTGTTACATGGTGCATCTACGGTAATACCAGAACTTGTTGAGATGTGTAATAATTATGGAGGAAATATACCAGGAGCAAAGGGAGTACCAGATGAAATATTACAAGAAGCAAGTAGATCTGGAGTATCTAAAATTAATGTTGATACTGATTTAAGACTTGCAATGACAGGTAGTATTAGAAAAGTATTTAGTCAAGATCCTGGAGCATTCGATCCTAGAAAATATTTGAAACCTGCAAGAGATTTAATTACAGAAACAGTAGAACATAAAATAAGAGATGTATTTGGATCAAGTAATAAAGCATAAAAATATATAAATATATATAAATAAAAATCAAGTATATTTACTTGATTTTTATTTATATATATTTTTTAATTTTCATTTCAGCGTCTTTTTTAGCTAAATCTTGTCTTTTATCATAAAGTTTTTTTCCTTTTCCAAGTCCAAGTTCAAGTTTTACATATTTTCCATTAAAATATATTTTAATAGGAACTAATGTAAAACCTTTTTGTTTTGTTAAACCAATTAGTTTTATAATTTCAGTTTTATGTAGCAATAATTTACGATTTCTTAATGGATTTTTATTAAATATGTTTCCATGTTCATAATGACTAACGTGCATTCCGTATATATATGCTTCACCATTTTTTATACTAGCATAACTATCTTTTAAATTTACTTTGCCAGCACGAATTGATTTGATTTCTGTTCCTGATAACACAATACCAGCCTCTAATGTCTCATTAATAGTATAGTTGTGATATGCAGTTGGGTTTTTTGCTATAATTTTTTTCATAATATAACCTCATTAATTTAATTTATATTATTATAACACATATAATAATATAATACAAAATAAGATAGAGAAAAATAATTTCTCTATCTTAAATAATTTAATGTTTATCATTATTTCTAGTAATAAAATACCAAATTAATCCTATTGTTATAACTGCGACTGCAACAACTATTAGCCATGTCCATGTATTATTTGTATCTGTTTTACCATTTGCAAGTCTAGCTGTAGTATATTCCATATTGTTTGATCCATTTGAAATATCATTTCCCATTTGTTCTGAAGCATTTTGCATATGCTCAGCACCATTTTGAACAGCATTTCCTACATTGTTTGCAGCATTTTCGGTACCATTTTCCACTTCTTGTGTAGCATTTTTAATTGCATTTCCTGTACTTTGAACAGCGTTTTTAAGACTTTCTCCAGCTTGATTTAAATCATTATTAGCAAATACATAACTGCAAGCAAATATGGAAATAATAAATAGTGTTAGAATTATTAATAATTTTTTATTCATTATGAGACCTCCTTTATATGTTATTTATAAAAATCAAAACAATTTTTAATTCTAAATATATTATTGATTTATATAAATTAAATATACATACAAAAAAAGGATAAAAAATCATAAAATGACATTTTATCCTTAAAAGTTAAATCTAATTAAAAATTATTTTAATCTTATAAAAATTGCAATTCCAAGTAAAATTAATAGTAAACCTAAAACAATCAATATAATGTTTAATATATTGCTAAGGCCTAAGTTTGATTCAGGTAAGTTACTTATTGTACTTACTGTAGTTGAATTAGTTGTACTTGTTGTTGGAAGTGAAGAATTGGTATTTGTAACTGTATTTGATGTAGTATTATTTGTAGAATTATTAGTTTGAGAATTTGTGTTATTAGAATCAAGTTGTAAATTCATATTTATATCAGTTGCAAAAGTAAAATTTGATAATAATATAAATGTAATAAAAGTAATAGTAAATAAACTTAAAATTAATATTATTTTATTTGACATTTGTTTTCCTCCATTTAAAATTCTTATATTATGACTATATTATAATATTTAAATAGAAAAATCAATAGAAAATAAATTAATTATATAAATTTATTTTAAATATGGAATAATAAAATATTATGTGATATATTATAAAAAGTATAGTAGGAGGAAGTGATATTCCGTTATTTGCAATTTTATATCCTACATCATTTGAAAACAAAGATAAATTATGTAAATACTTAGATGAATATAACGAAAATAAATCTGACAATGATAAAATCATATATCAAATAACCGAGCTTGAAAGTGTCTCTAAATTGCAGTTGAATCATGCAATATATCTTGCAATAGTAAGTACTTTAATAACAATGATTGGAGGCTATATTCCTGCTAAAATTGTTGTTAAAAAAGATGCTATTGATGCTCTAATAAATGAATAAATTTTGAAAAAATTTCAATTATAAATTACCAATAAGAAGTACAATATAAAATTATACTACTTCAAAAAAGGAGGATTTATAATGGATAATTATGAAAAAAAGAATAGACAGCTAGAAAATCTAGAAAATTTAGTTGAAAATCATACTAGAACAAAAAGGCACCTAGAACAATATTCAAATATAGGTGATAAAGGCAGTAAAGAAAATGCAAGAGATATCCAAAAAATACGTGAGAAGCAAATAAAATTACTTGAAAGTAAAATTAAGGATGAAGATAAATATATTTCGCCAGAAGAGCATTTAGAAAATATAAAAGAAAAATATATTAGCACAGAAAATTATATTAAAAATAATAGAGAAAGTATGAATGATGAAATGCTAAAAAATATGCAAGCTAAACAAAAGCACAGAGAAGAACAGATAAATTTTATAGAAGATGAAAGCTAAATTTTAAATAAAGAAGAAGATATTTTCTTCTTCTTTATTTATCTACATAGATTTTATTGTATTTTAATGTAAAAAATGGTATAAATAATATGATAAAAAAAGGAGAAAAAATATGTTAAATCAGTTTTCAAGAACAGAATTATTAATAGGAAAAGATGGGATAGACAAGCTTTCAAAAGCAAAGGTAGCTGTGTTTGGGCTTGGAGGAGTAGGTTCATATGTTGTAGAAGCATTAGCAAGAGCTGGAATAGGCTATTTAGTTATTGTAGATTATGATAAATTTGATGAAACTAATATTAATAGACAGATAGGAGCTCTACATTCTACAATTGGAAAATATAAAATTGATGTTATGCAAGATAGAATATTAGATATAAATCCTAACATAAAAATTGAAAAATATTTACCAACAGATATAAAGGGAGGAGAAGAATCCCTTATTACATCAGATTTTACATATGTTGTTGACGCCATAGATACAATGACAAGTAAGCTTAAAGTAATAGAAAAGTGCAATAATGAAAATGTAAAAATAATAACAGCAACGGGAGCAGGAAATAGATTGGACCCTACTAAATTGGAGATTGCTGATATATACAAAACGTCTGTATGTCCTGTGTGTAGAATATTAAGAAAAGAATTAAAATCAAGGAAAATAAATAAATTAAAAGTTATATATTCAAAAGAGATTCCTATAAAACATGAACAAGCTGAAAATAAAGTATTAGGCAGTATTTCATATGTTCCCTCAGTAGCGGGACTTATTATTGCTGGAGAAGTAATAAAGGATATTATAAAATAAAGAATGACCCAAAAGGGTCTGACCCTTTTGGGTCATTTGTGAAAGGAAATGATGTACGTGTTCAAACTACAATCAAATTATAAGCTGGCTCGGGGATCAACCAAAGGCAATTGAATATTTAAGTAAAGGTATAAAAGAAGGTAAGAAATTTCAGACTTTACTTGGTGTTACAGGTTCTCGGAAAAACTTTTACAATGGCAAATATTATAGAAAAAGTTCAAAAACCAACACTTGTTTTAACACACAATAAAACCTTAGCTGGACAACTTTATAGTGAATTTAAAGAGTTCTTCCCTCGGTAACAATGTTGAGTATTTTGTATCATATTATGCTCAACACTAAAAACACTGCTGTTTAGCTCTTTTATGGCTTTTTTGTTTGGAAGAAAATTGCAAAAATGGACTAAAAAAACCAAAAAATATTAGACGGATTAAAATTTCGTGTGACCTAATTCGTGTAAAATTCGTGTAAGAGAAAATAGTTAAAAAGTATTGATTATTCTTATAAAATATGGTATATTTAAAGTATAGTAAGCAATAAAAATAAAAAATTGCATATACTAATAAAAAAGTGGTGAATCCAGCCATTAAATTGGAACTTAAAAAAGCGGTGTTTCCAGCCAATAAATTGGAACTTAAAAAAGTGAGATTAGAGACTAAACTCTAATCTTTTGTTTTATTTAAAATCATTGTCTTTTATTAAAAAATATTATATAATAAATGCACTTTATTATCTCTAGAACCAAATTAAGAATAAATAATTTGACAAGAATAAGAAATTTTTTTGTAGATGAGAAAGGGAAAATATGTATAAGATAGAAATTGTAAATAATTATTGCGATGATAAATTTAATCAATTAGAAATGCTAATTAGAAAATTTGCAATTACAGTATTTATGATGCAAAAATATAATTTGTTAAATGAATCAAAAGAAAAAATGAATCAGTATATATCTGATTATAATAGATTTTTATCTGAGCATGAAATTCAATGTTTAGAAAAAGATATCAATAACAGGATTAAATTTGCTAAAGATTCTATAAAATTAAAAAATAAAAGAAAGAAAAC